>CAMNSD010000087.1 GCA_946554445.1 uncultured Lachnospiraceae bacterium | reverse complement strand
TTTTTGGTTTTTCTTTACTGACGCAAACTCAGCAGTTTGCGTCCCAAGAATTACTGTTTTGGGTTTTTCTTTTAACTGACGCAAATTGGGTTTAGGAGGCAATATACATGAATTATAGTAAAAGAGGTGTCCGCAAGAAACAGCAGGCTCTCAATTCTACCGGAAAAAAATGGGGTAAAAAGATAGGTTTTACCTTTATACAGGTATTTTTATTAGCGATGATCGGCATTGCCATCATCAGCATCAGCGCCGGTATCGGCGTTTTTAAGGGAATCATTGCTACGGCACCGGATATCGGCAATATCGATGTAACACCTACCGGATTCTCAACATTTGTCTATGATATTGAGGGCAATCAGGTTGACAAACTGGTCGCTCGGGACGCTAACCGTATCCCCGTGACCATTGATATGGTGCCACAGGATTTGCAGAACGCTTTTGTCGCTATCGAGGACTCCCGTTTCTATGATCACAACGGTATCGACATCAAAGGTATCATCCGTGCCGGCGTGACGGGTATTCAAAACCGGCATTTTTCCCAGGGCGCCAGTACTATCACTCAGCAGCTTTTAAAGAATAATGTCTTTACAGACTGGACCAGCGAAGATTCTTTTGCGGATAAAGTAAAACGTAAGATTCAGGAACAATATCTGGCTCTGGAACTTGAGAAGGTGATGGATAAAGATACCATCCTAATCAACTATATGAACACCATCAACCTTGGACAGAACACATTGGGCGTAGAAGCGGCATCCAACCGCTATTTTGGCAAACATGTCAATGAATTAAATCTGTCCGAATGTGCGGTCATTGCGGGTATTACGCAGAATCCGTCCCGTTATAATCCAATCACACACCCAGAGGACAATGCGGAGCGCCGGCGGAAAGTGCTCAAAGATATGAAAGATCAGGGATTTATTACCCAGGAAGAGCATGATGCGGCGTTGGCTGACGATGTGTATTCCCGTATTCAGATTGCCGATTCTGAGAACAATGAAGAGTCATCTATCAATACATACTTTACGGATGCGCTGATAGATGATGTATTAGAAGATCTGATTGCAGCGGGCTACAATGAGACACAGGCTTATACTCTGCTCTACAGCGGCGGACTTAAGATTTATTCCACCCTGGATCCGAAAATCCAGAAAATCTGTGACGAAGCATTTGCGGACGAGACCAATTTCCCTGCCAATACCAAATGGTATTTGAACTACGAGTTGACCATTGACAAGGCTAACGGAGACCGGGAAAATGTCAGCACGGAAATGTTCCGTGCCTACTGGCGTGAAAATCGTTCTTCCAAATATAACCTGATCTACGCTTCCCAGGAAGAAGCCTATCAGGATATCGAGGCCTACAAGGAAGCCGTTATGTCCTCCGGCGATGAGGTGTACGGAGAGAGAATCAGCTTAACGCCCCAGCCCCAGGTCTCCCTGGTGGTAGAAGATCAAAGCACAGGGCATATCGTAGCCATGGTGGGCGGCCGTGGCGCCAAATCCGCCAGCCGTACCTTAAACCGCGCCACCGATACCGTCAGACAACCAGGTTCTACTTTTAAAGTAGTTTCTACCTATGCCCCGGCTTTGGACAGCGCCGGACTCACACTGGCAACAGTCATGAACGATGCCCCGTTTAACTATGCGAACGGGCGCCCGGTTGCCAACTGGTATGGGGAAACGTACCGGGGCCTCTCTTCTTTAAGAGATGGTATCCGTGATTCGATGAACATCGTGGCAGTCAAGACACTGACACAGATCACACCGCAGCTGGGCTTTGATTACCTAAAAAGTTTTGGTTTCACGACAGTGGTTGACCGCATGGAAATCAATGGGAAAATTTTCTCGGATATCCAACAGACCACGGCTCTCGGCGGACTCACCAAAGGCGTTACCAACGAGGAGTTAAACGCCGCTTATGCATGTATCGCCAATCATGGCACCTACATTAAACCGAAACTCTACACCAAGGTTGTAGACCATGATGATAACATTATCCTGGATAACACGATGCCGCAGTCCAGACAGGTCATCAAGGAGACTACTGCGTTCCTGCTGACAGATGCCATGGTGGATGTAGTCACCAGTGGTACCGGCGGTTCTGTCAACTTCGGCAATATGGCAATCGCTGGTAAGACAGGAACTACTTCTGATTATAATGATGTATGGTTTGCAGGCTATACACCCTACTATACAGCCACAACCTGGGCCGGATTTGACAACAATGTAAAGCTTTCCGGCGATGAGAAAAACCTGGCCAAAAAGCTATGGCGCGCTGTGATGTCCAAGATTCATGAAGAACTGCCCAGCGAATCCTTCTCGGTTCCTTCTGGTATCGTGACCGCTACCGTATGTTCCCGTTCCGGTAAACTTCCGATTGAAGGACTGTGTAACGGCACGCTCCGCAGCGAATACTTTGCGGCAGGCACTGTACCCTCGGATACCTGTGACGTGCATTATGCAGGACAAATCTGTCAATACACCGGACTGCCGGCAAGCGAGTTCTGTCCCTTCAAGGCGGAAGGTGTGGTGGAATTAACACCCATCGAAGACATCTCCTTGCAGAGCGGTTCCGCCACGGTAACACAGGTAGTAGATCCGGATGGTACTGTCAATAATGTGGCTGTACCTGCAGCCCAGACCAACATGTGTCCGCATGATGCGGCGTTCTTCTCCGATCCTAACTATGAAGCGGTTCTGGATCTACAGAGAATGGAACTGGAACAGAGGACACAACAGGCTATCCTGGAACAACAGCAAGCTGCCCTGGCTGCACAGCAGCAGGCTGCGGAACAGGCACCGCCTCCGGCCGATGTGCCTCCGGCTGAATAAAAGTTAATTTGCTTCGCAAATTAACTTTGCGAGATCCGCTTCGCGGACTCGGATAAGCGG
>CAMNSD010000086.1 GCA_946554445.1 uncultured Lachnospiraceae bacterium | reverse complement strand
CGGATCAAGGGGCTATTCTGTCTGTCCTATTCCTACAATAAACTTACGCTATCGAAACTTAGTGCCAGGCTTGCATACTAATGCCCGCTGTGCTACACTGATACTTAAGAACTACTATCTTTTTTATTTAAGAAGGAGGGAGATTCCCATGTCAATCAGAAAGCTGTTACGCACGATTGTGGCAGTCACACTGATATCCGTTCTCTTTGTTACTCCGGTTTCTGCTCATGGGCATCATCATCGTCAGACAGCGACAGCAACAACAACCACGACAACAGTAACCGATACCAGCTGTCCGGTATGCACCGTAGAAGGATGCACTGAGACCGGAAGGCACACACATGACGGATGTGATTACTGCGGTTATGACCATGCAGATGGATACTGTGATGGCACCTGCGCAACTGTCAGTACGACAACCACACGCAGTGGACGCGGCGGCGGACATCACGGATGTCACCGCTGATAACAGAAAACTGAAGACGAAATAAGGGGGTGTTGCAAAATCACTTAATTTAGATGATTTTACAACACCCCCTCTACCATCACAATTGATTAAATATTTTCACTAACCCCTGATTTAATTTACTGGGATATGCTTCACAAAAAGCTGGCAAGTCACTGTAGGATGCGATCACCTCGCACAGCTTTCTATGCTGCCTGACTGCATGTAATCCCATAAGCTGTCGGCTAAAATAACAGGCTTCATTATCCTCCGCTTTCCTATGATATAAATCCTTTATGTGCTTCACCGATCCTGCCATCTCACAGGCCGGACATCCACAAAGTTTCATAGAATCTTTCACTTCGTTCAACTTAACGTATGAACAAGGTTCTTCCCGCATTGTTCCATCTGCATTGATTCCGCCCACAAAGTATTTACTAAAACTTACTCCTTTCATCGGCTTCGGATCGTATACCTGACGTGTCGATTCCTCGCTGCCATCCCCGACTCTCCTAACCGGAGTTGCCGCATCAAAGGATGTCGCCCCACAATAATAATTCATGGCTATGTTCGGATAACCCCCACACCCCAATGCGTGAATCGGCCTATCTCCGACTTTATTTCTCACAATGCGGCAAGCGCGAGCTGGCGTGACCGTTTCAATGAATCCTCTTTTCCCCGTCTTCGCAAAGTCAATATCAGAATACCACGAACTATCAACCTGCTTATAGCTCGCTATCCCTCCTAACGCGAATCCCCAAAAAGTGTAGTCATATTTCTCTTCCAGATGAAGAATATAATCCACACAGGCCTCATAATCTTTCTGGGAAGCGCCATGGACCGTCGCTAATACATAAGGATAAAAATCCGGCTTTGCTGCCAGATACTTAATTGTCTCCTCTAACAATAAATTGTTAATTCTTTCTGCATCTATGGAAGAGAGAAATTCACATAGTTTTTTATCTTTCTTTTCTCCATCCTTCTCTGTGTATTTCCCGCCCAGATCAAATCCTACGACCAAGTCCAAATGCAGCTTATCTGCAAAATCATAATAAACCCTCATATGCTCTACTATCACAGACTCAAACTTCGCAACATCATAATCAATATCCTCGGCAATTTTTTTCACGATACTTGCTGCACCCGAATCAAGTAAAAATATTTTGTCGTTAAAATCATAGGTACCCGATGTATAGCCAGAGTATATTTCCCGTTTATCTTTTATCAACCTTTTTCGAACGTTGTTATAGACATCACCGATGTTTGAGTAGGATAAGATATTTTTAAACGCAGGACTCTGAAAAATATGAGGATACTTGTCGCTATTAATATAATAATAATTGATCAATGCCGGTGTATCCCCTGTCAATTCCGAATAAACAATCTCCCTGTCTTTGTCCCCGTTGCCGCCGCCATAATTGTATACCTGAAAAAAAGGCGGCACTGGCAACTGCTTCCCGTGTACTTTCAAAACCTTCATACGCTAACTCCTTTCACGCAAGATACCATCCACCAAAACCTCTTTCCAAAAGCCGCTGATCGTCAATACATCCTAACATTGTTTTTCTTTAAATCCCTGAGTATCTCGATCAATTCTTCTAAAGGACCCATTTCCTCCAAGTTTGAAAAATAATATTTCTTGCCCTGATAGTCCGCCACCTCAGCACGTTGCTCAAACAGATTATTTTTGATCATTTCTGTGGTTTCAAAATATATCCCCTGCAGATTGGGATACTCCATGAGATGTACATAAAACACCGGCCTGTCCAAATCGGAATCTACCAACGCAAGTCTTGCTTTCAAGCCGGAAAGTTCATGGCATATTCCATATTTTGAGATGACATCGTCGCTTACCGCGTTCGATGATATATGGTGAAAGAACGCAAGGTAGGCAAGAATCCCCCTGTCGGTCCCCAAAAGCATATATCTTGGATACAACTCATTATTGGGTTCCCACCTCATAATATTCAGTCTATCGTTTTTTTTGATCCAATCCGACAATACAGTGCCTAACCTATCATTCTTTGCCATATTTTCATCAGAATACTGTCCTTGTAAATATGCAGTCCTTAAAAAGTCATCCGTCTTTGTCAATTACCTTCCTCCTATAGCAGCGCTTCCAACTCCTCCACCAGACTTTCAAAATCGCCTAACTCCAATAAATAAGAATAGATTTTAGAAAAATATCTTGCTCCTGCGGATTTCTGGTCATCTCCCTCGCGCTTTTTTCTCTCAAATTCCACATGCTGCTGTTCCATATGTTCCCTAACGGACTCTGCGCTTTCATAAAAGATCCCTTTCAGACATGGATAATCAATCCAGTGGAGATAATACACCGGCACATCAATTTCCTCCGCGATCAAAGCCAACTGCTTTTTGATCTTTTTGTAGTCTAATGTAGCACTCCCTTCAGATAGCGTAAGTTTATTGTAGGAATAGGACAGACAGAATAGCCCCTTGATCCGG
>CAMNSD010000085.1 GCA_946554445.1 uncultured Lachnospiraceae bacterium | reverse complement strand
TTCTTACCAAAAAAGAGGTATTTTTTTCCAAAGACACAAACTATTTTACACTACCAACAAAGGTGGAATGCCCAATTTTTCAGCATTCCACCAAATCTTATCATAGAAGAATCCTATTTACAGACTTTTCTTCATACCCTCACTTCAGCAAACAGACTGCACCCCGTTCTTGCATAAGGAAATCCTTTCTGCCGTGCTTCTGTACATACACGGCAGTTACAGCATGCTCTTGGCGTGCCGACACAGCCTCCGGAACCAAGTATGATTACATTCATGTTATGCCCGCCCCTTCTTTTCATAAAATACTAATGTGAGTCTTTCATTAATGACTTCTGTTTTTCCAGTCCGGCGATACCCCATTTTTTCATACAGATAACAGTTTTTAGATTCCTGCAAGATTGTGTCCAGCTCCCAATTTTCATTTCCATGTATTTCTTCGCACAGCCAGATTGCTTTCTGTGCAATGCCTTTCCCTTGAAATTTCGGTAATATAAATATTGGGGAAATTCTTTTGTTTTTTCCATTTTCCTTTAAGTCAACAATACGAATAGCTCCTGCTTTCTTCTGTCCGATACAGATAAAATAGTAAAATGTAAAGTCCTGTTTCAAGCGTGCTTCTACTTTTTTCATATTTTCATTTGCAGGACTGGTGTCAAAATCCTGATATTTTTCCAATAATTCTTTGAAAGCTTCAACCTGCATAGCATGTAGTTCTTTTGCGTTGTCAATTCCTGCCCTTAATAATGTTACTTCCATATACAGCCTCCGTACTAAATTAAATCAATTCTTTTCAGTTGATGTATATTTTTATTTCTATAAACCAAGTCATCCCTTACAGTAAATCCGACCTTTTCCCAAAAGGCATTGCCTGATACATTTTTCTCAAATGCCACCAATGCCACTTTGTGTATACCCTCTGCTTCCAAAGCCTTCATTACTGAATCGACTAACTTTTTCCCAATTCCCTGTCCCCTATATTCTTTCTTGACCGTAGTGTGATAGATAAAACCTCTACGCCCGTCATGTCCACTGATCATAACGCCTATGAGTTTTCCGTTATCTTCCGCAACAAAGCACGTATTAGGATTTTGCAATAAATATTTGGCGATTCCATCCTTTGAATCATCTGTTGTATTCAATCCCATGCCTTCCGTATGTATCCACAAATCATATATTTTTTCAAAATCTTCGATATTCATTGTCCTAATTATCATTATCACCATTCCCCCTAACGAATCTTTCTGAATTTCTCCAACCGGTAATGCTGTTCATCATCCAGCTCTTTTATTCCATTCATCATGCGTGGCAATTTCTGATAATCAGCCTGACAATCTCTTCCGTATCTTTTTCACGATAAGGCTTAGTGATAACCTCTGTTCCGTTTGATAATATCATAAAAAACCCCTTTCCAAACAAAAAAGCACCAAACATACAATATGTCCAGTGCATTTCTAAAACCATCGGCCATTACAAGCATTCTATCATAATTACAACTTACACTTACCGATTTATATGCACAGACATATCAGACCTACCTGCGTAACTGTGCATCTAATCGAAACACAATTACATTTAAGTACGTCTGTAATACATGTACCTATGATTCATTGTAAAATGTAAGCTCTTCATTTCCATGTTCTCCTAAACTTTCTTGATAATCTACCATAATTCTATTTATATGTCAAGAACTATTTTTAAGAAGAGAAATGACTTAATTTTCATTCATACTACCTATTTCTAAAAGATTGCCTTCCGGGTCAGCCACGTAGAAATTACGAGCCCCAAAATCAATTCATCAAACGGTATAACTGTAAGTGAGACAACAACAGTAAGCTCATGGAAATAAAGGTATCCATTCCTTCAATAATTATGAAGGCTGCTATATTTCTGGCAGTCCTCTATACCTAATCTTTTATTCTGTTCCAATTTAATAGAAGGGTGCTTTCCGCACATAAATTCTTTTGCCAGATTGATGTAGCTATTAAAATTGACATCGGGAAAATAGGTTGTATCTACTCGTACCGTTTCTCCACCAATATCAAAACCGTCAAGATTGTGACACCACTGATTGAACGTGCTATAGGGAACATCCATCCCAATTTTGTTAACTTCACCGCGTTCAGCAGTTTTTTCTCGCTCCAGAAATCGTTGATGCAAAACTCGTGTATCACCCATAAATTTGAAATCCAATGAAGTGTAATTGTATCGATCAATCAAGCTCTTTATCGCGCCAGCTTCATCAATCTTTTTGACGCCGGCAGGAACAAAATTTCCTTCAATAATAATAGGAATGCTTGTTTCTAACATTCTTTCCGCAACATACATCATACCATCAAACGTGACCGTCGAAAAAACACTGCTTTCTGTTCTGCTGGTAACAGAAATATTTTTACAAAGTGCAATTTTAAAGGTATCCTTGATTAAGTATGGTATATTTATTGATTTGGACAACTGCAGTGCAAACGCAGACTTTCCAGTAGCCAAATAGCCTTCAATAATGATAATTTTCTTATTCATAGAAAATCCCTCTTTGCTGTAGCTTTCTCTTTTCCATCTCTACCAAAAAAGCTCTTCCACCTTCATTATAAAAATTGATTTTCTCCTGCGTTGTCATATCCTTTGTCAGTTCATAATGATATTCCCTGATTTTATGAATATCTTCAATCGTAAAATCAGGACTGATATTCGGTTTCGTAATCATAATTATCCATCGCTTTCCAATCATACAGAGGGATTCCATATCTCTATCATCTTATACCCTTCCAAGTTTGTAATTGCTCTTACACCCCTGATTGTCTTTACATTTACAATATATTTAAAATTTATAATCGCCACTCCTATATGTTGGCAATCATCAAAGCTCTTTTGTGTCAGTATTCCCATTTCAATAATTCTCTTTGCCACCTTCGTGACATCTTCTGTAATATCCAATGTTGTAAACGGTATCTCATTCAGACAGTCAATAATCTGTGTCTTTTTCGGCTCCGAACATTTCTCTATTTGTATCTGACATAAAACATGATTCTTCAACATTTCCCAAATTAATCGTTCCAATCAATTCATGGTTTTCTTTCCATTCAATTACCCATTTTAAGACAGGCATTATGCGAGGCGGACTTCCTTTCAGTGTGGAACTTCCTAAATATAAGCAGGAAGTGATAGAAGCTATAGAAGAAGCAAAACAAATTAGCAAAGATCCTTTGGAAGCAAAAAATAGAGACCATGCTCTTAGTGGAAACTATAAAGGGTATCAGGAATGTCATATTCAGCCAAATTGGTTATTAACTCAAACTTCCCACATTAAAAATGGGATTTGCTCCTTGAAAAATCAATACTA
>CAMNSD010000084.1 GCA_946554445.1 uncultured Lachnospiraceae bacterium | reverse complement strand
GTTATGAAAAGTAAGTTATTATGCAAAGTTGAGCCTACACTTTTCCTGATTTTATAGGGTATAGGCTCTTTTAAACTTTGCATAATCAGGGGTAAACCCTTACAAAGATTTCAACCAATCAAGAAGGTCTTTATCCTTTTTCCACGCTGGCAGTTCGTCAGATGATGGACTGTTGTAAGCTTCCATCAATGCTTTTCGCTTCATTTTTTCGTCTGCCCGTGCATAGATTTCGGTTGTTGAAATATCAGAGTGTCCCAGTAGATCTCTGATATAAACAAGATTGACTCCCGACTGGAGCAAATGCATTGCTTTGCTATGCCTCAGCCAATGCGGTGTGATTTCATCGGAGATATCCTTTATTCCCATTGCCTGAGCTTGTGCAGCATATTTTTTCAAAATATATGTCACTCCGGCTCTCGTCAGGGGTTTATTGCTGCGGTTGGTAAATAACGGATTGCGACCATATACAGGCAAAGTCAGACCAGAACCTTCCATATACTGCTTCAACAATTCCCCGGTTGGTCTCATGACTGGAACAATGCGGCTTTTACCGCCTTTGCCTGTCAGTATAATGGTGACAGTATCATTTAAAGCAACATCACAAACTTTTAGATCTACAAGTTCCTGAACCCTTGCTCCGGTATCATATAAAAGTGACAGCAGAACAGCATCCCTTTTCCCCTGGATCGTTGTCTTGTCGGGTTGTTCTAACAGGCCCTTGATGCTATCCAATGGAAGATGCATGAGTGGCACCGTATCCGTTTTTTTCATTGGAATAGCCAGGATTTTCTGGCTTTGCTGTATATACTGTGGTTCTTCTACCATTAAAAAGCTGAAAAATGAGTGGATTGCAGCGAGACGTTGATTCCTTGTCGCCGCTTTGCAGTTACGTTCTTCTTCCAGCCATTGCAGAAAGCGGAGGATCAGATCCCTGTTTATTTTTGCAACTGTCAGCTTTTCCGGCAAAAGGTTCTCCTGATCTCTGCAGTATCTTAAAAATAATGAGAATGAGTCCCTGTATGCTAACTGGGTATTACGTTTGCTGCCGACCTGGCAGGGAAGATATACTGACAGGAACTGCGTTAAATACTGTGCAAAATCAGTTTCCTTCATGGCATACCTCCGGGATGACGTATGCACATGACCTTTCCACTTCCCTCATCAGGTCTGGATAAACTTCCGCTGTCAGGCGCAGATACCTTGCTGTTGAGCGTATTGTTTTGTGCCCCATATATGTGGAAAGAATCGGGAGCATAGCCGTTAAATCGGCTTCTTCCTTGATCCATTTTTGTAAAACATGAACTGCGAATGTATGACGTACATCATGCAGACGGGGGCCCTGCCCTTTTCCGCCATGTGAAATCCCTGCCGCTTCCAGATACCTGCGGTACCTTTGATAGATAGTCATCGGACTGATCATGGTCTTATCAGGAGCAGGGAAGAAAAAGTCGCTGTCTTTTTCCCACCAGATTTTATCTGCATAGGATATACAGGCTTCTTTTACGGAATCTGATAATGGGATATACCGGTCACGGTCAGTCTTTGCTTCACGGATCGTAAGAATCCCATCTTCGAGATTTACATCCCCGCAGCGAAGTCCGACAACTTCTGACACACGAAGTCCACAGCCATAAAGAATCCTGAAGATCACTGGTAACGCCAGATGCATATTTCTTGCAACTTCTTTGGGTTCTGTTTCATCAGCGGCTTTGATTACAGCTGCTATCTGCTCATGTGTAAATATATATGGTACAAATGAACTGTGATTCAAACCCTTCACTTCCGGCACGATATAAGCGTCATAACCAAGGTTATTAAGGTATATGGCAAACTGTCTTATGCAGGTAATGCGGTGTGACCGACTTTTTTCGGATTCACCTGCCCGGGGCGCTGTCCATTTTTCTGCAAGGGAGCGGGATATTTTTATTTCTGTGACACTCTGTTCTTCACTGAAACGGCAAAACCGGGATAAACATTTCGGTTCATCTGCATATTTAAAACCTGTGCTTCTTTTGTACTGAATGAATTCCTGGGCAACTTCCGCAAATGAACCTGTCATAGATGGGGATTTTCTGATTCTTGTCATTAGATTGCCACCTCCAATGCACATTTCCGAAGCTCGGTGATATCAATACGAAGATATGCCATCGTAGTTTCAGTAGTTGTGTGCCCCAGGATTTCTGAAATGACCGGAAGCGGAATCTCATGCTCCAACAGGCGACTCGCAAGGCTGTGGCGGAGTGTGTGGGAGCCTTTCTTTTTCCCTTCAAGATGGATTCCCGATCTCTGGAGACGTACCCTTACAAGGGCGCCGACCGCACCCGGATTGAAATCCGTATAAGGAGGAACCTGTCTCACAAAAACGTGATCCGAGCCGGTTTTAGGCCTTGCGTTCTTCAGATAGTTAATGATCGCTTCGCCAACATCTTCTAAAAGAGGAAGTTCTAACGGATTTCCTGTTTTTACCTGGTTCAAATGGATTACTTCTCTTTCCCAGTCGATATTGGAAAACCTTAAATTTGCGACATCACTACTGCGTAATCCAAGTCTTGCAATCAGAAGAATGATTGCATAATCACGGATTCCACAGGGATTCCCAAGGTCAATCGAGTCAAGAAGTTTTGTCACCTCATTCGCAGAATACGAAGAAGGTAATCGGCTCTGCCTGTTGTAATGAGGGTTTGGAAGTTTTGAAAACATCTCCCGCTCCATAAGACCATGTTCATAGCAGTATTTCAGATAATAGCGCACCGCACGCATTGTATGATTTATGGTTGGCTTTTCATAACAGTTCAAAGATGCCATGAAATCCAAAACGTCTTTGAGAGACAGTGTATCTAAAGAAGCAATGTTCTTCCTGCTTAAAAACGCAAAAAAGCGCTCCAGATATAAACTGAAAATCTTATTTGATTTTTTTATTATCCCGATATCTTCTCGATGGGAAATATATGCTTCTGCGCTATATCTAAATCCCTCTGGGAAAGTGTATGCTCTTTTATCCATGGCAAGATAAAGAACTACATTCCCTGAACGCTGGTATTCTGCCAAAGCATTTATACAACGGGAATAGGCTGTACACCATTTTTTCAACGCTATCTTAGATGACATAGAATAATGGTCTTCTAAAAACCGTAATCCAAAATCCATGCTGAAAGAATCAGTACCTTGTTCGTGGGAGTAGAGCAAAAGCTGTTTTGTAAGAGTTTTAAATACTTTTTGGTAATAGCTGGATGCACCTGCCTGTACGAGTGCTTCCCCGGTTTGGTTGATCAGTTGCTGTAAAGTTGATTTTTCCATCGTGCGTTCCTCCTTAAGTGAATTGATAAAATACACTTAAATCTTGATGGATTATGGAAAGTAAATCAACTAAAGTATCCTTTATTTATAAGGATTTCTATCATTAACTTTGCATAATGTATAGCTTTACATAACC
>CAMNSD010000083.1 GCA_946554445.1 uncultured Lachnospiraceae bacterium | reverse complement strand
ACCAAATCTTATCATAGAAGAATCCTATTTACAGACTTTTCTTCATACCCTCCTTCTTAGACCTGGCAAACTGGAAAATATTATAATTCATCCGAAAAGTCGGGAGTGTAATATAAAGTGTGTAAGTTACCGGTAACAAAAACTTACGCGCTTTATATTGTGCTTCATTAAATGCAAAAAAGCGTTTATTGTCCTTCCTCCAACAAACGCTTTCCCGTCTTAATACCTAACTCGGAACAGTATTACATTTCTTATTTTAAGAATTATTCCCACTTACTCTACATGAATTTCCTTAGAAATGACAGCCTTCTCTGCAACGCTGCTGTTCATTCCTTCCTGTTTCATCAAAGACCAGTCATCAAGATTGTCAAAAATGTAGACATACAATGTTTTTATCTCTTTCCCCTGAACAGCAAATCCAGCTCTGCCTGCCATTTCCATATCTGCGTAAAGCAGTTCCCCATCCTGATTAAAGCAAATTGTATAGCAGGGCTCATAAGACCACCCAAGAAGTTCGAACATCTCTGCATCCGTCATATCGGGATCTTTTGAAAGCAGCTTTTCCCTCCTGTCGTCAGTCAGTTCTCTCTGCTCTCCCGGTGTTGTTGCATGAATAATTACTTGATACGGAGATATTACTACATCTTCAAGCGTAATATTTCCCTTTTTTTCGCTCACTTCAATTGTTTTTACATCTGTTCCGTTTACCTCAAACGGAATGACAATATTCCAGCTACCCTCTGTCCAGTGAGATGCTGATATTTCCTCGCCATCAAGCATCCTGTCATCATCATAACCAAGACCGTCTACATTTAAGTTCAGTTCGCCGATACCTGTATACTTCTCCTCAAGATTTATCTTCAACATACCCGCAAATGTATGGCTGTCGATTACCTTACCATCAAATGTATTTTCGAGCCATTCAGGTGAACTTCCATCCACACTCCATGTTCCGCCTACATAAAATCCTGCGGCTGTCTGGTTATCTGCAACATTCATGCCTGTATAGTGTTCCGGAATATGAGTGAAATCTGCATCTTCTGATTCAATGTTTACTGTAAGGAATATGGAATATCCATCACAATAAACTTCCGATGCGGTTAATGTGATTCCTTTATCAGACACAGTATAGTCCGATGTATCCAAATTCCCCGCAGAATCCTCATTTGTCAGGACAGTTTTCTTATCCGTATAGTCTCCGGAATATGTTGCATCATCCTCAACCTTCTCAAAAATCTTTCCAATCAATGGAATCTTTGCTGCAAGCACCGGATTAAAGTATCCCAACCCACCAATTCCAATAACCGCAACAGCCACTGCCGCAGCAACACCTTTTCCTATTTTGCCAAATGTAGTCATTTTGTCCTTCCTCCTTCTATGTATCCGAATTTCTCTGTTACTAATTTCAGGAGCAAGGGCTTGCTTTAAGATTTGATCCAATTTTTCATCTGTCATATCCTATCGCCTCCAATTTTTCCTTTAACTGTTTCTTTGTTTTCCGCATCCGGCTTTTGACGGTTCCTTCCGGCAGTCCAAGGATCTTAGATATTTCATTTATCTGCATATTTGCTGAATAATACAGATAGATTGGTATTCTGTACTTCTCCGGCAGGGTTTTAACGAATCCCTGAATCATATCTATCTCATTTTGTTTTAATACAATACTTTCCGGGGAAACTTCATTATCATAATCAGCAAACCCATATCCTTCATCAGACATCTCGTCCATACTGTCAATCGGAACCAGCCTCATCCTGTTTGCATATTTTTTCTTCTTATTTTTCCAAAGATAAATTGAAGTGGATAAAGCGTAACTCTTTGTATTCTGCATAGAGTCCAGTCTATTCCTTTTCTCCAGCAGCTTCAGCATAGTGTCCTGATACAGTTCGTCCCCATTTTCTGCATCCCCGGCTGTCATCCGGCAAAATCGCAGAATATCTTTTCCAAACTTCAGGACAAACCGCTCGAATTCGTCATTATTCATAGCAGCCATCCTCCTTCTTCTTTCAAGTCGACTTGCAAAGATTTGCCCTTGCATGTATATATTGTCATGGCGCTGGAAAAAGTTTTCAAATTCTCAAAAAATTTTAGCATTTTTATAGTCAAATAAAAACTATGACTGGAATTCCACAATCACAAAACGTTTATGCTCTACTCCGCAATTCCTTCAAATGTCTAAGTTGTGCTTCGCTTAAAACTCTTGGTTTTCCAATCCTGACAAGGTTTTTGGGCAAAACATAGGTCTTGCTTACTTGTTGTCCTGCAAATTAGATGCACCAGTTCCATGCAGATTAGATGCGCCTGATTTTGGCTTTGTGTGCCACGTATTAGCAGATTGCCTGCACCAACATCAGCAAGTTATCTGATCGTTATAAAAATTGAAGCAAATTCACAGATCGGAGGAAATGCAAAAAGCAGGCTGCCCTGCTTTTGCTGCTAAATCTTATTATTGTTAATTGCCTGCATGACGATTTCTGCTGTGATCATGTTACTCTTCCTGGAGTCTCCGATCAGAAGACAACTGTTGCATAGATTGTTGATGACACGCGGGGTTCCATCGGATGCATTTAGGATGGCTTCCAGTGCAGCATCTTCAAAAACTGCTCTGGCAGCGCCAGCGCCCTTTAGTTTTTCAAGGACATAGGATCGTGCTTCTTCCCTGGTAAATGCAGGGATCTCATAGTTCATGATGATCCTTTGACGGAATGGTTCATGGACACTAAGACGAAGTGTTGCATTTAAAGATGGAAGCCCGGACAGCAGAACCACAGCACGATCCCTGGAATCCATCTCAAAATTAAATAAAAGCTTGAAGTCATTCAGGATAGCGGAACTGATGTAGTTCGCCTCATCAATGATGATGACAGGCGTTTTCCTTTTTTCAACAGAAAGTCTGGTAAGTTCTTCCTGGATTGCACGGAAATTGTCTGGTTTCCGATAGTGGGCCTGTGCCCCCAATTCGGCAGCAAGATCCCGATAGAAATCATTGGGACTAAAGGTGGAAAAACAGGTATAGACCACTTTGTACTGCGAGTTGTTTAATCCCTGCCTCCAGGCTCTGATGGCAGTTGTTTTTCCACGGCCTGGACTGCCAGTGAGCAGGCCGAAGCCCTTTGTTTTTGCAAGATAGTTCAGGCGGAACAGAACTTCTTTTGACTCATCCGTTGATACAAAGATTTCTTTGGAGTTCTTTAAAAATGGGTTGAATTCCAAACCATAGCGGATCGTATAATCCATTAGTCATCACCTCCATAAAGACGCGGCTTTTCACGTTTGATATCTGCATTTTCGATCTTATTAAGAAGACGGATGGGTGTAAGCGTACCATCTGCTTCCACAACGTAGATGGATTCCATATCAGGAGAATAACGGAGTCTGATCCTCTGTTTTGCAAAACGATAATCGACCTCATACTCGATGTGGTCAATGGTAACCACACAGTCAACAGAAACGCGGCGCTCTAACTCCAGTAAGAATAACAGGTCAATCTTATCTTCGGGTAAGCGGTGGAAGCAGTCTGGCTCGCTAAAGCAGCGTTCCTGTGGGTTCTTTCCATTCAGGGAAGAATGGATCCTCTGGTTATACTGACTGACATACGTGTACAGGCTTGTGCGAAGTTCATCAAGCGTATGGAAATCCCGCAT
>CAMNSD010000082.1 GCA_946554445.1 uncultured Lachnospiraceae bacterium | reverse complement strand
CGGTAAAGCATGGACACGGAGATGCCGAAGCGGGCGCAGAGTTTTTCTACCGTATACAAAGGAAGGAAGTATTCTGCCAGCACCCGCAGGATGAAGAAAAGGCCATATACAGAGTAAGGGATGATGACATCCGGGAGGATGGCATGGGTATGCCCGCAACTTGTACAGCACAGCCGCAGGACACAGATTTCCCCATAGACTGCCTTTCCATACGTGAAATCAGCCATGGAGCGCATATAAGAGCCATGGGAGACGCAGTTCCCTTTGGAGCCGCACCATGGACATGCCTCATCCTCCCATGAATAAGACAGCATATATTCATTGAAAAGCTGTATGGATGTTTTTTTTATACGAATTATCTTGCAAATCAGGGAGTTTTTCTTATCATAGTATTGTAGTGTTTTTAGAATGAAGATTTTAATTTGCTGCAAACCTGTGGTAATAGATAAATTTAATTTGCTGGCTGACAGGGAGATATTCCGTAAATGTTTTGATGATTTTGATTATCAGAGCGTGGCAGAATATACAGAGGAAGATGTCCAGAGGATTATAGATACAGAAGGAATGATAAAGTCTGAGAGAAAGGTTCGTGCAGTAATCCATAATGCTCAGTGTTTTTTGAAGATACAAAAGGAGTTTGGTACATTCAGCGATTATTTGTGGGGATTTACGAAAGGCAAGGTAATTCTGTATATGGGCCATCAAAAAGGAAGTCTTCCGGCAAAGAACGGACTTTCAGATGAAATCAGCCGGGATTTGAAAAAGAGAGGGTTTAAATACCTTGGCTCTGTGACAGTATACTCCCATCTGCAGGCTTGCGGGATAATCAATGACCATACAGAGGAGTGCTTCCGCTACAAGGATGTCATGGAAGGAAAACAAGCAGTCCGTAAGAGAAGAAACAAAGAAGGCTGATAAAAGTATTTGACAGTGTATACTTATTGAACTACTAATGTTCAATAAGGTACACTTAATGGGCTGCTAATGTCCGTTATGGTATGATTTAAAGGCTGGATTCTGAACGAATGAATGGAGATGGAGAGTATGAAATATAAAGTGAAAGTAACTGTAATTGATAAAAAACTATATCCTGAACTTCAACAGCAGTATTGTGCGGATCCTGCTTCTGGAGCATGTCAATGTTATAATGTGGGTGACGAATTCATTTTTTTCAGGGATGATGAGAGGGATGATTTCTGGCATATGGGACTTGACACACTGGTTAAAACAGAAGCTGATCCTGATACTGTGGCAGGTGGACCTAAAATGCCGCATTGTTCTGAGGCATGGGATGCAATCTCGCGATATATCTATGCGGGATTACAGGGTGGCTCTATTATGAAAGGGTGGATGAAGGAAGAAAACACAATGATTGCTTGCTGCTCAGATGGTACAAGACCTGTAATTTTCAAAATTGAACGAATAGACTACGAATAATAGTGGAGATATTAAATACATAATATAGTTGAAAATGCAATACGATTGTAATATAATTGTATTACAAAAAGGAGGTGCTTGTTATGGCTAAGGAGGCAACCCTGCAAGTAAGAATGGATTCAGAGTTAAAGGAACAGGTTGAATTATTGTATAAACAACTGGGGACATCTTTTGCAGAGGCGGTAAGAATATTTGCAAGGCAAAGCGTGGAGGATCAGGGAATGCCTTTTTCCATGCATTTATCAGCAGCCGGGCGAAAAAGAACATTGGGGATTGCAAATGGAAAATATAAGATTCCGGATAATATTGATGAGAATAATGACGAGATAGCAGAAATGTTTGGGGTGAAATAGACGTGAGGATTTTGCTGGATACGCATATAGCACTATGGGCTATTGCAGATACGTCAAAGCTGTCGGATGAAGTGATAGAACTTCTCGAAAAGGAAAGTAATGAAGTATTTTATAGTATGGCCTCTGTATGGGAAGTTGCAATCAAGCATATAATCAAGCCAGAAAATATGCCTGTATCAGAAGAAGAATTTGTCCGGCTGTGTGAGGATACAGGATTTACCAGCCTGCCGATAGAGACAGGACATATTTTCCTGTTAAAGACGTTATCACGACCGAACGATGCACCAAAACATAATGATCCATTTGACAGGCTTCTGATAGCGCAGGCTAAATATGAGAATTTAGTATTACTTACACATGATTCCCAATTTCCATATTATGGAGAAAAATGTGTGATGAGTGTGTAATTAAGTCTGCCGTCCGCAATACAAAAATTATATTACCAGTATAATGACAAAGACAACAGTTAATTTCGTATATTACCTGAATAGTGAACATTATGAGACGCTGCACAGTAAAGAAAAAAAGCAGGGTTTGGTTTTGGTACGCTCATGTAAGGTAAGAAAACGGAAAACATGCGGTCTCGGATAGGCACTGCATAGCGCAGGCTTGACAGACGCAGGATATTTGATTAAAAAGCTATCTTTCTATACAGGAGATTGACAGATAAAAACATGGATATCAGATGCCGCTTATCTTGTATGAGGTAGGCGGTATTTTTTTGGTAAGCGATGAATAACCTGCCGGTTTTACAGATTCTAAAATCTGTGGGATAATCTTTTTGACTGACAAGTGAATGACATGATTCAATATTTGTTTATAATCAAGTTCTTAATGAACCGAAGTATATAAGAATCATAAGTTCAAAGCCGGAAAGCTCCATATCCGGGAACTATAAGCGAAATATAACTCTTTATCAGCGATTTTTGTTTTTTTCATCACAATTAAGGGGCAGCTATCAGAGCGCGCTGTAGGAAACGGCGCATTTTCCTCTTGATCATTCCTGCCTGTTCCGATATAGTTTTTTTTGGAACAAAAAAAAGAGAAAGAACACCAACCTCCTACAGTTTGTTCTTTCTCTCACACACCAGCGTGCCTGCCATATACGGGATCATGTCCCACTCGTGAGGCTTTGGCACTACCGACATATACTATGATAAGAGAAAACTCCCTATTTTGCAAGCTGATCCGTATAAAAACTTCATCAAAAGCACTATTTGAGTCTTTCATGGTTGGATTCCGTCCCCAGCTGCAGACCTGTCCCTTCTGTGGGGCAGCAGGCAGCTGCAAGATCCATGCCTATTATGACCGTTCCCTGGTGGATTTCATAGATGGCGCCCCTGTCCGACACAGCCTCTGCATCCTTCGCCTCATCTGCACCTGCGGCCATACCCATGCCATCCTCCCGGATTTCATCATCCCCTATTCCGGCTACGGCCTGTTCTTCATCCTCCGTGTCCTGGCAGAGTATTTCCTGCACCTCTCTACTATAGAGGGCCTCTGCAGGCGTTTCTCCATCACCCTTTCCCAACTGCACCGTTTTCTGGAACTCTTCCTGGTGCAGAAGGAAGAATGGCTCGGGGCACTTTCCTCTATGGAAGTCTCTTCCCTCTCCTTCCTGAAGACACTGTTCTCCCAGCCCTCCTATTCTGATTTTGCTTCCGCCTTTGTCCGCCGTTTTGCAAAATCCTTCCTCCAGTCCCATAAAAATCCGGCGTCTTACTGCCAACAAGTGTTCGGTCCCTGAACTGCTTTTCCACGACCACACGACCAGGCATGGTCTCCCTGAGGGAACTCCTTTATAATGGCAGAAAACCATTTAAGGAGGATATTTTTATGGACAACAAACAAAAGAACCTTTCGGACG
>CAMNSD010000081.1 GCA_946554445.1 uncultured Lachnospiraceae bacterium | reverse complement strand
GTTGCCAATCGAGATGGTGAACCACTGTCTTATACGCAGTTCAAGCGGCTTTGGCAGTATATTGTTACCAGAACGGTTAAGGAGCGCTGCTATTACCGGTATGAAGATGGAAAGCGCGTAAAGCATACGGTTACACCGGTCCTTGGAGAAAAAGCAGCCCATAATGGCAAAGTTGTTTACAGCCTGGATTTTGAAGTGACACCGCACCAGCTGCGTCATACTTATATCACAAATCTGATTCATTCATCGGTGGACCCCAAAACGGTCCAATATCTGGCAGGCCATGAAAACAGTAAAATCACTATGGACATTTACGCCAAGGTCAAATACAATAGGCCAGATCAGCTTGTGAGAGCTATGGGCGGTGCATTTGCCCAATGGGATGCTGTATAAGATAAAACAGAAAACACAGAAAGAGCGAGGCAAGGATGTCTCGCTCTTTGCTTTACGCTGGCCGTATCTTTGATTAAATTGGGACTTTCTGATAAAAAGGGAGTGTAGGTACATAGGCCGCACATTTCAGGAAAGGAAGGTCCAAAATGGCTAAAAAGAAAACTGAGATTCCAAAGTACGGAACCATCATGTTAAAAGGAATCCAATATTACAGAACCCGGATTATGGATGCAGACGGCAAGCAGGTGAGTTTGTATGCTGCCACTTGCGAAGAACTATATGAGAAACAATTAGAAGCGCGGCGGCAGGTGGAGGAGATTATCTTTCATCGGCAGCATCCAACAGTGGCCGAGTATTGCGAGAAGTGGCTGCTTATGCAGTCTGCCAAAGTGTCCGCTGCTACATTGAAAGGTTATACCGCTGATATGAAGAACTATATCATCAAGCCCCTGGGGGAGATGTATATGGAGGAAGTTACAGCGGACGATATTCGGCTGGCACTTGTGCCGCTGTCGAAAAAATCAGAGGGATTATACAGTAAGGTGAATATGCTCCTCAAATGTGTTTTTTACTCGGCAGAGCGCAGCCAAATACTTCAAAGCAATCCTTGTGTGGGCATATCGGGCAAGGGTGGCAAGGCCGCAAAAAAGAAAGAGGCATTGACAGATCAGCAGGTAGAGGTGCTTTTGGATACGGTCAAAGGACTTCCTCCCCACTTGTTTATTGTGCTTGGATTGTATTCCGGTCTGCGCCGGGAAGAAATCCTTGCATTGCAATGGGACTGTGTATTTCTGGACGAACCTACTCCCTACATATCTGTAAGGCGAGCATGGCGCACAGAACATAACCGACCGGTGATTTCTACCACATTAAAAACGAAAGCAGCCCGGAGGGACATACCAATTCCCAAGTGCTTGGTAGATTGCCTGCGGGAAGTCAAAGAAACCTCTGTTTCGGAATATGTGATTTCCGACAGCAACGGGGAGCCGTTATCCGCCTCACAATTTCAAAGGGTATGGCAGTATGTGGTGGTCCGCTCTACTCAGGCGCGTAACTATTATAAATATGTAAATGGGCAGAGCATCAAGTACACCGTCACACCGTCACTGGGGATGACGCAGAAAAATAATCCCAAGATTCACTATACACTGGATTTCCATGTGACACCACATTTGCTGCGCCACACCTATATCACCAACCTGCTGTATTCCGGGGTGGACCCTAAGACTGTCCAGTACCTTGCAGGGCATGAAAACAGCAAAACAACTATGGACATCTACGCAAAGGTGAAGTATAATAAGCCAGAGGAGTTGTTTGGCGTGGTAAATGGCGCTTTCCATCAGGCCACCGATGACTAAGAAATTGCTATTTTTCGTGGTTCCCACATAGGATAACTGAACAATGAAAAGCCGGGAAAGCCCGTAAAATCAAGGAAAAACGGCAATCAAAGAATTTCAGTACGGCCTCAAAGCAGCGAGACGTGCACCGCAGTTCTCGAAGAGATAGGCAAACGGAATACAAGGCATCAAGAATTTTTACTCCGCAGGTTCTTCCTGCGGAGTTTTTCTGGTCTATTAACATTTCAGGTTATTTGGGTTATAATATATTTCAAGCTTATATAGATTTCTTAATGGAGGTGCTGTTATGTGTGATGTGAAAAAGTACGAAAAAATCTATGAAGATATAAAAATGCTTCAACCGGAAGACACTTTACAGCTTGTATTGGAAGCGGAAACAGAAGAGCAAAGGAGCTTTTATGAAATGGTGGGTAATTTTCTTCTGCAAAAGAAACAGCGACAGGTAATAGAAAGGAATCTCTTTTAGTGAAAAAATATATTTTAGTAGCAGGTGTTAATGGGGCGGGTAAATCGACGTTGTACCAATCATTACAAAGCCTGCAGAGTATGCCAAGAGTGAATACGGATGAAATATTGAGAGAGTTTGGCGATTGGAGAGATATGGCTGACGTTATGACTGCCGGAAAAATTGCAGTAAAGAAAATTGCCAGGTTTTTTGATGAAGACATTACTTTTAATCAGGAGACTACATTGTGTGGAAAGTCAATAATAAATAATATAACAAAAGCAAAGAATAGAGGATATTTTATCGAACTACATTATATCGGGGTTGAGAGTGCAGATATTGCAAAAGAAAGAGTAGCTGCACGTATAAAACAAGGTGGTCATGGCATTGCAGAGCAGGATATAGAAAGAAGATATATTGAGACCTTTGATAATTTGAAAACTGTTTTGCCGGAATGTGATTTGGCGGCATTTTATGATAATACCATAGAGTTTCGCAGATTTGCAATTTATAAGCATGGAAAGCCGATAAGAGTTTCACAAGAGATACCGCTTTGGTATGAAAAATTTATAGAAAATGTAAAATAGAGAGCGGTAATTTATATAATGAAAAGGTGTGAGATATTACAAAATAGTACGGGTAAGTGACAGGTAACTAACAAATTGTCTGAAAATTCCGCGATTTGGGCATTCGAAATTATCCAAGAGATAGGCGAACGAAATATCAAATATAGATTTTCATCCCCAAAGCATATGTGTTTTGGGGATTTTGTCTGCATTTTGTATAAAATGTCAGTAGATATTTATTGGAAAATGAGTACAATATAAGTAAGAAGTTCGGTTGAACCTCTTATTATTCTGCCGGAACTGCATATCGGCATTAATAGAAAAGGTGCAGATACAAATATTTTTTGCTACCCAGCGAGCGACTAATAAATGGCTGGGATACAAATTTTGTGCCTCACTGTTTAGTGGGGCACTTTTGTACATAGGAGACAATTTGAATACAGGTAATTTTTATTTTATTAAGGATGAATATTATAAACGGTTTCCTAATTGTGGATTAATGGGAAATAAGGATAGTGATGAGGCAGGAGTACATGGAGGACCTTGTTGTTATTGTTTTGAAATGGACGGATATTTTTGGATGGTTCCCATATCATCTAAAACAGAAAAATACAAGAACA
Source organism: uncultured Lachnospiraceae bacterium (assembly GCA_946554445.1). Taxonomy (GTDB): domain Bacteria; phylum Bacillota; class Clostridia; order Lachnospirales; family Lachnospiraceae; genus UBA3282. The sequence goes on along the minus strand of CAMNSD010000081.1, from coordinate 296 downwards.
TATATGAGGAGAAGAGAAAGAGATATAAAGAATATGACGGTTTGCGATTTGGATATGTAAACGGTCAATATAGAGCTTTTTTGATTCAGAATGTCTGTCCAGTGAGTGAAGAGTTTATTGACTGTCAGTATATGATTGAAAATAATACAGTTCCTGTGACTATAAATGATAAACTGTCATCAGAGATCAATGGAATCGTGAGAAAGGTGACCCGTCCCCGCCAGCATAGACACCTTAAACGAAAGGAGGGTATGAAGAAAAGTCTGTAAATAGGATTCTTCTATGATAAGATTTGG
>CAMNSD010000080.1 GCA_946554445.1 uncultured Lachnospiraceae bacterium | reverse complement strand
CTTAGGCATTGATATCCTTGTAAAAAAAGTGTCAACCAATATTGACAATATCAAACAAAGCAGAAGAAAAAGGACAGAATCACGCCGGAGGAGATAGAGGCCTGCCGTGAGTTATTGAAAGATAAGCGGGAAACGGCGCTGTTTGAGCTCATGCTATCTACCGGAATGCGTGTTGGAGAGATAACAAAGCTACAGATAGAGGATCTTGATTTTGTAAACCGGAAAGTGAGCATACACGGGGAAAAGACCGAGAATTCAGACCGCGAGGGCTACCTGAGTATCAAAGCCCGGAATGCGCTGATTAAATACATCGGCAACAGGACAACTGGTTTTGTGTTCCGTCCAACACGGAATATATTACCTGTCGATAAGCCGATGAGTACTGGTACGATAGAGAATATTGCTAAAACAATAGGGGAAAGAGCAGGGGTACACTGTAAGACTACGGTGCATATTTATCGTAAGACATTTGCCAGCGAAAAGTATAGGCAGACGAGAAATATTAAGACCGTGTCAATTTTGTTAGGGCATGCATCAACCACAATTACAGAAAAATACTATTTAATAGACGATATGAAAGATATTGAGTATCAGGCACTATATGCGGCATAGAAAGTGAGGACTATAGCATGGTTATCAGTTTTGAAGAAAAAGATAGGTTGGCGATTGAGTCTAAAGGAATTATGATAATTGAGTTTAAATGGCAGCTTTACAATGCAGAAAAGACCATTAAAAAAGTGCTAAAAGTGCTAAAAGAAGCTACTGACAGAGTAGCGGGGGCATGGAATGCATTAGCTGAAAAAATTCTTGAAGCTGTGGATTATGTAGGGCTGATATTTGAGCAGATAAGGGAAGCATATCACTATCCGACTTCACACAGATACCATATTGTAAAAGTGCTTAGCAAATGCACGGGTATAGATATTCATTTTTGTTGGAAAAGCACTTGGAAAATAAAAAGATGGATTGTAAGGAGCCGTTATCGATATATTAGAGAGCCATTTTCTCCAAAATAATTGAATATTATATTCATAAATAGTATAATGTTTTAATGGAGGCATGAGAAATGTACAATGATATAATATCGGCGCTGTCTGTTTGTCTTAATGTTTTTGGAACAGTATTCGCAGTTTTATGTATTATAAAAATGTCATTTAAAGATGTAATGAAAACAAGAGAGGCGTGGCGTAGGGATCATAAAGAGTTAGATGATTTTGAACAGAGATATTATGCGAGAACTGGCATAGGAATTATTGTTATTGGAGGTATTCTTCAGATATTTGCAATATTTTTCCAAAATATATCTTTGTTAGAGTGTTTGATAGTTTCGATAGCAGCGGTTGCTTTTGCTATTATTATTATCATGATTGAAAAAAATAGAATGAATGCATACAAAAAACGTGCTAAAAAAGAAAATCCATAAATTATCAATGACTGATATTTTCATAAGCTATGATTGAAACATAGATATACCAAACAAAATATTACATTTAGAGCCTAAGAGCCATTGCATGGAGCAATCCGTGTGACGGCTCTTTTTTAACGAAGTGAGGTGAGATAGTGGAGAACTACCAGAGAGCAGAAGAGGATTACATGGCAGGAATGAAATACAAGGATATAGCGGAGAAATACGATACCACTATCAACACGGTTAAGAGTTGGAAAAAAAGATATAGCTGGAATAGAAAAGAGGGTGCACACAAAAAAGAAAAAGGGTGCACACAAAATAAAAGGAGTGCACATGCACCCAGAACGCAGGATGATGACGGTACGAAAGAAACGCTGCAGAATGAAGCCTTGACACCGGAACAACAGATTTTCTGTATTTATTACAGCAGGACATTCAATGCCACACAGAGTTATCTGAAAGCATATGGGTGTAGTTACGATGTGGCGAATGCAGAAGGATATAAACTTCTTGTAAAGCCTTGTGTTAAAAGAGAAATAGGACGTTTGAAGGAGATCAAGCGCCAGCGGATTGTCGCTGATGCGAATGACATTGTTGAGATCCAGATGCGGATTGCTTTTGCGGATATGGGTGATTATGTCGCCTTCGGGAGCAGGGGGGTTGACCTGCGGGAATCCAGCCTGACGGATACCCAATTAATCCAGGAAGTAAAAGAAGGGAAAAGCGGGATATCCATAAAGCTGGCAGATCGGCAGAAAGCCATTGACTGGCTGGCTAAGTATTTCCTCATGCACCCGGAGAACAAGTATAAGGCAGAGTTTGAGCGCAGGCGTGCTGAAAAAGAGGGCGGGGAAGCACAGGAATTTGAATCTGACGGCTTCCTGGAAGCATTGAAAAGCGATGTGGCGGCAACTTTTGAAGGGGATGATATCGTTGAAACGTAAGGCGTTATTTAAATTTACCCCGTTCAGTCGCAAACAGAAGATGGTCTTGGAATGGTGGATGCCAGGAAGTCCCTATGCGAATAAGGAAGGAATCATCTGCGATGGCTCGATAAGATCTGGAAAGACTACAGTTATGTCCTTATCGTTCGTCATGTGGGCGATGGAAACCTTTGACGGGGAGAACTTTGCGTTATGTGGGAAAACTATCCAGTCTCTCCGCAGAAATGTGATCCGTCAGCTCAAGAACATGCTCCTGTCCAGAGGATATCAGGTAGAGGAACACCGCTCTGAAAACTACCTAGTTATCCGGAAGGGAAGTAAAGAAAATCTTTTTTATCTGTTCGGGGGCAAGGATGAAGGTTCACAGGATCTGATCCAGGGTATCACCCTTGCCGGTGTATTCTTTGATGAAGTGGCATTGATGCCGGAATCCTTTGTCAACCAGGCTACGGGACGATGTTCTAAAAAAGGTTTTAAATTTTGGTTCAACTGCAATCCAGAAGGGCCGGACCATTATTTCAAGACAGAATGGATAGACAAGCTTACAGAGAAAAATCTTATCCGGATTCATTTCACTATGTATGATAACCTCAGCCTGGCACCGGAAGTAATAGAAAGTTACGAGCGCCGATATAAAGGGGTATTTTATGACAGGTTTATCCGCGGCTTGTGGGTTCTGGCATCTGGGCTCATTTTCCGCTATTTTGCGGAGGATGATTCGCCGTATCTGTTTGAAGAGGGTGATATTTTTGATAAGGATGGTCAGCTTAAGGTCTCTTTCTTTAAACTGGTAATGGGTATCGACTTTGGCGGTAACGGTTCCATGACAACCTTTGCCCTTACCGGCTATATGAACCGGTATCATGACTTTCGCGTTTTGGAAGAGGATAGCCTGCCATTATCGGAAGACATAGACGCAAAAGCAATATGCGAAAAGTTCGTAGAATTCTACCGCATGGCAATAGAAAAATACGGACGCGTTGACTGGATTTTCCCTGACAGCGCAAGCCCGACAATGATAAACTCTTTGATCAGCGCGGCGAAGGAAGCCGGGCTTCCTTACAGAAATATCGAAGGCTGCCTGAAGAATGAAGTGTCTGAAAGGCCGAAGACAGTGGATCTACTGTTTAATACCGGGCGGCTCAAGATAAATAAGAGATGCACCAGGATAAGGAAAGCGATTGCGTCTCTGCGGTGGGACGAGGACCATCCAGAGCGGCCAGAGGATAAGAACATAGGCAACTGCAATGACTGGTGGGACTGCTTCTGCTACACCTGGCTTGATTTTGTAGAATATATTGACCTGAACAGGTAGGAGGAACCATGGAAGGCTGTGTTAAGACATTTTTAGAGAAAAAGGGATATCATGCAAACACAAAGGCGGCGGAGATCATACAGATCTGTGACGACTGGTATTCAAACAGAAGGATCAAGGGCTTTCATGACCGCAGGACGATACAGGGCGTGGAGTATGAACTGAGCAGGCTGAATTTTGCGAAGCGCTGCTGTTCTGATGATGCGAACCTGTGCGAGATACTGGAGATCAATGCGGGGACGGGGGAACAGGCAGATGTAGTCAATACGCTTCTCTCTGACAACCAGTTCAACACGCAATACCGGAAGCAGCTAGAGAAGACGTCTGCGGATGGAACTGTAGCCTGCTATGTCCGGCTGGATCGGGCCATACTCTATGACGATAACAAAGTCAGGGGTGGCAGGATTAGGCTTAATTACGTGGAGGCTGTGTTAGCGCCAATGATAAAATGTAAGAAAACGCCGAAGAAAAAATGTAGATTTA
>CAMNSD010000079.1 GCA_946554445.1 uncultured Lachnospiraceae bacterium | reverse complement strand
AAATGACAAAATTTCTTCGGCGTTTTCTTACAATTTCATATCGGCGTTGACACCCGTCCCCGCTGACGGCAAGGCGGATGTCAAGATAGCGGAAGCCGTCCTCAAGCTGCTGGCCAACGCTTCGGGCCTGGCACTTTGAGAAAAAACCGAGCTGCACATACTGCGTCCCCGCATCGTGGGTGCCGGGGATGGACAGTTCGCCCAGAGGCACATCGTCCGGCAGCCTTACCATCCAGTCGGCGGAGCCGGCCACAGGAGAGGCGTCCACCCGCTCCGTCAGCGGAATCACAAACAAGGTAGCAACCGCAAGGAGTATCACCACAAGGATGCCGCCAAATACCGTCAGCAGGAGCCGGATCCCCTTCTTTGGGGCTTTTTTGGTGTTCTGCATCGTTTCCCCCTCCTATATCCCAAGTGCGCCAGCCAGCAGGCGTTAACCTAATTGTACTGGTCGGAGTGTAATTATAGGACTCCAAAAAAGTCAGTCATATCAATGGTTTACAGACCGTCAACAAGAGGTTTTTCTCTACTATATAATATATTGCTGAAATAATCTATTGTAGCCCAAGGATTCGTTCTGCTTCGTTGATAATACTTGCAGGTAAATCCATAGCATGAATATTGTTTGATATAAACCAGCGTATGCACTGTTCTTTATCAAAACTTTCGTCAACAATTAAATCAGAAAATTCTAATGCGGCTGTTCTGGTAAACCCCATTGCCATTAAAGAGATTTGTGTTGTTTTTGACGCACCAAACTCCAACCACAAGTTTAGTTGTGGTATTTTATCGATAGATGCATAATCACCTTTTGAACCTAAATAGAGTTTCAGCACATCAATGTAACAAGTAGTGTATTTCAAAAACCTAAACCGAGCATATTCTTCTATGTCACGCATTGTGTCTCTAATTATTGTTGCAGTATTCTTTCCTGTATGATTTTTAGTATGCCAACGAATATTGTCTGCAATAATTCGCGCAAGACCATATCCCCGTAACCAGTTCGTAATTAGAACAGAACGATATGCATTTAGTCGATATGAATCACCTGAAAGGTTGCTTGAAATCCTCCCAATGATATGAAGATATTTTTCCTGTGCATCATCTTCTTCAGGATATGGCGGAATTAATTCGGTATCATCTCTATCAAATTGTTTAAAGTATTCAAGTAATTTTTGCTGCGCAATTGGATTTACCCCTTGATTCTTAGATAGTATTGTTGCAGGGACTTCTATGCCTGACAATGCTTGCTCAAACGCATCATCAATGCTTCGGCATAATTCAATTCCATATAAATCAGGCATAAAAGAATCTGAGATTTTTCCATACTTATAGTATGTGTCCAAAAAATACGTATAAGCATAATCCATTTCATTCTTAGCAGTAGTTGATTGCTTGCTTCTAATATACTCAAGAAGCTCAGATTGTTGATTTTCAACAATAGTATCAACAGTACTCCTAATTCGATACTTTCTTCGTGCTGTTGGAGTGCCATTTGTCCAGACCCTATCGTCATTGGCATCAAGGCAAAAAATATTTCCTTGAAACTCTTTGCCTTGCCGTCCGGCTCTACCAGCCAAATTCCAAAAATCCATTTCGTTCATAGGCATATTTCGACCTTTTTGGGGTCCCCGGACAAAAATTGATTTGGCCGGAAGATTGACTCCTTCGATTAAAGTGGATGTACAAACCAAAAAAGAAATATTGCCTGCTTTAAATAGCTCCTCAATTTCATTTCTAACTGCCAACGGCATATTGCCGTAGTGAAAGGCAACACCGGTTTTTAGAGTTTCAATAAGCGCATAATTGGGGTGTATGGTTCTCCTGATAAGTTTAATCAATTCTAAAACTCTTTGTGAAGGAGAATAGCCAGGGTTATCGTTTAAAACTAAACTTCTTAACTGTAAAGCAACTTTTTCTGCATCTGCTGCACCATTAACATATAACAAATTTCCTGTTTTTCCGGCAGCAATGCGGTATGCTAAAATGGGCAACCGCATAGCTGGTTTTGTTATGCGCTCACATTCTAAATATCCAAGATGAATTTTTTGACCCTGTGAAAACAAATCAATATTCCATTTTGTAGTTGCTGAACCAGCTTTTGAAACCCATATTAAGTTTTGATTAACGGTAACGATTTCAGAAATAATCTCTTTACGGTTGCCTTCTGATTTAATTGCTCTAAATAATGCATTTGGATTCTCAGACATGGGACTTGCAAAAATAAATTTTGTTGTGTTTTGATAAGAAATCTGTTGTAACACCTGCTGTAGCAGTATTCCCCTTGCTCGATCTCCTATTTTATGAGCCTCGTCCACAATAACTAAATCAAATTGTATTTCTGGATGCTCATTAAGTACCCATTGCAGACGCTCCTGTGTAAAAACAAATGTACACGCTTTAGAATAAAAATGTTCTGGTACTACTGGAACGCTGGCTACGTCCACATTAATATCATGCTGTTTTAAGTGCCTTCTAATATCCAGCTCAACTTGTTGGATTAAAGCTCGTGTTGGGACAATATAAACAATTTTGGAAAATGGCTTTTCTCGGATATAGTCCGACAATATATGTAGCAAAATAAATGATTTTCCCGCAGATGTTGGTGCAGATATAGTTATTGTCTGATTATTATCAAAAGCAGAGTATACTTCCTTTTGAAATTCATTTAGTATTGCAGTATTTTCTCCATCAACAATTGAATTGCTAAACTGTTTCTGTTTAACATCGATAATAGTTCCCCAAGGCACATTGGCTCTATAATTATTGTCTATTAATTGTCTCATTTTTGACAAATTAATTGCAGAGAAATTTGCTGACAAGTCAAAGATTGTCGCTGCTGCATTTTTATATTCTATTTGCAAATCTGGTTCGCAAATAGTAGCTTGACATATACGATACGCTATATCAAGTGTTTTCCCGTCTGATGATCTGGCCAGTATACTTGCACAAGAAATCAAGTATGGCCAATTAGCCTCAGTATCTCTACAGATATCTTCACATATCATGTTGGGAATTTGTGAACATACAGATTTTTTTAGTATATGTGTATATTCCTGCTGGAATTTATCAGATGAAATAATACGCGATATTAGTGTATCAAGAGACATTGAATTATCCCCTCATAATTGTTCTAAGAACTTTGCTCTCAATTCATCGACATCAGAAAATGGCACCAAGAACACCTCCAAACTGAAGGCATCCAAAGGAGTACGCCTTATTAAACGTGTTTGAATATTTGCTTTGAAATCATCTATCTTTGAATGTATTGCGTTGAAAATATCATCTTCGATTAAGGACAAGTTTTTAGGGTAACTATCTTCATTGTATCCAACTAAGCATACTCCGCGATATTCAAGCATATTATATCGAGCATTTTCTGGGTCCAAATATTCAATAATCGCTTCTTCAAGATGTGGATCATCAAAGTCAAGGTTCATTCTAAACAAATCCATATCTCGTTCCCGACGAGTTCCGTTTGCCCCTTCCTCAATTAGTAAATCTTTTATGCTATCAAAACAATCACTCAAAGCTCGCTTAATATCTGAATATATTTTTGCTTCTCCCCAATAAAGACAATATTTCCCTGTGTCCTCATCATATTTTCCATATACTCCGTCAGCACCATGGTAGTGTACTTCTGGGTTGGTTTTTAGAACCATTTTACATAACACTTGCGGCATACGTAAAATGTTTTGCGTTAAAACAGATAATGCCAATTCCCCAACTTCCCCAGTATTCTCCAAGCCAGTAAATAATCGTTGAGCTTTTCTAAATAGAGCAGTTGTATATTGAGTAGTATTGTAATTTCTGTCCTTTTCCTGTGCTTTGCGGATTTCCGAGGGAGGAATGCAGTAATCAAGTATTTGATTAATCAAATACTCACAAAAATCATTAGTGCGAGGACGATTATTTCCGTCCAATCTAAGCATATAGATGTGCATATCTGCCTTTGTTTCATTAATATGTTCACTTTTACAAACTTCGCGTAGATAGGCTTCCAAACTTAGATGATTGCCACGGATGAGATTATTAAGATGTTCCTGTATATTCATTTATTTATCCCGTCCTCACACAAAACTACTACTTGTAATGATTGTACCATTCTTTGATGTTACATTCAACACATTTCTGTATGATATGGCAGTTACTGTACTCACAGTTTCCTGTGTGGTAATAAGATTATATTGAATGTTTGATCCCGCCCAATAAAGGTAATGAGCGGGATTTTTATGATAGAGAAACAGAAGATAAGGAGGCGGCAACAGCCATGCCGGAAGTCATTTTGTCCGATTATTTTTACGGCGCTGAATCAGAAGAATTTATCTAAGTGGTTATCCCTTTAGCTCAGCCAGACGGAAGTGCTAACGGCCAGGACCAGA
>CAMNSD010000078.1 GCA_946554445.1 uncultured Lachnospiraceae bacterium | reverse complement strand
TTCAGTGCTGTGCGACTTTCATATAATATCAGATGCTCCCTAAGATGTCAACGGGATTTTTTAATTTTCTCCCATTTTTTATCTTTTTCTTCTATTGAAGCCTTAAAGTTGCATTTTCCTCATTGCCCCGCAGAATAAAATCTATGCTGTTTATACTTATATCACGAGGTACTTCTACAATACTTACCAGTTCTACGGATGATCCTGCCGGAACTACCTCATCAAAAGTCTGCATATCATTTAAAAGCATGGTTGCCAATGCACCTTTACTGGACTCCCCATTGACAGATACCCTGAATCTTGCCCCATAACCCAGCATATCTATAACCTGATCCTCACTTCCCACATTGTTTGCCAAGAATTTTAATACCAAAAGCTGTGTCCCCGGTGTGGCTTCCATAGAAAAGAAAAGGTTCTCCCCTTCTCCGACAGCCGGATAGGAATCTGTAAGTTCATATCCCATATACTGAATCGCCACATTGGGAATCCCATAATATTCTTCTACGGAAGAAATGGCAGGTTCTGTCTCTATTTCATCTTGACTCACATCCACAGTCTGTACTGTCTCTGGCAAATCTTCCGACACTTCTTCGGGTATTGGTTCCTCTGGAATCTCCTCCGATTCCGGTATTTCCTCCACAATATCATATGCAGATGTATCTACCAAGCGGCTGCCATGACTTTTTTCATATTTCAGCAGCACTCCCACCGCATATTCTGATATCAGTTCTGTTTCTTCCTGTGTCAAATCCGGCATGGCACCACACCCCGTCACAAGAAGTGATGCCGCAACTCCACACAGAATCATTCCAATCCTTTTCACGTCCATTTCTCCCATCTATCTCATTATATTATAATCATATCCTAACGCTCGTTATGCCTGCTGAGTCTGCGTCTACCTCCACACATTCTCTAATGCTGTAATCTTTCGCTTCTCCTGCAAGAATTGCAAAGCAATTCTTGGAACGCAGACTGCTGAGTCTGCGTCTACCTCCGCACATTCTCTAATGCTGTAATCTTTCGCTTCTCCTGCAAGAATTGCAAAGCAATTCTTGGAACGCAGACTGCTGAGTCTGCGTCTACCTCCGCACATTCTCTAATGCTGTAATCTTTCGCTTCTCCTGCAAGAATTGCAAAGCAATTCTTGAGACGCAGACTGCTGAGTCTGCGTCTATTATACCCCAATCTTTCTATTCTTACAAGTCAAAACCATTCAACAGCATTGTCACTACGCGACATCCAGCGCGAACCAAAATTCTACACCATTATCATAATTGACCACGCCGTATTCCTGGTTCATGGATTCCATGATCGCCTTGACAATAGATAAACCGATACCACTTCCGCCGTACTCTCTTGTCCTTGCCTTATCTACTTTATAGAACTTCTCCCACAAATGCTCCACACTCTCCGATGGAATTGGTTCTCCTGTATTAAATACAGAAATCCGCACACACTGCTCCATTTTTTGTATCTTAATGTCAATCACCTTATCTCCCGATGCATGGTTGATGGCGTTGGTAAAGTAATTGGCGAACACTTCTTCTATCTTAAACTCGTCTCCCCACACATAGACCGGTCCATAGTCCTCCATGCGGACGGAAATCTCTTTCTGTTTCAATAAAATATCACAGGAAAGCATGTAGTTTTTAATAAGCGCCGTTACATCAAACCGTTCCATGCTTACAACTTCATTCCCGGACTCTAACTGGTTCAGCGTCAGAAGTTTTTTGACCATGGTGTTCATCCGGGCCGCCTCATCCATGATCACATCGCAATAAAATTCCCGGCTTTCCGCATCGTCATTGATTCCCTCTTTGAGTCCTTCCGCATAACCCTGTATCAACGCAATGGGTGTCTTTAACTCATGAGAGACATTGGAGAGAAATTCTCTTCGCATCTCATCCACTTTATCTTTTCTCTCAATATCTTTTAATAATTCATTATTTGCTGTCTTTAACTCTGAAATTGTCTCCTCCAGAGCTTCTGACAATTCATTGATATTGTTTCCTAAGACCGCTATCTCCGTCTTATCATCCCCCGTATACTTGGCCTCAAAGTCCAGATGCTTCATCCGTTCAGAAATCTTGGCCAGTTCCAGGATAGGCTTGGTAAAGCGATTGGACAGCCATAGTACTAAAAGTGCGCTAATCAGAATTGCCACAAGACCTACATAGGTGAGAAACCGATTAGAAATGGACACACTCTCCTGAATACCCTCCAGGGCACTACGAAGCATAAACAGATAACCGTTGTCAAGCATTCCCCACATTTCAATATATTCTGTCTGTGTCCTGTAATCCGTAATTACCTGCATTTTATAGTCTTCTGTATTTAATAGAAGATTCTCTTCATTCACGCCAAGAAAGATATGATCCAGCAGTTGCTTCAATACAGTCTCTGGATCATTCATGGAGAATTTGATTACCTGAGAATCGCTGTCCACTACAAGCACATGGATATTATACTTTTCACGAATCTTCTGCAGTTCGATATCATAAGTCTCCGTGTTGATGTCGCCTTCCCTAGAAGCCTCATTGATACTGATATACGCCCGCACCAATGCTTTTTGCTTCTTATCGATATAATACTTTCCAAGCAGTGTGGTATTTAAAATAAGGCACAACAAAATCATTCCTGCAACTAACGCCAGGAGAACGAGTGCAAACTGTCTTTTCATAGAATATTTCATCACAAAACACCACCTTTTTTGTAACGTTAGCATTCAGTTTCTCATTTGTCAATACATAGCCTGCCTGTCCTATTTCTACAGTAAACTCACGCTATCATTTATGCTCCCCGAATTGACTTCCCTAATTACCCTTGTTATAATTAAACATTATGAAGCATCAGACAACCAATACCATTTTGTCCGATCTTCAGGGGGAATTCCATTGAAACAGAAATCTAGATATATCTGGACAAATATAAAATTAGTATGCACAATCGTTCCCATTGTCCTGTTGATGATCGTCATTTACTTTATTCTTGTCAGAAATGAGATCATAACGTTATCTAAAGCCAAGCTTTCTCTGCAATCTCAGAATTATGCAGAGGATATCAGCACTTGGGCGGAATCCGTCTTACAGGAAATGACAATTTATAAAACCATGGCGGAACAGCTGGGTTTTGACAAAGAGGAAACTTACAAAATGATGGAGACCAGCGCCGGTACTCACAGCGCTTATCCTTATGGTCTATACATGGGAGACGAACATGGCAATTACTATGATTCTTCCGGCTGGGTCCCTGATGATGACTTCGTTGTGACAGAACGTGACTGGTATAAAGAAGGCCTGGAACATGATATGTTTACTTTTGGGGAACCTTATGTGGACGCCATGACCGGCGGCACCTGTGTGAGTGTGACAGCCAGACTTAATACGGATTCCACGATACGTGTATTGTCTGCCGATGTCTATCTGGACTATGCTGCCCAGCTTGTCAGTGAAATTACCGCCAATGAAATCGAGAACGCTCTTTTTATCACAAAAGACAGCCGGTTGATCGTGGCCGATTCCAATACTTTCATGGTGGGAAACTATCTCTCTGCAGAGGATAATCCCCTGCTGTATCGGAATATCAATATGCTTTTGGATACAGGCATCACGGGCCTGCATGAAGTTTCTGGCGATCATGGTAATCAATACTATGTGGATATTAATGTTATCGAAAATACCGACTGGTATTTCGTGACATGTATGAACCGAAATGTAGTAATCCAAAATCTTTGGAGAATAGAAACTCCCATGCTGATCGTGGCGATTGCCGCCTCTTTGCTTTTGTTTGCCATGACCTCTAAGTACTCACGGGAAATGAGCATCATCCGCAAACGGGCCAAGCGCGATCCTCTGACCAATCTTTGGAACCGAAACGGCTTTGAGGAACATGTTCGCCTTGCCATGGAAGAAAATCCAGAACAGGGACTTCTTCTCATCATCGATATGGATAATTTCAAACTGGTCAACGACCAGCTGGGACATCCTGTTGGGGATAAGGTCCTGCAGGATTTCAGTCAGCTTCTGGAAACGTTTTTTAATCGAAATAAAGATGTTGTCTCCCGCCTGGGCGGTGATGAATTTGCCGTTTTTGTCGGGCGTAATATCACCGCAACCGAAGCAAATGCAATGCTAACGAAATTTATCAACATTGCCCACCAGAATCTGGACGAAAAATATCCCGCCCAGAATCTCTCCGCCAGCATTGGCGCAGCTTTTGTATCACACAGTCAATCCTATAACTTCTTATATCAAAATGCGGATAAGGCGTTATACGAAGCCAAGCGAAACGGCAAGAATGGATTTCATATCCGTTAATTATCAAAAACAATGGATGCCATGCTTCGTCAGACATTCTTATACGAACAAAAACAGAAGGGGGTGTCGCAAAATCATCAAATTAGATGATCGAGCGGCACCCTTGCTCTAT
>CAMNSD010000077.1 GCA_946554445.1 uncultured Lachnospiraceae bacterium | reverse complement strand
AAATCTACATTTTTTCTTCGGCGTTTTCTTACATTTTATCATTGGCGCTAACATGCATCAGCTTGGCGGCGAGGCTTTTCGCCACGATGCTGATTGCCTGTAAGATACCGATAAGCTCCTGTGATTTTTCCATAGGCTCCGTTCCCTCCTTCCCTGCCGTTTTGGAAGGCTTCCAAAATATACCCTCCTAAAAACCGTAATGACATTTTTTTGGAAAGTGGCGAAGGAAAACGGGAAGAAATTTATAAACCGTTCGACAAACATACGGAAATATGCAGAAATATTCCGTATGCCGTCAGATAATGTCATTTATGCACATCAAATCCCCTGTCCTCGAAAAACAGGCGCAGCTTCTCCAGCACCCTGTCCCTGCGGCTGGCAAGCGTCCTCCTGTTCTCTTTTTTCATCCGGGCAAACTCAGCCACCGGCATTTCCTCACCGACCACCCTGACAGCCAGATCCCTTTCCTCCGGAAGGAGCGCATCCAGGGCTTCCCCCAGGATTTCCAGCAGTTCCCTTTTTTCAATGACCGCATCCGCGCCTTCCACCTGCGGGCCTTCGTCCTCCTGCCCGTCCGTAAGCCCGTCCTTCCATCCCTCGTAGGATTCTTCCGTGTAGCCGTTCTGCTCCATCGCCTCACGGTTCCGCTGTTCCTTTTTCTTCATCCGCCACCACGGGCGGTAATACCTCTGGTATTCCTCTTCCGTGACATCCATTGTGATTTCTTCATTCCCTGACTTTACTGTGATTTTCCTAAAAGACATAAGGCGTTCCTTTCTTTACGCCTTCGTAAAGCCAGATACGCCTTGATGCAGATATGGGACACACCCGGCAACGAAAAAAGGCCGGAGTAAGCTACTTGAATCTCTAGCTTTACTCCGGCCATTCGGTGACTCGTTGTTTAAGCGGTCCCACTCGCTCGGTCGTAAACATTATTCTGTTTACACTGGATTGGTCATGCCGCCGGCATGATGATCTTTACTATTTTTCCGCAGTGCGGGCATCTGAGCCTGAAAACGACTTCATAAGCCCTGTCGCGCCTGACGTCCAGCACCCTCCGGCTGCATACCGGGCATACACCTGTTTCCATCATATGGCTTCCTTTCCCCGTTTCCCGTATGCCGGGGAAACGTGTTTCCAATATTTTCCATCCATGTTATAAAGTATTGCCCGGTTTTTATTCCCTATACAGTTTTGCAATAAAAAGGCAGCCGGATTTTTAGCGTTCCCGGCTGCCCTTATGTATGCATTATTCTTTTTTTGGTTCCCATACTGCCGTGACAAGGTTGTTGCATTTGGGGCATTTCGTTGTGATCTCCACCTTTCCGGGGGAATCCGTCCCTATGTCCAGCAGACGCCCGCCGCATCTTGGGCATCTTAACTGTTCCATCGGGTATTCATCTTTTTCAGGAATCATTTTCCACCCTCCTTTGGCTGTTTATGCCGAAAGGGAACCGGGCAGATAATCCCGGTCCCCTTTTCTTTTGTCGCCCAGAGGCAAGAGAGTTCTCTCATAATGCTCTTCTTTGCATCTCCATACCTATGGAAGAACTACGCCTTATCTTTACATCGTCTTATCCTATTTTCCCAAATACTATATTTAGTATATCACGTAATTGTATTTTGAAGTCATAGTCATAATTGGTCCCAACAAGATTTCTAATGTATGAAACCATGTTCCCATTTCCAAATATTACATCTACCGGAACCATAAATTCTCCCCTTCGCACCCAGTAACTATCACCCACCTCCAATTTCTGATATTTCAGACATGCATCATATACTATATAATTTGAAAAATTAGCTTGGTTATCCGTATTAACCAATACATAATGATTCGTGAATTCGCGATCAGCAGCTTCCTCACAACCTATTGGTTTGATATTCTGGCATTTAAATTTTTCGCCTCTATCTCCATTCCAAAATGCCATAATTTTAAAATTGGTTTTTGATGGCATAAACATACAGACAAAATAGTACATGATTGTAGCAATTCCTGTACAATTAGTTTTTACTTTATTGCCATTTGGATTGGCTTTATATTTCGTCAGTTCTTCAACTAACTGGTTTATAAATAAATTAATTGTATGTTCTTTTCCAGGTAGTCCTGACATTCTTGTAAAATAATTACCCCCGTCATACACAAAAGCTGGATTCTCATATATCGCATGTGCAAAATCGGCTAACTCTAATCTAGCTTGTGCGTTTCTCGCTCTATAATCAAAAAATATATCCAATATTTGACAATATGGATTATTATATTTATCCTCTTCTTCCACCTTTATTGGTTCCAGAGGTTTCTGGGGCAGCAAATAAACCATATGTCTCGTTTCGCCTAAATTAACTTCTGTTCCACCGCCCGATGCCTTCCAACATAATGTAATTTGCTTTCTGCCCGCTGTTCTGTTTATATCTCTGAAATCGAGAAATGTAAAATTACCCTCTGTTTGTCTTTTTGATATAGTCTGTTGATCCGTATTGTACATACGTTCAGATTCGCATTGGGCAGACACTTCATATACTGTTTCACCACTGACCTTAAATTTGCCTACAATATAGATGCCGCCATTGACACTATCTGATAAATACAGGACATTATTCATCATATTTGTTCCTGTATGGTAATCTGGTTCTTTTTTCTCTAAATCTGAGCGGATATAGACCGAACTTATTGCAGGCCTGTCTGGGTGATGGCAAAACTGTATACTTAACAATTTAATGCTTGGCTTTCTATTAATTAGTCCAACAACATTAGCACAGATAAAAAACAAGCCATAACCTACACATATGAAACTTACTCCTATGACCCATGAAAGAATTTCGCATGCTACGGATAAAACATTCCAAAAAGAGAGTTCAAATAGAGAAAACAGTAAGCTCCGCAGAAAACCTGTCTGGTATATTACCCGGAACACATTCATAATGGAGTTCCAATTGACATCCCTGCACAATAACTGGATTGCCGTCCGCATATAAGGATTTTCAATTAACTTAACAAGATTATTGGTTATCCGATGCCTGCCTGAAGGACTCACACGCAGACCAATCAGGCAGGTACCCACCCCTACCACCACAGTAAGAATGAGTTCTATCATCCATATTGTCTCATCGGACATTCCCTTTCCTTCCATCTCGTCTATGATAATTTCTCCCCGGTATGGACATAAATACTTAAATATTACTTTCCCATTTTCTCTTGTGTGCCATACCCTTGCCACCTGATATCCCGTAAATGCCCTACTGTCTGGCAGCATCTTTGATATTTCTACGTTTTTTGTTAAGTCTTCCATCGGATATGTATTTTCAATAAAAAGGCTTTTCACTCCCCTTGACAAAAACAAATCAGCCGCGCTTACCTGATTTTTATCCTGAAAGGATTGTGCCTCATATGCACCCACTAAAGTTTCTTTCTGATAAGACAGTTCCATGTCTACACAGGTACATTCTTTTTCCGTGAGTGCTTCATCAAATACATAGACGTTCTTAATGTAGCCGCTGAAGTTTATATTATCCATCATGTCGAAAACCGTGTTGCTATCCCCGATAATGATGTTTGAGCCTTGTCCCGTGCAATCTTTACTGGAAATATTTACTTCGCTACTTTTAACCCCATTTACATAAAGGCGCAGCACTGACCCATCGGATGTGGTAGTGATTTCCACCCATTCTCCGATTTGAATCGGTTCCCTGCTCCTGACCCCTCTTCCTTCACGGACAATTTCATCCACATCCTTACAGCAGTTCCCGTATTCTGAAACGGCATAGTAATTGCCATCCTGACTTTTTTCTAAATACAATGCCATCCCTGAGTCAGCCGAATCTTCATGGTTTGAAAAAATGTAATATTTCATCTGCTTTTCCGGCCTGAAATAAACCAAAGCGCTTACCGTGTACCCTTTTCCTGCCACTCCGCCCGGATTAACTAATGAATCATTCGGTGCAATAATATTTCCGAATTTATGAAATGAGTAGACCGGAACAATATTTACTGCATAACATTCATTTACATCAAATTTGTTATTGCCTGGCTGGCAGGTAATTTCTCCATGCATTGCCGACAACTGTTTTTTCAAGCCATCCATATGCTCGTCAAGATATAACACATTCATCTGGTTTGCAATTTCATGTGTAAAAAGTGCCTGCCCAAAAAGCCTTGCATAATACAGATAACCGCCTAAATATCCCGCTATTCTGATTGGGTTTTTGTTGACCATCCCATTACTCGGCAAACCTTCTTCCTTAACCTCCATAGTCATCAAAACATTGCTTCCATACATAATGCGAAGAAAATAATCTTTATATACAAACGAAATAGTTTTGACGTCATCTCCAGTAAATTCATCCTCAAATATGGCAAATGCCCTCTCAATTAAACCATTGCCTGAAACAAGTATCATCCCGCCTACAAGTTCTGCTTTCATAAAATCTTTTTTTTCAAATAAAACTACATAATCGGGAAATGTCAGAGTCCTGAATTGCAGCACAAAAGAAAACGGCTTTTCCCATGACATATCCATTTCTTCATCATTGAGCAGCAGGTACCCCATCTGTTTTACAGAGATTACGTTTATAACATTGTCCTTGTTCATCCCTCAATCCTCCCACTCATATTCAAAAATCATACTGATTGACCTTGCTTCGCACATCGGATTACATATTAAATAACTCAACTTTCCCACCAATAAAACTGATGCAAATGCTTGAATTATCAAGCA
>CAMNSD010000076.1 GCA_946554445.1 uncultured Lachnospiraceae bacterium | reverse complement strand
TCTGTACACTTCCTGTTCAATCATAGTCCACATCGTACTCGATAATATTCCCGGAAACTGCATCAATAGTATAGTCGTACTCTGTTCTGCCGGAATAGAATTCAATTTCATATTCCACTCCACCATCATCATTCTCCAGCTTTGCTTTTGCAAACTGTACATCTGATTCGTTCATCTGGGCGTGGTTTAGTGCAATCTCTTTCGCGCGGTCGACTCCAATATAATCATTGCTGGAGCTGTTTATGGCACTGTCTGTTGGGGTCGTCTGGATCTGAAATTGCTCAATATTTTTTTCAAGCACCGTTCCGTTGGAAGCATCGATTTCATAATCGTATTTTGTATCAGAAGTATAAAATTCAATGTCATATACCTGTGTTCCATGGCTATGATCAAGCTCGGTCTTTTTAAATGTGACATCTGATTCAGACAGGCCTGCATCCTTGAGCGCTGCAGCTTTCGCCTCATCAAGAGAATCTTCCTGTGGCTGTGCCGTGCTGTTTCCGTTTGCAGCAGGCTGATTCTCTGCATCTTTCCGCGGTTGTACAGAACTGTTTTCGTCCGCGGCAAACTGATTTCCTATATCCTGCATATCATTATTCCCGTTTCCTTTACCATCAATGTCTCTTGCGATAATCTCTCCATTCTTAGCCTGAATGAAATATTCATACTCTGTCCCGTTGCTGTAGAAATCAACTTCATATTGAAAACGTCCGTCATCAAATTCGAGCCGTGTACGCAGAGCGGATGCTTCTGCTTCGCTCAAACCGGCATCTTTGAGAGCGACAATCTTTGCCTCTGCCTTGGTAATCAGAGTACTTTTCAATGCTGTTACACTGGCGGCTATAATAACAACCACTATACAAATCACTAAAATAATTGCCTTCTTTGGTGTACTGAATAATTTTTTCATATCATTTATCCCCGCTTTCCTATTTTTAGATCAGTATAATAGAAAAAGATTAGAAAAACGTTAGAACCAGAAAATTATACAGGAAACTTTACGGTAAATTTGCTTCCTTCCCCTACGGCAGAAACAACTTCTACAGTTCCTCCGTGATATTTTGCTATATCCTCTACCATGGCAAGTCCAAGGCCTGCGCCCTCACTGAACCGGGCAGATTCTACCCGATAGAAACGCCTAAAAATCCTTTCTTGCTGTTCAACGGGAATCCCTATTCCATTGTCCTCGACAGACAACAGAATGCCGTTGTTATATTTTAACCGAATGGAAATCCTGCCATTCTGCTTTCCATATCGGTAACCGTTGCTTATCAGGTTTGTAACCATTCTTGTGAGCAGCATGGCATTTCCCATCAAAAATATACCCGGTTCAATCTCCCGGTCAAGCACAATATGTTTGCTTTTCAGAAGTGCCATATCTATACAGATATCCTGAACAAGTGCGCTGAAATCAACCATTTCTCTGGGATAACTGTCCTTATTCTGCTCAAGGCGAGCAACACAAAGCATATCTTCAATCAGCTTCGACATTTTTCTTCCCTGTCGCTGAATCACCTTCAAAGCCGCCTCATATTCCTCCGGTGTTCTCGTATTCTCCAGTATGTATTCACACTGTGCCATAATTACAGACATAGGCGTTCTAAGTTCATGGGAAGCATCGGAAGTAAATTGTTGTTCTGATTTAAACGCCTGATCCAAACGATTTATCATGTTGTCCAGCACATCTGCAAGCTGGTGAAGCTCATCCGTTCCACCGCCCAGATGAATCCGTTTATCTAAATCCTGTCCCTGACTAATCCGGGCCGCCGTCTGAGTAATTTGGTGTATCGGCTTTAATGCCCTTCCGGCAATCCAGTAGCCGCCTATGACGGCCAGAAGCAAAAGAGCAGGAAGTGCAATTATGGAAAGCCGGACAAGCCACTGAAGCTGCTGTGTACCCTGATTCCGGGAAACCATTCCTCTCAGCCATAGCCCGTCAATACCATAACCGGAGAGCAAACGGTCGTATACATAATAGACAGTTCTGTTCCATGTTACTTTCTTGACAATGCCGTCCGAAAAAGGGATTTCCATACCTGCCCTGACGGACGGATTTTCCCCATACAACAGCTTTCCTGTTTCCTGATAAAGGGAAGAATAAATTCCATTCACCTGATCCAGAAAATCATCATCTATTTCCAGATATCCGTCCGAATATTCAATATACTGGTCGCCGTGAAGCTCTTTCCTATAATTTTTTTCCTTGTAAAATTCAATTTCGTCCACATTTAATTCTACGATTTCAATTAAATTATCCTGTATGCTTTTTTGGGTGACTGAGTTGCTCACCCAGAAAATAATGCCAAATGTTACGGCAACAATAAATGCCATAATACCTGAGAACCATGCGGTTATTTTTACTCTGATTGATAGATTCTTCATACTTTTTTCTCTATCATATATCCGTATCCCCTTACCGTATGAATGAGTTTGTCCCGACAGTTCCCATCGATCTTTTTCCGGAGATAGCTGATATAAACGTCCACAACATTTGTTCCACCTTCATATTCAAAATTCCAGATATGATTTTCAATTTTTTCCCTTGACAGTACAATCCCTTTGTTCAACATAAGATATTCCAGGAGGTTATACTCTTTTGCGGAAAGCATGATTTCATTTTCTCCTCTTTTTACAGTATGAGAGCCCGTATCCAGTGTCAAATCCCCAACCTGAAGTATGTTGGCAGTTATGTTGAATTTTTTCCTTGTCATTGCTCGGATGCGTGCGGTAAGTTCTTCTAAAGAGAACGGTTTAATTAAATAGTCGTCAGCTCCACTGTCAAGTCCTTTAACTCTGTCCCCAACAGAATCCTTTGCTGTCAGAAACAGCACAGGTGCAGATTTTCCCGTATTTCTTATATGGCGCAGAACTCCGAATCCATCTATCTTTGGCATCATGATATCCAGAATCACTGCATCATAGTCCGCCATTTCCAGAAAATCTATGGCTTCACTGCCGTTGTAACAGCTGTCAACAGAATAGCCATCCGAAGTAAGTTTCCGAGTGATGATCTGGTTTAAGTCAGCTTCATCCTCAGCTAATAAAATACGCATATTCTTCAGTTCCTTTTTTACATAATATAGCATATGCTATTCTGTTTTTCAAACTTAATATTGGTTTCTGGAAATTCGGTCTGTCGAATTTCGTATCTGACTATTCGGAGACCTTGCGTGAAACCGATACTTTTGCCCTTTCATGTAGCACTATCTTCCACAATAGAAATTAAATTCATCACTTGACAATGTTGCATAGAATGACTGCCAGAGTATACTTTTTATAATTTCCTGACAGGATTGCATCAGCACGTTGGTAACTGGCCGGGAAAGACGGTGGAATCTGATCGAGTCGGTGACCGCAAATTCCGTATCCGTAGCGTCGGGCTTTGCGGCGACAAATGGTATAAAAGTACAGGGAAAATTAAAACAGGATTTAGGAATTCGGATGAAATTTATTTTATTCTCTTGACAAAAACTCCGGCTTGAACTATACTTTGTAACAGTGATATATAACATTGTTACAGAGAAAGGGGCATGCGACAGATTGAGTGAGCCGGAAAGAAGCACACTGGAGTTGATCCATACGGCGGCCAAAGCGGAATTTATGGAAAAGGGGTTCCAGGCGGCCTCCCTGCGGAATATCGTCAAAACGGCAGGCGTGACCACCGGGGCATTTTATGGCTATTACGACAGCAAGGAAGAACTGTTCGCTGCTCTGGTGGACCCGGCCTATGAATATATGATGGGGCGGTATAAGCAGACCCATGAATATTTTGAAAGCCTACCCATGGAAAAGCAGCCGGAGCAGATGGGAAAGATGTCATCAGAGTGTATGAATGAGCTGCTGGCATATTCCTGTGAGCATATGGATGAATTTTACCTGATCTTGAAATGTTCGGTGGGTACGAAATACGCTTCCATGATTGATGACATGGTGGAGATTGAGTTGGAGGCTACCCATCATTATTATGAAGTCTTAAAGCAGCTTGGGACTCCTTCCCCCAAAATTGATGAAAGGCTGGAACATATCATGGCAACAGGGATGATAGGAGCCTTTTTTGAAATGGTTCTTCATAGGATGCCCCTTGAAGACGCAAAAGTGTTTTTGCAGCAGTTAAATGATTTCTATACCGCAGGGTGGATGAAAATTATGGGACAGTGATCCGAGCCAACAGCTAATATATAGAAAGTTTGCATTGCGGGCTTTCTATTATATTTTCTACATAAGTTAGCAAAAACTAACCAATATTTTATAAGGATAACAGGGAATGACTGCAGCGTTCCCTTTATCAAACCTGATTGCAACAATCTAATCAGCATAAAAAACATAAAGGAGGTCTTATCTTTGAAAAAAGAATCCAATTTAAAGCGGCTCCTTCGGTATGCCGGGGGCTATAAGTATCTGACCATAGCGTCATGGATTTTAAGTGCACTGAGCGCACTGGTGGCATTGTTCCCGTTAGTGTACATCTGGAAAGTCATCAAAGAGGTTTTGGATGTGGCTCCGGATTACGGGGCAGTGCGGAACCTGTCCCATAACGGCTGGATGGCAGTAGTTTTCGCAGTGGCGGCGATCCTGATTTATATTGCGGCCCTGATCTGTTCCCATCTGGCGGCGTTCTGGGTGCAGGCAAATATGCGGACAAAGGCAATGCACCACATCGTGACCCTGCCCATGGGGTTCATGGACGGTATCGGCAGCGGCAAAGTCAGGAAGATCGTTTATGAATCCAGTGCGGCAACGGAAACCTACCTTGCCCACCAGCTCCCTGATGTTGTATCATTTTAGTTGACACCTTTTACTCAAAGATTTGATGTATAATC
>CAMNSD010000075.1 GCA_946554445.1 uncultured Lachnospiraceae bacterium | reverse complement strand
TAACTATGTGGCTTTCAGCCACTTTTACGGCACATCTGTGAATAATTCAGGATTAATTTAATCCGTAAAGTCTTTTATACTTTCCGTCATGCCGTTTCTGGCGGCACAAGTAATCAGTGAAGAACGCTTAGAAATTCTCTTCACACTATATTAATATTAGTAGGGGAAGTCTTTGAATGCAATACGCAATTTACTTTTCAAAATGATATGTTTTCCTTTCTTGTACTTTGACTTATTATAAAGTAAAATAAATATGATAGCGGAGGAACTGTTATGAATTTGCAGTATACGAATAGAATGAATGGAGCGGAATACAACGAACTGCGGATAAGTGTAGGATGGCGTCCGATCACGGCGGGACAGGCAGAGAGAGGGTTGGCACACACGACTTTTTTGATGGCGGTCAGAGACGCGGACAAGATAGTTGCCATGGGGAGAATGCTTTTTGATTTCGGATATACGGCGTATCTGGGCGACGTTATTGTCCGCCCGGAGTATCAGGGGTACGGAATCGGCAGACAGATTGTGGAGCGTCTGATCGACAGAACTATGGAATCGGCATTCGAAGGTGAAAAGATTATGTTTATTCTGGGAGCGGCGAAGGGCAAAGAACCTTTCTATGAAAAAATAGGGTTTCACAGGCGGCCTAACGAGTTTTCCGGTGATGGCATGTCAATGTGGCGCAGGAAGTGAATGATGACAATGGTAGGGAGGGAAAAAGATGACAGTTGCAGAACTGATCAAGAAGATGGTTGTCTATTCGGAAGGAAATTTGCATGACATTGCTCATTTCCTGAAAGTCTACGCCTATGCGAAGACGATCGGGGAGTGTGAGCATCTAGATAAGGATACTCAGCTTGTCCTGGAAATAGCGGCGGTTTTACATGACATCGCTTGTCCATTGTGTCGAGAAAAGTATGGCAGTATTGACGGAAAATATCAGGAGAGAGAGGGCGCCGTACTGGCGGCGGATTTCCTGGAGGGTACGGGTTTTTCGGAGGCGTTGGTTAGACGGGTTTCCTATTTGGTGGGCCACCACCATACTTTGACACAGATCGAAGGGATGGATTACCAGATTCTGATCGAGGCGGATTATCTGGTAAACGTGGACGAGAGCCATTATGATAAGGACAATATCAGAAATATGTATGAAAAGGTTTTTCGAACGGGGACAGGGAAAGAGCTTTTGCAAAATATTTACCTTTGCAATCCAAGCCTCATATAGTGAAATGCGATCCAAGAGCCTGCCGGAAGCTCACAATAGGAAAATGTTTATCCAAAAATTTTGATAAAAGTATGTATGAATACTATAATAAGAATTATTATAATGAAGGAGGGGTAATTATGCCTACGGATGAACAGAAATTATGGGGAGTATGGGGACAGGCAAACGGAATATATAGCTCATGGGCAGCTTCAAAAGGTATCAATTACTATCTAGTGTTTGTATTGTATGCTTTGGATGGACAAAAGGCGATGACACAAAAGAAAATCTGTATTAGTACCGGATTGACAAAGCAGACGGTCAACAGTGTAATTCGATTTTTAAAGGAACATGGATATATTGAACTTGTTCCCGGATGTGAGGACCGCCGGGAAAAACAGGTTACATTAACAGAGAAAGGTATTGCATATTCTAACGATCTTTTAGTGTCATTGCGTGAAATGGAACGACGGGTGCTCCAGATTATGGGGAATGACAGAGTGCAACAAATGTTGGACGATATTACATTGTATAATACGCTGCTTGAGAAAGAAATAGAGAAAGAAGTTTAAAAGCATTATAACTGCGTCATCATTATATTTGGAAGGTATCAAGGAAATTTTCTTTGATATCTTTTTTATGGGCCTATATTTGCAGTGAGAAAAAGTATTTTCTCGACATTTAGCATGTATACGGACTATAATGAATATAGTATATGTACGGACTAAAATAAAGGAGAAATATCATGATAAGTAATGTCGTTTCTTATCTGGAGCAGATAAACAGATACTATTCTGTATGGTAGGAATTTAACTACGTGTATGAAGATTGGGCAAGGGCGCATGGAGTTTCTGTCAACAGCCTGCTAGTGTTAGCTGCTGTTTATGAGGGAATGGAAGATTGTACGCAGGGAGAATATCAAAACAGACGGTCAACTCTGTCCTAAAAGATTTTGAAAGAAAAGGATTCGTAGAGTTGCGTCCCATGAAGGAGGATGAAAGAAATAAGTTGATTCGGTTTACACCAAAGGGAAAGGAATATGCGGATGTTATTATTTCCAAATTGCGGAAAGTAGAGCTGTTTGTGTCAGAAAAATGGGGATTTACACGATTGTAGATGGATTTTTTGTCGGAAACAGTATCGGTGATTTGGGACTTTCTGCCGTAAATATTGCTTATCCGATCGTGGCTGTCATTCAGGCGTTGGGAACCGGAAGCGGTATGTGCGGCGCAATTTACTATTCAATCAATAAGGCAGAAAAGAAAGATGCCGAGGCAAAAGAGTTTACAGCGGATGCATTATGGCTTTTGATTATTTCGAGCATTGTCCTGACAGTTTCAATTTTCTTTTGAACAGTCCTTTATTAAGGCTGTTAGGGGCAGGCGGTCAGCTTCTTACTTTAGGAGAAGAATATATTGCTGTGATTGCCATAGGAGCAGCTCTGCAGGTAATCGGTACGGGACTGGTTCCTTTTATCCGTAATCATGGCGGATCTTTTTATGCAATGGTTTCCATGATTGCAGGATTTATTACAAACATCATTTTGGATTGTGTGTTTGTATGGGTGCTGGAACAGGGGGCCTCTGGTGCGGCATGGGCTACCATTATCGGGCAGGGTGTTACCATGTTGATTGCGTTGGTTTATTTATTGAGGAAAAAGCAGTTTACACAATTGCGTATGTCATTTGTATTATTTATCTGATTTTACAGGGCGTTGGGGATGGAAGCCAGCCGCTGATCAGCCAGTGCTATGGTGAAAAAATTGGAGTGATCTGAAATATGTACGGAAATTAGCTTTTGGATTTGCATTTGCTTTGTCTGTTGTTGGCTGCATTATTATGTATGTGACTAAGGGAAGCCTTGGAGTATTGCTCATGTGCGGTAAAGAAGCAACCATTAACACAAGACATAGATAGCCAGCCCAACAACGATTCCGTACAGTAGATGGACAAGTCATATGCTTATTGCGTTTGATGATTGTGGTAGAGAAAGTATAGAATAAATGGTATCATTTGAAATACCTTGACATGGTCGCTAAAAATGTAGAAAAACGAGCGATTTCATAAATGTTATTATTCAGAGCGCAAATGTAAAGCAGCGTTGATAGAAAAAATTGTTTATATTGCTTAAAATTTCTCTCAAAGGAGGATACAAAATGGAAATTGGAAATAAAATCAACCAATTAAGAAAACTTTCAGGAATGACACAAGAACAATTAGCGGAAAAACTTAACGTGTCCAGACAGACCATTTCCAAATGGGAGTCGGACAGAACTTCCCCGGACTTAGAAAGTATCATTAATATAAGCAGGATTTTTCATGTGTCATTAGATGATTTGCTAAAGGAAGGAGAAGCAGGCGTGGCAAATAAAAAGGATGAACAACTAACTTTAGAAGATTTGATGAAAATAAATCTTCATAACAGAAAAATGTCGTTGCTGCTCATCAGCGGTTTGATTTTTATTATGGTCAGCATATTAAATTTCGCCTATGTAGTTGCATTACAAAACACAACACTTAGCACTCAGTATATGTTATACCGATATATCGCTACGGGGCAATACGAGAGTGCCCCTGTTGATTATATGCGGTTGATGATACCATCCATCATCGCGGGAGCAATCGGAGTAATTCTGTTCATAAGTTATGCCATTGAAAAAAGGAAAAAAGGAGATTGAAAAATATGTATAAAACAAAGAAGAATCTTTCATGTTTCGCTTTATGCGTGTTGATTTTTTCTTTATGTGCATGTGGAGAGAAAAGCAGTGATAATGCTGCTATTTATGGTGAAACCATTGCCGGACTGGAAGATAATGAGCTTTTTGCGATTGTTGATACGAACGCTCCTTCACCTGTTTTACTTGTCACTTCACAGGTGTATGATGACAGACTGGGAAATCAGGCGGCACTTAATTGTGAAGTATATTATCTGGTAGACAAAGAAGTTAAAAATGTAGGAACAATAGAAAGTATGGGCACCGCATACCCTATCTCTTATGATGAAACAGGTATTTATGCAGCTTCCGGTCACGCTATGCAGCGTTTTGAAATTGAAGAATCCGGTGCACTTAAACTGGCGGAAAATATCCTTGAACAATTTGATGAAAGCGGGAATGCCACTTACACTATGGAAAAGGGAGCCGAAACAAAGGTAATTACAGAAGAAGAATACTATACGACTTTTGAGAAATATAGTGACGCTACCATAGTAAGTTTCTCTTATGGTGCATCGGACGCTGGCAATGCAGCTGCAATCCCCCACACTGGTTTTACGGGGACTGGAAATAGGGCTGCACCAACGCCGGGTATTAAAAGACGGGGCAGACATATATCTCACACGTTTGGAATACGGCGCATTCTGTTACTTTGCCGCCAGTCCGGGGCGAGTATTTACAAAGGCGCAAATCTTTGAATCCGTGTGGAGCATGGACAGTGAAAGTTGCCAGTCAAGCGTTACAAGTGTGATATGCAACTTGCGGAAAAAAACCTGCTAACAAAAATCAAGTATTTTTCAGCAGATTTTTAAATTATTTTATCAGTCTATTTTTGTGTACAACAAAAAGGCTGGCCTTATTTCCAGCCTGTGCAAAGTCATAAGTTTGATGTCCTATTGATAATAGACTGCATTTACTCTTGCATAGTAAATCCTCAAAAATTTATTCAAACCGGCAATCTTTGCATGTTTCTTACTTTTGCCTTCACCTTCCTTTTTTAAGATATAATTATACACGACATCATCTTCAGGAACAGGGTGACTCTTAAGCACTCGCATTACCTCATATCCGACCTTCCTGAGCGTTGAAGAGCCTCGTTTTGTTATCTTGCGTCTTGATCCGACAAACTGTCCCGATTCATACGGTGGCGGATCAATTCCAGCCCATGCTATAAGTGCTTTTGCACTATGCAGCCTTCTCACATCGCCAATCTCTGCAATCAGCTTCACCGCAAGGACATCGCCGACCCCACCCATTTCTCTGACTGTTGAATATTCCGGCAGAGACTTTGCAAGCACCTGCATTCGTGATAAGATGATTGACAGAGAGCTATCCACAGTTCTCAATACTGATATCGCTTCCTGTACGAACATTTTGGTCGATGGGGTACTGGAAGACAGTGTGGGAATACCGCTTGAAGCTAATTCATAGACTGCTTCTGCCTTGGAGCTGCTTCGGTGGTATTTCTTTTCTTTTGCCCAAACAAGATACTCCTCTGTAAATTCCTCAAGGCTCATGGACGTAATCAGATCAAAGTGCCAAAACCTCTCTACAAAGTCGCTGAGCTTGTCCTTGCCATTTGCTTCATTCCAACTGTTAAACATCTTCTTGAGGCCCGGAGCCACATGATCCAGGATATGTGTCAACTCCTGCAATGCTTTCACATGAAGTTCCATATAGTACCGGTTGATGTTGTATCATTTTAGTTGACACCTAATACACAAGGATTTGATGTATAATC
>CAMNSD010000074.1 GCA_946554445.1 uncultured Lachnospiraceae bacterium | reverse complement strand
CCGGAATAAATTTCGGTGTGTCAGTTCCGGGATAAACAGGCATATTCTCTTTAATAGTGTGAGTCAAATCAATTACTTTCATTTCAATCCTCCCGCAAATTGCGATTATCACTCCATTATACGGAAAATACCCCGCTGCGGCAAGCAACACAGATTAACATTCCTGTTTCTGCAATAACCAGTCAACTATATTATAAATCTCAATCCCTTCATAACTATATTTCTGGTGCCGTGTCCGTGCAATGACCTTTTTGGGATAAGCATCCCGAATTTGCAATAATGGCAGACATTCTCTTTCAAGAGTTTTCTGATCTGAAATATTGTCACTGACCTGAATATAAATTTTCTCGCTCCCTTTTTGCGCCACAAAATCAATTTCCTTCTGATATAATTTTCCAACGTACACATCATATCCCCGGCGAAGCAGTTCAATGCAGACTATATTTTCATATATTCTGCCGTAATCCATATTCCTGCTTCCCAGAACAGCATATCGAATACCCGTATCACACAAATAAAATTTTTCAGAACCTTCCAAATACTTCCTTCCGCGAATGTCATAACGCTTCATCAAAGAGTTTTTCCTTGTCTCCGGTCTCATCATAGTACTGGCAATATTCCTGAAAATTGAATGGGAACACATGAATCTCTATATAACGGCCGATAAAAAGAGTTGCCAGATCAGCCCCCAACAAAAAAGCATTAGAACCTGTAATATAAATATCATATTTTCCTTTGGCGTAAAGACTGTTAATTGCCAATTCAAATTTGGGACACATCTGGACTTCATCTACAAAAAGGTAGTTCTTTTTTCCCTCTTGATAATGTTCCTCTACATAAGTATAAAGTACATGATACTCTCTGATTTGCTCGTATGTCAGATCCATAAAGTCAATAAAGATTTATGTCCGGTGTTCCGTTTAGCTCGATTATTCTATTCAAATAATCTGTTCTTGTTATTGTCCTCATATAATCCCTCGCTTTCAAAAGCGAAAAAATTTACTTTTTAAAAGCGGGCTGAATCTAATTCTTCAGCGGTAACAATCCCTTTCTCAACTAAGCCAACCCTCTAAACTCGAGTTTCTGCGAATTTGAATCAACCGCATCAGATCGTTATACAAACCATCTTTATCCTCCAGATCAATCATCAGCCATCTCTGTCCATTTCCTTCCCGTGTCTCATGATAGATACTTTGCAATTCAACCGTACAGTCTGGAAGGATTTCCTCAACAAGCGATTTTTCCTTATTACCGACAACCACCAAAACTGTCACATATCCCTCTCTTGGATAGATGGTACATAATGATTTTCCGGCCTTTTTAAATTTAACATGAAAGCCCTTCTCCCAACTGCATGAACTGTATTCTATTGTCTCGTGGCATTTATACGTATCCATAATTTCCGAGCAGAATTGTATGAAAACCGGATTACGGACATATTCTCCTATCTCCTCAAGGGTAGGACAATTATTCTTATCTTGTAAATCAATCATACTAATACCCCTGTTTCTGTCTCCTTTTACCCGTCACCTGCTCCACCACCAGTTTAAAAACCTTCGTCTGGGGTATAATAGCCTTGTTAAATGGAAAATCTTCCTGATGGTAGTGCTGCATCAAGATACACAGGGCTTCATACTTTTCCTCATCAGAAAGTATCTCCATATAACCCTGTCCGATCACACTTGCATACTCCATGGTGCAATTCCCTCGTTCCAGTTCCGTTACCAGTCTGTGTTCACAATCCATTTCAAAACTGGCTCTATTATCCGCCTCCATCAGATCATACTTTGTCCCTTCCATTGCTCCGTGAAAGTACAGTTCAATCTTCTCTCCCTCTACTTTCATCCCAAAATTCAGCGGCACGATGTACGGATAGCCGTTATTGTTCATAGCAATTCTGCACACGTCACATTTTTCCATGATAGCTACAATATCTTTGAATTCTGTTACTTCTCTATCTACGCGACGCATTTTGACCTCCTATCTCAAACCATTCAATCCTGAGTTCCAGCATTTTATCATTGGTATTCCATCTGCTGCTCATCGCTTTGTATCATTCTTCCCCATCTAGCAGGCTGCTCAATTCCGCATGTGTCATCGCTCTGATCAAGGCCCAGTTATCTATTTTTGTTATGATAAACGGTTCGAGCCGCTTTATGGCATCGTGATATTCTATCTGCCCGATGACTCCACCCTGCGGATTGGTGAGGCTGACCATGGTAATAATCCATTCACTGATTGTTTTTCCTTCCAGTGCCCATTGCTTTTCCGGAACGATCGGGAAAAGGGAATCCGTATCTTCCGTAAGTGCAAATCCCACCAGCAGTGTGCCATCTTCTTTTTCATAAACACGGGGATTGGCTCTGTAGGCTTCCTGTACAAGCCTGTCAATTGTTTGATTGTTCATGTCTGCACCATGGCCCTGCGTCTTACTTTTCTCTGTCTTCTTAAAATGAAACAACCCCATTTGTAAATTCTCCCTTCTATTGATAATGCTGCTCTACAAGCCCAAGAACAAAATCTCCAAAGTCCTCCGCAATCGTTTCCTCAATCTGATACTCTGAACCATTGAATCCAGCCATGATAACACGAGGTTCGCCATCATCCTTTAATGATGAATAATCCAGATATGCCATTAATCCGTCCTCATAGTTATAGATTGGAATCCATTTGGCTGGCAGCCCATATTCTTTACGATCATTTAAGGCATACGCAACGGAATTTCCCTCTAATTCGTCAAGATCATCGGAGTCGATTCCAAAAATCTCATTCCCAAAGAAAGACAGATATCCATATTGCTCGTAAAACTGCCTGCATTGCTTGGAAAACTGAATACCTAACAGTTCTTCGGATCTTTCTATTTCCTCCTGGCTTTTGCCGCCTGCGGTTGTATAAAACCTGCATTTCGGCGCAAGTTCCATCGCCTTAATATAATTTTGATAACTCATCTCGAACCCTCCCTCAAATAACATTCCATTTTTCATGCTTTATCGTCCGATACCCTCTTTTTCCATATAAATGGTCCACTGCCAATGACGCGTCCAAACTTTCTCTTTTCTTTCTTTGCATTCCCACCGTCCCGGTTTTGCAACAGCTTCGCCATAGCTCCTTCTTTATAGAAATCCAGAACACTTAATTTTGTATTGGGAGGTGCATAAGAAAAATCAGCATGATACTGAGATAACAGATGTAAGATTCTCGTCAAATCTTCTTCCAGTTCTTTGGTAAAAATCCTGTCATCACTTTCACAATGACTGCTATAATTATACGAAGGCAATATCTGCGCTGCCTGTAAACAGAACCGCCAGATCCCTGAATTGCCATAGGAATCCAATGCATTGATATCGGCTCCCAATTCCAACATTTTTTCGAGTATCCTGTAGGCCTTCTTGGCCTCCTGTTCTGTGGAGAACACCCTGAATCCCAGAATTTTATCATTGGTATTCCATCTGCTTCTCATCACGGCAGCGTTGATGGCATCATGAATAACAGGTGCTCTCCATGCATTACAACAGGAGCTGTCTTCCATAAAGTTCAGATCAGCTCCCTTATCGATCAGGTATTCCGCAATCTCGAAAGCGCCGGTTTTCAAAGATACCTGCAAAGGAGATTGTCCGTCATCCTTTTTGGGCGGCTGTTTGGCCACACAATTGACCAATTCCGGTTTAGCCTCGATAATCTGCTTTACCTGCGCAATATCTTTTTTCCGAATTGCCTGAAAAAACTTTTTCATCTAACATCCCCCTCTTCTATATCCCCAGTACCAACTCCGCCACTCTAAAATAGATCAGCAGGGAAATGGCATCCACGATCGTGGTGATGAACGGACTCGCCATCACCGCCGGATCCAGCCCAATCTTCTTAGCTAACATCGGCAGCGTTGAGCCTACCACTTTTGCCACGATAACAGCCATCAACAGAGTCATGCAGACTACCAGCGCCACCTGTACACTCACATGATCAAAAATCATCAGTCTGGCAAAGTTACAGATCGACAACGTCAGGCCGCACAGAACCGCCGTGCGGATCTCTTTCCAGATCACCACCAGCCAATCGCTAAACTCTATCTCGTCCAGGGAAATACCACGAATGATGATGGCCGATGCCTGTCCGCCCGCATTGCCGCCTGTATCCATCAGCATGGGGATAAATGCCGTCAGCACCACATATTTTTTCAATTCACTCTCAAAGGAAGTGATGATGCTCCCTGTAAAAGTGGCTGAGATCATCAATAGCAACAGCCAGGGAATCCTCTTCTTATAGGCGTCAAACACCGTCATCTTCAGATATGGCTTGTCAGAGGGCATCACGGCCGCCATCTTCTCGATATCTTCCGTGGTCTCTTCTTCCAGGATGTCCACCACATCATCCATGGTGATAATTCCTACCAGCCGGTCTTCGTTGTCCACCACCGGCATCGCCGTAAATTCGTATTTTCTAAACTGTCTTGCCACCTCTTCCTGATCCATCAGGGTGTGCAGGGATACCACGTTGCGGTGCATCATCTCCCCGATGATTGCATCCGAATCACTGATGAGCAGATAGCGCAACGCTACCGTGCCCACTAGCGTTCTTTTGTTATCTAACACATAACAAATATTAATTGTCTCACTGTCCAATCCCACCTTACGGATCCGCTCGATGGCCTCTCCTACGGTCTGGTTTTCCTTGAGATCCACATACTCCACCGTCATGATGCTACCGGCAGAATCCTCCGGATAGCGCATCAGATGGTTGATGGCCTGGCGGGTGTCAGGACTGGTGTTGGCAATCAGCCGTTTCACCACATTGGCTGGCATCTCCTCCATCAGTTCCTTAGCATCATCGGACATCATGTTATCAATGATGCGGGCCGCATCCTTGTCGGACAGGGAAGTGATGATGGACTGCTGCTGGTCAAGTTCCAGATAGGAAAAAACATCCGCCGCCATATC
Source organism: uncultured Lachnospiraceae bacterium (assembly GCA_946554445.1). Classification (GTDB taxonomy): domain Bacteria; phylum Bacillota; class Clostridia; order Lachnospirales; family Lachnospiraceae; genus UBA3282. The sequence continues at coordinate 1,385 of CAMNSD010000074.1, read as the reverse complement.
TTTGGGCAGGATGCGGAAAATCTTAATAACTTCTTCCTCTTCCATCTCCTCCATATAATCAGCGATATCCGCATCATTTAACTCCTGAATCGCCTGCCTGAGTTTGGTATACTGCCCCTTTCCCAGAAGTTCCCGGATCTCCTCCATGCCAAAATCCGCATATTCATAATGGGTATTGGCACCTGTTTCTTCTGTCAAAACTTTCTCTTCCCTGATCTCGCCCATAGTATGCCGCCTTTCCGCGCAGGCTCAAGGCTTTCCTGGCATACTATCCTGCATATCAGCCCTATCCGCCGATATGCCTTCTTCAGGAAACGCCGCCCGCGCTCTTATAATATATGGGATCTGAGATGGTCACCTGCGCCTTTCCGGCAGTGGCCTCCGTGATCTCATGCAACAATTTTTCCTTTTCCTCATAGGGAACCTTACAAGTGATGGACACCTGCTGCGCATACACAGAATCCTCTATGGGGATGCTCCGCTGTCCCAGCAGGTACTGTATCTTGCCGATCCCATTATAATCTGTCTCCACAGTAAATATATATCCATAACACATGGTACACACTCTGCTGGCCGCAATGCCGGCCTGGGCTGCCTGTGTGTAAGCCCGCACAAGACCGCCGGTACCGAGCAGTGTACCCCCGAAATATCTGGTCACTACCAATACAAGGTTGCGGATGCCGGAACCTGTCAGCACCTCCAGGATCGGTCTGCCAGCCGTACCTGAGGGCTCGCCGTCATCTGAGAAGCGCATAATCTGTCCCTGCTCTCCCAGAATATAAGCATAACAGTGATGCCTGGCATCCCAATATCGCTTTCGTACCGACTCGACAAAGGCCTGTGCCTCTTCTTCCGTAGACACTGCCTGCACCTGGGCGATAAAGCGGGACTTCTTCTCCTCTATTTCGCCTGTGCCTCCATATTCTATGATTTTATATGGTTCTAACTTTCGACCAGATTCCATATCCGTAAATCTTATTTTCCTTTCCCTGGTATAATCCATCCGTCTAATGGTTTTGCCAAAACCGCTGTATATCCGCGATTGGACACTTCCACAGTCTTTTCATAGTATAACATTTTCGCAGATTCCGTACAAGCGGAATAAAAGTGTATAAAATCGTAAACAATTCTTAAGATAAAATGAAAAAACTTCCTTTATAAGGGAAATTTTGCTATAATGGACGCAAACTCAGCAGTTTGCGTCCCAAGAATTACTTCGTAATTCTTGCTGGTGTCGCTTGGGATTACAGCTTTTTTGGTTTTTCTTTACTGACGCAAACTCAGCAGTTTGCGTCCCAAGAATTACTCCGTAATTCTTGCTGGTATCGCCTGGGATTACAGCTTTTTTGGTTTTTCTTTACTGACGCAAACTCAGCAGTTTGCGT
>CAMNSD010000073.1 GCA_946554445.1 uncultured Lachnospiraceae bacterium | reverse complement strand
TTCCCATGTCCCGCCGAATAGGCATCCGACAGATAGAGCATCTGGCTGTCCGTTTTCATACCGCTTCCATTATAAAAGACTATGTACTCCGGTGTAGGCAGTCCTATCCGCCCTTTCCCATAGATATTTTCCCCACGGACGTCTACCAGTCCCTCAAACTGCTGGGCAAAGTACAGCAGTCCCCGCAGGGGCATATTGGGATTCCAGGTACTCTGATGTTCATAGAGATTGAGCTGGTTTCCAATGATAAAGGACAGATCATTCTTCATCTTCATGAAGATCACATCTTCCATGGTGACCACTTCCAAGTCCTCCGGGTTTTGGTATGTACTGCCGTTCAAAGCATTATAAAGGCTCAACAGGTCCTTTTTCTCCCGGAAGAGATGTCTGAAGAGCACATCCTTATACTTACGGTTAAACCACAGTCTCCGCCACCAGCTTCCATGCCTGTACCATTTTGTCGAGTTTCGTTTTGTCATAGATTTTCCTCCATTATACAGTTTTTTGTGACTGAATACAAGGAAATCTTGGAGGTATCAGATAAAAGTCTGGGATATCATATAAGAACATCAGATAAGAGCAGATACAGACAAATCCTAGAACAACAGATAACAACAAAGAATCTTTAGATCCAGCCAATTTACAGTTACGGGATTATTTCCGACAATCGGAAAGAATCTTATAGGCAGATAGGAAATCTGCCGATGCGATTTTATTATAGGACATAATACCAGAATAATGCAAGATAAATTTATATATGTAGTGTTAAACTCACCGGATGAAAAATAAATTGAACATCTATTTTTCACCCGGTAACCCACACACTCTTTACAACCCTCACAGCCGCCGCCCGCGCTGATCCCCGATATCCGTCCGCCGATTAGGATAAAGCATGGATAACATGCCGATCAACACGGAAAGCAAGATTCCCGGCAATAACATAAGATTACACTTAAGATAAGGAAGACTCTCCGACACCTTATGTATCATAAGCACACTCACAGACTGCCCCAGCAGATATCCCGGTATCACGGCAAGCAGGACCGTATACAGATTCTCCAGCCGCAGCACTTTTAATAAAAGTCGCTTCATCATCCCGATGGCCTGCAGGGTGGAAAACTCCTCCTTCCTCTCGGCAATGCCGCTGACATTGCTGTTCAGGAAATTCACCAGAGCCATCACGCCCACCATAACAGCCAATCCGTATCCAAGCAGGCTCACCAGCATCCCCAGCCTGTCAAGACTTTCCCTGTAAATCCCCTTAGAACGATAGGCTATCGCCGCTTCTCCCTTCCTCTTCTCCAGGCATTCCCTCACATTCGCTTCCACCTGTTTCAAGGTTTCTGCATCCGGCGCATCCATGGTCACCAGAAACAGATCCGGCATCCGCTGCAACTGCTCCATCATCTGCGCCGGCAGAATATATTCAAATCCAATCGTATGCGCGTCTCCCCACGACATCTGATTGTGGTAGGTGTCGCTTACCACCGCCATGACCGTATATTCTTTCTTTGGCAGCGCCTCAAAATAGGGAAATGTTCCGTTCTCATCGCGCGCAAAACTGTAGTTTTCTTCCTCCGGAAACGCATCATAAAGCTTGACCACATCGCCCGCATGATACATGCTGCTACCCTCCCCATCCAGCGCAACAGCCAGTACATACTCACCGGACTCAAATTTGTCCCGGTCAAGACTGCCCTCAAAAACCTCGAAATCCGCAATCTGATCGTACTCATAGAAACGATAGCTGTCCTGCAGGACGATTGGATTTCCCTTTTCCCGGTACGTCAGGCCGCGCCCCACCATAGTTTCATAAAGCCACTCATCTTCCGCGAGACTCTCTTTATAACGCTCATTATCCACCACGGACCGACAATAGTTCTCAGCATCCTCTCCCGCAAGAATTAGTGGCACCTGCAGTTGATAATGATATACGGTCTCCACATCTTCGGTAATCTTTTCCAATTCTCCGCGTATGCTGTTGGGAATTGGTTCCATTCCTCCCGCTTCCCCCACCTCCAGACCGTAAAGAGAATCCTCCGAAGCAATCTCAATATCCGCAAACAAATTAAGCATTGACAGCAACGCATCCAGATTTAAGCTGTGTACGAAATTCATGGTAGTCACAAAAAGCAGTATGACAATGCTCATGGAAAAAGCCACCAACGCCGTATTTTTACTGCGCCTTCTAATGTTCCTACGAGCAAAACGTCCCGGCGTAAACCGCCTGCTCTGCACATTTCCCATCTTTTCTTTCCTAATCCCCGTAAAGCCTGCCGCATGGATGGGCGGTGTCTTTGCCAGAATACGCATGGGCTTACGGACGCCGAAATACACCACCACATACGACAAGACCGCCGCACACAGAAAATACACCGGTTTTACCGTAAATTCACAGCTTCCCTGGATTCCCGCGTAGAATGCCGCAACCGGCATGAGTACATAACCAAATACAACACCCAAGACACATCCTATGGGAAGTCCTGTCAGATACTGCCTGAAAGCATGCTGTCTGATAATCGCCTTAATCTGTCTGCCCGTCACGCCGATCAGCTTTAACTGCCCGTACTGCACCACATTTTTGACCATAGAAATATAATAAATAGTATAGATCATCAGTCCGGCGCAAAACACTGACAACACGATCAGACCGCCGATCAGCGCTATGTACCCTGTACTGGGCTTCTCGCCCGCCGCCGGATTAACCAAAGCGGTAGTGCCGGCGTACGGATTGACCTCCAACAGGAAATTCTTCAAGTCCTCATCCGTATATCTGCCTTTCTCAAAGCGACAATAAGACCACAACCCAAATCCGCTCATATCCTTTCTCTCAAACGCTTCGGACACGTAAATCCTCGCTTCCTCCAACTCCTCATTACATGCACAGATACCGCAGATCACCACATCCTGCCGATACTCATTGGCCGCTGTTTGCAGAAGGATGGGAACGGTATCTCCTACCTTAAGTTCTCCGCCTTGATTCTGTACAAAATGCTCATCCACCACGATTTCATTTTCCGCTTCGGGCCATCTGCCCTCCAACAACTCGTTGAAATTCCAGGATGCGGTCTCCTCATCCGTAAAGAGAATCACGTTCCGCTCCCCCGCGGAAGAAGCCGTCTCATAATTTCCCATATGGAGCACAATCGAAATTGCGTCAAAATAGCCCCTGTCCCGCAACTCCTCAAACCAGTTGTAGGAAATATTGATATACATCCCCTCCGCTTTCGTTCCAATCAACATCTGCTGGGAACGCAGCATTGCCGTCTCGATGGACATGATGGTAGATAGAGATAAAATAATCAACATGGAGGACAACACGATTGCCGCAATCACCGTGATATTTCTCCGCCTGTCCGCATGATACAGCTTAGCGGTTAAATTTTTTATCATCCTGTCAGACACTTTTTTCTCACCGCTCGTCTTACGCATGTTCTCTCCCCTCCGAATCATGTTCTTTTTCCTGCAAAGCATCCTCTTCTGAGCCGCATTCGTTCCCTTGCAAAGTGTCCTTTTCCGGACCACGTCCTTTTTCCTGCAAAACGCCCTCTTCCAACGCGTCTTCTTCCAGCCTGCCGTCCTTCATACGCAGAATGCGGTCGCATTCCTTCGTCAGCGCCTCATTGTGCGTGATCATCACCACCGTCTGTCCAAAGTCCCTGACTGCGCACTTTAATAGTTCCAGCACATCCGCCGTAGCCGCCGAATCCAGATTACCCGTAGGTTCGTCCGCCAGAATAATGGCCGGTGCAGAGATTAGTGCCCTCGCGATTGCCACCCTCTGCTGCTGGCCCCCGGAAAGTTCTGATGGCAGCCGGTTCTCCAAACCGGACAGACCGAGGGAATCCATGATTCTTTCCAGACGAACCCTGTCTTCCAGATGTCCGCCAATCTGCACCGGCAGCACGATATTCTCATATACCGACATCACCGGCACCAGATTATAATTCTGAAAAACAAATCCGATTCTTCTTCTACGAAATTCCGTCATTTCATCATCGGTCAGTCCGCCCAGATTAATACCTTCTATGTAGACATCCCCGGAAGTCGGTTTATCAAGGCCGCCGCACACATTCAGAAGCGTACTCTTCCCACTCCCTGACGCACCTACCACCGCCACGAACTCCCCCTGGCAAATACTCACATTGACATGGGAAAGGGCATCTACCCTGCCTGCCCCCTCTCCGTACTGCCTGCATACATCCACTAATTCCACAACGCATTTTCCCCTCTCCTTCTCTCCATATACCTCCAGATATGTCTGCATGATATCATTGCACTTTAACTGGTTCGCATATTGCATCAATCTGGGCAGATTCCTGTCTTGATGTTTCAGATAGCTGGCGACAATACCCCCGGCCTCCTCCATGCCCACTCTGTCCTGAAAAGAAATGATATCCAGCACCGTCTTTTCCATATCATAAATCCGAAAAGAATTATTCCCCTCATGGATAGTCCTGATACCGGTTGCATATCGGTTCTCTGCATAGTATGATACCGCGATCGGCGGTGACTGCGGCATGGTAGAAATCCTGGCCTTTCTTTGGATTGCCACGTCTATCTCCTCCGGTCTGCTGGCAGTCAACTGGTAGTAGGCCGCCGCGCTCATCAGGCAGATTACTCCCTGCGGCGCATAGGCGGATATGTAGTAAAAAGCGGATTTTTCTCCCCGATACCTCAGATTCTCATAGTATTTCTTATTCAGTTTGCGTAAATGCCCCTCCTCCACCAGTTGGTTGATCTTATAATGGGTAAAACCTGCTTCCTTTAATTCCTCCATCGACAGAATCAGCTGATCCTCCGAAATAATCTGTTCGCTTGTCATATATATCTCCCCGGCATATGCCTATATATTGGTATGTATTTATGCATTATGTGTTATGATAAAATTTATAGAATTAATTTAAATAAAATTCGGCTTTATTTGCTTGCCGATTTTTATTTAAATTATATTTCTATATAATGAATCTGTCAATATGTCTGCAGATAAAACCTTCCTCTTCCGCTTCTGTCTCATGCTGATATACTGATTTGAAACCGGCACACAAACAAAAGGCCCTGAACTCTCATAATCACTTAGCAATGTGTGTTTATAAGAGTTCCAGGTGGCGTGTATCCTCGGTCTTAGGCTCGCTGTCCTTCGCCCCGTACTCACACTGCCACTGCTGTTACCATTATTGCCGGTATCAGTCGTTGCCCAAACGACTACATTTTTCGGCGCCGCAGACCGCATAAAGACCAATTCGGCACTGAACATATCGCTTGATTTCCTTCATAACTAATCTTTCTTGTTCCATATACCGGGAATAACACGTTATGAAAACCATAAGTATTAATATTGACACAAATACATATTTTATCTTTTTCTTCATAAGCCCCTCTTTCGTAACAGGGAGTTACTGACTGCTATAATCTGATACAATTTTAATCGCAATTTCCTTTGCCACCAGACTGGATACATTCATACCGTCTGTTCTTCCAAGACGTACACAAAAATATAATTTTCCCTCTGCGGTTTCTGCAAATCCGGTAAACCATGCGTCCACAGCAATGCCGTCAGTCTTGCCCATCCCCGTTTTCCCATAAAATGAAATCTCTGTCCTTTCCTGCTCCGTTACCAGCATGACCTGTTTCAATTCATTTTGTATTTCTTCTGAATATTCCGAGTTTTCACCAAAGATGCGTTCCATTACCTCCGTCTGTTCTTTCGGGGAAATCAATAAAGACGATTCAATCCAAAATCCGGTTAAAGCCCGGTTATTATTGTTTGTATTCAAACGTCCCTCCCAATCAGAAATATCACAATTGCCATACTGAAGCTTTTCCAACTCCTCCTGCATCCTGTCCTGCCCGATATCATCTATGAGCTGTCTGTAATACCACACGCAGGAAGTGCGGAATGCTTCACTGAAATCAATGTCCCTATTCCAGTCCTCATTCCAGAACACTTCGCCGCTCCACTCCCTTGTGGAATCCTCTGGATCAAGGATTCCATCTTCCAGCGCAGTCAGGGAAGATATAATCTTAAATGTGGAACACGGCGACCGTCTGTCCACTGCAAGTTCATCATTATATATAGTGTACTGCCTGTTAGAAGCATCATAGATCACTGCTGTTCCGTTCAGTCCATTAAAGTACTCTGACCAGTCTGCGCCTACAATCTCCGGCTCCACTGCCTTGTCTACGGTATCATCTTCCATATCTTTTGTATTTTCCTCTAATGGAACATTGTCTGATTCCATTTCCTGTTGATCTCTTTTTTCGCTCTCCACTACCTCTTTCACATCTTCCACAACAATTCTTTCTTCTGTACTATGCTCTTTTGAACACCCCGTTAAAAGAATCGCACATGCAAAAATCCCATATCTTACTTTAAAATAGTTGTTCCTCTTTTTCATGCTTACCTCCACTTTCTTCTGATATTTCTCCTATCTCAATATTTGAAATTTGTCAATATATCTCCCGATATATTTTTAA
>CAMNSD010000072.1 GCA_946554445.1 uncultured Lachnospiraceae bacterium | reverse complement strand
AGAGCACGCGGCTGTTAACCGCGGGGTTGTAGGTTCGAGCCCTACTCGGGGAGGTGATAAAAGCCCGTAAACGTCATGTTTGCGGGCTTTTTACATACCCAAAAGAAACAGAAATAGAATGATATATAGATGTAAAAGAAACAATAAAACTGCATAGCAGTAATATAGGCAGAGAAGTTATTTCTTTTTCCGCTGGTAAGCTTTTGAACGTGAATGGCTTGGAATACCTTCGGGGAAAAGGGATAGTGGCTATGCTCTACAAGCGGGCTGTTGAAAGATGAATGAGAAAGGAAGGACGATGACAGATACAGATTAGAAGGAGAGTATCTGATACCAAACCTTATCTTAGACGATGAGACAGGCGACAATTTGGAAGAGATGATTGGGAGATATGTGGTGCTGCAATTTTTGACGAAATTTAAGATAAATACGAAGATTATATTGTGCATTTATGGTTTATAGGGTACAATAACTGTAAAACAAGTGGGAAGGATAATAAGATAATTTGGTCAAACGGAGATTATATGGATTTATAGTAAAAGTTTTTTGTTGAAGATAATAAGGGGAGTTACTGTATGGAAAAAAGAAAAATTACCTTGATTAAGTCGCAGTTTGACGAAACAATACATGTTGTTGATAATACTGATGTGGAATATTGGTTGGCACGTGAATTGATGCCGCTGCTCGGTTATGAACGTTGGGAAAATTTTGAAAAGGCTATCAGGCGTTCGATGGAATCCTGCGAAACGAGCGGTATAGAGGTTTCCAATCATTTTCGTGAGGTCACGAAAATGATAACGCTTGGCAAAGGTGGAAAACGTGAAGTAAAGGATTATATGCTTACTCGTTATGCCTGCTATTTGGTGGCACAAAACGGTGATCCCAAAAAGGAAGAGATTGCCTTTGCACAAAGTTATTTCGCCGTACAAACCAGAAAACAGGAACTCATTGAGGAACGAATAGCATATATAGAGCGTACGGAGGCAAGAGGGAGACTTCGTGAATCAGAAAAGAGACTGTCGCAGAATATCTATGAGCGAGGGGTGGATGATGCCGGATTTGGCAGAATCCGTTCCAAAGGCGATACGGCATTGTTTGGTGGACATACTACACAAGATATGAAACAAAGATTGGGAGTTAAGGATAATAGACCGCTTGCGGATTTCCTTCCTACACTCACTATTGCGGCAAAGAATCTGGCTACGGAAATGACAAACTATAATGTTGAAGAAAAAGATTTGCGGGGAGAGGCGGCTATCACTATGGAACATGTGCAGAACAATTCATCTGTTCGCAGTATGCTTGGGGAGAGAGGAATCAAGCCGGAGCAGCTTCCGCCGTCTGAAGATATCAAGCAACTGGAACGCAGAGTAAAATCGCAGGAAAAGAAAATTGCTGAACAGTCGGGGAGGTTTTGCGATACCGATGATGAGTGAAGTCCCCAAAGTAAAATTAGATTTAAGAGGGATCAGAGAGTATGCGAAAAGTAGGGGTGTTGCGATAGCCAGTCTTACATAGAAAGAAAAATAACGTTTTATTAAGTGGTAGTAGTAATCGAAAGGGAACAACTTCTGATGAAAATATTTGATAATATTACAGACATTGTCCGAGATGACCTAAAAGAGAAGATTGAGCGGGCAGTAAAGTTTTCGCTGTGGCTGCATGGTTTTCAATGTATGCCTACAAAGAATTGAAAAAAAGAAGCACAGACCAAAGATCCGCAGCATGGTACAGGGCATTTTGATATTGCTCTGGAATTGGCGCATTATGTGGCAGAGTGTAAATCAGACTATACAAAAGAATGTTAAATTCCCTCATTTGTCGGGTGAATGTACACCAGAATTTTTTATTGCGACAGCCATTGTGATTTTTATATGGGTAAAGAATGATAAATGATATCCATGAAGAATAAAGCCTGTTTGGAGGTGCGATGAACTTGACTTTAAAACAGATATTTAGGATGGAATCCGTGAGAAACTGCCAGAAATATAGGATAGTGACTATAGCGCTTGCAGCTTGTCTTTTTGGGGGCTGTGGGCAGGCACCGTGCGAAGCGGAGGCTGAGATGGAACCGGAAATCGTAACGGAAGAGGAATCTGGAATTGCAAAGGAGATTGAACCGACAGAAGAATCTGTAGACGATGAGAAGATTAGCGGGGAAGAGTTTGTGGACAAAGGGCTGGAAGAAGTTTTTCCGGCCAACGATTCCATCAGGGATTCTATCTACCGATATTATGGCAGGGAAGAACAGGAGAAAATCAGTGAGGAAGAGATTGCGGCGGTGAAAGGGAAACTGCCCGGTTATTTTCTTACCGTTCGAAACGGGGAAGAGTTTGCCTTGATGCGGGAATGGTATGATTGGGACACCGTCCAAAATGTGCATGTTTACTTTTCAGAGGATTTGCAGGAATGGCGGGAAGAAGACCTGCAGGCGCTCAAGATGCTTGATGATACAGTGTGTGTAGAGAGCGAGTCGGAAACTTTTCCGGCGCGTGCACTGACTTATCTGACGGGTGCAAAGGACGTGTATCTTTTTACGAACACAGATGTGTCAGACGTGACGGGAACATTGCCAAAAGGAGCCTGTTTTCCCGGACAAATCAAATCCGTGGCATTGTATGGTTATCGGGAAGGCAAGTACGCGGAACTCTTGCGTCTTTTGGAAGATTCCCAAGTGGAAACGTTGACTATAAGGCCGGATGCCGAGGCGGAAAGTTCCCAGAGATTTTGGCTGGATGATGTGACGCAGATAAACGCGCTAAAAGAATTGATTCTGGAAAATATAACCATCGGGGTGCGTGAGGAGACGTCTTTGGACGGCTGTGGAATTGCACAGATAGAAGGTTTTATAGATCAGGATACGGATTTATGTTTTGTGGAAAGGCTTACGCAGCTTCAGGAAGTCACCAGCCGTATTGTCGATGAGCGGGATTTATCGCCGCTGCTTCAAAGGAAGGGACTCTCTCTTTATCTGGAGTTTTATAAGAAAACTTCCGGGTTTGAAGAGGAAGATTATGGGGCCAGTAATTTTACGGTCTGTCCTGCTTTTAACAAAATGGTATCTCTGCCGCTAGAAGAAGATAATCAGTTTCTGGGTATTTATCAGCGCCGGGAAGATCAAGGCCGGATGGCGGAGTGTTTTGTGACAGAGCAGTATCCGGAGTCTTCTGCTGGGGAAGGGGAGTTGTATTTGGCTGACACGGATCCCTGGATTCGGGTTACGGACGGCTCGGATGTCTATGAACTCAGGCCGGGGGAAGAACTTGCGTTTGAAGCCGGGATACGAAACAGAATGAGGTTTGAGGATATTAATTTTGACGGTGTAAAGGATATTGTGTTGGTAGCCGGATATTTTGGCAATCAGGGACTTTGTTATGAGTTTGGTTGGATTTGGGATCAGAAGTCCGGCAGGTATGCATTTTCGCCCACCTATTCCATGATTGACAATCCCTCGATAGATTCTAAGCATCAACTGGTGCGCAGTTCCTGGCGTAACTGGGCGGCTTCCCACAGCTGGGCAATATACCGTTATGTGGACGGAGAGTTTGTGATGCAGAGCAGGCTGACGGAGGAGATTTTGTTTGAAGAGGATATTCCGGCGGACTTAGAGGTGCCGGAAGACGCTGAGGTATGGCGTTGGCAGGAAGAGATTATGGAGAATGGGGAAGTGGCGGAAGTGAGAAACTCTTATGCGGTGTCGGTAGAGGGAGAGGAGAACGTATATCCGGAAGCATATGAGACTTATTATGAAGAAGATAGTTACTGGGGAGAGGGTTATTAGGAATGACAGGTAAAGATTGGGACTGTCTTTACCTGTCATTCCTATTTTATTTCCTATTTTATTCTATGTGTCGAATAAGAATACACTGCCAAACCTGCAAACAACGGAATTTCAACCACACAGGCGCCAAGCATCACATGGGGAAGCCAGATGGCGATTTTCCCTATATTCCAGAACGCAAAGTCTGCGGCGGCATATAAAATACTGGTCTGCAATCCTGTCGCGCTTGCCGGGAGGACGCTGTAGAGCCAGATGCCAATGTGTTCAGGCAGGACTGCATAAAGGATGACCGGCAAAAGGCAGAACAGAAGTGCGGTGGAGAGGCAGACCACCATATTTTTTATTTTAGAGGACAGAAAAACAGTGAAACTGATGACTGCCAATATGCTGAGCAGTCCGGCAACGGCGATAAAACACTGCAGCTGTCCTATATTCATGTTCGGCAGATTGATAATGGAATACAGCATCTGCATGGAAGTCTGGGTGCATTCCCAGCCCCAGAGACTGTTGGACACCAGAATATAAATGCTGATGCAAAGGAAATAAGTGATCCCGCTGATCAAAAAGGCGGAAAAAATCTTGATCACGGCAAATTTCCCTTTTCCGTATTTGGTACAGCGGAAGATATCATCGGCGCCGGTCTGGTAATCGGAAGTAAAGACAGGCGCGGCGATGACCGTACAGAAGAGTATGACCAAAAAGGCGAGCATGACCTGATAATCCATGGCATTTGTACTGTATCCCGGGAAAAACAGATAGGGTTTTCCTACTTTACTGTATAAATCAAAGGCTCTCTGTTGGGCGGCCGGATGGTCCTTCTGTTCCTGCCTCATTAGGGAGACAACGCGTCCTTCGCATACACGGTAATAGTCATCCACGGCCTCCGGATGGATGTCCATGATGGCGGCGGCGATTCCTGTCTTCGGGTTGGCATAGGCTTCCCGGATGCCGTGTAAGAGCGGGGCATAGGGAAGGATATCCTGTCCATAGACGCCTTCTGGCAGATCATAGGAAGATTCCACGCCGTATTTGGTCAGACATGCCTGATAATTTTCCAGGGCTTGCCGTACCTTCTCCGGAGTGACGGCGCCGGCGATGTCCGCCTGCAGTTCTTTCTCATAGGCAATGGATTCCAGGCCTTTTAAGACGACTTCCGTTCCGTTCGCGTCCTGATAGACATTGTAGGAGAAGGTAATGGGTATCCAAGCCAGCAGAAAGGAAAAAAGCAGGCATAAACCTAATAAAATAAGAGTCAGTCTAGTCTTTAGGATTCGTTTTATTTCCAATTTTAACAAACGCATGATAATCACCTCCGGTCAACATTTTTCTGGGGAAACATCCATAAATACAAATCTTCCAGATGGGGCGGCGCAGAAGTTGAGTCGCCAGTATGGGGATGTTCGGCCAGGTAGCGGATAGAAATCTGTCCGTTTTCCTCATTGCGGATATTTACAATCTGCAGGGTGCGTTCATATTCCGGCAGACGATTCATGGGAATCTGGGCGGTCCATACTTTACCCTCCACCAGTTTTACCAGTTCCTCGGTAGTACCCCTGGCAAGGAGTCTGCCGTTTTTCATTACGGCATTTTGGGTGGCGATATATTCCACATCGGAAACGATATGGGTTGAGATCAGGACAATCCTGTTATGGGCAAACTCCGAGAGCAGGTTGCGGAACCGGACTCTTTCGCCGGGATCCAGTCCGCTGGTGGGCTCGTCTAAGATTAGGACTTCCGGTTCGTTTAGCAAAGCCTGGGCAATGCCTACCCGGCGTTTCATGCCGCCCGATAATTTAATGATTTTCTTGTTCCGGACATGTGTCAATGTCATTTGTTCCAGCAACTCATCAATCCTGCGTTTACTGTCCTTTTTCGTAAGTCCTTTTAGGACAGCTACATATTCTAAATAGTCTTTGACGGTAAATTCGGGATAAAATCCAAACTCTTGCGGAAGATAGCCAAATACATCCCGATAACGTTCCTTCAGGTCTTCAATTGGAATGCCATCGTACAGGACTTGTCCTGACGAAGGTTTCATGATACCAGCTATCATCCGCATGAGCGTGGTCTTTCCGGCGCCGTTGGCTCCCAGAAGTCCCCAGACGCCGGGCGTAATTTGTAAGGATACATCATTGACAGCAGTCATATCCTTGAATTGTTTTGTAACGTGTTCCATATATAGTTCCATAAAGTCTCCATTCCGGAGTGTAAACACTCCTTATTATTGAACTTGCCCGATTTATGCCACTTGCGTTTCCGTGTAGGCCGAACTCCGGATGATGCCACGGACCTGATTTACACAACAGAGGAAAAGCAAGGTGCATATCATCATCCACACCGCAGAGAAAGACTGCTGAAACAGAACGGCATAGTGTCCGGGAAGCAGACAAAACATCAGAACCAAAGCCGAGCAGAACGTAAAACTCCCTATCAAAAACTGCCTGGGAGCAAAATGTCCCAGCATAAACAGACAGACACTGCCCGCTAGAAGAAACGGGAAACAAAGGTATAAAAAGGCGCTGTCTGCCGGCAGAGATGTCCACACCATGGTAGTCAGGAAAATGCCGCCCAGGACGGAGAAATCTCCGATTCCGATGACAATGAGTTTTGCCAGCAATAGTCTGGTGCAGGAAAAGCGGGACGCCGCCTCAATCTCTTGCATCTGGTAGCGAACGGAACGATAGAGAAAGGGCAAAACGCTCATACACACCAGGACAGATATGCTAAACAACAGCTTTATCATATTCGACGGACTAACACGAAGTCCATAAAACCGGGAAAGCAGGTGGATTGTACATAACAGAAAGATGCCTTGCACAATCCAGATTTTAAAGCCCATGAATTTGATCTGTTTCCTTAAGAAATAAGCGAAGGAAACGCGTTCCCGCCTCTGCCTCAGACTGACCTCTTTCTGGACAAGTGTAATTGTCCGGGCAAAGTGTTCCTCGTCTATGGCAGCGTGAATTTGCTGTAAAGATTGTTCTAGTTTTACTTCCAGAGTTTCGTTTCTCACAATGACTCTCCTTTCCCGGATTCCATTTCAGATTTGAGCTTTTTCATGGCGCAGCGCAGTTTAGACTGCACTGTCCGAAGCGGCAGATGCACTATTTTGGCTATCTCACGCAAGGTCAGTTCTTGTCCAAAACGCAGAAGAACGATTTCCTGTGAGTCTTTTGGCAGGCTTTTTATCAGCTGTCTCAAGACCATGTCTGATTGTACGGTTTCAAAAGCCGGTTCTGAAAAGGCAATCTCTATCGCCGCTTCTTCTAAGGATAGATCAGTATGGCCATATTTCCGCTGCAGGTCGATACAGGTATGCAAAGCAATTTGATATAGGAAGGATTTAAATTTCCCTTTATGTGTGTAACGGTCAAAATAGCGGATTGTTTTCAGGAAAGTTTCCTGTGCCGCATCCTCGGCCAGAGAGCGGTCAGGAGCATGCCAGAGACAATAGCGCAGAATCTCTGGGTAGAACATAGCGATCAACTCATCTACCGCATTTATTTCTCCCTGTGCTATTCTTTGTATCAGTTCATCTTCGCGCGCCAAGATTATGCCTCCTGAGGATGTCCCCTCCTATCTATATAACGAAAAAGCAGTCCTAAAATGATTTCGTTTTTAAAGATTTCTCAAAATTTTTTCAGAATACCATATTAAGCATCCAAAATCATCTTTTTCCCTTGCCAAACCTGACGGAGTATGGTATCATATCATTCGTTGAGGCTCCATGGTCAAGCGGTTAAGACATCGCCCTTTCACGGCGGTAACAC
>CAMNSD010000071.1 GCA_946554445.1 uncultured Lachnospiraceae bacterium | reverse complement strand
TTATATCCTATTCTATAGGATATAAGGAAAGGACTAGTCCTTTCCGGCGCTTCACCCTGCGGCGGGCACCTTTCAATTCTCTGTCTTTATCTTCTGTAAAGTGCGGTCTGCGTGCGGATCCAACTTCTTCTTTCTTCCGGAAGCGCATCCTCCATAATCCGCCACTTCCAGTTGCCTCCCACTGTGGAGGGCTGGTTCATTCTGGCTTCACTGTCCAGCTGAAGAATATCCTGCATTTGGAGTATTACCACATCTGCTATGCTGGCATAAGCCGCCCTGATAAAAGCATCCGAAATTTCTTCTTTCTTATCTATATTTAAATAGGAATACAGATAAGCAAGTTCATAATCGTTACAATCCCTATAATAACCAACGATAGTATCATTGTCATGGGTTCCTGCATACACCACTGTATTCGTATCCTCATAATTATGGGGCAGATATACATTATCCGCCTTACCGTTAAAGGCAAAGAGCAGCACCTTCATATCAGGCCACCCCATTTTCTGGATCAACTTGTTGACTCCCGGCAGCACCGTCCCCATATTCTCCGCAATAATAGGCTTACCATCCGCCGCTTGCTCCAAAAAATCCGTCAGCTTTCTGCCTGGCCCCTTCGACCATCTTCCCAGCCGAATGTCTTTTTCCTCTGCCGGAAGGCTGAAATATTTGACGATCCCCAAGAAGTGGTCTATCTTTATCACATCGAAAAGTTCCGCCTGATGCCGCATTCTGGCCTGCCACCAGCTAAAGTTATCTTTCTCCATGGCTTCCCAGTCATAGACCGGATTACCCCAGATCTGTCCCCCTGCTGAAAAGTCATCCGGAGGACAGGCCGCCACACTGATCATCCGGCCTTCGCCGTCAAGCTGGAAAAGTTCCCTGTGTGTCCACACATCCACACTGTCATAGGCTACATAAAAGGGCATATCGCCAATCAGCTGTATCCCCCGTCCGTTGGCATAGCGTTTCAACATGTTCCACTGTCTGTAGAACTCATATTGACAGAACTTCCAGAAGGCTGTCTCCTCCGACAATAGTCTCCTGTATTTTATAAGTTCTTCTTCCATTCTGTCCTTAACCGGCCTTTCCCATTCATACCAGGCCTTATTATCGAAATGATACTTGAGCGCCATATAAAGGCTGTAATCCTCAAGCCATACTTGATTTCTGTCGCAAAATGCTATGTAATTCTGATCTGAGAGGTCAAACCGCTTAAATGCCTGCTGTAAGACCGTATATCTATTCTGATAGAGAATCCCGTAATCTACCCTCTCCTCATCCTCGCCCCAGCGGTAGGCATTTACCTCCTCCTGCCTTAGAAGTCCTCTCACGATCAGTTCATCCAGATCGATATAATAAGGATTACCCGCAAAAAGGGAAATTGCCTGAAACGGACTGTCTCCCACGGTGAGCGGCCCCATCGGCAGAATCTGCCAGTACTTCTGCTTGAGATCCACCAAAAGATCTACAAACCGGAAAGCCGCACTTCCGAAAGTTCCTATTCCATAGGCCGAAGGCAGACTCGATATCGACATCAACACACCGGCGCCTCTCGTCAATGTTTTCCCCTTCACCCTTTATGTCCCCCAACTTCCAAAAAGTATCGCTTAATTTTTTCGTAAACTTTCGTATCTGAGTTAAATTTACCACTTTTTAACTGTTTTTGTCAATACGGAAATCGTTTTTCACAAGTTTTCTGCTATTTTAAACGGATTTTATGTCTCTGATTTGTATATATTTCACAATTTTTCGAAAGTTTTCGCAATTTTCTTGATTTCCTGATTTTTTTCTAATATGCTTATTTAAAACCCTTTAGGATAATGGAGGTCATTATGGCTACGATCAAAGATATTGCCAATCGCCTTGGTGTGTCTGTCAGCACCGTCTCCAAAGGACTCAACGGTGCCAGCGACATCAGCGAATCCCTGCGCCAGACCGTACTGGATACCGCCGTAGAGCTGGGATATACCACGAAACAGATGCGCGGCCGGGACAGTCGTAAGGTCTGTCTCTTTGTGGAAAATATGGATTATGAAACCCCTGAGCAATTCGGATACGATATTATCCTGGGTTTTCGTCAGGTTGCGTTCCGGGAGAACTTTGATGTCACAGTTTTTCCCATCACGCCACTTTTCCAATCCACGGAAAAGTATGATACCTATATGTTAAAGAACGGCTTTGTGGGCGGTTTTATGGTAGGTTTTGCCCTGCAGGATGACTGGATGAGCCAGTTCAACACCACCACCATCCCCACCGTCCTTTTTGATAATTACATCAGTAAAAACCCTTGTGTGGGTTCTGTCGGTACGGACAGTCTGGAAGGCATTGACGACGCCATCCTCCACCTGATGCAGCGCGGCCACAGCCGTATCGCCCTGATCAACGGCTCCCGCAACTCCATGATCTCAGAACAGCGCCGGCAGGCATATATCGACAGCATGACAATTCACGACCTTCCTTTTAGCGAAGCCACCATGCCCTACGGCTATTATGTGGCGGACGCCGCCAAGGATCATGTGGGAAGCCTGCTCTCCATGGGTATCACTGCTATTCTGTGCGGTAACGACCTGATCGCCTCCGGTGTGATTGCCGAATGTAATAAGCGGGGCGTCCGAGTGCCTGAGGATGTGAGTGTCATCGGTTTTGATGATATACCGCTCTCCGCCAAACTGCAGCCGCCCCTCACCACCGTCAGACAGGATCGTCTGGAACTTGGCAAATCAGGGTTTCACACTTTAAATTCCCTGATCAATCATATATCCATCAGCAGGACTCTGCTGCGTCCGCAGCTGATCGTCCGCAAATCCACGGCTCCAGCGAAAGACTAATGCCTGTCCGCCCATAACCCTTCGCCAGTCATAAGTTTCTGCCTATGCAGCTTAATCCTCCTTCGGCTGATAGTCCCGAATGACCTTAAGTGCGGGCAGCGCATTTCCATCATAATCAAACAGCGCCTGGTTGGCCCACTCATTGCCGCCAGGCCCTTTTTCTTCTATATATATCAGTGCCTCTTCGTTGGCCCAGCCGGAACCCGGCACCGGGATCCATGCCGGTTCCCAATAAAAAAATCCTTTACCTTTATTCTCTGGCACCTGCTCTATTACCTGAAGCAACGCTCTCATAAAGTTGCACTGCCCCTCCCTGCTCATGGCAAAGGGAATTTTCTCCACCAGCGTATACTTCGTGGCATACCCCTTTCTTTCTTCCGGTTCCAGTTTCTCATAAGCAGCATAATCCTCCATGGTGAAACCCATAGATACCTCAACCACCATCAATTCTTTGCCATAACGCCGTGCCAAATCGTTCATATTATACTGTAAATCATCTAAAGAGCCATGCCAGAAAGGATAATAGGACAGTCCGATGATCTGGAACTCCTCTCCCCTTTCCAGATAATGGTCGAACCAGTCCCGGTACATTGCATTGTTGCCGCCATTGTCCAGGTGCAGCATGATCGGTATATCCTGGTCCACCGCACGTACCCCGCGAATGCCCGCATTGACAAACCGGGCCAGGTTATCATAATTCGGCAGCTTTCCCAAAGGCCATAACATCCCGTTGGTCAGTTCGTTGCCCACCTGAATCATCGTGGGCAAAGCCCCCGCCTCTTTCATCGCCAACAGGACATCCCTTGTATAGGCAAAGATTACCTCTTCCAGCTGTTTTGAATCCATACCTCTCCACGCCTTGGGCACACGTTGTTTACCCGGATCTGCCCAGAAATCGCTGTACTGGAAATCCAGAAGTACCTCCATATCATGGGAGCGCGCCCTGCGCGAAAGTTCTATGGTCGTGGGCAGGTCATTGGTGCCTGCCCCGTATGGTCTTCCATCCTCCGAATAGGGATCGTTCCACAGTCTGAGACGTACCGCATTGAAACCGTAGTCCTTTAAAATAACGAATACATCCTTCTCAATCCCCTGATCGTAAAACCTGCCGCCCAGTTCCTCCACCTCTTTGATGGTAGAGATATCCGCTCCCTTCAGATACTGCATGATGTGCACTCCCTCTTAAACTTTCTGCTCCCAATCCCTATCCGCTAACCTCTATCCAATGCGCCTTCGTCCAACTTACTGCTCTTTTCATTTGCCTCGTCAATCTGCTAGTCATCGTCAATCCGCTCAATCAAAATCGAACTTGGTAAACCGCTTCATGGCATCCTTATAACGGAACCTGACCAGTTCATTCTTCTCAAGCACATCTTCCTCCGTCCCCACATACTGACAGCGGATGCAGTGAAACTCCTTTTTATCCTTATCATAGAACATATCGATATCCAGATCCCTCATAAAGCAAGAAGGACACCTGTAATTTAATTTGCCTTTGCCAGATTGAGCCATGTCGCAAATACCTCCTTATCCTTTAAACTGGTGGTGTAACCCAATGTAAACATGGGCGAGAATGCATAACCTTCTCTAATGTAGCCAACCGCGTCCTTTTTGTCACAGCTGATGGATACCCTTGTCTCAATTTCCGGCACCACTGCCACTGTCTCCGTGGCCCCTGCGATCTGCTCCTCGCGGCATTTATAGGCATAATCAATGCTCTTAATCTCTTTCCCGTCTGTGACAGACAGCTTCACATTGGTCATATCTTCCGAATACTCTGTGGTACCATAGCAGGCAACCATATATTCATTAATCTCCACCTCTGCAGACGGATCACTCATTTCCAATATTGTCCGTTCAATCTTAATGTTAGAACTGCCCTCTTCAAAATACATCTTTGTCTGCAGTTTCACCGTCAGATCATAAAACGCAATATCCACCGGATCCAACGTCAGAATCCTTGTATTGCCTTCCTGGGAGAAATGCGCTTTGGTCCTGCACAGACATAAATCCACTTCCTCACCCTTGTAGGTAAGCTTCGCGCTCCTGACCGTGCCTTCGCCGGCATAATGGGTGAAATATCCCGCCCGATACTTCTCCTGGATCAGGAAAGGATAAGAAGCATCCGTTACATGCTTGGTGCCGATACCCACCGGCCACTCCAGCTTAGCCGCATAAGGACGAAGATCCACGATGGCGCCGCCCTGGTCCATATTGGCACAGACTCTCATATATGGATCGCAGTACCAGAACAACTGCTTATCCGATCCGTAGAGGATGTCCCGCCAAAGTGCGCACTCCGGTTCCGTCAGCCTTCTGTGGGCACGGAAATAATCTGCGAACTCCGCCATGGTCATATCATCCAGCTGGCCTTCTTTTTTCAATTTACCATAATAAGCCATACCGTCCTCATAGGATTTAAGAAGAAGCTCATAAGGCGCTTCCCAACGTCCCATCTTGTTCATCCAACCTGGCCCTACAAACATCATATTATATGCATAACCATTGTTATACTTTGCCAGTGACCGAAACTGATCGATCAGATTATACAGATAAGGATACTCCCAGGTCTTGGAATCATAACACATGCTACGTAATACATTCTGCGGATGTGTGCCGAAATTGGATCCATTGCCATCGTAGCAGGCAATCAGGTCCCGCGACAGATGTGGGATTGCCACAATGCCGCTGTCCTCCGCCTCGTTGGCCGCCGGCGCATGTACATTCTGCTTACTGGGAATCCAGGGCGCCCAGGGGCCACCGTCCATAAACGTATACCAGGAGTTATTGCAGGTGTGATACGCCTTCGGTCCTTCCTCCCAGCAGGTCGCCACGGCACATTTGACCATGGGATACTTCTCTTTGATATAATTGACCAGATCTGCATCCATATAATAAGAACCCGTGGATTCCGGATAAAATCCGAACCTGTCGTGGAATTTGCCGAACACATCATCCACGATCGACTTCTTATCTTCCATAGAAAACATCCAGATACAGAAATCCTTCGTCTTGTATTTCTCACGGAACTCCTCACAGGGAAGCCCCAACAGGGATAACGCAATCTCGTCCCCGTATTTCTCATGATCCTCTTTGGCAAGCGCCACCGCCTCATCATTAAATAAGGAAGCATACGTCATCTGAATGGTTGTCTTGAGACCATTCTTGTGCGCAATCGCCTGCTGTGTCTTAAAAATATCCAAAGATTCTGTCAGAAGTTCCTTCCTGCCGATGTCCTCCTCTTTGCCATGTCCGGTCACCTTCTCCGCATACTCTGGCACCATCTCTGGACGATGGATGATATTGACGATAAACTTATCCATGCTTTCCTGCCCTCCCATTTCCTTTTGCTTCTTGTCTGGAACTGTATTTCGTTCCTGTTGCATCCTGATTCGTTCCATTTGTTCCGTCATTGCGTTTTGTTTGGTTATTTTGACTTTGCGCAATCGGTTGTTCATGCTCAAATAATAACAAACTGCACAGATGTTGTCAATGTATTTTTTGTTAAATGTATGAAAAATATTCACGCAGGACTCACAGTACTTATTGCAACTTATTACAGTACTTACGAGTAATTCACCTTGCAGAATGACAAATCTTGTAAAGCCCAATTGCCGAAGCCACTTTCAGACCTGTTAAGCGAAGGATTTCATCCATCCTCAGAATCATTTACTTCCAAAATAATTTACTTCCAGTTAATTGTAGAAACAGAAGAAATAGAGTATAGTAATACATGATATAGTTACATAAATAGATGTATATCTGTTGCATATAAATTGGATACCTACTACATATAAATCTTGGATATCTATTGTATATAATTCATGGATACCTATTGCAGATAAACCCTGGATACTTATTGCATATAATTCATGAATATCTATTGCAAATAAAACTTATATACCTACCGCATATAAATATCTATTGTTATTTAATTATAGATAATAAAAATAAGAAACTCAGAGTTTGCAAAATGGAGGAGACTATGAAAATTACAGTGATAGACGGCCAGGGCGGCCGAATCGGAAAATCAATCATTGAACAAATGAAAAAAAAGCATCCCGACTTGGAACTATACGCCATTGGCACCAACAGCATTGCCACCTCCGCCATGTTGAAAGCAGGCGCAGACTACGGCGCTACCGGGGATAACGCCGTGATTGTCAATGCGACTGACTCTGATCTGATCGTAGGCCCCATCGGCATTGTATTTGCCAATGCACTTTTAGGAGAAATAACACCTGCTATTGCTTCTGCCATCGGTGCAAGCAAAGCCTTTAAGATTCTGATTCCAGTGAACCGCTGCAACCATTTCGTGGCAGGCTGTAAAGATGCCTCCATGGGAGATTACATCCGTATCGCCATAGAAAAAATAGAGTCCATGCTATAAAACATGGACTCATACTCAGTCATGACACGGATTCGATTATTTCGAAATGATTTGTGATGCCAGATTCTCCTGCTCACGAAACTGCGCAATACTGTCAGACCTGGCTGCGGACAGGTGCCAGCGGTCCAGGATTTCCGTGTCTCGTTCGGATTTGATCCTCTCGGCAAGGTCCGCCGGGACTTCACCAAGAGTATTGAGGAGTTGGAGGATATATTCTGCTTTTCCCTCCGCTTTTCCCTCTGCTTTTCCAATGGCAATGCCTTCATCCCTCACATATTCATCCTCGGCCCAACGGTCTCTCTTTGCTCTCCAATATCCATCATAGAACCATC
>CAMNSD010000070.1 GCA_946554445.1 uncultured Lachnospiraceae bacterium | reverse complement strand
CTGTCCGTTTCCATACCGCTTCCATTATAAAAGACTATGTATTCCGGTGTGGGCAATTCTATCCGCCCTTTCCCATAAATATTTTCCCCACGGACGTCTACTAGTCCCTCAAACTGCTGGGCAAAATACAGCAGTCCCCGCAGGGGCATATTGGGATTCCAGGTGCTCTGGTGTTCATAGAGATTGAGTTGGTTCCCAATGATAAAGGACAGATCATTCTTCATCTTCATGAAGATCACATCCTCCATAGTGACCACTTCCAAGTCCTCCGGGTTTTGGTATGTACTGCCGTTCAAAGCATTATAAAGGCTTAACAGATCCCTTTTTTCCTGGAAGAGATAACGAAAGAGCACATCCTTATACTTACGGTTAAACCACAGTCTTCGCCACCAGCTTCCATGCCTGTACCACTTTCTTGCATTTCGTTTTGTCATAGATTTTCCTCCATTATACAGTTTTTTGTGACTGAATACAAGGAAATCTTGAAGGTATCGGATAAAAGTCTGGGATATCATATAAGAACATCAGATAGGAACAGATACAGACAGACCATAGAACAACAGATAACAACAAAGAATCTTTAGATCCAGCCAATTTACAACAGTTACGGGATTATTTCCGACAATCGGAAAGAACCTTAAAGATAAAAATCTCAGATTATATGTTACCCAAAATCATTCCTGAGCATTTTCCCAACAGATTAAGAAAAATCTGTCAACGATATATATTATAAGATATCAATTCGGAATTAGCAAGTTTATTTTACAAAAATGGTACATTACTGCTGCCAATAAAATCCATCCATGGAATATGATTGCCAGAGTAATGCACCCTATCATACAAACCGGAAGAACATTCTTCAATTATCCCTTATTATAAGCGTCTGCGATCAGGAGAGACTTGTCCGGGAAATTATTCTTCAAGTACATCAGGTACTGCAGCGCGCTGCCTTCATACGGCTGTACATCGCCCAGAAGCCCTACCTCATAGCAGCTGCGGATAACGTTTATGATACACTCTTCCGTATGGTCCTCTTTACAATCTTTGCACTCCTTTAAAATATGTGCGATTGCCGTTTCCAGTTCCGTTTCATCAAACAATTTAAAATCTGTGATCGGGATTTTTTCCATCCCATCTACAACCTCTTTCTTTGGCTCTTTCTTATAATCGCTGATACATTGTTTTCCGTATCCTATGATACAGTCGTTCTTCTGGCACTGACCGCAGACATCTGCTTTCCGGCAACAGTTTTCCAGATCTTCTCCCACCAGTTCAGCATCTAACCCTTTCTTATGTGCTTCAGCCATTTTCAATACCTGCCTTTCATTGATGATTTATCCTAATGACGAATAACACGACCACTATAACATACTTGCCCCCAAACGTGCAATATATCACATGCAATATCTCTTGTAAATCAGCCCTATTCCATCACAAAAACAGTTCTTCCATCTTCGCCAGCGCTCCTTCCGTCAGCGCAAGCAAAACTTCTTCGTCTTTCTCGATCACGCCGCACTTTTTATAACGCAGGCTGAAAGTGGGCGTCCCTTTGGGATCAAATTTCATCCTTCCCTCATAAGCCCCTATCAGCAACGGAATATTTTCCACTTTGATGTGCGCGTCTGTGCGCATGATAAAGCGGACCATCTCATTCTTACCCTTCACCTCCGGCATATAGAGCCTGTGAGCATGGGATCTGATCAGGGCGATGCGCAGAAGATTTTCCACCGATTTGGGTATCTCTCCGAAACGATCCAGAAGTTCTTCCCGCATGTCCTCACATTCCCTCTCATCCTCAATGCCAGCAATCCTCTTATAGATATCCAGCTTCTGTACTTCATTGACGATATAGGAAGGCGGAATATAGGCGTCCACATCCACATCAATGACTGTATTGAAATCCTCCAGGGTGGGAATGCCTTTCAAATTCTTCACCGCCTCATTTAACATTTTACAATACAGGTCGTATCCCACCGCCTGCATATGTCCATGCTGGCTGCGGCCAAGCAGAGTACCCGCACCCCGAATCTCCAGATCACGCATGGCTATCTTAAAACCGCTGCCCAGTTCCGTAAATTCCCTGATGGCTTCCAACCGTTTCTCCGCCACTTCTTTCAGCAGCTTGTTTCTGCGATACATCAGGAAGGCATAGGCTGTCCGGTTAGAGCGCCCCACGCGTCCCCTAAGCTGATAAAGCTGGGACAGGCCCATCTGATCGGAATCATGAATGATCATGGTATTTACGTTAGAGATATCCAGCCCGGTCTCAATAATGGTAGTGGCCACCAGCACATCTATCTCCCCATTGATGAAATCATACATGATCCGTTCCAGTTCTGTCTCTTTCATCTGCCCATGAGCGAAAGCCACGTTCGCCTCCGGTACTAGTTTCTGGATGGATGCCGCAATATCCGCAATGGTATTCACCCTGTTATAGACATAATAAACCTGACCATCCCGTGATAATTCCCTGACAATGGCCTCTCTCACTAATTCCTCATTATATTCGCAGACAAACGTCTGAATCGGCACTCTCTCATCGGGAGCCTCCTCTAAAACGCTCATATCCCGGATTCCCACCAGACTCATATGCAGCGTCCGCGGAATAGGCGTTGCCGTCAGCGTCAGCACATCTACATTTTCTTTCAGCTTCTTGATCTTCTCCTTGTGCGTCACGCCAAACCGCTGTTCCTCATCAATGATGAGAAGTCCCAAATCCTTATACTGCACATCCGCCGATAATACACGGTGGGTGCCAATGACAATATCCACCATGCCCTTCTTAAGATCCGCTATGGTCTTTTTCTGTTCCGCCGCCGTGCGGAACCTGGACAGCAAATCGATCCGCACTGGAAAGTCCTTCATTCTCTGGATAAAGGTATTGTAATGCTGTTGGGCCAGAATCGTAGTAGGCACCAGATATACCACCTGCTTGCCTTCCTGCACAGCCTTGAACGCAGCGCGGATTGCAATCTCCGTCTTACCGTAACCCACATCGCCGCAGATCAGACGATCCATGACCTTGCCGCTCTCCATATCTTCCTTGGTGGCCGCGATTGCCGCCAGTTGATCTTCTGTCTCCTCAAAGGGGAACATTTCCTCAAACTCTCTCTGCCATACAGTATCCTTTCCATAGCGGAATCCTTCGCTCTGCTGCCTTAAGGCATACAGTTCCACCAGATCCTGGGCCACTTCATCTACCGCTGTGCGGACTTTCGTCTTGGTCCTTGTCCATTCCTGCGTTCCCAATTTATTCAGCTTTGGTTTGGTCCCCGCATCCGCAGAGGCATATTTCTGAATCACATCCAATCCGGTGGCCAATACATACAAAACGCCTCCGTCCCGGTAAGATATCTTCATGTAATCTTTTACGATATGATCCACTTCCACCTTCTCGATACCCTGATAGATACCGAGACCATGGCTTTCATGAACCACATAATCGCCCACCCGCAGTTCACTAAAGTCATTGATCTTCTGTCCTTCGTATATTTTTTTCTTCTTCTTTTTCTTCTTAGGCGCACCGAAAATATCGCTCTCCGCAATCACCATGAACTGCAACAGCGGATACTCAAAGCCCTTGAGTACCCTGCCATAATAAGTCATGACTTCCCCCGGCTGTACCTCCCGCATGGGATCTTCCGTATAAAAAGCGCTGATTTCCTGTTCCCGCAAATCTTCCGCCAGACGCCTGGCCCTGGTTCTGGAACCTGACAGGAGCAGTATACGGTATCCCTTTCTCTTATAGGCTTTCAGATCTCTTACCAAGGAATCAAAACTATTATTGTAGGAAGATAGGCTTCGCGCCTGTACGGCAAATTTTTTATCTGTCTTAAAAAAGGGATTTCGTCCATCCATTGTGGAGAGCGTCACCACTCTGCGGGCGGCAATCTTCGCCCCCACTTCCTCACTGCCAAGCAGAATATCCATCTGGCCCGGCAGAATATAACCCTTCTGCACCCGATGCGACATACTCTCCCGAAACTCCATCTCCACCGCATCCGTGTGTTCCTTAATCCGCAGCGGTTCATCTAGAAAGATACAGCTTTCCTTGCTGTCAAAGCAGTCTAAAAAGGTCTCAAGTTCCGAATAAAAGTAGCGCACATAGCTTTCCAGATTGACCACGTTATGGGAAATCCCTAACTCCAAAAGTTCTTCCGTCAGTT
This sequence comes from uncultured Lachnospiraceae bacterium, assembly GCA_946554445.1. Classification (GTDB taxonomy): domain Bacteria; phylum Bacillota; class Clostridia; order Lachnospirales; family Lachnospiraceae; genus UBA3282. Next base: position 3,496 of record CAMNSD010000070.1, on the reverse strand, counting down.
CCTTCACCTGCGTCTCGATGCGATGCGCCTCTTCGGTCTTCATCTGGCCGCGCAGCACCTGCGCCTGTTTTTTCCCTTCCGCTTTCACCTTTCCGAGCCCTGCCTGCAGTTCCTCTCCGGAAAGGATCATCTCCGTAGCCGGATAGATGGTTATGGATTCCAGTTTTTCAATGGAACGCTGGCTCAGGATATCAAAACTGCGGATAGATTCCACCTCTTCTCCCCACAGTTCGATTCGATAAGGGTTTTCCTCCGTCAGATCAAAGATATCCACGATGCCGCCACGAATGCTGAACTGCCCCGGTGCTTCCACCTGATAGTTTTTCTCATAGCCCAACTCCACCAGACTGGCCGCCAGTTCACTCTCCACCAGACTGCTGTTCTTATCTATGGAAATCACATGTTCTTTCCAAACCCGGACGGGCACCTGAGGCGCCATGAGCGCGTCGTACGTGGTAATCACAGTCACTGGTACACCTTCCAAGAGCCTGCGCAGACATTTGATCCTTTCCATCACCAACTGATTTCCATGGATATCCGCTTGAAAGAAAATCAGGTCTTTGGCGGGATACAACATGACATTTCTATCATAAAATTGATAGTCTTCATATAATTCTTTGGCTTTGAGATCATTGAACGTGACAATGATCTTATTCCGAAAGTTTTCGCCCAGTCCATAGATCATATGCAATTTCTGGGAATCCACGCATCCGCTTAAACTTATGGCCGCCTGGTCCTTCGCCAGCAGTTTCTTAATCTCCTCATATTCTCCTAGTTCTTCCAATGGAGACAGTAATGCTCTCACATCAAACCTCCTGCGTTTTCTTATTATATAGATTCATGGCCGCCTCCGGCCCCTGGGTAATCATGACTTCTATCGCCTGCACCGCGCATTTTACACTCTCATCCATCACTTCCCGCTCCTGATCCGTAAAATGTCCCAGCACATAGTCTGCCAAATCACGTCCCTGAGGTTTCTCACCCACACCCATCCGCACTCTGATAAACTCATCATGACCTAAATGCTGAATGATATTTTTAAGCCCGTTGTGCCCGCCAGCGCTGCCTTTTTTCCGGATCCTGATGCGCCCCACATCCAGACTCACATCATCCGAAATCACAATGAGTTCCTGTTTCTCGTCCACCTTATAAAAGTCTATGACAACCCGTAGGCTTTCACCACTCAAATTCATATATGTCTGCGGTTTTACCAATACCACTTTCTGCCCGGCGATATATCCCTTGCCAATAACGGCTTTGTGCTTCCTCTCTCCCATGGCGATATCATATCTGTCCGCAATGGCATCGATCACATCGAAACCGATATTATGTCTTGTATTCTGATATTTTCTGTCCGGATTCCCCAGACCTGCAATGATATACATAGTTTCCTCACTTCTAATTCCAATTTTAATATGATACCCATATCAAGTTTGCCTTAGATGCATACTGATCCAATTCATAAAATCATACACAAGGCAATTATATCCACGTACTGCTATAAGGCCTAGCTTTCACTTGCCTGTTACATTGTATCAATATTTTAGCTTTCCTACAAGAAATGTTTCATCTTATTATTTTTGACATACAAAAAGTAATTTTCTTTGCGGACTCGGATAAGCGGAAACTTTCCTATCCCATAAAACAGGGCGTATAGTAACAAGCCCATACGCCCTGTAGTTGATTTACCCTGTATATGATATTATTTACGGATTGCCGCTACCGCTTCATCGTCCACCGTAAACTCCACCAGCCCCATATAACCGGGTGCAACTTCGTATTCATCAAAGCAGATCACAATCTGCCCATGATCATTTAAATAGAAATTCTGATCATTCTTAATCGCCTCAAATTGGAATCCGACTTCTTCCTCCGAATCAACCCAGTACATCTTCATTTCGTCTTTTGCCATCTCGTCCCGCATCTGCTTTTTAATATTTTCACTGATTGGCGTAACAAAGTCTGCCCCCTCTTTAAAAAGATCCCCGAGAGACGCTATCTCACCTGTTGTCTTGTCAATATGATAATAATACTGGTACTGCGTACCGCTTCCCGCTATCTCAGCCACATCCATCCTAAGCGTAAACCATGCATCCGTGTCCGTCACGACCTCGTGATTCACATAAATTCCACCATAGCTTTCACCGGCCTCCACCTGTTCCTCAAATCTGGCAATGAGCCGGTCTGTCATCTCCTCAATGCTCTCATTGATAGCCTTAATAGACTCATCGGTTTTGACATCCTCCGTCCCACCGCTGTGTTCTAACTGCACCTCCTGTATATCAGCCGAAAAACGTTCACTCTCATACTGATATTCTCGGATTGTAATTGCCTTGATCACGCTTCCAAGAATCGGAATCTGCTCCATGGCATACGCCGCTTCCGCGGATATATTCGGTATGACTACCAGCATAAATAGAGCCGCCACCGCACCCCATCTTGCTGCTTTTCCAATCTTGCCACTTTGTTTTCTCTTGCCTTTTCCGGAAATAATCCCTTTTCTTTGCATATTCTCCAACAACCGTTCTTTCTCTTCCGAAGACATCAGTTCCTTTTCCTCTAAAAGATCTTTTGAATCAACCGCATTACACATTTCATATAATCTGGACATTTCCTACACCTCGCTTTCCTTGGCAATCTGTCTCAACTGTTTTTTACCTCTGCTGACACGTCCATAAATTACTGTTTTACTCATATTCATCCGAGCCGACACCTCATCCATCGTCAACTCTTCTAAGTAGATCATCCGGAAGATCTCCGCATCCTCATTTTTTAAATAAGACAGAATCTGACTGACCTCCTCCTGATATTCCTGCCGCAGGAATTCACGCCCTGCCGCTTCATCTTCCCATTCCGGCATCTGTTCCATCAGGTCCTCCCTTGATGCGTCTATATACTTTCTCACGTAAGACAGAGCCTTAAATCGACATACACCAGCCAGCCAATTCTGAAACTTTGACCGTGTTGGATCAAAGCTGTCAATATTATCCCATACGGCTATCAGTGTATCATTCATACAATCATCCCACAGATGCGGAAGTGATCGCATCTGTTTCTTTACAACAGTTTTCAAAACCCAGCCGTAATGATCGATCACGTAACACAATGCCTGCTCATTTTTCCTCTTTAACTGCCTGACAAAGTTGTTCTCATTAATTTCCACATGAACCACCACCTTTCCCTTTGTTACTTATAATTCGCATCTAAAAAGAGTTTTCTGACAAATAAAAAATTTTTTTAATTTTTTTCATAAGAAAAAGACGCTCTCGCGTCTTTTTCTTTCCACATCATGCTTTTTACCCATCCCCAGGTTCTAAAAGCGCCTTCTCATAGCTATCCAGGATAATTCTCTGGATTCTGTCGCGAGTCTCGGAATTGATCGGATGCGCAATATCACGATACTCGCCGTCAGTAGCCTTCTTGCTTGGCATTGCTATGAAAAGACCTTTTTCGCCTTCGATTACTTTAATGTCATGAACCACGAATTCATCGTCAA
>CAMNSD010000069.1 GCA_946554445.1 uncultured Lachnospiraceae bacterium | reverse complement strand
CCTGAACCGTGCGCGTCTGCCAATTCCGCCATTCCTGCGAACAAATGTTATTTTATCTTCTTTTGGCAGACATGTCAAGCCCCTTTTCCAATCTTTTACCTTTTATGCATCTTTTTGATTCGAATGCCCTTTAAGAGCCAATCTTCTTATCCATATGTAAAATATGATTTACCAGCCAGCCCACCAGAAATTCCAGAAGTTCCTCCAAAGTCTTTTGCTGATTATCGTCTACATACTCCAGATCCATCTCTTCCAGCCGACTGATAAAAGCGTCGTGCGCCTTCTTCTGAGCCTCCAGACCTTCATAATGAATGGCTTTCATATATTCTTCTTCATCGCCAAAATGGAACTTCGTATAATTCTTTAACTCTTCTAACAGACGCACGATCTCATCATATTTATCGTGAACATAGTCGTGTACGATCGCCCGGTGAACTTCTCCGATGATGCGAAACAATTCCTTATGTTCATCGTCAATAAAAGTAATACCGGTGCTGTACTGTGCCGAATAAGTATATGTTTCCTTTTCCTCCCACTCCTGAAGCGGCGGCATCTTACCAATCATCATATCGCTTCCGATAATATGGCGAAACAGCCAGGTGACCAGATAATGCATGAGTTCATCCAACAATTCATGTTCCTGCCTGTTACCCACAATGGCATCCAATTCACTCATCTTGGCCGCAAATTCCCCATGCTGTTTCTTCTGCAATTCCAATTCCGGATGGCCAATCTTTTTCATGTATTCTTCTTCATGACGAAAATGATATTCCGAATAATCCTGAAGTTCCCGAAGCAGTTTGACGACGGCATCGTATTTATCCTCCTTGATGTCGTTCGCAAGCAATTCCTCCACGTCATTCACAATGCGGAACAATTCCTGATGCTCCTTATCAATCTCCTCAACCCCAATCAGACAATCCTGCGTAAATCTGTACATAGATACCTTCCTTTCCCCATAAAAGTTCCATTTACAACCCTTTTATATTCCTTATACTATTTTCTGTTTTATAATGATATCAGCTTCATTCTATCATGGATTTCCGGTATTGTCCATGACGGGCCAAAGTTCCTGCCGCTGCCCTTATCCGTGAACGCCCAAATAAAAACCCAAAAAATGCAACCTTTTCCTAAGCAATACAATCTAATCTATATCAAAAATAAATTCCTTTGGGATTTATTGTGCAACACCGGAACGATAAGCGCGCGCACCGGCAAAATTACAAGAAAGGAAAAGACTCCCATGAAAGAGGATACTATTAAGCTTGTTAAGCAGGCAATCAAAGGCTCTAAGTCCGCTTATGGCGAATTAATTGCCAAATATCAGGTTTATCTGTATAAAACTGCCTTTTTATATGTTAAAAATGAGGCCGACGCCCTGGACGCCGTACAAGAGTGTGTGACAAGAGCCATGATCGGCATTGAAAAGCTAAAGGAACCGCAACACTTTAAGACCTGGATCACAAGGATCTTGATCAACTGCATCTGGCAGGATAAGAAAAAGGCTCCCACCATTCCGCTGGATGAATATATGGAAAAAGGTACGACCGACTATCTAATCGAGGAAAAAGTAGACCTGTACGATGCCATTGACTCCTTAAAAGAGCAATATAAAACTGCTGTCATCCTTTTCTATTTTCAGGAATTGAAGATTAAAGAAATCGCGCAGGTTATGGATATACCAGAAGGAAGCGTGAAGGCGGACCTATATCGTGCTAAAAAACAGTTACATAAATGGCTGACCGATGACAGCTGCAATAAAAAGGAGGTAAGACGCCATGCAAAATGATAGATTTGATGCCATTCCCATCCCGCAGGAACTGAATGATGCCGTAAAAGCCGGTATTGCGGAAGGCATACGCCAAAAGAAACGGCTTCATCGAAATAAAACCCTGAAAAACTTCGGCGCTATTGCCGCAGTCCTGCTGCTCACCTTATGCGCTGGAACGCTCTTGGTTTCCAATCCAGCCATGGCCGCCAAACTTCCTATTATAGGACATATCTTCTCCATGGTACAGGAAAAAGTCAGCTATAAAGGTGACTTTAATAAAGATGCAGAAGTTTACGGCGAAAACAATACCTCCCAGATGCAGGATGAAAACATGACACACCCGTCAGAATCTGCAGAGCCCCAATCATCCCAGGCAGCACAGACAAATTCCCTGGTACAGACTTCTAACGGACTGACCGTTACCATCTCAGAGTCCAACTGCACTGCGCAGGCATTGTATCTGGCCCTATGTATTGAAAATGAAGAGGCCTTCCCCGCGGACTTCATTAAGACCAAAAACATGGATGATTATATCCTGGATTATGACCTGCTTTACCTGACCACTAATTCCTACTATAATGTGCCTGGACTTACCCAAAAAGACCGGCCAGCCGGAACGGGATACCCCACCCCATATTATATAGAAGGAACCTTTGCGGATGACCATACCTTTACCGGTATCATCAGAATCTCCCTGGACGACGACCTGATGAGCAGCGGACACGCCACAAATCGGGAAACAGCGCAGACTGACGCTGAACTAATCTGGGAAGACAAAGTGGATCAGCTGCCCAAACAGTTTACGTATTATCTGGAGATTTCAGATATTTATGGCGATTTGCTGGAATGTGAAGCAGTGCAAGTCAAAGATCCGGAAACCCAAGAGACATTCACCATCCATGATCCTGTGAAAAAGCACTATGCCGGCACCTGGAATTTTGCCATTGATGTGACCATGAATGAAAAAGGAAGCCAAATTGTCCAGGTCAACAAGACCAATGAAAACGGTGTGGGAATCGCCTCTGTGGAAAAAACTGCTTTCGAGATTAAGGCACAGATCATCCTCCCGGAAAATGCCCTGCCATACGACTATGTCGTAGTAATCTGTGACGCAGACGGAAAACGTCTGGAAAGCCAAGGAAGTGCTGCCGAAGTATACTCCACTTACGGCAGGAACACAGATACCGTATCTGTGTACGTATGTGATTATATGAAATACATGGATGAACTAAAAGGAAATGACCAGAAGATTGCGGAAGGCGCACTGTTTAAGACAGAAGTTCATTTTTAAGCGAATACCCTTAGATAAGATAAAGGCAGCCGGTCAATGGCTGCCTTTATCTACTAAAAAATCTCTCTTGAAACATTGCCGAATTATTTTACTGATTTTATAAAAACCCCTTGACTTTTGGTTTCCTAAACAGTATTATATTAAATGCGTTGTGTAACGTATGCGGAAGTGCTGGAATTGGCAGACAGGCTAGACTAAGGATCTAGTGATGGGTTCATCGTGTGGGTTCAAGTCCCATCTTCCGCATTGGGTTAAAGTGTGGGAAACCTTGATTTTACTAGGTTTCCCCATTTTTTATTACTGGGATAATTGGTTACAGTTGGTTACACTTTTCATACGTCTATCCGAGTGCTCTTTCAAAGGCATCTGTCCTTTTATCCCATGAGACAGTTGAATAATTGTAAAACTTTGCTGTTGTGGAAAAATCCTCATGTCCTGCAAACATTCTGATTTCTTCATTTGTCAGCTGGCCCGACTCTATCATCTTTGAAATAAGGGTTTTTCTGATACTATGGTTGCCTTTCTGCATTGTGTCAATCTGCTTGTTTAACCGTCTTAACACATTATTGACCGAAAACTCATGAAGCCGTTCGCCATCTTCGTTTAATAACAAATATTCGCTGTTAAAACCGTTACACTCATTATGATCCAAAATCATTTTGAGATATTTTTTTGCACGCTCCGACAAATACAATTTACGTTTTCCTGCAATGGTTTTTGTATAGGAAACAACACAATAGCCGCTTCTATGTAATTCACCATCTGCATTTTCATAATAATCCTTTATTTCCTGTCCGCTTATTTCCACACTGGATTCTGAAAAATCTTCCAGTTTTAAAGCAACAAGTTCCCCTACACGTAAACCAAGAGCGAAATTTAAACAGACAGCAAGATATGCAGGATTTTTCGTTTTCTTATACTGCTTTTCTGCCTGTTCAAGAATTAACTGAATTTCATCGTCTACATATACCTGCTTTGCTGCTTCTTTTTTGTCGGGTTCAGAAAATTTTTTACTGGAAATGCCATGCACACTTCTTGAAACATTCGCTGATACAATATTCTTTTCCACTGCATAATCAAAGATCATATTTGCAACCGACTTCATTTCTTTATACTTTTTGCTTGACAGTTTGTGCTTTTTTATCACATTTAAAAACCATGTTTTTAATGTGATCACATCAATAGTCTGCATATCCATATCAGCAATATCTGAATCGGCAAAATATGTGTTCCATACCCATTGTAATTTGTTGGCATTAGCTTTTGAAGTTTCAACAGCTTTGTACTTGATCCACTCTGGATATAAGGCTTTCATTGTTCGAGGATTCTCTTTTTGCTCCTGTCTATCCTTATAATATTTAATTATGTACTTTTCAAGGTCCTCTCGGCTTGTTTTGGCAACCATCTTTTTCCCATTGTGTTTACTTTCGTCGGGTAATTTTGTTTTATACCGTCCGTCTGTTGCCTGCCATATCTTACAGAATTGCTCGTGTTGTTCTAAAATTTCTCTATTCTTCATAATTTCATTTTTTTCCAACACATCAGCTAAATTTATTATACCATGCTTAACAGCCTCTTCAAAGGCTAATTGTTGTTGAATACTTAAACTCAAATCTCATAGCAAACTCCTCTCCGCACATGTTGTGCTTGAAAAATTGAACGGACTTCTCCATTCGATAGCTTGCATTTTATCATAATAAAGAGATAGTGCAATAGAAAAACTGCACTACCTCAATAAAAATTGTATGATCTAAATAATCAATATCTTAGAATGGTACAGGAATAGCAAGCTGCCCTCTTAGCTTGTCAAATCCTTTTATATTCCACAACTGCACATAGGAAACCCATTCCACGGAGGAATCTATTTCAACAGGCGGTTTTGCATTAGCAGGTCCCTGCTTCATTGCAATAAATCTTTTACCTGTATGTTGATATACAGGTTCAAGTGCTTCTTCATCATTCGCAGCACATTGATACATTTCCCATATTCCGCCTGTAAAACGTCTGCAAAATGCAGTGTATGTTTCGGGATTGTCTGCTTGCTCGTCTACATATTGCAGTTCAAATTTGTTATTGCTTGTTAAAATAACTTCTTGTGATAAATTATACTTATTTTCATATCTGCAAGGCAGCTTAGTGATTTTATTGTCTAATAGGTTTAACATTTGATTGATTGAAATTTGACTGTAAAATTCATCAAGCAGAAGAACACTGTTGTTTCTATAATCGTCATATTTCATATCGGGTTTTAAGTTTGTGATTATAGATACTTCATCATCTCCAAATTTTCTTTTAACGCCTTCTGTTTTCCCACAGCCTGCAGGCCCACATAAATAATATACCTGTCGATTGACAGAGATACTCGTCTTTCCTTGTGAATTGGTATGTTTAACGGCCGAATCACTGTTTATAAATTCATTATATCGTTTCTGCTCGAAAGCGGATAACAATGATGCCTTATTTGTTGTAGCAAAATGAATATCCCATGGTATCACTTCTTCCCATGAATTAAAATGCTCTAAGGCATAGTCCAGCTTATCTTGTGAGGACATATTTAATTCACTCTCTTTTCTATACCCTTTTAAGTGCTTGAACGGTTCAAAACTGCCCAATTCCTGCATAGGCTTTACTACTGTATGAGACTTTTCTTTTCCCTTAAACAGTATACCGAGCGGTTTTTCTATGTACTGCCTTGCTTCTGTTGGGGAGCCATATCGTCTGTCTATATGTGCTCCTGTCAGCTTCTTTTGAATTGTTCTGAATCTTACTTTATTATCAAGTTCCATGTAAAGATGTAAATGTTTTTTACCGTTATCGCTTTGTTCTTCATCCCAACAGGCATATAATACCTTAAACTCTGTTTGAATGAAATCCGCTATGTTTTCATAGGTTAAGTTTAAATCTATCATAGCTTTTTCACCTATCACTATAAACCAAGATTTGGAACGGTAGCCAGAACCATAATTATGCCCTTTGGCCAGTTCATTTTCTAATGTTGCAGAAGTTAAAACTTCTTTAGTTTCAATTTTTTCCATATTATTTCTTTCCTTTCTTCTTTTATCGTTCAAGCAAAAAAGGTACTTTTGCGGTCCCGGTGGTACTTTTTAAAAAAAGTACCACCGAACCGCCACCTCTATTTGCTTGCTAAACCCTTGAAAATGCTTGATTTTTAAAAGAGTGGTACGGAACTTTTGGTGACCGCCCTAAGGTAATACTCACCTTAGGGCGGTAGTCAGCATTTCCAGTGGTTTACATTATGATAGATTCTGTTTTCTACAGATATTTTGAAAAATGGTACGATCAAACCAAAGCAGTACAAATATATTCTTTCATCAGTTCAAATCTGTTTTCTCCATGCCCCAAATTAACAGAAACCTTTGACATAGCTTCTTTAACCGATAAACCATTTTCACGATATTCTTTGTATTTTTCCGTAGCATACGCCTTTCGACAAGTGTGAAAAGCACCGTTATGAATCACAATACCATTCTTTTTTAATTCCCTACGGAAAGCCTGTTCTAAAGACTGATGTTGCACAGGACAGATTCTTCCTTGTTCCTTTTCCTTGAATTGCTCTAAAATCTGTTTCTGCTTTTCTGTTTCCGCAGGAATAAAGCGACTTCTTTTTCCTTTGCTGTCTATAACAGAAAGTCCATTGCTTTTAATATCCTCAAATTTTAACTTCGCACATTCTGAAGCCCTTAACCCGAAATAATAGGATAAAGTAAGTGCTTTTTTCAAATTTTGGTTACTTGTGCTTTTTATAAGTGTTTTAAAGTCATTTTGCGATAACATAACATTTCTTATCTTTCCACCGCCATTTTTACAGCTTGCAGGAACAACCGCACCGCCATAATTAACATCACAATGATACTTTGCATTAACACATTTCTCTAATTTCTGAAATTGAGCATTGTATTGACTTAAAGTTGATTGACTGCAACTCTCTGTTTTTGAATTTAGAAAGTCCTGTATATGCTTTGTTTGAATCTCGCTCACTTTATGTACCTCTGGATATGTCTCACGCATATAATTAGCAAAATTTGCAGATAAATCTATCAAGTTGCTTCTTGATGAATAGGAATATATTTTATCGGTATTTCTGATACCGTTTGTTTTATCCGAGTGTTTATCCATATTTTCTTTAAAACTGCTGTTTATTGCCTGTAAAAACTGATATTTTAAATTTCTTCTTGCCATTTTCCCCCCTTCTGCATCAGCATTAAGGAGCGGAACGCTCCTTAATGCTGACACCCTACACGTATATGATAAAAATAATGAGCAATTCGCTCTGCACATTTTCAGACTACTTCTGCCGCACCGACACAGGCACAGCCTAAATGGAATCCCCGATAATACGATAGGATTCATTCCTCATTTATAGAGGACAAAACTTGTATACCACCCCTTTCTTGTATAATACCCTCAACACCCATTACTAAAAACAGACTGTCCTATAAAGGAGCAGTCTGCCTTTTGAGTGGGTGTTATACAATTTGAATTGCCTTGTATAACACTTTATTTAATGAAGAAATAAAATGGATTGGCAATTCATAAATCAGACTTCCCTGTTTATCAATTTACCTTGTTTATTACAGTCACAACTATGCAACTGTCCTTTATATCTTGATGATATACTATACTCTAGATTGAGTTGAGAAATATATTCATAAAAATTGTATGATTATTTATAAAGATATGATATAATCGAGTTGACAATATGGGAGTACCCCAGAACAAAGAAAGACTAACTATTAAAAGTCAAGCTATAAAATGAAATTTTTTGAATGGATT
>CAMNSD010000068.1 GCA_946554445.1 uncultured Lachnospiraceae bacterium | reverse complement strand
TTCGTATCTCCATACTACCATAAACCTCCTGATTTTACAAGCCGGGAGCCAGCGCATTTCTGAATCCCGGCCTGTTTCCGTTATCGCTTTTTCACATCTGCTGTATCTCATTTTTCAGCATACGCTTGATTTTGTCGCTCATGGTTTCCTTGCTGGTCTTGCTGAAATGAACCCTCACAATGTAGGTAGTCCGGCCAATCTTCTTCACCAGTGCGGAAGCGTCCTTAGCCGGTGCTGTGGTGGTAGTGTCCTCTGTGATTTTTTCGCTGCCCATAAATTCTCCTTTTCATGCAATCAAACTTTGTTATCCTTTCTCACAACCTCCTTCGCCGCCGCTTTGGTTGCCCTGGCTCCTTCCTCCCGGAAGTTCTTACCGGAAAAAAGAATCGGCGCACACCGTTCCAGTATGCGGTCATAAATCCTTGCGTGGGCAAGATCTGGCGGGTTCTTGATTTCTTCCAGTTTCAGATTTGTCGTGACAATCAGCGGCTTCTTGCTCCGATACCGGCTGCCAATGACGGTGAACATCTGCTCCATGGCATACTCGGTATTCCTTTCCATGCCTAAATCGTCAATGACAAGCAGGCTGTAATCGTCCAGGCTGGCGATAAAGGCCGCCCTGTCCTCGGCAAACACGCCGGTCAGCCGGTTCTATGTATTTGTCCCCGGCAAGTTCCATATCCCCGTCAGCTCGGTCAATGGCCGCCCGGATTTCTGCGGTAATCTCTATCATATGGTTTCTCCTTCCTCCACGCTGTAATCCCGGTTCCGGGCAGGCGGTTCCTCTTTCTTTTTGTCGGCGTTCGCCCAGCGCCGGATTGTGGCGACGTGGTTTTTATATCCTTTTCCGCTGGATTCCATGTACTCGGACAGCCGCTCAATGTACTGTTCCCAAAGAGAGGGAAGTTCTGTCTGGAGTTCTGCCAGTTCTGCGGAAGATAGAAATACATTCCGGTATCTCCCATAGGCGTGTGTCATATCCCCCTCTCTATTCTCTATACTCTTATCTCTAATCTCTTTATCTCTATACTCTAATTCCCCACTGCGTCCAGAGGATGCCACGCCCCTGGCAGGGCGCACGCACCGGAACGGTGTATAAGTGCGCCGTTGGATTCTAAGATTGCTGTATACCTTGGCTTTCAGGCTCGTTTTTCAGCAGCCGCATGACTTCCGGCAGGCGGGAAATAGCGGATAAAAATGCTTTGACTTCCTCGCCAGTCATGACGGTAGTGGCAGTGAAGATACTTTTCAGGATTACCCCATGCTCAATCAGGCGGCGTGTCCTGTCCTTCCGCTCTGCGTCCGTTTTCCGGTTCAGGAGAATCTTCTGGCGGTTCTCCAACTGGCGGATTTCCGTCTTTACTTTTTCCTGCTGGTCTTTCAGCTTTTCTATATCTGGCATTTGCATTCACCTCCTTTCGGGCGGCGAAAAAAGACAGCCGTTTCCGGTTGCCTGCTGTGGTTTGGATTCTGTTGTCTGCCACCGTTCCTGCGCCGGCGGCTTTTTATCCGGGTAGAGTTTCCCGGCCATGGCGGCGGCAAGTCTCTGGCGGATAGAATGATCTCGCTTTTCGATAAAAGCAGCCCGGTTACCCGCAGTCAAATATCCATACAAGCATGGCTGCTTGGCTCGTTGCTTCGCAGGAATAAACCGGCTGTACTCCGGCTCTGCCAGTTTTTCCAGTTTCCGTATGGTATTCCAGGCAATCACTTTTGAGAGTAAATCGTCCTTCCTTTCCAGAACCGGCACAATCTCTTTCAGCCCGGCAAGGGTTTCTTCCTTCGTTGGTGCGGCATACTGGTAGAGCATTTCCAGTTCGCTTTTGGTAAAATTCATTTCCCTTATTCCCTCCACTTCTTTTTCTCAAAATAGTTCCGCATTCGCTTTAATCCGCTCTTAACGGTCTGCTGTACTACAGATACGCTCACGCCTTCCTCTGCGGCAATCTCAATCAGTTTTTTGCCAAGTATGTAGCGGGCATGGATACGCCTCGCCTGTATGTCCGTCAGACTATCCATAGCTTCGGACAGATGTTCCAGTGTGGCAAGGAAAAGCTGTTCTTCCTCCTGTTCCAGCAGAATCTCCTTCAGGGATTTGGCAGTAAAATCAAAGGCACAGTTTTCAATCCCATCCTCACAGTCAAGGGAATAATACGTCTTGTGATACCTGATTTTATGGGTGCTTATGGGTGCGGTTGTTTTCCTCCCTCCGCATAAGCAGCAGAGCCTCGTCCGATACCTCAATCATTGTGTCCGTGACAAAAAGTGGGTAATAATACTTTTTCAGGTTGATTGTCTGCATAGACCACACCTCATTCCGTCTGCTGGCGGCTGTAAAACTCACGCATACATTTCAGGCCGCGGTGTACGGAACGGTTCACCACGCTTTTGTCAACGCCTCCCTCTTCCGCCTTGCAGGCTGAAAATTTATCCTGCGCGAAACATATAAGAACATTTTGTCATTAAGTACCTGCTGAAAACCGACGATAATTATAATGTTTCATCAAAAAAATGTGTTTAGGAGTGAATGGTAAGTGGAATCGGAAGCTAGAATAAAATATGCAAAACGTGCATTAAATGGTATTGCGCTGGGTGATTGTTTTGGGCAGAGCTTTTTTATACCTGATGAAATGGCATATCAAAAGATAAAAAATAGAGAATTTATAAATAAGCCTTGGTATTTTACAGATGATACCGTGATGGCAATCGGAATTTACAATATCTTGGAAAAGTATGGGAAAATTGATCAGGATGAACTGGCCAGAGTTTTTGCAAAGAATTATGCGTTGGACTGGCATCGGGGATATGGGGGAACAGCACATTCTATTTTACGCAGTATCGGAGAAGGACAAAATTGGAGGGAAGCCGCTTCAAAAGTATTTGATGGAATGGGTTCCATGGGAAATGGCGCTGCAATGCGTGCTGCACCTATAGGCGCATATTTTGCAGATGATTTGGACAAGGTTTTATATTATGCCAGGGCATCTGCTGAAGTCACCCATGCACATATTGAGGGAATCGCGGGCGCAATGGCTGTTGCTATGGCATCAGCTTTGCTTCTGAATAAAAGACTGGGGCACTATTTGGGAGAAGGGGAAGCTTTTTTAAATGATGTGGCAGCCAGATTACCAGAAAGTGATACCAAATATAAGATATTATCCGCTGTTTCTGTTAAAAAAGAAAGCAGTATTGATTTTGTAATATCCGTGCTTGGAAATGGAATCCGGTTGACAGCACAAGATACGGTTCCGTTTTGCCTTTGGTGTACCACGTATTTTTATACTTCGGTAGAGGAAGCATTATGGACGGCAGTTTCAGCTTTGGGAGATCGGGATACCATATGTGCGATTGTTGGCGGAATAGTTTCGCTTTTTGCGGATGAACTTCCTCAACAATGGGTTCGCTATATGGAACATCCTGAAAAATCGATTTTTATGAATACCAAAAGAGCGAATTGGGAGTAAAAAATAAACGAATACAGGAGGCCATCATGCTTGATACAATACCCAGCCCAGAAGAGATGACAAGCTTACTGGGAGAATCACGATACAAAATCTGGAACCAATTAAACACAAAAATCCAGGAAAACTATGACATGGACCGTATATGGAATACAGGCGGCAAAGCATGGAAATACGAATACAAATACCGCCGGGGCGGCAAGACGCTATGCGCATTCTATGCAAGAGAAAACTGCGTAGGATTTATGATAATCTTAGGAAAAGACGAAAGAGCAAAATTCGAGGCCGAAAAAGAAACCTACTCAAAAGAAATCCAAAACCTGTACGACGAAACAAAAACCTATCACGACGGCAAATGGTTAATGTTTCAGCCAACAGATACCACACAGTTTGACGATTATATCAGACTGTTGAAAATCAAAAGAAAACCAAACAAAAAGTAAACCAAACAAAAAATAAATCCCACCTGCAGAAAAGCAATATATATTAAGACAATCCTCCCTAGACTTGCTATAATAAACAGAAGCCTAAGGAGGAGACACCATGAAAGACCAAAAAGACACAATAAAACAAGTCATAGATTACATCGAAGACAATCTGGAAAATCACATCAGCCTGGACACCATAGCCCAAAAAACAGGCTACTCCAAATTTTACTTAAACCGGGTCTTCACCCAGCAGACAGGAATCACCATACACAAATACCTGCAAAACCGAAGACTTACAACAGCCGCCGAAAAACTGGTACACTCAAGAAAACCCATCACAACTATCGCATATGAAGCCGGATACGATACACAACAATCCTTCACATTAGCCTTCAAACAGCTGTACAGATATCCCCCCAACACCTATAGAAAGCTGGGAACTTTCATACCCAGACAAAAAAGAATCACCCTGCAAAGCGCCAAAAAGAGCGCGGACATTTCCCTCTGCCATATCCTGCTCATACTCACACAAAATCCAGGCAAAAAGGAGGCAGCCGCATGAGTACCATTCCCTATGTCATACAGCAGACAAGCAGAGGCGAAAGAAGCTACGACATATACTCCCGGCTGCTGGCCGACAGAATCATTATTCTGGGAGAAGAAGTAAACGACACCTCCGCCAGCCTGATAACCGCACAGCTGCTCTTCTTAGAAGCCCAGGACCCCGAAAAAGAAATCCAGCTGTATATCAACAGCCCCGGCGGCACCATAACCGCCGGATTCGCCATTTACGACACCATGCAATATATCCAATGCCCCGTCTCCACCATCTGCATAGGACTGGCCGCCAGCTTTGGAGCTTTTTTACTTGCAGGCGGAGCTCACGGAAAACGTATGGCGCTGGCCAACTCCCAAATCATGATTCATCAACCTGCCATACACGGAAACGGAATTCAGGGACAGGCAGCCGATATCAAAATCCTGTCCCACCACATACAGAAAACCAAACAACGATTAAACCACATCCTGGCACACAACACAGGCCATACAATACAAGAGATAGAAAAAGACACCGAACGAGACTACTACATGAGTGCAGAAGAGGCACAGGCATACGGCCTGATAGACACCATAATCATAAAAAGGACATAGCCCCCATTCCTTACCTCATCCGATACTCCCTTGGCGTACACCCCTCATATTTTCGAAACGCCCTGGTAAACTGTCCCGGATTTTCCCAGCCGCAGGCCGCTGCAACCTCGCTCATGGAAAGTCTGGTTTCTAAGAGCAGTTGTCTGGCGGCGGATAAGCGGTATTGAAGCAGATACTCCCGATAGCTGTATCCTGTCTCCTGCCGAAACAGGTGGGAAAGGTAATATTTGCTGACGTAGAGAGACGCCGCCAGAGATTCCAGGCCGATATTCTCTGCATAGTGGTCTGCCACATATCTCTGTGCCTCATAGATCAGCTCTCTGGCCCTGGTATCGAAAGGCTTCCAGTAAGAATCCGGGCTCTCCCGATACACCAGAGTCATCAGCTCCATGGTGCAGGCAGCCTCCTGTTCGTCCCATAAGGGCCTGCCCTCCCTTAGTTCCTCCACCATCTGCCCACAGAGAGAGACTGCCCGGCCAAAGGCGGCCTCCGACAGCTCCACCATATGGGAAACCCCTTCGGGGCGGCACCAGAAAGCCTGGTTCAAGTAGGGCCTTGTCAGGTACCGACGGACAAACTCATTGTTTACTGCCAATACATAGCCGTCATAGGGGTACTCTGTCACGTTAAGCTCATGGCGCTCAAAGGCGCTGATGATCAGAAAACTTCGGCGGCTGGCCTCATACTCTTTTGAGCCTATGACAAAATGGGCCCTTCCGCTGGTGATCAGAAGAATCTGATGGTAAAAATGTACATGGGGCTCCATACTTCCGGAGTCAGGACGCCCCCGCAGATAGATGTCAAACAGCGGCTCTTTCTGCCTGCCTGAGGAAATGGGATCCGTCTCCATCCTCCACACCCTTCTTTCTGTCTGGAATTCGCAACTAATGCAGTATTTTCTGCAAATAACAGCATAGCATATCCGCCGCAAAAAAGATATGATAGAAGCAAGAAATATCATATCTTTTTACTGTAGACAGCAACATTTCAGAAAGGAGTCTTATTATGGCAGGAACAAGAAACAACTATTTCCGTACCAGTGACGACGCCATCCTTTATTTTGAGGATCACAGCCCCGAGAAGGGCAGCCCCATCGTGCTGGTTCCGGGCTTCTGCTGTTCCACCCGGTTCTTTGAGAACAATCTGGAAGCGCTCTCCGAGAACCACCGGGTTATCAGCTTCGATCCCAGAGGGCAGGGGTGCTCTTCCAAAGGACTGCACGGACACACTATCGCGCGCAACTGCGCGGATATCAAGGAGCTGCTGGATTATCTGGATGTCCGCGGTGCCGCCATGCTTGGCTGGTCCATGGCCGGACAGTTCATTGTAAAATATTTTGATCTGTATGGAGCCTACCGGATCAAGGCTCTGGGCCTCATCGACTGCCCTTTAGGCGCTGCCTGGGACGAGCCGTGGAACGCCCACAGCTTAAAGGGATTCAACATGGATCTGTTCAACGACCACCTGATGATGTGCTACAACGATAATCAGGGCTACTGTAATTTTTTTGCTCATATGATGTACGACGGAAACGACGACACGAAGGTGGATTGGTGTACCAAAGAGCTGATGAAGACTCCTGCCTGGATCAGCTTTGCCATCTACAGCGACATGATCATGCAGAACGGCTATGAACTTCTGAAAAAAATCGATGTCCCTATGGTCTTTTTCGGCGCCGACGGAAAAGTAACTGCCAACGGCAAAGACCTGGCCTCCAAATGGTATCCCGAAGCTGCGGTAAATGCTCCTTACAAAGAGAGCTATACCTTCGAGCATGGCGGCCATGTATTTTTCCACTGCCACGCCGAGGAGTTTAACAAAAAACTGCTGCAGTTTGTGGAGAATGTGGATATGCGGACCAAGTGATCCTTTTGCTCAGGACAATCAGATAAAACTCTGTGCCAAAGGAAAAAGTCCTCCAGGCATCAAAAAAGTATACGATTGGAGATTCCGCTTACCGTTACTCCATAAGGCACTGTCTTTGTCAGGCAGACTGCGCAGGCAAAGATGCCAAGACACGTCATGGACTGCCTTGTCAGTTCGGCCGGTGGCGCCACCAATGAAAGCGCCACCGCCAAAACGATTCCCACACCTCCGAAAATTAATTTTTTATTCATTTTCATAATAGGGTATCCTTTCTCTATTCCGTCATTCCATAGGCAGTAGCTGTTTTAGGACAGAATCAGACAATACGGAGCTACAAGGATGTCTTTACCATTGAGATACCAACAACCGATACGGAGGGAATCGATATTGCCTGGAATAAGAACAGTGAAACTCCAAGGCTTCTGGAATTTTTAGATATCATGAGCAGGATTTACGAGAAAGAGGCTGATACGAATAAATCTTCTCCTTGATAAAGTATTCGGAATCTTTTATAATCTCCAATAGAATTTTTTCTCCCAGTACCACGGAGAGAATGCCGCCAAACGGCAGAATGGAGGAATCAATGGCTGGAAATCATTTAAAAAGGTTAAGAGGGCGGATTATCCTTATGGGAGTTATCCTGGCGCTGTTTACCGGCTGCGGGCCGGCACCCACAGAGCCGTCGGATGCTGCTCAGGCTGAGACAAAAGGAGGAGGCAGCGGATACATTACGGCTGCGCAGGCCAAGGAGGCTGCTCTTGAGAATGCAGGTATTTCGGAAGAGACAGCTAAGCTTGTTCAGGTCCATTTAAACACAGAAGATGATGTTTCCACATATGAGATTGCGTTTGCCAGTGGGAACGAAGCGTATGACTATGTTGTAGATGCGGTGACAGGAGAGATTATCTCTATGGACTGTAAAAGCGGAGTACCCGATATGACATCTGCATCTAATATGACATCCGCGCCGACAGAGGAACCGCAGACAATAGATGTCCGGGAAGCGGCGGCACAAAGTGACAGCGCACCGGAGACGGCGGAACAAGGTGCCAGGGGACAGGAAACGCCCGGACAAAGCGGCAGCACGCTGGCCCGTGAGGGCAGTGGCAGCAAAGCAGAGGCGCAGCCCGGTGCGGACGGACAGTATATCGGCACAGATGCGGCAAAGCAGGCTGCTTTAGACCATGCGGGCCTGAAGGAGGAAGAGGCAGGCTTTGTACATGTCCAGCTGGAATTTGATGACGGCCGCTGGCAGTATGATGTGGAATTTTTTAAAGACAATACGGAATACGACTACAGTATAGACGCATTGACCGGTGAAATTTTAAAATATGACCACGATACAGAACATTTCCAGCATGGAGATGGCAAGAATCATCAGGGCTATGTGTCAGGAGAGATGATTACGCAGGAGGCAGCAGAGCAGATTGCCCTAGAATATGCCGGTGTCGCCCCGGCGGATGCCCAGTATTTGAAAGCAGAGCTTGATTATGATGACGGCGGCGCCGAATATGAGATAGAGTGGAATGTGGGAACAACAGAATATTCCTGCGATGTGGATGCTTATACCGGGCAGATCCTGGCCTTTGAGAAGGATTTTGATTGAGAAGAACTCTGATTGTGAAGGACTCAGATTAAGGGGGTGTCGCAAAATTATCAAATTAGATGATTGAGCGGCATCCTCGCTCTATGT
>CAMNSD010000067.1 GCA_946554445.1 uncultured Lachnospiraceae bacterium | reverse complement strand
ACGGGGAGATTTTATTTTGTCAAAGTTCAAATTTCATTCTCTATAGGAATGCTTTGCACATAAGACCGTTGCTTCTCCCATGTATTCTCCATAAATGATTTGAAAATCATCAGAAAGACAAATGTTGCTCTCCGATACCGTGCGCAGGATAAGTATGCTTACACTTTGTAAAATATCGTAGATAAGCGCATCATAGTACTCCGTATACACCTGACTGATTTCCTCTAACTCATACTCCTGTACCCGCACAAACTCCCCATATGCTTTTTGATACAGCAATTCCAGGTCTTTGTGGTAATATTCCTGTAACAATTGCGGACAATAATAGCTATCCGCCTCTTGATCATCCAAGTAAAGTCCTTCATCTAATGTCTCTATACGTAGTAACAATCTGTTAAGGCAACCACTATATTGCAGGAAGCTGCATACAACATAAGCAATCTTTCCTTTTTTCCCCTGTCTCTGCATATCTGCCGTACACAAGAGAACTTCCTGTATTCTCCCACGCAGTCCATTCCACATCTCATTTCCCATATCCTCCAGCTTCTCTTGCATCTCCCGGCAGGATTTCTGGAAACAATCTTTCATATGTGGCTGCATCCATTGCAATATCTCTTCTCTACGGTCATATTTCTGTTTCATTTCATATTCCCTGTTTTCACGATAGTGATAGCAACTCTAACTGTATACTCCTTAACATCTGCATGAAAATCTTGCGGTTTTCTTCCATTTGTTCTGCCGGAAAATGATAACTTCCAAGCATCATGTTGTCATCCAACGGCAGAATAAACATGCAGTGCATACTATCCTCTTTGATTCCACCTGTAACAAATGCAAACCACCCAATCGTACCAGCATCTGTATTAATTTCTTTCGCCTGCGCCCGTATACTTTCTGGATACACATGACTAATCACTCTCTGCATCTCCAGAATCGCCGGATAGACCTGCTGCTCCTGCAAGGGCTTGTCCAGCAAGTTGAAGGTAAGAATCTTGTTCCCTTTCGGATTGATGTATATTTCCTGTGGTCTGGGACTGATAGGGAACTTCACTGCCGCCACTTCGTCTGAGGGCTTCCTGTACTCTCCCGGTATCCTCAGATGCATCTTGTCTGCCAGACAGCTGACTGCCTGCCATCCGGACCGTTCCTTGTTCTCTTCCATTTGTCCTTCCCTCCCACTCCACTTTATCTAAAGAAATTGGAACAGCCTTCCTGTGTGCTGTGTAACTTCCGGCATGTCCGCTTAACACCACCTGCTTCATTTTGTCTGACGCGTAATTCTTAATATCAATGGCATTTAAGCTATTTATCTTATCAATTGCAGGGTTTTTCCCGATACCGCCAATCCTGACACTCTCACTCATATGCGTTTACCCTCCGTTTCAATTTTCACCTGCATCTCTTTTTCTATAAATCTTCCGATTGTAATCTTCAACTATACGCTCGCTTATCTCTCAATAATCCCCAAAAAGACTCTCGAAAGTATCTCCTCCCTCTAAAAATCCCTGCAATTCCTTCCATTGAAATTCTTCTTTGCCCAATCCGGTATATCTTTCCTTCCGGTAATCATACTCTTCTTCTGTTATCTCTATTTGCTGTTCATTATCCATAATCCTGAAAAATCTCAAAGGTTTCTCAACCGAAACCCCCAATGATTCCAAGTGCACGTGTTTCCCTAAATCCGGCAAATAACAACAATAACTATATTCCGTGCCTCTACAATCGCCATACATGATCATAGTTGTTTCAATAAATCCGCCTTTATAAATTTCGAACCTATATCTGTCTGCAAAATCCGCCATCAAACTTCCATCATCATAGTAAAATATGTTTCGTATGTTTATGGCTTGCGTCTCTATTTCCTGTACCCCCACAATCAATTCCGGCATGTCATCATCATTCAAATCCCGAATACAATACATTAGACTATAACGCTTTTCTTTTTCATATACTGCATACACATGTATTCCATCATATATGGGATTATAATCTAAGGGTGATGGACAATTTCTTATTTCCGTATACTCCTTCCAGTCCTTCCATACCCATTCACACCTTTTTAGTTCATCACCATAAAGCCTCATTACCCCGTTCTCTCTTACCATTTGGCCTGTTATAATGAGTGCAACACCCAATATACACAGACTGATAGACAGACACCTTCTTTTCACTTTTCCCTCCGTTATCCTATTCTTGAAAATCATCATAAATAGTTTTAGCAGCTTTCAATCTTTTTTCTTGAGCCTGTATTTCAGAGGCAGTCAAATTGCCTGTTTCATCACGTGACCACTTATCACTATCTACACATCTTTCATAGCTGACTCCCCACGCCAATGTTGCATCCGTAACACTTGTTGTATTTTCAAATGTTTCTTTATTACCATTTACCACACTCCCATCACCTCGCTCTACTTGTCTATTCAGCCACCCAGCATCACCATTCTGACCGTTATGATAATCCTCTAAAGCATATTCACATTGAAATCTGACATCTTTCCAACCATCTTCCTCCGGAATCCCGTGCTCTTTTGCCCATTCTTTTCCTGCTTCTATAAAAGGCTCTTCTCTGCCTCCTCCATACTGAAAAAGGCCATAATACGGTCCACCTTCATAGCATCACGAAAAAAGTCCCACATATATCGTTTTATGGAATCTGCATCCGTTTGATCTAATATGGACTCTTCTTCTAACACTGGTTCTTCTTCCAATTCTGATTCGTCTTTCAAAGCAACATACGTTTGTCCAGATGTCACTGGATAAATAAACCCTCCATGCCTACAAAAAAGAACTGAAGTCATCATAATTCCAGCCTTATCTTCTTCAGACAATATTTTGGAGGTATTATTATAGTGAAACTCCCCACTCCCTATCACTCCCAATGCCTGAATATCAGAAAAAGATGCATACGGAACATTAAAATCAATATTCTCCCATTCTTCTTCAAGATTCATAAGATATCGACATACTCCATATTTTTTACATTCATCCATATTTTTAATTATTTTTTGTTCTTGTCCCTTAGCTGCTGATTCCGTGCAATTACATAAAAACGGAGTAATGTATAACCGCTCATTTTCTCCCCCTGCTTCCGTTTTCTCTATAACTCCTATTTGTTCCTCTCATCCTCCAACTTTCGTAAGAATCGGCATACTGCCTGCCACCGCTTCCATTACGGTGCTTCCATAATCTTCTGCTGGTATATTCGCCAGCATGTCCGTTATAGCACCCTCCATTGAATATTCCTCTACACTCTGCCCGGGCATTGCAACCCCGCCTGCCTGAGAAGCGGTCTGCTTTTGTTTCTCTGCCACCATCTGCGGCATAGCCGCAAAATTACCGGTACAGCCGATTGCATCAAAAGCATTACAAAGATTGATTACCGTAGGCTTTGTCAAATCCTTTCTGACCAGTGTAATCTCTTTGGGAGCTGTCACCGTGACACTCTTTGCCTGCAATTGAACCTGGCCCTCCGCCAGAATAGACAGCTTGTTTGTCGTCTTCGTCCGCAGCATACTGCTGTCCGCAAGGTTGATTTCCGCGTTCTGATCCTCTCTATGTACCAATCCCATCTCGGCTGGTTTCATGTACAGGCGTTTCTCATGGCTTGTTGTAAAATAACGATTATGATAATCTGCCAATTCCGCGCACTGTTCCCCATTTTCCCGGATGTTATAGATGGCTTTTGCATTCTCCTCATCATTTTTATCAAAGTAAAGCGCAACCTTTGTCCCTTTTTCGGGCATACAATAAAGCATGTTGCCTGTGATCGGCCGCCACGGATATTCATAAGCTGTCGCCACATCCTGTTTGTCATCAATATCCAGATGCAGACGCAGGACTTCCCCTTTTGTCAGTAGCACCTTTCCTTCAATCACCACACCTTTCAGCTGATCCGCCCCTATCTTGTCCGCCTGGAAGCACTCCTGCGGATATATGCTGATGCAGGTTTCTATGCTGTTATGTGCAAAAGAGACTTCGCACGTCATAACGCTATATTCCCTGCCGTATATTATCACAGTTTCTCCCACACGGATAAACTCCCTGCCGTGTATCCGATATCCCTGTCTTCTATCCTGCACAGAGGTCTTTCCCGGTTTCTTATACAGGAGCGCGGCATACTTATGCTGTGCAAGGTCTATCTGCCCTGCATTTCTCTGCGGCAAACCTATATGGACCTCCTTCTTCCCTCCGTAATCTTTCTGCAGTAGTCTGCCTCCCAGATGGCTGACAATCCGGCCAAGGAACTGGTAATCTGTCTCCTGGTATTGAATCAGCGGACAGGGAATCTCCTCATCTGGCAGATTCCACCTGACTGTAAAAGAATACTCTTTTGCTATCTCTTCGGTGATATCCCTATAAGTTCTGGTAATATCCTGGAATGATCTGGACTTCTTCTCCGCATCCATCTGCCAAATATAAGAAACTGCCTGAAGTTCCAATATCGTATAATCTCCCACATTTTTGAGTTTGGCACTATCAATCAGTCCGCTAAACAGTGATTCCTGTCTGCCTTCCTCATCCTGACCAAGCAGTTCAATCTGTTCCTCTTTCATCTGACATAACGTGTTGTACGCTTCCTTGAAACTGACAATACAGGACGCAGTCAATCTCGTCATCTCCCCGTACTGCGCATGTAAATGGCAGTTCAGTATGGTCTGATAGTCAAAATTACATTTTAATTGCAGTTGTCCCAGTAAGATTATATCTTCCATATGCCGCCCTCCTGATCAATCCAAAATTATCATCCTGCCTGCTGCGCCTGTTTTCTGCCTGCTCCTGATGCCTTGTCCACTGCGGACTGCCTGTAAGATACTTTCCAGTTCTGCAAACATGTCACTATTCGTCCATTTGTCACTGTCAATACCTTTTCCACCTCTCCTTGTGAGATAATCCACCAGCATGTCCCTGTTCACCGCTTCCCTGCCCTGCAATACCAGATATGCAAACTGTATATCTACAGAATCCGCCCCGCCGCATTCCAATATCTTCCGCGCATAAGTATCCGTGATTTCCATGGAAAGCGTAGTCCCCCTACGGCTGCCCCATCTGACGTCCGCTAGATTGACCGTATCAAACTCCGTCTGGATATCATAGAAATCTTTATATTCCACCCGAAGCACCGAACCCTCTCTTAATTTAAAACGGCAAAGTTCTATCTCCCTATCGCCTTGGGGTGGAGTCGCATCTAATTCCATCTGCGCCACATATTTGATATAATCCGGCAATTCCTGTCTTTCCCGGGCCGCAAACTTAAGATACTGCAATTCATTTGTTGCACGGTATGGGATTCTCTGCGCTGAGATCAGATAGAGAAATCCCTGACATTTGATCAGACCTGCTCCAACACATAGTTCCTTTCCTTCCACACTTATCTTACAGCCGTTTATAATACCATCGGCATACTCCTGGTACTGTAATTCCAGCGCAGTGTATGAATAATCCCGCAGTGCCCACAAGGATTCCTTTTTCATGATTCTTCCACGCTCAAAGGTGGGGTAAATGTATTCCATGCTGATTTATGCCTTTCTCTATTCTCTAACTATCTGTATCTCCCATGTATTCCTCAAAGCTGTCCTTTTCAAGCCATATGAATGAACGTTCTTCCGGAAGTCTGTCCCAATAGATATAAGCCGTCTTTCCGGTCTCTATCTCCATGAAATAAATGCCTGGTGGCGGCAACTGATGTTCTTCCTCCAGTTCCATACAGACCACATTGTCATAATCAACCCCTGAATATGCCAGATATTTCCCATCCGGACTAAAACTCGGTGAATACAGATATTCCCCAAGATATGTCACTTCACCCGATGGATAGGTGATTTTGAAAAAGGAAGAAAGCCCTGCCTGGACAAGAATATATCCTTCTTGCACATCGCCCTCAAACTGACGGATATATACACCCTCATAGGAGTCATCCTCTTCTATGTCGTCCCGTATCTTCCTGATTTCCTCCTGTATCCCTTGCAATGAAAACCGCCACTGTTCTGTCCCGTCCTCTATTTTTCTTATGGCTAAATACTGAAAATAATCGTCTACTCCTACAATCAGATCCCCTGTAACATTTATCATCATGAGAGGAAAATAATCATCGCTTTCATTCCTTTTTATTTCTGATAATCTCTCATAATACCGCTCTTCCATCTCCTTATAGGCGTCTTTATCTTTTACAACTAAAATAGGGTCAACTATGCCTCCCTCTTCAACTACCTTTTTTATCTTTTCTTTTTCATAAAATAAAGTCTGTGTGCTCTGCGTTTGATATTCATTCCACTTTAATGCTATTGTCCACTTACAGTCAGGCGAAATATAGAAAACATAAGGTTCCCCTTCATCTTCTTCTCCCGGTTCTTCCTTCTCAAGAGGAAGTTTCACTATAAACTCCCGGTATAACTCCCTTGCCTCTTCAAATGTTTGTGTATTACTGTTCATAACAATCGGCTCATATTCTATAGGCCCAACATCTGAACTGATCTCTGTATAACAGAACAAATAATAATCCATATCTGTAAACACATCCATGGAACAATAGTCTTTAGAAAGCATATAATCCGTTTTAGCCTCATTGATTCTATATTCCATGTCATCCTCTCCTGAAATCATCACACTTGCAATGTATACTATAAGTAACGCTTTTGAAATGATTTGTCTAATCGTCATTCTCGTCCCCTTGGCCCATTAAATTTCAAATGTTTACCAGCGTCATCATAATATTGCCTGTCGATTACCATATACCCATTAAATTCTTTTGTATATGTCTGATAATCTAATTTTACTTTTGCCTTTGAATAATCTTTAGCCTCATATTGTTCCCATACATCTCTGATATCCTCCGCTTTTTCACTATTTATAAATCCAACTTTTACCCCAAATTCCAAATAATCTTTTAATGGAATTGTAATACATCCTTGAGAAAATGAGCCTTCTCCCGGATGATCCTTTCTTAATCTTCCTGCCATGTGAAAATGAATTGCTTTAGCATAATCGTTTCTTTTTCTTGAATTATAAGCCGGAATATTATCATTATTATTTAACCACAAGCCTGCGTACCCTTTATGCGATTGATTCTTAATATCATAAACTCCTTCGCATATAGTAGCATAAGTTTCCATATCATCCGATAAAGTTGATGCTTTCATCACCGCATACTTGGGCACCCCATCCTCAGTTGTAATCAAAATCGCCCCAAACTGTCCATTAGGATGATATGTATTTATTCCATTCCACTTTTCCTCATCTTCCGAAAACGGCGTTGCCAACCCTTCAAAAACAAAAATAGCGGTCCCTGTACGTAATTCCGGATATCTTGCCAGATAATCCTTTATTTCATATAAAGCCATATACTGCTTGCCTGTAAGTTGATACTTTGATAAAAATTCCGAGATATCTTCTTGAACTACTGTTTGTCCACTCGTACACGGATAAATAAAACCACCATGTTTACAAAACAAGACTGAGGTCATTGTAATACCCTTTTTTCTCTGCGCCGAATCTCTGTTCCAGATTTCTGACATTTGCATATCTTCTAATGTATCAGGGGCTGTCTCATCCATGTGATCCTCATACTGTACAGGCATAGATATTGGTATCGGTACAGGATCAGAATACGGTACCGGCACAGAGAATGATAGATTCTCTTTAAAGTCATAGTTTTCCCACTCTTCCTCCAGATCCATCAGATACTTACATACCCCATGACTCTGGCAGTCCACCTTATTTTCTTTAATCCTTGCCTCTTGCTCAGGCGATGCTGGTTCCCTGCAGTTACACGGAAAAGGCATGATATTCCAATTTCTTTTCGTATCTGCCACAGTAGCATAACGGAGTCCATTCGCCGATATCTTATTTTCGGGTACTCGCAGATACTCTGTTGGGACTCCTGACATCAGCTTTTCTGAATGCTTCTCCATTTTTATTATCTCGTCATCTGATAGCTTGAAATCTCCCCATTTCGCACTGGTACACGTTAAGAGTGCACCATCCACCAAGTACTCATTATCCTCACCATCTTTAAGCAAGTCACAGATGATACTTTCAACTTCATCATCCCTAATAGCACCATCCCTGGTCTCTCTTGCCAGATCAAACTGCAGCAAAAACTGTAAATCCTCTTTTTCTCTCTCCCACCGTTCCTTGTCACTCATCCTCACTACTTCCTCATTCAAAAGCGGAACATATTCCATTCTGATCCATGCTGATTTATGCCTTTCTCCACTCTCTAATTGCCTGTATCTCCCATATATTCCTCAAAGCTGTCCTTTTCTATCCACAGAAAATCCCGATATTCAAAATAATCCTCTTCCGGATTTTGAGAAGGATCCCAGTATATGTAAGCTGTTTTCCCTGTCTCTATTTCCCTGACATATATTCCCGGAGGCGGCGTCTGTTCATATTCTATTGACTTCATACCAGTTCTGTTATCATAATCAACACTGGAATATGCCAGATATCTCCCATCCGGACTAAAACTCGGTGAATACAGATATTCTCCCAGATACGTAACCTCTCCCGATGGATAGGCAATCTTATAGAAGAAACGCCCCGCCTGGATCACCAGCCATCCTTCCTGCTCATTGCCGTCAAACTGACAGACCGTGCTGAAAAAACTGTCTCCTTTCTGCATATCATCCCGCCTCTTCCATACGTCTTCCCGTATCCCCTCCAGGTCATAACTCCATCTCTCTGTCCCATCCTCTACTCTCTTGATAGTGAGTAGGCTGCGATCATCATTCATTATGGCGATCAGATCCCCTTCCTCACTCATCCCTTTTAAATCGCTGCATACTATATCATAA
>CAMNSD010000066.1 GCA_946554445.1 uncultured Lachnospiraceae bacterium | reverse complement strand
TGGATTGACAGCCCCGGAAATCTTTGTATAATACAGACAAGAGGCAGAACCTGAAGTCTGGCTCTGCCCCTTCGTAACTATTCACCTATCTTATATCAGATTTTAGGTTTACACAAAACTTGAAACGGTCTCAATAAATACGGCGGTCGATAAGCCCGCCAAAAAAATCAAATTAATTTACACACCTTACTTAACAAACCCGAAAAGTCAGCATACTCTATGAAATCCTCTCCTGGGTCTCCGGTAGCACCGCACAGATCGTTTCTCTCATTTTCTTCAGATACTCCTGTACTGCAATGTATTCATCCACCGTTTCCGGCGCTTTCCCGCAGTAATGACTCTGCTCCTGTTTTTGAAAAGTACAGCCATACTTTAGACACATTCCAGTTCCTCTTCTGCCTCATTCCCGTTCCCTGACTGTCACCTGAACCTTGTCCCCCGGCTGCTTCCCGATCCGGGAACGGATATCTTTACGCACGCCTATGATATAGCACACGCTTCCGTCGGCATTCTTTACCCCCATATTTACGACACTGCCATCATACGGCTCTCCGTCAAACGTAGCATGTACTTTCACTCTTCCCCGTCCAAACTCTTTCCTGATGTCATAAGGAAAGACGACATAAGCGCCGCCAGTCTCCCCCGCATCATAAAGCAAAGACTCATATTTATAAATTCTTTCATTCACTGCCTGCATCATCCTATCTGTTTTGTATCGTATCGCACAGATTCTATTCGACTAAAAAGACAAAATGCTCAAAAGCCGCCAATCCCGAAAGAAGACATTTACTGCGCCCCCGTAAACAGCATATAAGGGCTGCACTCCGCCTCCTTATCATAGGCAAGCACGATGGCAAACGGATTATGGATCTGCGGGAAATCCCAACCCTCCCTGCCGTAGAAAGTTTCCGGATCGAACTGGGTTTCCTCGATCTTCACGCTCGTGTCCACAAAAGCCGCCATATAAGGCACACGCAACAGTACGTCATGGCTTTGTCCTATAGGCTCATGAGGACGCAGCGGCTGCACACCGATCAATTCCACAAGCATGTTATCACAAAGACGGTAGGCCGCCTGGCATACCAGTTTCTCATCCTTTCTGTATACCACAAAAGAATAGCAGTAAAGATTCTCACCCTGATCCAGTGTATAGTGATCGAACGCGAACGTATCCACCGAATCGCCCCAGTAAGCGGCAGCGCTTTTCCTGATACGCTCCTGCACTTCGGGCCAGCGGCCTTCAAAAAAATCCCCGTCCGGATTGGCATCCACCCGGTAAAAGATACGGATCTCCTCCGACTCGGCGGCATCCGGTGTTTTGGGCCACAGAGTCTCCAGCCCTGCGCTCGCCGCAAACTGCATGCTGCCGTAATACCAGTTCATCGGTTTGGAGAGCACATAGCTGGTGGGACAGTTTTCGCCGGAGGGCAGCCTGCAGTAGGCAAAGCCAAACCCTTCCTCGTCATAACGGCGCACTGCGGCAAGATCCCGGTGCGGAACGATAAGCTTCATCTCCGGCAAAAGAGGCCCATCCTCCAACGCCGGATTCTTCCACACCAGATTGCCGTAATATCGTCCGTCTCCGTAATACTGCCTGGCAATCTTCCAGAGATCGTCTCCGGCAGCCACCTCGTACACCACATCCTCCGGCGGACCGAATCCCAGATGAACATAGTCCGGATCCTCCTTGTCCGTCTCCGAATCATAGGGAACAAAGCACGCAAAATCGACAAAGTCACTCCTCTCCAACCGCTTTTCTCCGGAAAAGTATTCGGAAAACGCCGGTAACTCGTCTGCATGAAGCTTTCGCACGCCGCGCTGTGGATAAACCTGCAATGCCTTCTCCTCCAGATAGAAACTGTTTTCGATCGAACCCTTGTCCGGATTCACGGCATTACAGGCAATCCCGTAGATGGGGGAGCGGAAACTTAAGTATTTCTGATCGATGGTAACGTCCCCGGTATTGACGCAGGTATCCACAAGGCCGCCATTGGAGGCACAGACACCCGCGCTGATCAGCGTTTCCGCATAGTCGCGCTCCACCTGCTCGATATGAACCCTGCCGCTGTTCTGGCATTTGTATATGCTGCCCCAGCTTGCGCCCGCGATGCCGCCCGCAAGCTCAATGCCAGTCACATCTCCCCTGTTGAAGGAATCTTCGATGCGCCCCATTACCGACTGCTGCCCGGAAATGCCTCCTGCGGCAAAATCGTATACATAAAAGGTTTCGGAGATGGCACCCATCGTTACCTTTCCCTCATTCACACAATTCCGGATGACTCCTTGATTGGAGCGGCAGATGCCGCCCGCAAACAGAGAACTCCTGGTGAATGTATTTTCGGATGCTTCCGTATACCGATCCGTGCCTGCCTCCACCGTGCCCGTAAACCTGCAGTCCACCATCTGCCCGTAATTGATTCCCACGATACCGCCCGCGTCCCATGCACCGGTCACTTTTGCCTGCACCTCACAGTTCTCGATCAGACCATAGTTGGCAAAGCAGAGCGCGGCCGCGGTGACCACGTCCGTCTTTCCGCTTTCGTCCTCGTAGACGCAGTCCTCATAAGTTGTCTGAAACAGGCTGTTTCGGATCGTCAGGTCTGTCACGCTGGCATCCTCCTCCAGTATCGTAAAAAGGAACGCCAGCCATTTTCCATAGGATGTATAGTACCCCTCCAGAGCATGGCCGTTTCCATCAAAATGCCCGTGGTAACTGGGAATCGCCCCGTATCTGTTCTCTGGCGGCGTATCCGCCCAGTTCTCCCACCCTTCCGTGTCGTTTAGTATCAGGTCATTGGTCAGCCGTACATTGGTATACGGATCCCTGTCCCTGGAAATAAACCACCTGAAATCCTCCTTCGTGGACAGCAGATAATAACCGTCCTCATCCTGCGGCGGCGTAGGATCCGCACCCCGCTCCTCATATCCGTAAGCGGCGGCAAGAAACACCCCTGCCAGAAGACAAAGAACTGCAACGGCCTGCGCCATACTTTTTCCAGAAAATCTCTTTCTCATGTCAAATTCTCCAGTCCAAAATGCCAAAAGTCCTGCGCCTCTCCCAGCTTCTTCGCCGTCTTTCGGAAGATGACCATAAGCTCCTTATCCGTGAACAATTCTATTTGACTTTTCGGAAACGCGTTCTGCACGGAAATTCTCCCCTCCTGACTTGACAGCCTCTGTATGTTACTATAGCACAAACACAGAATTAGTGATAGTCATTCAATGCAGCAAACTCATGCAATTTGACAGAACTTTCAACCAGCTATGGTTACGCACGCATTTCCTCTGAACGCCGATCCGGTTCGTTTATAAATTCATAATAGCCGTACAACTTACTCTCCCCTACAAATTTGAAACCCATGGTCTGCCAGTTTGGGCACTGTTCTTTGATCCAATCAGCCTCCGTTTCCCCATATCATTTCTTGTTCTTTTCCAGCTTTGCATCAAGAGACCGGTATAATTCTTGCCGTGTCATTGCCGTCCCGAAAGAGGGCTGCTTTGCATAAGCCGCTTTTGCCAGCTCTCTGTCAAAAGAAACCTGTTATCTATTAATGATACGAACCATCTTTCAAAAAAGTTTTTTTGTTATCCGCACAGATAAATGCAAGCTCCCCTGTGCTTTCGTTGTAATAATACAGGCTTGCCGTATATCCGGCGTTCTCTTTGCCAAGCCCTATGGAAAGCACCGCCGTAAAGCCGAACTCCCCTTCATAGGCGAGGCCTAACTGGATGCTGGAACTCTCCCCGGTGACATTGTTGATTATATCCACCGGCACGGTCTTTACAGAAAAATCTACCGCACTGCTCGCATTGTAATCATCGGTTTCCTTATAACGCTTATAGCCGGTCACTGTCTCCCCTACATTTATGCCGGTCTTTACATTAACGTCCGACCAGTGTTCGCCGTCAAAGCTGTACTCGCACCCTTCGGTGGCCGGTATGGTAACCGTATAGTCCGTCTCCCTGTTTGCCTCCATGGAAAGCGTGAATGCCGGCGGCGCTTCCCTGTCCTTTTTCGCAAGGTTCACGGTCACGGCCTGCGCCGGTGATTGGTTATGGGTAGCCGTTTCTTTCAGCCGGATGGCAAGGGCCACAGTCTGGGAAGTGGTAAATCCACCCTGTTCATTGCTATCCGTCCATGTTTTCCCGCCGTCAAAGCTATATTCCGCCCCGCTTACCGGGGTGATGGTGACCTTGGCATCCGCCTGATTGGTGTGGTCCGCCTTATAGGCGAGCGCCGGGGCTGCCGGGGTGATTTTCGGGAAGTCCACCGTGACGCTCTTTGGCGTCCCATCCTCATAGTTCTTATCCTCTGGCATCTTTGCATAAAAGGTCACGCTCGTTCCCGGCTTTATATGTCAACGCGCAAGAAGCCGGTTAAGAGGCATGGAATAATCCATGCCTCTTAACCGGCTCTGCCATTTCTGTATATATAAAAATAATAACCAGGATAAAAAGGGTCCAATTATGCTTGCTTGACAGATTATACGCTTTATCTATCTTTTTGCAACCCCTTTTGCGTAATTTTGAATCTTTTTACAGACAGATCCTGTCTGTCAACGATCAATAGTTAATGCCGTTGATCGCCAATACCCCGTCTACCACGCCAAAGTTTATGTTTGCCGTCCTTCCGTCTGAAACAGAAAAGCCCGCCATGCTGGGCTGAAGATCATCAATATCAGCCTTCTCTATGGATTCAAGCAGATCATCCGTAAACACCTCATCTGCGCCAAGTTTCAGAAAGTCTTCTCTGGTCTCTACCACATCGACATCCGGCAGTCCCACATAGACCGGAAACGCAGTCAGTTCTGCCAGTGCTTCTAAATCCTTTTCGGCCGCCGCATCCTTAACTTTCTGGGCAAATGCCTTTGCAGCTTCCTTGTCAACCGCAAAGTTATCCTCGTATTTTTCTGACGTCTGTGTCGGTTTTCTCTCTTCCTGCGCCGGCTTTTCTGCTGTCTCTGCTTCCGTGTCTTCCCTTTCCGTAACCACATCCCGCGGTGTTTCCTCCGGTATCGTCTCAGGGATCCCTTGCTGTACTTCCTGGCGGGACTGTGGGCTTTCACCGCATCCCGTCAGAACCGCTCCTGCCAGAGCCAGACTCAGAATCATAACAACCACTCTTTTCATTTTCCTTCTCATCTTACTTTCCTCCTGTAATTTCAAATTCCACTTCTCCCGCTGAACCGGGCGCGATTTCATATTTCTCAAAAACAATGACCGGGCGGTTATGCCCATTGATATAGAACTTCACATCTTCCGAAATCCCTACAAATCCTCCTTCCTCTGCTGCGAAAAATGTTTCTCCTGCATTTTGTCTTTCAGCAATTTGTTCTCTGATGCTCTCGTTTACCACTTCAAGATAATCACCTCCCAGCATATCCTCTAATGTGACAAATTTCCCTGTATTTAAATCCAAATTGTAATAGATTGATTCGCGATAAGCATTCGTCCAGTTCTCGGTTCCCCTCACGACAAAGGAGAGGTAATCGTCATTCTGCTGCCTGATCTCGTAGTCGACAGTGATCTTTATATGATGCTGCGCCCATTCTTCCGGCGTCCCGCCTGTTTCCAGAAAAGCTGTCCTGTATTCTTCTGCACGCAGGATCGCTTCCTCTGCATACTGGCTACATCTGTCGAGAATTTCCCGATTAATCTCATCCACCGTAATCCCGGTATCCTCTGCAATCATCTCAATCGTCGGAATTTCCACAGACAATGCTATTTCATCCTTTTCTGTTTCATAAGAGCGGAAGGTCAGGATCCTGGCCAGTCCCCCGATTACCGGAAGTTCTCCTGCCTCTTTTGCAAATACCGGACTCGTATTCAGGGCCGCTGTGAAAAGAATACATACAGCCGCGACCGCCACTTCCATACTGCGGATCATCCTCCTGAATCTGCAGCAGCCGCCATCCCTTCTTCCTGCTTCCTGTTGTTTCCTCGACTTCTGTATCTCCTGCCGTACACGGATGTAAAGTTCCTCCGGAATAGCAGTCTGGTCATATCTTTCTTTCATCGTTTCCAATTTACTCATAATTCCGCCTCCTGCATATTTTCTTTCAACTGTTTTAGGCCACGATAGAGCTTGGTTTTCACTGTATTCAAATTTAATCCGGTAATACTAGCAATCTCCTTCAAAGACAATTCTTCAAAAAACCTGAGTTTAATAATTCCCTGTACATCAAGTTCCAGGCTGTCCAGTTCTTTTTCCATGTCGTCATCCTGCTCATACCCTTTTTCGTAATACACTTCCTCTTGTCCCAAAACTTCATCGGCCGGCAAAAACCTCTTCCGCTTTTTTATTACCGTCAGACATTCGTTAATCAGTATTTTGTAAAACCAGGTCTTGATTGCATCCTCATTCTTTATGTTTTTATGCGCCTCAAGCGCTTTGCAGACTGCACTCTGGACCACATCAAGAGCGTCCTCCTGATGCCTGGTGTAACTATAAGCCACTCTATAAAACCGGTCTTGATTTTCAAGGATATACTGAATCAGCCTTTCATATAATATTTGTTTCATAACAGGCACGCACCTTTCTGCTTTGTTCTTTTACTATATAGATTTTTCTGATGTCTGAAAAGTTTCAGAAAAAGAAAAAATACCGACTCCGGACATAAATAATGTGCAAAAAAACAGCGCCGATGGCGCTGCTATCCTCAATTCATCATGAAAATGTTACCGGGTAATTTCCTCCTTATCTGCATTCCTGCTTCATCGCAGAATATCCAATCAGTACCGTCCACACATAGGCGCAGGTCTTGGGGATCATCAGCATCCCAATGAGCGGAATGACATCCGCCCACAACACCACCGGAATATAGAAACCAAAACTCAGCACAATGGTCAGCCACATCCAGCGAAACGCCCGATCGCCATGTTCCTTTGCACTGCGATAGAACAGCGCCACCACCAGAAGACCCAGCAGGGCAAAAGGAAGATTACGGTAAATCCCCCAGGAGAAGGGCGCTTTGGCACTGAGCCACCTGTTCTGAGGCATCATACACAGAGCAATCCGCAAACCGGCCAGAACGTATACCGCGGCGGTCAGGCTTCCCTGACCCTTGATCTGATACCGTTGCCTCCAGACATAGTACAGCAGCACATAAAAAACTGTCATCGTCACCGAGGTGATCCACTTGCCAAGACCCAGAGGGACCGTATAGTTTTCCAGCCCCGTTGTACAAAGGGCCAGCGCACGGGGAACCAGATGGAAAGAATCACCTGCTCCCAGCACTACCGCCATCCAGCCAAACAGCTGGAATTGACATTCTTCCCTGCTGCCCCGGATCATCAGGATCCCAATCGTCATAACGGAAACCAGATAGGCAGCATCAAATAAAGTTTCTACTATTGCCTGCATAGTTTCTTCTCCTTTCGTCTCAATTTCATTTTGAACTTTGACCACAGCAGGCAGTCCGCCTTTCGTGAACATTGTTCAATTTCCATAAAAACCTGCTAACAAAAGTCAAGACTTTTTAGCAGGTTTTTTATAAATTTTTAATATGAATTTTTTCCACGACGATTAGACCGGTGGAAAATCCGGTCTGTCGTATTCTCTGCTTTAGTTCTTTTTAATTCTGGTATACTTCCATTACACGTGCATAATAAATCCTGAGAAATTTATTTAATCCTGCTATCTTAGCTGCACGTTTCGATTTCCCTTCTTTTTCTTTCTTCAAGATAAACCTATACACTGCTGCGTCTTCTGGTTCTTTATGTGTTTTCAGGCATCTCATCACTTCATATCCAATCTTACGCAGACTGGAAGATCCTCTCTTGGATATTTTTCTCTCTGTTCCAATGAACTGCCCTGATTGATATGGAGGCGCATCAATTCCTGCGTGGGCTATCAGGGCTTTTCCACTATGGAATCTCCTCACATCCCCAATCTCTGCGATCAATTTGGGCGCAAGCACATTTCCAACACCTCCCATTGCCCTGACAACCGGATATTCCGGCAGACTCTTGGCTAATGCCTGCATCTGTGTTAGAATGATCATCAGAGTGTTATCGACTTCTCGTAACACCCGTACTGCCTCCTGTACCAGCATTTTGGTCGATGGGGTATCGGAGGGTACTGTGGGGATGCCTTCTTTTGCCAGTGCATAGATCTTGACGGCTTTATCCTGGCTCTGATGGTATCCCTTCTCTTTTGCCCATTTCAGATAGCTCTCTATAAACTGTTCCTCCGGTTTCTTCGTGATATTGTCATAATGCCAGTATTCTTCCGCAAAATCCCCCAGCTTATCTTTCCCATTTGTTTCATTCCAGCCTTTCAGCAGCGTTTTGATCCCAGGCATCGTATAGTCCAGAAGATGAGTCAGTTCCAAAACACTCTCCACACGCATCCGCATATAGTGACGGTACTGCCTTCCCAAAAGCTTCAGCTCCGCATAGACGCTGTCTTCTGCCTCATAGTTCTTCAGCCTGTACCAATGGTCAATCCCATAGTTAGAGATTGTAATGGCATCCTGCTTATCCGTTTTCACACGTCTTAACCCCTGACAGCGGTATTCCTTCATCTCAAATGGATTAATCACTGCCACAAACAGCCCTTTTTCTTTCAGATAGCTTAATACAGGCAGATGGTAGATCCCAGTATCTTCCATGACCACACGGATGTCATCATTCAGACGCAGCAGCATGGAAGTCAGTTCGGACAGTTCTTTCTCCACATGACGGACTTCAAAAGGCCTGCTCACAACCTCACCATAAGGCTTTAAGATACATACGGTACTTTTTTCTTTTGAAACATCAATTCCTACACTTATCATCTGTAACCTCCAAAATAAATCTGTAATTGTCCCATCCACACTTATTACCACTCATTTTAGTTCGTTACACGAAAGCACCTTACGGGTTTCAACCTGCTTAAACGACTGCTTATAATAAGGGGTGGTTGACGGTTTTTATGACGGATGTGGTTAATCCAAAAAGCACCTCGCCAGACCAATTACTCCCTTATCATAAAAAAATAAGTGCAGAAGGTAAAGCACTGATGAAATGCTTTATCTCTTACACTTATATGGTACTAAAAAGCTATAACTATTTCACAGGCTCTCTTTGAATACGAATTTGTTTTCTCATTTAACCAATCAACTAAAGAAGCATAAACAAATTCTTGATTAGGATTAATCTGCATAGTCTTACAATAAAAACCTTTTATCTGCGCTGCTAAAGTATCAAATTTGTATGGTGTTACTTTATCCATTTCAATAAAAATTTTATGAATATAATCAAAATAATCTACTACATCATTTTTGATAGTACGCTTTATTGCGAAAGGTAATGTTTTATTTGCTTTTTGCTCTATTTTCAGAGATTCATAGCTTAATCGTACCAATTCCTCTTCCAAGGATTCATCGTTTAAATTCTTTAGTATTTCTGCTATTTCTTCCTCTACGTTAAAAAGTGCATATGTATTCTTCAACTTTGTATCTTGTAATAATTTCTTTTTTAGCCTTACCCATGAGCGATACTCTTCTACAGTTCGAGGCGTGTCAAATTTCTTATGACATATCCTACATACTGCAATTACATTATCTAAACTGTTAATATCCTCGCTTAAATATTCTTCGTTTTTTAACAATTCAGTTTCTTCTGGTAACGGGTTTGCAGGATATATATGTGCCACTTCAAATATCTTTATAATTTGCCCTTTTTTCGTATGTGTCAAGGACTTTCCACAAATTGGGCATCTGCCATTAACCTCATTATACAATACCATTTTTTCATTATCAGAAAAAATCCTTCGTAAGCGTCAAATAAGATAGTGGATAGAAAAATAACCACCAACCCTCTA
>CAMNSD010000065.1 GCA_946554445.1 uncultured Lachnospiraceae bacterium | reverse complement strand
GTATATCTTAGCAGATTTATGCGGAATTGTCAAACGCTGCGGAGCGTTCCGCTGAAATCATTTTATAGCGGATTCCGCAAAAAAACAAGGGGGTTTTAGCGGCAAAATCGCAATTTGTCGAACCGCAAATTGGGTGGGGTAAATTCCTCACAGGTGGGGTAAAAGGGGTAAATATTTTTACCCCGGGGTAAAAGTCATCAAAATCTAACAGCGGCACAGGCGGCTATTTCCAAATGATGCCATAGGAATTTGGGTACGAACAGGCAAAAGTATTGAAGAATGGCTTAAAATCAAGGGTTTTAAGGCTTGGTGGGGTTCATCACGGTGGGTGGTGGGCCCCTTTTTTCGTGTTTTTGGATGCCGCTGATAGGATGGCGATAGGGGAAAAAATCGTACTATCAGGCAAAAGTATACTTTCACGCAAAAGTCAGGGGTTTCCGTGATAGTATAAAGCGGAAAGGTAAAAAGGTGTAGGATATTGGCGGTTTTGGCTGAAAGGCGTATTAGCTTGACGGAAAATGCTGTTGAAAAACGAGGGATATGATACAAACACGGAAACGGCATGGAGTTTTCGCGTTTGTATGGGTTTTGCGTGAAAGTATAAGAGTTTCCGTGATAGTATGGAGTTTCGCCTGATAGTAACTGTAAATTAAGGTTAGTGCTTTTAGGGATAGAAAAATATTGGATAATATGGTAGAATATTTACGAAAACGGCGATTATAGTTGGAGAAAAACAATGAGTGATAAATTAGAAAAATTATTCGAAATATACGAGGAAGCATCAAAGTGTACTTTATGTGAAAAGTTTGGTAGAAAAAAATCAAAGGAAGGTCACTTTGATGGACTTATTAATTTTTTTATTGATAAAAATATGTATTTGAATATACCATCGATATGGACGGATTGGGTTAATAGAAGCGAATCAAAAATAATGATAGTTGGTCAGGATTGGGGACCTTATATTGATATGCAAAAAATTAATAATCGATATAGGAGGCTGGTTGATTTAGGTGAAAATGAGGAATGTGCATGGAAAACCGTTGTAAATGAAAAAGAGAGCATGACGAAAAGTTTAATGACAGAGTTTATAATACGTTCGGCTGCACAATATGATATCAATATAGATGAAAAAATAATGGAATCTTTTTATATTACTAATGCAGTATTGTGTGCAAGAAAAGGTGATAATTATAGAGGGACAAATAATTTTTCACCTAGATTTTGTACCGATAATTGTACAAAAATGTTAAATAAGCAAATTAATGCAATAAAACCAATGATAGTTATAACATTGGGATATTGGCCATTTTATTCAGTCTGTATGTATCATAAAATACCGGTATTTAAAACATTGAAAGAGAATATATCATATTATAGTTTAAATGAAGGAAATAGAATAAATCTCTCTCAAGAAAATAATCCGATTTATGTGCTACCAGTTTACCATCCAGTTGCACAAGTGAAAAAAGAAGAGCAGATCTCTATTTATAAGATTATGTGGGAGATATTATTACAATATTATCCGAAAGATAAATTGATAAATGAGATATCCACATACAGATATTGCCGAAAGGAGTTGGATTTATGAGAGGACATTATATTGTTTTTGAGGGGATTGATGGCAGTGGAAAGACTACTATTTGTTCGCAAATAGCAGTTAAACTTAGGGAAAGAGGATATAATGTTTTGCATATCTCTGAGCCAAGCAAATCAGAAATAGGAGAATTGTTGAGAAGGCAGATGCGAGAAATGACTTTAAATCAGAAATCAATAGCGTTATTATATGCCGCTGATTCTTATGATATTCAATATAGGATAACAGAAAAATACGATTTTATATTAAGTGATAGAAATTTTTTTTCAACTGTAGCATACCAAATGACGGATGTCGATGAAGACTGGCTTTTTTTAATACATAGATTTTTAGAAATGCCAGATATAATTTTTTATTTAAATGTTTCTGTTGATGAAGCACTATGCCGAATTGAACAACGAGACGGCAATAGAGATGTTTTTGAAAATAAAGAAAGTTTGAAACAGATTAAATTAAATTATGATAAAATAATGATGCAAACTAGTGACTTTAAAATTGTTGAGATTGAAGCATCTAAACATAGTGCAAATGAAATAACAGAGATGGTTCTATCAATATTCAAAACAAAATTTGACAATTTGTGAAATGGAGACAAGCTATGAAAATATTGTGTGTAGGACAAATGGGATGGGATATAACAACTATTGGAGAAAATAGATATAAAAATTATGGTGGCTCAGTTCTGCATTTTACCCTTGCAGCAGCACTTATGGGATTAAAAGTTGATATGTTATGTTATGTCAATAAAAATGAGTGGAAAGATTTACTTATTAAACTTGATGGGTTAGGAGTTGGAACAGACCAAATTATTGACTTTTATGATACAATAAAATTTTATATGTATTATGATAAGAATATGAATTTTTGTGAAGATAGATTCTCAATGGAAATAAGTAAGAATGAGCCCTTGATCTTTGAGGCAATACCAAAGAACATACCATATGATATGTATAATATATGTGAGACTACACCAGAACAAGATAGTCATACTTTAGAGAAGATTGTGAATTGCAATCCCAATGCTAAAATTTGTATGCAGTATCATATTGATAATTTGTTTAGAAATAAAGAATTATATTTAACTATGCTTGGGGTTATAGATTACATTTTTATGAATATGGATGAAGCATTATATATATCAGGCAAGGGATCAATTTCAGATGCGATTGAGTATTTGCAACAAAAAATAAAAAATGTTTTATTTATCACTTCGCATCATATAAATTATGCTGTTTATAGTAAAGGGGTAATTACAATGAATGCAATGCCAGTTAGTGGTGTGATAGACCCTACTGGAGCGGGAGACTGTTTTGCAGGAGGGGCAGTTGCTGGTTTATGCATTGATAATCAGTTAGAAGATGCGCTTAGATTTGGAGCGATTTGTTCCTATTTTAAACTCAAAGGTTATTCTAGTAATTATTTATTAGATATGCTAAATGTAAGTAGGTGAGATAGGTGAAATCAAGATTAGGCACTATAGAGTGTATTAATATTATTAGACAGGATTATTTCAAACGGGAAATATCAAAAATCATTCAAGGAAAAGTAAATATGCTAATGGTAGGTGGAGGATATGGTGATTCTTTGGAAGATTATTATAGAAGCGGTTTAAGGATAACATTTACAGATTTTGAGCAGTGCGCAGTTGAATATGTTAAAAAAAAGTATGTGGATTATAATATTGATTTTCAGTGTTGTTCAGCATACAATTTGCCATTTGATAATAATGCCTTTGATTTGGTTGTGAGTACATTAAATGGCAGCTATCTAAATAATATAGCATTGAAAGAATTTAACAGGGTAATGAGCCAAGATGCAATATTGATTCTTTCAGAAACCACTGTAGAATATGTAGATTTTTTGCGTACTATTGGAAGATACGATGGTAAGTATCTTTTGGCAAGCAATATGAAAACAAAGATATTACATCCATTTGTTTATACACAGAAAGAATTAGAGCATGTATGTTGTAGTTGTGGCTTATATTCAATACTTTATAAGGTTTTGCAACCAGACAATCTGATAAATCAAGAGGTAATTTCAAATGCAATTATAAATTTTTCAAAATATTTAAAAGTTGAAACGCCAAATGTTCCATTATTATATTATATGTTGTTGAGAAAGGTGTATTAACATGACGAAGATAAATGATTTATTAAATGGAGACAAGATAATTTATATTGCTACAAGGTTGTTTAATATTCAGGATAAGTTGGCTGGAAATAAACTTGAACAAAAAGTATATAGTATTCTTAAAGATTGTGTGAGTCGTAAGGGCGAAAGTATGAGTATATACCCTTTGTACTTACCCTATAGAGATACAAATGAGGATCAGCTATTAGGATGTGATAATGCTTTTGAAATCATATATAAAGCAGATATACAGAGACTAGAACGATTGTATGCATTGATAACATATTTAGATGATCCAACAAAGGATGATGGAATATGCATGGAAATAGGGTATGCTTATGCAAATAGAGTTCCAATTATTTTATTATCTTCGGATGTTCAATATTACAGAATAGATGGGAGTGTTTCTTATCATTCAGATCCAATAATTCATAGAATGGCGGCACAATATATTTATATGCCAGAAATGCCACCGTCAAAATATGAAGTTTCTTCTCAGTGTGACAGAATGGAAATAATTGCCAAGGAGTATGAAGAACGATTATTAGCTGCAGAAGAAGATATTTTAAAGAAAATGGAATCTGTCGTTGAGGGGCTATTATTCAATTATGAAAAATATATTCCGCCCCATATATATGTAAATATACCAAATAGAAAAGTTTTTATTGATATGATTGGGGGAAAATATGAATGGTCACGAATGATACAAGAAAAATTAGTAGAAGAATTGGAGAAAAATAAGGTTACTTATTATTGTGGTAACAGATTTTTTTGCAATGAAAGCGATATACTGGTGCGTGGCGAGAATGATATAAAGAAACTCTTGGCAAGTGATATAGTCGCTATTTGTGTTGATGGAACGGAAACAGATGCGGGGGCATCGGCTCTCATTGGAATGGCTAAAAAGATGAATAAAATAGTAATTTTATATTATAGTTCTACATGTGATATTATGGAAGGAGAAAGTTCATGTCTTAGAAATTTGATGATAGAATTATCGGCGGACTGTATTTGCTCTTCTTATGAAAAACTGGTAAAGGTAATTTTTCAGTACATTTAATGTATAGCGGTCAAAATGAAAGGAAACTTATCACAGGTTGAGAAGATAAATTTTTGTAAAAAAACAAACTGCATTATGAAGTGTTATATTTTCCTCAATGGTTATGAAGTAGAATAGAAAAAAGTTTTATTTTAGGAATGATAAGGCGATAATTTATGTTGAACTTAGATGAAATAGCTTTATCACCAAGCGGTGTCTTAGTTTCCGGCAGATACGAACACGGAAAGCCGAGAAAGCCCGTAAATCCGCCACTTTCAGCACTACATAGCTTTGAAAGTTACATTATTTTTGTGTGCTTTTAGGGGCATTTTTACATTAGTGAGAGTACGAACGGTTGTTCTAGGGTCCTTTTGCCTGATAGTTTATACTCGTAGGCAAAACTCGGATATTATCACGGAAACTCGGATACTCACACGGAAACCTCTGTACTATCAGGCAAAAGTCGATACTATCAGGCAAAACCCTTATACGAACACGGAAACTGCCGATGAGTTTTCGTGATAATATAAGGGTTTCCGTGATTGTATAAGCAGTTTTCGTGATAGTATATTGGTAAAACGATAAAAAACAAATTAATAAATGATAAAAAGGAGAAGGGCTGCTTGCGTAGTCCTTTTTCTCATGTCCTAAGTTTTCACAATTCATTTCTTTGCATTTCAAATTTCACAGATATTTTTATAGTGGTTCAGAAAATAATAAGTTGGAAAGCGGGGAAATCAGAGTTAATATGCTTACACGGCGGTTTGCGTTTCTCTATATCAGATATATGCTATATTAAAAATTTCTCTCACGGGGAATGGTGTTGTTATAGTGGAAAATAAAAAATGAAAATGCTATAATCAGATTGTTTGTAAAGACGATGTGGAATACGGAGAAAATATACTTATGGAGACTAAAATGATATATAGACCGCTGACGGCGACACCTTTCAAATATAATCCCACCTATAATGAAACAGAGCCATGCAGGATGTTGCAGTCTTATGTCAGATGCTTTTGGGGTGGGGAATATGACTGCCCTGATACAGAGACGGATGGGTATTCTGAAATAGTGATTCCAGATACCTGTGTTGATATTATTTACCGTATAGATGATGCGGGCAATATCATTACATCTGATTTTATGGGGATAAATGACAGAAGTTTTTGTGCCCAGGGCAATGAAAAAAGCGGACACAGGATTTCGGTGTTTGCCATTCGGTTTTATGCCTGGGGAGCCTATGCTTTCTCAGAG
This sequence comes from uncultured Lachnospiraceae bacterium, assembly GCA_946554445.1. GTDB lineage: Bacteria > Bacillota > Clostridia > Lachnospirales > Lachnospiraceae > UBA3282. The sequence continues at coordinate 5,482 of CAMNSD010000065.1, read as the reverse complement.
GATTCGTTTATTGGAACAGTGAACGGGAGATATGATGTCCGGGAAAGATTTGGCTGGCTGGACAGGGAACTGCGCAGCCGTTTGTCGGAACTGGGGAATCTGGCGGATTGGATTCGATTGGCAGAAACGCTGCTTTTGAAAAAGCTGGAAACAGCGAGGGAGAACGTGATAGTAGACAAGGTAATGCAGGACATTCTCCGGTATCGCGGCGGGTTGGGGATCAGCCAGTTATCAAAAGAAAATCTTATAAGCAGCAGACAGATGGAACGGCTGTTTCATGAATATATTGGAATGACGCCCAAAAAACTGAGTAATCTGGTGCGCTACCAATGCTTATGGAGAGATATTGTATACGAAAGTCATTTTAATATGATGGATGCTGTCCAAAGATATGGATATACGGATGCGTCACATTTGATACGGGAATTTGAACGCTATCATTCCATGAATATCCGGAGCGCTCTGGAAATGGCTTTACGGTAAGAATAGAAACTTTCACATTTTTATGGACAGAAACACTCCCAAAAGAGAAAATAACTGTTGAGGGTATAGAGGTGTCGGAAATATACAATACAACCGTTCATATATGCTGTATAATAGAAAAGATTAAAGTGCGTTTTCACCGTTTAAGAAAAAACGGCACACCGCATTTTCGGATTTTTATTACTCAAAGGAGGCATTTACATGAACACAAAAGAAACCATTTTAGCCCGCGCTGCTGAGATTATCGCTCAGCGTACCGTGCGTCAGGACAAGGACGGCTTCGGCACCTTGATCACTATTGATCCGGACGGTTCTCCTGTACCTACTACCATCAGTCCTTCCCGCAGCGATGGAATACGTTGGATTACTTTCTGCACAGGCAGAGGCGCTCCAAGCCCTGTACGCCTTGACCAGAACAACAAGGCTGCCGTGTGCCTGAATTCTCCAACCTATCATATTTCCCTCACCGGAACGGCACAGGTCTGTACCGACCCAGAAACCTGCCGGGAGATGTGGTATGAGGGCTTATCAAACCATTTTTCCGGTCCCGATGATCCCAATCTCTGTGTAATTCGCTTTACGACACAGCGTTATAGCCTGTTTATAGACTGGGAATCGGCGAAAGGGGAAATAGACGGATAGTTGCAAAGGGGCACATATTTGAACTGATGATTGATAAAAGAAATTTCAAATACATATTGGCATATTCTGTAGGCTTCACCTACAGAATGGAGAGAGAGGAAAAAATGAATAAAAATATTGAAGTGATACCATATCTGTCGTTTAAGGGGAACTGTGAAGAAGCAGTCAGTGTTTATATAAATGCTTTTGGCGGAGAGATTATCTGGATGTCACATTGGACTGAAAAAAACTATGAAACGCCAGCGCAGATTGGTAAGGTCATGCATGTGGAGTTTAATCTTGGCAGCACGCGCATGGCGGGAGGAGACAGCGTTGACGGCGGCGAAGTGAAGACGGATATCAGTCTGATGATTCACATGGATTCCGAAGCGGAGGCGTTGCGTGCCATATCGGTACTGGCGGAGAGCGGAACCATCCTTTCGCCCTTAAAGCCGCACCCGGAACCGGATGACGGCGGCTGCGGTTCTCTGACTAAAGACCGGTTTGGTTATACATGGATTATTACATGCCCGAATCCGGCGAAGCAGTAAGAAGTTATTGAAAATATATCTTCAATGGGTGAACGTTGAGTGAGAGGAGAAGTAACATGATAACAGAAGCTTTTGACAACCAGTCCCCGGCAATCATCAATCCACAGATGAAGGAGGACGCACCGCAGGTTGATGCGTGTATTCTGACTTTTTCCCATGTGATTGAGAAATTTGTCCTGGAAAATTATGACTGCAGGCAGATTGCCTCGTTTTGGTTCGCAACGGGCAATACGCCAATTTATGAATTGAAGTATAAAGGGAAAAAATTTGCCTTTTATAAAACCTATGTGGGTGCGCCTGCCTGTGTCGGCACGGTGGAGGATACGCTGTCGGAAATAATGACGGATAAGTATGTTGTATTTGGCGCTGCGGGCTGTCTGAATAAGGAAATTGCCCGTGGAAAAGTCATGATACCGACACAAGCCTACCGGGATGAAGGCACTTCTTATCATTATACGTCCGCATCGGATTATGTTACTGTAGGAAATGCGGACATTGTTGCTACTTTTATGGAGGAAAACGGGATTCCCTATGTGAAAGGGAAAACTTGGACTACCGATTCTTTCTACAGGGAAACCGTCAATAACTTTGAGAAGCATAAGGCGGACGGCTGCATTTCGGTAGAGATGGAATGCGCCGCCTTACAGGCAATGTGCGATTTCAGAAGACTGAGTCTGTACACATTTTTCACAAGCGGCGATTTGCTTGATGCCCCTAAATGGGATGCCAGACGAAAGGAAGGGCAGACCAAAGGCACTCAGCATGATGCGGGGCATTTCGATATTGCATTGGAACTGGCGAGATATGTAGTGGGATGATGGAATATGAGAATCGGGAGAAAATTTTGTGTAATGAGCAACGCACTTCTGATAAAGAAAACAAATATAGATTTCATGACAATCACAGCCTGTGGTGAATGCTGTACAGGGTGCAGAAAATAAGAACAAAATTGGCTGATTTTATTTTGAGGAGAAAGGAAAGTTTATGGATATATGTAGCACAAGGCTAACGGAAGTAAAGATTATTGAGTATGACAGGAAGGAAGATAACAGAGGATAAGGAATGCAGACATGCCCGATACAAAACAGCATTGCATGGAAATTACAGATTGATGAAAAAATTGTCAGGATATGTTAAGGGGGAGGAAGCGTGAAAAAACATATTATTATTGCGGGCGTGCCACGGTCAGGGAAAAGCAGGCTTTGCCAGAGAATATCGAAAGATTTTGGTTACCAGCATATCAGCATGGACTCCATCATTGCAGGAATTGAAAAAACTTTTCCGGAAACAGGCATCAATTCTGACGCAGATGCTGACCTTTGGGAAAATATTCAGTATATAAGCTCTAAGATGGCATTGTTCATAAGTGCGATGACTGACAGTGGTGAATATAATGAATGTGATTATGGGATGGCAATTGATATCTTCCAATTGCTGCCACAGCATTATATTCAATATATAGACGCTTCTGTTTGTGATGTTTATTATCTTGGCACATCAGAAGTCGCGCCAGAGGAACGATACAGGATTTTAAGAAAGTACGACACGCCAAAGGATTATACCTATTATAAATCCGCAGAAGAGAACCAAAGGGATTGCGCAGACATTGTAATGGTAAGCAAAAGGTTGAAACAACTTTGCGGAACATATGATTTACCTTATTTTGATACTTCATACAACAGAGAACGGATATTTGAAACCATTTTGTCAGATGCTGGACTGTTGGGTTAAAGCGTCAAAAGAGGAGGATACTACGGTTATTTTAATCCGTCAAAAAACAATCATAAATTTTGCTATTTATATTTACGTGTCATGAAAAAATAGTTTGGTTTATAGCGAAACGAGCGGTCAATGGGAGGAAAGGTGATTCATGTCAGATCATAAAACCGGTAAATGGGCAAAACAGATCCTTGACAGCAGAGATTGTGAAGGAATGTGGGGGAATTTCCACACGTTAAGTGAGCCTGTCGGGAATAAAGCAATTACTACGGAGCAGGCGATACGCAGATTGCGAATACTGGGATTTACAAAAGAGGACAAACCGATTCAACTTGTGCTGGACAGAATGTGTTTGTGTGTCAGCGGAAGAAAAAAGATAGACAATTATTATGAAAAAACGCATGACTGGGTTTTATTTGAAAAGCTTATGCTTTCCGCATGGATCAGGATATTTGAACCGGAAAATGAAATTGCTATGGGCGTTGCCAAACAATGGGGAGAGATCGCCCAGAAGTCGTTTAGCAGCGGACAGTATAGCAGGGATGATGATATAGCCGCATTCACTTCGCAATTTGGCAGAAAGCCCAAAAGCGGATTTGAAACTGGCTTTGGTATGTTCTATCATGCGGCGCTGTTAAAGGGAATCTTGTCTCCTGCAACGGAAAATCTTTTGCTCCAATATTATCTCGCGAAGCCGGACGGTATTTATTATATTTATGATAAATGCCTTAATGCGCCGCCCAATGTTTTTGCTTCGAAAAAGACGAGTCAATATCTGGCGGCAATAGAATTGCTGGCAGGATATGGACAGGCACGGGGAAAATTGGGGTTTGTTGCTAAGTGGCTTGATTCCCATAAGGATGCGCACGGTCAATGGGATTTGGGCGCGGGTGCGAAAGATGGCGTATATTTCCCGCTGTCCGATTCATGGCGGAAACAGGAGTACAGAATAGCGGACTGCACGGAACGAATAACAAATTTGATGCAGCAGATTTGTTGATCAGTATTATATATTATGAAAAATGCGGGTTCCATTGTGAATGCGTCGATGATTGCGGAATGTTTTCTCAATCTGAAATGCCGTTATTTATGATTTTTGGAGGTGCGGAGTGAAAAAAATAGCTATTATAGGTGACTATAATCAAAATGAAGAAAGTCATCGTCTCATAATGGAATCCATAAAAGAAGTGGCAGAAGAAATACAAGGTGAACTAGAAGCTCAGTGGATTATAAGCGATGCATTGAATGTATCCGAGGAACATTTAAAATTATTTGATGGATTTTGGTTTTCGCCAGGAAGTCCTTATAAGGATGCAAAGAATGTTTTGTCGGCAATTCAATATGCAAGGAAGAATGGGGTGCCTGCACTGGGTACGTGCGCTGGTTTTCAACATATGGTTATTGAGTTCGCACGTAATGTGTTAGGTTTATATAGTGCAGATAGTGAAGAAAATGATACAGAATGCGCAGACGCTGTGATCGCAAAATTGTCATGCACATTAATGAATAGAAAGGAACGACTGGAGATATCTGATTCCCATTCAATTCTGGCTCGAACGGTAGGAGGGGACGAATTAATTGGAGAATACCGTTGCAATTATGGGTTTCATGAAGCGTATCGTAGTGTATTTCAAAACAGTGATATGATTACATCCATAGTTGAAACGAAAAATGGATATTTGAGAGGATTCGAATTGAAAGATCATCCATTTTTTGTTGGAACTCTTTTCATTCCCCAATTAGATTTCAGGGGGGATAGTTCTTATCGGATTATTAAGTCGTTTGTAAAGATCGTTTTAGATATGGAGGAGTAAAGAAATCGGGAAATATAAAGTTGGAGAGTTATCGAGAGGTGCTGATTATGAATAAATGGGTAACAGAGGATTGGGGATTTCGTATCAAATACTGATATCATCAACTTAGTAACATATGAAATGGCAGTGCGGCATGAAGGGAGAGGCGTTTATTGGGAGATACCAATATGCGCCTCCGCATTTTTAGGAGAGGAGGTGGTCATCATCCAGAAAATTAAGTGCCCGAACCATAAGTGTGGGAGACGGATTTTTGATATCGGCATAACACGGTTCAGGATCATAGTAGAACTGAAA
>CAMNSD010000064.1 GCA_946554445.1 uncultured Lachnospiraceae bacterium | reverse complement strand
AAAAACTACAAAAAATAATCGGCGTTTTCTTACATTTTTAATTCGGCGTTGACAGAGGTGAATGCAATCAATAAGGCAAAGCGGGAGAAGGAAGCCGCACAGAGGGAAGCAAGTATGGAGCGCAGCCAGGAGGCGGTGGAAGAACGGAAACAGCAGATGGAAATAGCATACAGGAAACAGGCTGTGGCGGAGTTTTTTGCCAGCCGCACAGTGGATCTGAGCAGAATTACATATACGGAAACACCAAGAGTTATGGGTTCTGCGTTTGCGGCATATGAACAGAACATTATGGAAGCGGCGGGCATTATGAAGTAGGGAAGATTATGCCCGGACTTAGCGCAAAGGGGCATGGGCGGCCCTGAATGACAGAGGGGCCGCAGGTAAGATTTTTTGAAGGAGAATGAGAATTATGGCAATGGAGATCACCGGGAATCTTCCTGACTATGCAGCCAGGAAGCAGAATTACAACGATTATGGGAAAGGCTACACAAATACTGCAAAGGAAAGCAATGTCAATGACTATTCCAAATATCTGCAGGACAAGTACAGCTATATGAATCCGGGTACAACCTCCATGCAGAATGTCCCGACAACGGTATCCGTATCGGGCACTTTCCTGAAGAAATGTATGAACGACCCGGAAAAAGCAAAGTATCTGGAAGAAAATCTGGCGGCGATTCCGGATAGCGTTAAATCACTCTGCAATTATGTGAAAATGGCTCCAGGAAGCCCGGTAGTGACATATGCTACTTATAAGATTGACGATAATGGTAATATTTCCATGATGAGTGGAAGCACAAATGACCCCGATGGGAAGATATCCAGGGAGAATGCGGAACGGCAGGCAAACGAGAAGAAAGCAGCCGAAGAAAAGGCCGTCAGGAGACGCAAGGAGAAAGAGGCGGCGGAAGAAAAGGCGGCGCAGGGAAGAGCAGCCGATCAGGATGAAAAAGTCTTTGAGATGGTCGGCCCAATGCTCTACAGGAAGTGAAGGATGCGTGGATGGATGCGGTGAAAGAAGTAAATGCGAATGGAATGGGAATTCGGGGTAACGGAATGATGAATAATACTGTTTTGGAATTTGAGTGCATGGGCATGGATAATGGTGGGAAATTCCCAATCAAATATACAGGGCGGGGACAGGACATATCGCCGGAATTTATAATTAAGAACCTATCACCGAATGCGAAAACTCTCGCTGTTACACTGGAAGATTTATCACACCCGATTAAGGATTTTACGCATTGGATTATATGGAATATTCCTGCCGCTGACAAAATAGAGGGAAACATTTCGGCAGGCAAGGCTGTGCCAATGTTGGGAAATGCCCGCCAGGGGGTAGGATATGGCTTGCACCGTTATGCGGGGCCGAAGCCACCGAAAGGGAAAAAGCATATTTACCGTTTTACAGTCTATTCCTTGGATTGTGAAATAAATATGAGTGCCAACTCTATGAAAAGAAGTTTTCTGAAAAGGGCTGAAAGGCATATCATTCAAAAAGGTAGTATTGTTGGTGAGTTTGAATAAGAAATAAAATTCCATAGATGTATATCCCCAATCATCCACAGTCGAACAAGGCAGGGCAGGCATTCCCGGCATTCCGGCAAATCAGTGAGAGGAGGTGAAGACCGGTATGGAATTTGGTCGGGGAACATAGAGGATATTTCTGCATGGAGGCAATGAACTGCTCGGGCTTATCACAAGGGAGCAGGGGTGGCTCTGAATGACAGAGGGCTGACATAACAAAATAATGGAGGAGATTAAGAAAATGAATGTAAATGGAATAGGAGCGGGATACCCGGCGGCAGGGTATGAGACAAGAAGGACAGAAAGGAATGTGACGGGAAGGAATTATGCAGAACAGGCGGCGGATGCTGCACAGGCAACAGCAACTCTTCATGGTGCAGAAGAAGGATCCGGGGATATTGCAATCAGCGCATGGGCGGATGTTGTGAGCGGTTCCTCCATTTCTGTCTATAAGACGCAGGACTTCGATGCGGCAAATCCCGTGTATAAGGTCAAGGCATGGGATAAATCGGGAAACGTGACGGAGCAGATGGTGGACGTGTCAAAGATAGATCCGGAGAATTGCGATACGGCGGAAATGTATGCCTATACTGTCCATTTGAAGGAAAGCGGGAAAGGCAGCTTTGAGGATACCGTCCTGAAAGCCGCAGTCGCAAAAGCCGTTAAGAATGCGGAGCAGAGAAGCGCAGGATCATGGAGCTTTTCAGAAAAGACAGACTGGGTAAAAATCGTGAATGACATCATGCGGTCCGAGTATCAATATGGGGATTTGAAGGGCTACATGGAGTGGAAGAAGTTCTTGGGATTTTTGGAGAAGTAGGACATTTAGATTTATTACATAAAGCACAAACCCGGTATGGAATGTGGACAGGGAAGTCAGATGAAATATATTTATGAGGCAATAAACTGCTTGGACTTATTAGAAGGGAGCAGGAGCGGTTCCAAACGACAGAGGAATCGCCAAGATATTGGATAAAAATGGAGGATAATTGGAGATGAGTGTAAATGGAATAGGGGTGGGCTATCCCGCATGGTGTGATATGGGAAAGGCACAGAGGAATGGTTTGGGAACGGGCTTTGCAGGCAGGATGGCAGATGCGGTGGGAAATGGTTTTCCCGTAAGAAACAGCGCGAGGGCGGCGGGTCAGACTTCGGTGCTGGATGCATACCGTGCATCGGCGGCATTCAGGGCACACAATGTAAAGCCTGCCTATGAAACATACGAATCCGAGAATTACAGGATTGTACCGGACAACGAGGCTGGGTGTTTCGATATTTACAATAGACAGGGAGAAAGGATAGGCGCTTTTGATTATTCCGATATCAAGGCCAGGCAGGACAGCCAGACGGGAAAGCAGTTTTTGATTTCGGAACATGGAACCATGAGCTACGATGCTATGGTATTGGACGACGAGCTGAAAGACGCCTTGCAGGATGTCATGGGCGTGGAAACACTGGAAACGGAGAAATTGTCCGGTTTTACCTTAAAGACCCATTCCGGCTTGGGGCTACAGTATCTGGTGCGGGAGGGCGAGGAAGGCCGCGGGGGAAAAGTCCTTTTGCAGAGCGGGGCGGACAGGGAAAAGTATGAGGCGCTTGCAGAGACCTACTTCAATAAATATCCTAACCTGATCCACGATAAGAACGCCGCATATATATGGGCTGACCTGGAGATAAAAGGGCTGGCGCAGCATACGAAGGACGGCATTGTCTCTATGGGTTTTAACGGGATGTCCTATAATGACAATGCAGATTATAAGAATAACTGGAGCGTCCTGTTTTCGGAAAATACCTATAAGGCGGTTTTCAACTGTCCCGGTTTCCCGGCAGATTGGGAAATCGGGGAGAAAATATATAGGTGAGGAGCGATAGGATGACAGTTTTAGATGTACTTTCCTGGTTGCCTGCAAAGGAAATAAGCATAGAGGAATTGGAGCAGATATTTATGAAGCATCTCAATGGCACTTATGAAGGGGAATACAAGGTACTGCTGGAAATACCGGATAATGCGGATAAGAATATTCTCAGTAGTAGCGCAGAGCTTATAGGGGAAGGGAGGGCTGTTGCCTGCATTTTGAAAGATGGAAATGTAATTGCTGTTGTAGGCTATAAGGAATAGGCAGAAAAATGATTAAGACAGAATTTGGGATACATTTTGGGGTTTAGCGAATGCGAACAAATATCCGCAATAAGCCACAGACTGACAATGCAGGTATCTTGGGAAAAGAAAACTTAGTATGATGGAACCTTCAGTCTCATATTACAAATAAGCAAGAGAGGACGGACATCTTCGGCGTTCCGGCAAAACAGAGAGAGGCGATTGAAATGGATATTACAGGAATAGCAAAAAGCCATTATGCGAAAAGCACCACGACGGGAAAGGCGCCATCCAGGAAGGAATGGAAGCTGTCCGATTTCCTCCGGAAGAAGATAACAGAATACACTGGGGAGGATGTGGCGCAGAACGTCTATATGGGGAACATAGAGGATATTTCTGTATGAAGTAATGAACTGCTCGGACTTATTATGAGGGAGCGGGAGCGGCTCTGAACGACAGAGGAGCCGCTATGATAAAATAATAGGGGAAACTATATCACAGTGTAATACTCGATCTGTGCGGAAACAGACCAGTGGCGTGTGAGTATGGTGACCATAATGATAACTGGATTGTATGTAACACTTTTGATAAAGCCCTTTTAGCGAATTCGGGTGCAAAACCAGTCTTCCATTCTGGCAAGGGCTTCCGGTACACTTCCAAAACCTTCCGGCAGAAAATAGTTGATGCCGGAATGACCCAGAGCGTGTCAGGAGCTGGCAGATGTATTGACAATGGTCCGATAAAGGGTTTTGGGAGATCATGAAACGTGAAATAGTAAGGAGTTTGAGAACTATGATTAAAATATTATTTATCTGCCATGGCAGCACGGCGGGGAGCCGGGAATTGGCGGCACTTGTGGGGCTTAAGCGGGGCAAATCGTGGTAATAGGAACGGTGGGGTACTACGGTTTTACTACGAGTGAGGAAACGAAAAAAGAGCTTTTGAATCAAGCCCTTTTTTCGCGATTATGTACTTGGTTTTTACTTTCTTAGGATGCCTGTTGCGGCTCTGCAAAAAGGCATTTTTCCAAAAGCATCTCTTTGCAGTCAGAATAGCCGAGCAAGTAGGCGAGCATCCCATATCGGGAGCCGAGAGCGTTCTGTTCGCTGACGTATTGGTCGATTAACTGTCGGATATTCATCGGTAGCCCTATTCTTTCAGGTCTGCCGGAATACTCGTCCGACTTTCGGAGAAACGCCGGATATTCACCGTCCCCGTTTGTGATACCGTTTATATAATGGTATATTTTGTAAAAATTAGGTAGTATTTGACAATAACCTACGAACAATGTATACTTAAATTGACGACATTTTGCGTAAGGAGAAGTAGGCATGGGGAAGAAATTGAGGCAAGTCACAGATAATGTTCATGGTACAATTTATTTGAGCGAAGTTGAATATAATTTAATATCGACACCTTTTTTCTACCGTCTGCATGATATATACCAAAGTTCAACGGTGTATTTAACATTTCCTTCTAATAGAACAAAAAGATATGAACATTCTATTGGAACGATGGAATTGGCGAGTGAGCTTTTCTTTGCGTGTATGACAAATGCAAAAAGAAACGATCGAAGGGATTTTTTAGAACAGTTATATGAAGAATTATATTTTATAGTTGATAAACTACGTAGAGCCGATATTAGTAATGCAGAATATTTAAAAAAAGTTGAGGGATTGGATCAGGTATTCCCTAAAAGATTATTAAAGAAAGAAGAGTTAGATAGGTGTATTTTTGATACGATTAAGAATGAAAGAGTTTTGGATAGTGCATTAGAGCATTATTCAGTTTGCTTTTTTGATACACTTAATACCGAGAATGGGGAAAAAGAGAATGTAAGTGGTCAAATCGCAAAATATTTATATATTTATCAAGCTATTTTAGAAGCAATTCGAATAGCTGCTTTATTTCATGATGTGGGACATCCGCCATATAGCCATATCATAGAGGAAGTACTGAAAGAAATATACTCTGTATGTAAAAAAGATGAGATTTCGGGCACAACTGAATTTGATGAGGCAAAGCGAGATACTTTATTAAGTTGCCTTGAATCGTTTGCACCGCAAACAGATATGAAAAGTAAACGTCCAGCTAAAAAAGCGGAATTTTTGCTATTTGAAAAAAGTAATGGGTTAAATAATTCTGACTCTGAATTACATGAGCAAGTTGGGTTAAAAATGCTTCAGTTAGCGATAGAAGAAGTGTTTCCACAGAAGATTAGTGAAATAAAACAGTCTGATTTACAATTGGAAGAAAAAGTGGGAAAAGCCTTATATTATGTGTTGGTGGTGGAATTTACATTTGCAATTTTGCTTGAAAAATCAATGCTTTTTAAGTCTATACATAGAATTATTGATGGTGTGATAGATGCTGATAGATTAGATTATATAGTGCGTGATTCACAAAGCTCTGGAGTAGATTGGGGAAGAATACCATATAAGAGGGTGATTAATTCGGCAAAGTTGGTGAGACCATTTGATAAAGAATCAAGTTTCTTTGCGGTGGCTTATCCACAAAAAGAGCAAGAGGATTTAGAAGATATACTGTTAATGCGTTATAAAATTTTCTCACGAATAAATTATCATCATAGAAGTGTAAAAACTGCTGTTTTGCTCCAAAATGCTGTTAAAGAATTATCTTTTGATTATTTAAAGAGCAAAGAAAACAATGAAATAAGTGTTGAAATCTCTGGACTATGGACAGCTTTAGGAGCAACATTGGGTGAAAAAGCATTACAAGTAGGTAAGTGGAATGATTCTTGGCTAATTACGGTATTATACGATGCGCTTATTAAATTAAGTGACGATAATTGTTTTAATGAATTTATTAACAGCAAAGATAAAGATAAAAAGACTTTGGAAAAAATTCGCAATTTATTAGAAGAAGTTCTGTTAAATCATAAGCATTATTATTCACTTCTTAAAAGAAAAGGAGATTTAGTAAAATTAGCAGAATTAATATTTCAAAGATCTCGAATTAAAACAGCAATGAGTCAGGTTAAGAAAAAGGAAATGGAAAAATATCTTGATAGTTCTAGGTCACAAGAGCAGCATTCTGAGGCTGAAGAATCTCTGGTAAGGATAAATTTGTTTGAAAAAACTTTGAAAGAGGGCGACTTTGACTTATTTCAGATTATTTTTCCTTCAGATAAATCGATAGCATCATTAGTGACAGGAATTTTAGAAACGGAAAAGAAAAAAGGTAAAATTTCAGATTTTTATGTTATTGACAATAAGGGAAGAAATAAAAAAGGATTACCGAAATCTGACGATATAACAAAAAAAATCTACTTTTATGACAATAACATGAATGTGCAAGAATATACGGGGTATACTGAGTTAGAAGCACAAATTAATTTACTGAGAGCATTTTGCCTTAGCTTTTATGTGTATATAGAGTATAGTGGAGATACAATAGCACAATTTGATGTTCTTGACTCAATTGCCAAAGGTTGGGGAAAAGAATTAAAAAGTGTGTTTGATGAACTTTTTCCATCACATGGAGTGGATAGTAAGCCAGCGTGATCATATAATAAAAGAAATAGATTTTGTTGACCATAGTGGTAAATTATGCTACAATAAATAGACCATTTCTGATTTATCCTAAAGGAGGAGTCTTATGTGCAAAGTAAAGACTGGAAAAGCAATACAAACGAATAGAGATATTCAGAATCTTATTACAAGTGTGATTCTACGACAAAGAAGTGATTTTAATAAGAATGGGATCATGATTCAGATGCATAATAAAATGCGGGATACAGAAATGGAAATTGAAGACAATCAAGTTGAGCAAATGATTATGAATACATTAGGTGTTCTTGAGTGTAGTGGTGTAGTGGACAAGAAAAATGGCATCTATAAAAAGAAAAATGTTATGTTTGGCTAATTACTTCAATTAGACAAGTTGCATTGCCTTTGCCCATATCATATTTCTATGTTAATAATAGTAGAAAATGATTTATCGTTTGGGTAAAAGGGGTAAATCATTTTACCCCAGGGGTAAAAGTCATCAGAATCTAACAGCGGCACAGGCGGCTATTCAGAAATAATGCCATAGGAATTTGGGTACTCGCAGGCAAAAGTATGGAAGAATGGCTTAAAATCAAGGGTTTTAAGGCTTGGTGGGGTTTATCACGGTGGGTGGTGAACCCCACTTTTTCGTGTTTTTAGATGCCGCTAATAGAGGGGCGATTGGGGCAGAATTATACTATCATGCAAAAGTTGGGAGTTTCCGTGATAGTATCCGAGTTTCCGTGTTTGTTTGGAGTTTTGCCCGCTTGTTTGCAAAATTTGTAATTTATGGTATTTTATATATGAATATATTTCTTACAAAAGTAAAAATATTGTAAAGTTTTTAAGATGAATCAGAAATTCAATTATCAGGAATTCTGTAAAACACATAGGAGAGGTGTGAAGAAATGTTGGAACAAAGAAGAGAAATAGTGGAAAAGCATATAAAAACACATTCTGTGCATTCTGTAGAGGATTGTGATGCAGTTACTGTTTTGAATTCTTTTTTGAGATCTGATGGAAAAATAAATAAGAATTTTTCTTGTAATGATAAATGGCCCAATATAGATGGAACCTTTGAGTTCGTTTCTAATCCTAGTATATCAAGGAGGCCGGAACAAAATTTTGTTGTTCAAATTAAAGGCACTCATCAGTGTAATGAAACAAATGGGATATTTAAGTATACTTTAAAAAGTCTGGCTTTTCCGGCTACAATTTTTTGTCGTGAAACATTTGATCCAGGAATTTTATTTGTTGTTGTCAATCCGGATGAACGTGGTTCCGAAAGAGTATTTTGGAAATATATGTCTGTGGATTTACTTAACTCTATTGATTTTGAGAAAGATAGTGTAACCATAAGCTTTTCATCAGATGAAGAAATTTTAGATACTGATGAGAGCATTGACATATTTTGTAAAACACTTGAAACTATTATGAATCATCATGCTTTCGTTATTAAACTGAGTGAAAACGATTATTCCCAAAAAGATATGGAAAAGATTATCATGGTGCGTGATGAACAGATCACGGAAAGCATTGATAGAATGGATATTTTGAATGTTACTCGTGATGATGTATCAAAAAGGATTTTGACACAGTTGAATGACTTGTGTACTGCGACACTCTTATTGAATGCAATAGCTAGTGGACTTGAAAAAGCAAATCTTCAACTGGCATGGGAACGGTCGTTGCTCAATATTGAAACCAAATATCTTAGAACCTTTCTAAAGGGTCTGAGATATATTGATAACAGAATTCCTGATGAAGGACAATCAGAGCGTTTGATGCTTAAATACTATAACTTTTTGTGGCAAATTAGAAAATTTCTGAGAGAGCATTATGGAATGTCTATATTAAATAATTTGGAGAAATTTCCGATTAAGATTGATGAACTAGATAAGGAATATTATGATTTGGTATCGTCTGCTATTAATTCGATTGATATTACTCCACGTGCTGTTTCAATGTCCCGTTTTTACGTTCAAAAAAAGGTGCCCTTTTTTGTTGGAACTGAAAGATATTATGAAGTTGTTCTACAATTAGCAAGTGTGTATGCCACAAAATATAATAGGGTTACTGTTTATACAAAGGAAAATATTTCTACGAGTTATTCTGTTCAAATTGCGTATGTAGATGCAACAATTAACCTATGGGATATTACATCTAAAATAAAAGTCATCACAAATTGGAAAGTTTCCATAGAACCCAGATGTTTAAATAAATTAGGGAAAATTTTAAAAGTTCAAACCAAGCTTAATTCAAAATATGGGGAATACGTAGAGTTGATGAATTTTCTTACTAAAACAGGGATGAATTTTCTTGATTTAATTGACTTACAGGAATTTGATTTTTATGAACTTGTTAATTCCATATATAGAAATACCAATACTTCTGTATTTAAAGAGATACTCTTGATACTGAGAAAAAGATTTTGCAAGACATCGAAAGAAACTGGACGAAATGTAATAAGATATTTGCTTTTGAATTTAAGAGAAGAAACTTTGAATAACGTTATGCCTAACCAGTTTTATCAAAAGTTGCTTTGCGAAAACCTTAATCTTTCAGCAAAGTGTATTCCTTTTGAAAAGAACCCTTATATATCTAATTTGGCTGGAGGGAAAACGAGTGAAGGAAACCTGGCAAAAATAATAAATGCAGTCGGAAGTGAGAAGATGGAAATAGTTCGTCCATACTTGTCGTTAAAAAATGCAATAAAAAGAACTGGTGAGATTTATTTTGATGCAAGAACAGTTGCAACAGAAAAAGAGATTAAAGATTATAATAACCATTTAGATTCTTGGGAACGAAAACAGGGATACAAGATTAATATTGTTGATGGCATCGCAACGATTGATTCTTATGAAAAGGCAACATTAGATGTTTTGGGTAAACTTTTGGAATTATCAAAAAGGGGGAACAAAGGGCAAAGGGAATTAAATCAAAAATTTCTCAAGGAGAGCAAAATTGATTTTGCTGATATATTAAAGAAACAAGCGATAAGAGAAATTTTTGTAAATTCTCATTTGCTTTTGATTTATGGCGCAGCAGGTACGGGAAAAACAACACTAATTAATTATATATCAAATTTGATGTCGAATTGCAGGAAACTGTTTCTTTCAAAAACACATACTGCAAAACAAAATTTGCAAAGACGTATTGAAAATCCGGGTTCATCAGCAGACTTTGTGAGTATAGATAGTTTTACTAAAAAGGTAACTGTTCAGGACTACGATATTATATTTATTGATGAATGCAGTACAATCGATAATCGCACAATGGCGACATTTTTGGATAAAGTTGAATCAGATACTTTTTTAGTTCTTGCGGGGGATATTTATCAAATAGAATCAATTGAGTTCGGTAATTGGTTTTATTATGCAAAGGACATTATTAATATAAAAGGTGCTAATGTAGAATTATTGAGTACATGGCGCACAAAGGACACAAATTTAATAAGTCTTTGGAATGAGGTTAGAGACAAGGAGAGTTTAATTACTGAAAAGCTAGTTATTGATGGTCCTTTTTCAGAAGATATTGGCTCAGGTATATTTAAAAAGCGGGCGAAAGATGAGGTTATTTTATGCCTTAATTATGACGGAAAATTTGGACTGAATAATATAAATAATTATTTTCAAAATGCTAATTCTTCTAAGGAAGCAGTATATTGGCAGGAATGGAGCTATAAGGAAGGAGATCCTATCCTGTTTAATGATACAGCACGATTTTCTCTTTTGTACAATAATTTAAAAGGAAGAATTATAAAAATTGACAAAGAAAGTGATAGGATATCTTTCACAATTGATGTAGATGTGGTTTTGACAGAACGGGATTGTAAAAGAGAGGAAATAGAACTTATTGATAATAAGGAAGGTTCTACAAGAATTCGGTTTACCGTATATGCGTATAATGATGAAAAGAATGATGGAGATGATGAATTGCGAATGAAGTCCATTATCCCATTTCAGCTTGCATATGCAGTTTCTATTCACAAGGCACAGGGGTTAGAATATGATTCAGTAAAAGTGATTATTCCCAGGAGTAATTCTGAGAGAATAACTCACGGAATTTTTTATACAGCTATTACCCGTGCAAAAAAATATCTAAAAATATATTGGAGTTCGGAGACTATGACAGATATTGTGAAAAGTTTTTCGGAAGATGAGTCTGGATGGAAGAGTTTGGAAATAGTAAAAGAAAAACTAAATAAATGATGATATGTCGGGATTTGAGAGATATTGTTGAATTTTGTCAGGGTGTCTTCTTCCCCGGCAGATACAGACACGGAAAGCCGGGAAAGCCGGTAAACACGGCACTTTCGGCACTACATAGCTTTCAGAGTTAGTGCGCCCAGAAAGGGCGTAGTGTTTAATGGGTGGAAATCCCATCTGGTAA
>CAMNSD010000063.1 GCA_946554445.1 uncultured Lachnospiraceae bacterium | reverse complement strand
AGACATCGCCCTTTCACGGCGGTAACACGGGTTCGATTCCCGTTGGAGTCATTGTGCTTATGAGTTTGCGGACCTTTAGCTCAGTTGGTTAGAGCAACCGGCTCATAACCGGTCGGTCCTGGGTTCGAGTCCCCGAAGGTCCATTCAAGAATCCGCAAGGATTCACCAGAAGCGTCGGCGTTAATTCCGTAAAAGTTTCATAATGCCGGAGTTAATTCCGAAAAAGTTTCATAATGTTGGAACAAATTCTGTAAAGAATTTGTTCGGAATTAATTCCGAAGGAATTTATTCCATTGACACAGGAAAACTTCTGGATATATAATGTAATAGCTGAAACAAAAGGCCCGGTGGCTCAGTTGGTTAGAGCGCCGCCCTGTCACGGCGGAGGTCGTGGGTTCGAGTCCCATCCGGGTCGTTTCAAAACAAACTCATAAACAGATTGTCACAATATGCCGGCGTGGCGGAACTGGCAGACGCACAGGACTTAAAATCCTGCGGGACTAACCTCCCGTACCGGTTCGATTCCGGTCGCCGGCACTCTTTAAAAAGGAGAGGAAACGTTAATTTGCAGAACGTTTCCTCGATTTTTTTGCGCTGTTTTTCTGGTGGCGCTTGATGCAATTTAGAAAAAAATAAATCTCCTCTAAAGTCTTTCGAGAATTAACCGATACAAATAGTGTAAGGATTTGAGTAAAAAGAAGGAGGAGTCCGATATGCGTATTGAGGCCTATTCACAGGTTCAGCAACTTTATGGTGCAAAGAACCGTACAAAAACACAGAAAACAGCTAAAAATACGGCTTCTGACCAGATTCAGATCTCCAGTATCGGTAAGGATATCCAGACTGCCAAAAATGCAGTGGCGGCTGCCGACGATATCAGGAGTGAACTGACTGCTCCTCTCAAAGCAAGTATTGCGAACGGGACATATCAGGTGAGCGCAGAAAGTTTTGCAGAGAAATTGATGAAGCAGTATGAGGAAATGAGTAGTCTGTAGACACAGTGAAAGGTGAGGTTTGGTGTGGCAAGTTTAATGGAGACCTTGATCGAGGTTTTGGAAAAAGAAAATCTGGAGTATAAGAATCTATTAGAGCTGTCCATCAAGAAAACACCGGCCATTGTGTCTGAGGACTTACAGGCACTAACGAAGATCACGGATGAGGAGCAAATCATCGTCAGTAGGATCAATCATCTGGATAATCAGAGAAATGAAGCTGTTGATGATATTGCGAACGTACTTAACAAGGATGTTGCGAAGCTGAAAATTGTAGATTTAATTAAGATGCTGGAGGCAAGGCCGGAAGAGCAGCGTAAACTGGCGGCAGTATTTGACGAACTGCGGGAGAATGTCCGTGCGGTGAAGCGGATCAACGAACAGAACAAAGAGTTGATCGAGAGCGCACTGGAACTGGTCCAGTTTAACATGAATATTCTTCAGTCCATGAACAAGGCACCGGAGACAGCGAACTATAATAGGGGCGCCTATAATACCGGTGACATGATCGGGATGAGTAATAAGGCCTTTGATGCGAAGCAGTAAAATTGTTGAGGACGGTAGATTATGTCATTATTCGGAAGCCTATATATAGGCGTTTCAGGTTTACAAACATCAAATAATGCGCTTAATACAACTGCGCATAACATGTCTAATTTGGACACCATAGGATATACCAGGCAGCAGGTTGCTCAGGGAACGAGGACATATGTCACGATTGCCAAGAGTAATCATACGAACTGGAAACAGACAGGTCTTGGTGTCAATTATACCCTAACGAGACAAGAACGAGATATGATATTGGATAAGAACTATCGCCGTGAGTCGGGACGCATGGCTTTTTATGATATCTCTGCGAGCGCGTTAGAGGAGATAGAATATATTTTAGGTGAATCCAACGAGGGCCATGAGTTTTCGGAAGCGCTCAGCGGAGAGAATGGATTTTGGGTTGCTGTGGAAGAACTCAGTAAAGATCCGACTAATTCGGTCAATCAGAATCTGTTCGTGACCAAGGCATATGAATTCATTACGAGAGCAACGGCAGTATACGACAGCCTGAAAGAATATCAGCACAACCTGAATAAGACGGTTGTCACTGATGTCAATAAGATCAACGCCTATGCCAGAGAGATTGAGGCGCTCAATGAGAAGATTATGGGTATTGAGGCAGGCAGGGAGAATGCCAACGATTTAAGGGACCGTCGTAATTATCTCTTGGACGAACTGGGCAAGTTGGGTTCTATCATGTATTCGGAGGATATGACCGGTTATGTGAGAGTAAGATTTGAGGGAGTCGATTTGGTACAGGGTAGTATTGTCAACGAAATTTGTCTTTATGAGGATTTAGAGACTGGTTTCTATACCCCGTATTGGAAAAATCTTGCGACTTTTGATTATAACGACGAAGGTGAACTGGTAGCGACGGAGAAGGGAATCGAGAACGCCAAGGTATTCGATCTATCGGCTAAGATTTCTTCACAGTTCAATACGGATATCGGTTCTTTGAAGAGCACTTTATATGCCAGGGGCGATCATTACGCTACTTACCGGGAGATCAATGACATCAATAAAGACGGTAAGTATGAAGAGGGTTGGTACGACACAAATATTAACCAGTCTATCGTCATGAATGTAGAAGCGGAGTTTGATCAGCTGATCAATGCGGTGGTGACCAAGATCAATCAGATTTTGGAAGATGCGGCCAACAGGGAGGGACAGCCGCCGGAATCGAATTATTTAAGGGATGAGAACGGGAATCCTTATCAGCTTTTTCAAAAGATTGTAGATGAGGGAGACTGGACGGTAGACAATATCATCATCAATACTGAGCTCAGACAGAATCCATCCCTTTTGACCTTCAGGCTCGGGGAACATTCCGAGGATAATGAGACCACGGAACTTTTGAAGAAAGCTTTTGAGGAAGCGATTTACAAGCTGAATCCCAATGTGCAGACGCCGGTGTGTTTCAAGGATTATTATAAAAACCTGGTGTCACAGATTGCCAACACAGGTTCCGTGTGTAGGGCCGTACAGGCAAATCAGACAGTGGCGACCGACGCTCTGGCGGGGGCCAGAGAACAGATTGTGGGTGTGTCTTCCGATGAAGAACTGACGAATATGATCATGTATCAGAACGCGTACAATGCATCCAGCAGGTATATCAATGTGATCAGTGAGATGTTAGAGCATATCCTGACCACGCTGGGACGTTAGGATGGAGAGGTGATAGTATGGCATCAACTTTTTTTGGCTTGACAATTGCATCATCGGGACTTCGGGCAGCCAATGCGGCCCTGAATACCACAGGTAATAATATCAGTAATGTGAACACGGCTGGTTACAGCCGCCAACAGGTGACGCAGGAAGCAGCTAATGCGCTCCGTGTGTTTGCAACTTATGGCTGTGCAGGCGCGGGTGTTGAGACCATCGCAATCGAGCGTGTACGCGATAAGTTTTATGACAATAAATTCTGGTCGAATGAGACCAAACTAGGCGAGTATGACGCGAAGGCGTATTACTGCAAGATGATAGAAGACTATCTGGAAGACGACAATAAGACAGGCTTTGTGTCGGTATTCAGCAGGATAGAAGAGGCTCTGCAGGAGATTACGAAAAATGCCAGCAGTTCTGATACCAAAGCGCAATTTATTGCGGCGGCCAAGAGTCTGGCGGATTATTTCAACAATATGTATGGAGACTTGCAGAATCTGCAGTCGGATGTGAATGACGAGATCAAGATTCGGGCGGATCAGATTAACTCTATTGCACAGGATCTGGCGACAGTGAATAAACAGATCAATACCATTGAAATGACAGGTACCAAGGCCAATGAACTGCGGGATAAGCGAGACATGCTGATCGATGAACTCTCAGCAATCGTGGATGTGGAGACCAGCGAGACGCCGATTTATGATCTGCAGGGCAATGCGACCAAGGCCAACAGATTTATGGTGAAGATTGCGGGCGGGCAGACACTGGTAGATATGGATGACTACAAACAACTGGTATGTGTGGCCCGTACCAAAGAAGAAAAAGTCAATCAGACCGATGTACATGGACTTTATGATATTTATTGGGATAACGGTCTGGAATTTGGATTATATAACGCCTCCATGGGTGGTGCGCTGCGCGGCCTGATCGAGATGCGGGATGGTAATAACGGCGAGTATTTTCAGGGTAAGGCAACGCAGATTTCTTATCGTGGTGATACGACAAAGGTCACGATCGAGACCAACGCTTCCTATTTGGAGGGCATGACCAAGTGTAATCTGTCCGATACGGGCGGCATCATTAATATTGGAGACCAGCTCTTCTATTATACAGATTGGTCTTATGATACAGAGACTGGCAAATATACTTTTATCGTAGACAATAAGGCCAGTGACGCGCCTCTTACACCGGCGAAGAACCAGCAGTCGGTCAGCATTGGCGGGGAGGTGAAGTATCAGGGCGTGCCTTATTACCTTAAGCAGATGAATGAGTGGATTCGTGATTTTTCCAAAAAAGTCAACGATATTTTCACAGCAGGTATTACACAGGAGGATCCGCCGCAGGATGCTGGTATTCTGTTTACGGCTGACAAGGCGACTTCCGATGAGCAGTATACGGAACGGGAATTGAACGATTCCAGAAATAATGGTAAGGGATATTATTATATGACGGCCGGCAATTATGCCATCATAGATGAACTGATCAAGAATCCGGATCTTCTGGGTACTAGAAGCGATGTGGATCTGGATAAGGGGGATGATGTGCAGGATCTTGACGGTGTGGAACAATGCAGACAGGTGTTTGCGGTCATTTCCATGATCAGTGACAAGAATCAGTTCAGCTTCCGTGGCAGGGATGCGGGAGGTTTCCTGGAATGTATCCTGTCGGATGCGACTTTGAATGCCGGCAATGCCAATACCTTCTATGCCACATACCTCAGCCTGGAGACCAATATCGACAACCAAAGGACATCTATCTCAGGTGTGGATGAGGATGAAGAGGCATTGAATCTGGTGAAGTATGAAAATTCATATACGCTGGCGTCCAAGATGATCAATGTGCTGACAGAAGTGTATGACAGATTGATTTTACAGACAGGCGTATAGAGTTGAGTTTAATGCAGGGAAGAGAGGAAGATGCATTATGAGAATGACAAATAAGATTATGCGGAATAACTCCATATATAATATTAACCAGAATAAGATTCTGCAGGATCAGTTGACGAATCAGATGACGAATCAGAGCAAGATTGTCAGACCTTCCGATGATCCGGTGGTGGCGATCCGTGCGCTTCGACTGCGCAGCAATGTGACTACGGTGTCGCAGTACAACGATAAGAATGCAGAGGATGCCAAACAGTGGCTGACATTGACAGCAGATGCGATCACCACGGTGAATCAAGTACTCAATCACCTCTATGAACAGGCGGAGACAGGAGCGAATAAGTACCAGACTTCCGATACCTTGAAGATTATCATGGAGCAGATGGATGCTCTCACCAAAGAGTTTTACGCCAGCGGCAATGTGGACTATGCAGGACGTTTTATCTTCTCAGGTTATAGGACTGACACACCTGTCACATTTACACAGGAAGATGTCCTGGAGATGGAGAAACATCCGATATCTTATGAGATAGAAGAGAATATCGGTTATAAACAGATCAGTACGATCAACTATACCAATTATGACGCTGTGGATAAGGATCTTTCCAATGCCACGGATAAAGATACGAATTCTTATGAACAGCAGATAACCAATACCAATTTGTACCGCTTCCGTCTCTCCTATGACGCATTGGATTCCATGAGCAAAGTGGGGGAAAATAATCCGAATGCAACTGCACCAACGGATGTGATTGAGATTAAGAGCGGCAACAGCAGCTTGAAGATAGATTCGGCAGGCGGGGTGACCGGTACAGGTATGTTCGCAGGACAGACCATACAGGAGTATGCTGATCCGGAAGAGGCATATAAGGAAGTGGCCAATGGTACCTGTAAAGGAATTGCCTATTGTCCTTCCAGCGGCGAGTTGGTTTTTGGTGAAGATTTTTATAAAGAAAACTTTAAGGAAGGCGATAACTTTACCATCACCTACAACAAGAGCAGTTGGGGCGATGGCGATGCCAATCCGGTGCATTACTTTAAGTGTACGGAGACCAAAGACGTCGGCGACGGTACAATGACTGATGTGAGAAAGACAGCTTATAATGTTCGTGAGAAACAGGAGGGCAAGGATCAGGATATCTATTATGATGTTGGATTTAACCAGCAGATTCAGGTCAATAGCCGGGCGGATGAGATATTTACGCATGATGTCAGAAGAGATATGGATGACTTCGATCACTGTCTGAAAGAGTTGCAGGGTATTGAGACCAAGAAGAAAGAGATTGAAGATAAGTTGAAAGAAATTCCAGAGGACCAGCCGGAGTACGAGGATTACAAGAGAAAAAAAGAGGCGGTGGAGAAGGCCGAATCTTATATTAGGGAAAGTATCCATAAGAAATTTGAAAATCAGATTACGAAGTACCAGCAATATCAGGATGACACAAGAGTAGCCATGACCAATAATGCAACAAGAGGAAGCAGACTGGAATTGATTTCCACCCGTCTGACGAATCAGAAGGCAACCTTTAAGGAACTTCAGACAGATAATGAGGGAATCGATGTCACGGAGGTGGCAGTGGAACTCACCAGTTCTGAGATGACCTACAGTGCGGCGCTGATGGCAACCAGTAAGATCATGCAGACAAATCTGATGAATTACATCTAATTTGAGGAAGGCGGTTACGAGGGTATGCAGATTACAACGAGAGTATTTGGAGAGATTACGATTGATGAGGAGAAGATCATACATTTTCCAAACGGTATCATAGGGTTTCCGGACCTGACGGATTTTGCCCTGATACATGATGAGGAGAAAGGGACAGACACGATTCATTGGATGCAGTCCCTGCAGGAGCCGACTTTTGCGATGCCTGTGATGGATCCGCTTATCGTGTGTCCGGATTACAACCCGGAGGTGGACGATGAACTGCTCAACAATATAGGGGAGATCGTGCCGGAGGAACTTCTGGTGATGGTGACTGTGACGGTGCCGAAGGATCTCACAAAGATGACCGTCAATTTAAAGGGGCCTATGGTAATCAATGCGGCGCAGAGAAAAGCGACACAGGTGATCGTGGAGGGAGATGAGTATCCGGTCAAGTTCCCGATTTATGAGATCCTTAACAAGAACAGAAAGAAAGCAGGTGAGTAGATGTTAGCTTTATCCAGAAAAAAGAATGAGGCGCTTGTGATCAACAATAATATAGAGATCACGGTTCTTGAGATCAAAGGCGAGCAGGTAAAGCTAGGCATTAGCGCACCCAGAGAAGTGCCTGTATACCGTAAAGAAGTTTATGTCCAGATTCAGGATGCCAATAAAGAAGCTGTGGATGTGGACGGTATGGAGGCTTTGAAGAACTTGCTTGGCTAGGCAGGGTTGTGGACAAAGAGTTAGTGAAATATATGAGATATAATAGAAGGCAGATGTGATATAGATTATCATGTCTGCCTTTGTGTATTGGTCAATACTTTGAGCATTTGCGCCAGTCTAATCTCATAGGTATGGTGTCTGGCGACCTTCTCGTAGCCGTTGATGGCGATCTCGACGCGTTCTTCTTCATGGGTGAGGTAGTATTGGATTTTTTGTTCCAGTTCCTCCATGGATTCATAGGTTTCTAAGTCTTTGCCAATCTCAAAGAAGTCCGGGATCTCGGACTGATAGTTGGTGAGCAGGAAGCCGCCGCAGCCTAAGATATCCCATACCCTTAGCGAAAGCCCGGTCTCAATGGGACGGATGGTCATGTTTAAGTTGATCTTGCTGGCCTGAAAAACTTTGGGCATTTCCGTTAGGGTGCTGACGCCGCCTCTGCAGTGGACATCGGGTAGGGCAGTGACGTCGCTCCTGGTGTAGAGCGTTACGTTAAAATGCCTGGCAAGGCGGTTTAAGATGCGTTCCCGTTCCACGGCCGCCAGTTTCATGCCAATATATTGGTGAGCCACAAGATAACGGTCCGTGTCGCCGTAAGTGTCCTCTCCTTTGTAGAAACCTGGATCGGCCGCCGCGATTTCGCGGATCACCCGGTCTGTCAGATTGTCGGGGATCAGGTTGCAGCCGTAGATTTTCAGCTGGGACTCAATCAGGCCGTCCACGAAACCCTGTGTATAAAGGGAAATCGACGTTTCCGGCATTTGCAGCAGTTTATCATACCGGCATTTTTCCGTGTAGAGGGAACCCACAAAAGACACATCGGCGCTGTAGGTTTCGTAATCCTCGTCTGTCATGGCAAGCACTGCCTGTTCCCAGCGTTTTACATTGGTGGCCAGAGGCAGGTAGTGGATGCAGGAAGGATTGATGGGGGAGAAAAAGTCATACTGCGCCCGGTCAAAGAGAAAAATGCGGTTATAAGAGTTTTTCAGGGCATTGGAAAACAACTCCGGTACGGGTGCATCCACGCTCCAGCAGACATAGGGTACTCTTAGGCGTTCGCAGGTGTAGGAGACAGCTGGAAAGAAATTGATGCTGAACACAAAGGCAAGAGTGTGTGAAAGGATATGTTGAGCCACTTTTTCGGCGCATTGTCTAGGTGTGACACTCTTGTCATATATTTCCATATCCTCCACATGGACTGTGACGCCGAAGTCTTTGAAGGTCTGGAGAATGTCGGGTTCGCATATGCTGTTGTAGCGGTAGAATAATATTTCCATAAGTGAGTCCGTTTCTTTTTGCAATCTTTTCTTTCTTGTGATACGATCAAATTATACCCTAGATATAGTTTTTTTTCAAATTTTAATAAGAATAGATAAATTTCTTTAGTCCCACAGCTAAATTATTGTTGCTTTTTTCCGATATAAGTTATAAGAGATTGCGTCTGTTTCCATGCAAATGGGGGAGATGCTGTCAAAAGACGATTCTATTAATACTTTACTATATCACATGGAGGTGATTTACGATGGCAATTGAACCATTAAACAGTGCGATGACTTATCAGGCACAGACAGCAGTAAAACCGCAGACGGTGACACCAGTGAACACGGAAGTTCCTGAGGATGGACAGACAGTCAATGTCGATGAGACAACAGCATCCGTGACGAAACCGCAGGCTGAAGAGGACACAAACAGCGGCGCCGAAAATGCTGGGAGCCAGCAGCAACAGGCGGCTAAGGGCACACAGCAGCCGACAACGAAGAACGCGCAGCAACAGCAGGCAATGTCTGATCAGCTGAAGAAGGCCATTGCGGAGATGAACAAGAAGATCAACAACAGTAATGAAGAGGCTGTTTTTGGTGTTCACGAGGGGACGAACCGGATCATGATCAAGATCATGGATAAAGACACCAAGGAGGTTATCAAAGAGTTTCCTCCGGAAAAGACTTTGGATATGATCGCTAAGATCTGGGAGATGGCCGGGATTCTTGTGGACGAGAAACGTTAAGCATCTAGGAGGGAAATAAGATGGCTATCAGAATAACAGGTATGTACTCCGGACTTGATACCGAGAGTATTATCAATGAATTAGCTTCGGCGCAGAGTTATAAGAAGACCAAGCTGGTGAAGGCGCAGAAGAAACTAAGTTGGAAACAGGATGCGTGGAAAGCGCTGAATACGAAGATCTACAGTTTCTATCAGAAACTGGATGATATGCGCCTGCAGAGTTCCTATATGAAGAAGAAGACCACGGTATCCAATCCCAATGCGGTGAAGGTGACCAGCGGTGAGAATACGGTGGATGGCGTGCACACCATGACCGTGGATAAACTCGCTAAAAGGGCATATCTGACCAGCGGCAGCCTGGAGACGGATAAGGGTGTGTGCTTTACAGGTGCGGCATCCATCAAGCAGGTGGCTGAACAGAACCATCTGAATTTTGCGGAGGGCAGTATTAATGTCAACGGTGCGTTGGGGCAGTCCGTGAAGATCGATATTACCAAGGACATGACCATCAATGACTTTGTGGATAAGTTAAAGTCGGTGGGCTTGAATGCCAGCTTCGACCAGGATAACCAGCGTCTCTATATCAGTTCCAGGGATACCGGTAAGGACGCGAACTTTACCCTTACAGGTAACGATGCGGGCGGTTTTCAGGCGCTTGCAGCATTGGGGCTTTTGACGGCTCCTCCTGCCAGCGACACTCCGGAATATGATGAGTATAAGAATACTGCGGAATATAAGGAGTATGCAAAGTGGGCTGATTTTACAAAGACAGATCCGGATAGTGTGGCTGCGAAGCAGAAACTCATTGATGAGTTGGTAGCAGAACGTGCGGCGGCGTACAAGGAAGCGAATGACGCGCTGGCTAAGGATAATAAGACATTAGCGGGAGCCAACAAATATAATGAGGACGAACTGAAAAAAATAGAGGGCTATGAGAAATACGCGGATGTATCTACGACCGGTGGCGACTATGCAGAGTTAAAGAAGGCTCTTTACGATAAGATTTATGGCGAAGAGGTAGAAGTTGAGAAGAAAGACGAAAATGACAATCCAGTAACGGATAAAGACGGCAATCCGGTCAAAGAAAAGGTTCGTCAGAATGGTATGGTCCAGGCGCTGGACGAGAAGAAGAAAGAACTGGCAGAACTGGAAGCCAAAGAAGGCGCTGACCGTGATGATGAGGCAATTAAAAAGGCTAAGGAAGACATTGAGGCCATGGAGAAAGACATCGAAACGGCCAAGGACTGCTACAGCTTTGTCAACGCCATTGCAACGAATGAGAAACTCATTCAGTCTAATGAAGATAAGATTAAAGAGAATAAAGATTACTTTAAAGTAGATGATTCTGATCCCAATAAGGTGACAGGAACCGATAAGTTGATAGGTGATGTGACCAAAGAGGTAACGACGAAGGCGGAAGCCGCGGCAGAAGTCTTGAAGGGCACCTATACCAACGGACTGTCGGCGGATAAGCAGGCCCACAAGATTCAGGGCAGCGATGCACAGATTACGCTGAACGGCGTGAAATATTCTTCCTATAATAATACGGTCACTGTCAACGGCATGACGATCACCGCGATGGAAGAGACCAATGGTAAGGAAGTTACCTTATCCACGACTTCCGATACGGATGGCATCTATGATATGATCAAGGGACTCTTTACCGAGTACAATGCCCTGATCAACGAGATGGATTCCCTGTATAATGCAGAGTCATCGAAGGGGTATGATCCGCTTACTTCGGAAGAAAAAGACGCCATGACCGACGATGAGATCGAGGAGTGGGAGAAGAAGATCAAGGATTCCCTGCTCCGGAGGGATTCTACACTCAGTACCGTAAGTTCAGCCATGAAGAGCGTGATGCTGCAGGGTGTGTCTGTGAATGGCAAGAACATGTATCTGTCAGATTTTGGTATCGCTACGCTTGGATATTTTGGAGCCAAAGATAATGAGAGGAATGCTTACCATATTGATGGCGATCAGGATGATGTTTCCGTGAGAGGGAATGATGATGTACTGCGGAGCATGATCGCTACGGATCCAGAAACGGTGATGAATTTCTTCGTGGGCTTGACCAATAATATGCATGATGAGCTGAATAAGAAGATGTCTGCTACGACGCTCAGCAGTGCGCTCACAGTCTATAATGATAAGCAGCTGAAGAAAGAATATGAAAACTACACGGATATGATCAAAAAGCAGGAAGAGAAGCTGAACGCTTTGATGGATAAGTGGTATGCGAAGTTCTCAGCGATGGAGACTGCTTTGGCGAAGATGGAATCCAAGAACAACGCCGTATCCAGTATGTTTGGCGGCTGATCTTGATTAAGGAAATGGCAGGTTGGATCAAGGAGGAGAATGGCTATGCCGGCACACAATCCCTTTGC
>CAMNSD010000062.1 GCA_946554445.1 uncultured Lachnospiraceae bacterium | reverse complement strand
TTGCTACAGAGATGGTTCAGTACTCCAACAACAATATCTTACAGCAGGCTGGTACATCAATGCTGTCCCAGGCAAATCAGTCCAACCAGTTGGCACTGTCCTTACTTGGCTAATAGCTACAGCAGAGAGATATTGCAAAGTGAACTACCAAAGCCCACCCGAAAGGGTGGGCTTTTTTATGGATTTTATTCGGATCAGCCTAAGTTACGTTAATCGTGCCAATGCTTCCACAGCCGGCGCATAATCTCCACAGTTCAAATAATGTGTCTTGGCGATATCGTTCTTGCCAAAATACTCATAGATATAACCGATATAGTAAGACGGGATTCGCGGATCGTTGGAATCTCTAGTGGGGGCAGACAGCGCCTTAACGAATTCGGGCAGGGCACGCAGGGGCTGGCCTATCAGCATATAGCTCAGGCCGATCATACACAGATAATCTATGTTATTGTCATAGTATTCATAGTAAGAAAGAAGTTTGATGGACTCTTCCGGCCTGTCCAGTTCGATCAGGGCGTTGCCATAGTTGTTTACCAGAATACGGGTATAACTTTCTGTGGGAGCGGGATTACGGGCAATTGCTTCCTTAAAGGATTCACAGGCATGTTCATGGTCGCGCATCAGCATATAACTCTGTCCGATTTGAAAATAAGGATAAGGATCTTCAGGTGACTTTTCCGTTTCTTTTTGAAGCAGTGCAAGATTCCTTTCTGCCTTATTTTGTAGGGCGTTCTTGTCTCCCAGATAGCCGATATGATCCAGTGTGACAGTTGTTTCATAGGAACTGTAAGAGATGTCGGATAGGGGGAGAATCACTTCATGGATAGGGCGTTCAAAGTGGTAATAACGTCGATCATAAATCCGTTCGATCATGACGTCATAGTGGCGGACCTCGGAACCGGCCTCAAAATAATCAAGACGCTTGACATAGCCCACACTTCTAGGATGGTTGGCAATCGCCTCCTGCAATGCGTTTAAATCTAGCGAAGTCACTATCTCATCGGTATCGATCGGAAAGATGATGTTGTGGGCAGCACATTTGGCAGCGTAGTTTCTGGCAGCGCTGAAATCATCAATCCAGATAAAGTCAAAGACTTTGTCTGTATACTTCCGGGCAATTTCTTTGGAATTATCTGTAGATCCGGTATCCACAACCACAATTTCAAAAGAAAAGGACTGCAGCGCTTGCAGACATTGTTCTAAGCGCTCCGCCTCATTTTTGGTAATGATACATACGGAAATGGGAATCATAAGAGTCTCCTTGTATTATCAGTTGTTTGCGTGGTTCGATGTGGTCTATTGCTGCGTGTTACGGTCAACATGGTCCGGTCAGGATGGCCAGCCGTTCTATGGCCAACGGATAGTCGTATGCCGCTGATTTCTGATAAAAGTTCACGGCAGCTGGAATATTGCCTAATAGTTCGTTGATCAGTCCCATATTGTAGTAGGGTATAAAGGTATTAGCCCCTTCTTCCTGCGCTTCCGGACATTGCGATGCCTTGACATATTCCATCATGGCTTTTAAGGGCTGCGGATTCTCCAGGTTCAGGTAAATATTGCCCATGCTGCAGTAGAAGTCCGCGTTGGTGGCAAAATGATCATAAATTGGTTCAAAAAATGCCAGAGCCTCCTCGGAACGACCGGTGTGCGTCATGGAATTGATAAAGGTGGTGGCCATGAACTGTACCCAAAATTCTTCCGTATTTAGGGGAAGTTCAAAGGCTTTTTTATAATAAATATAGGAGTTCTCATAATCCTCAATCAGATTGAAAGACTGACCGACCTGGAAATAGAAATAAGGATCGTTCGGATGTTTTTCAATCTCCTTGAAAAGCAGGGCATTGTTGCGTTCCGCTTTCAGCCGTTTTTCTTCCTCGCTGCCTACGTAACCGACATGATCCAAGGTGAGGGGAATATCATAGCGTTCGCAGTAGGTGCTGTTAGTCTTGATATCACAAACCTGCTCGTGTATCGTGTAATTATAATGATAATATCGTTTGTGGAACAACCGCTCTACGCGGTCCGGGGAGACGGTAAGCTTACCGCTGGATTCACACTGGTTGATCCGCAGTACCAGACCGATGGCACGGGGGTGTTCGTTTATTGCCTGTTCGATACCATCCAGGTCGATTTCGGTTAGAAATTCATCACAGTCGATGACAAGCACATAATTGTGTGATGCTTTTTGCAGAGAAAAATTTCTGGCGGCGCTGAAGTCGTCAATCCACTCAAAATCATAGATTTTATTCGTATATTTGGCGGCCAGTTCTTTGGTGCGGTCGGTGGAACCTGTGTCCACGTAGACAATCTCAAAACCGTAGGGCACAAGAGGCGCCAGGCATTTTTCAATATTTTTCTCTTCGTTTTTTCCGATGATACATACCGATATAGGAATCATGTTTGTTCTCCTTTTATTTATTCCCGTGGGCGACGAGTAGGGTGATTGTTTGCCATGGGCTGCTGGCTTTTGTGCCAGTTATTCGGACGGATGTCCCAAGCGGGTTAGAGCTTCCACAGCCGGGGCGTAGTCAGCGCCGCAGTTTAGATAGTGTGTCCTGGCAATATCCTTTTTGCCAAAGAGCTCGTAGATATAGCCGATATAGTAGGACGGCTCCCGATGGTCGGTCATGTCACGCTCAGGGGCCGTTAATGCTTTTACAAACTCAGGCAGAGCCTTGAGGGGCTGATTCAGATGAAGATAATAGAGCCCAATCAGACACAGATAGTCCATGTTATTGCTGTAATATTCATAATAGTCAGTCAGGATGGCAGCCTGCGTGAGCAAGCCCTTTTCCAGAAGCAGATGGCCATAATTATAGACCAGGATATGCGTGTAATCAGCCTGGGGATTCGGATGACGATCCATGGCTTTCTGGAAATAGAGCAGGGAATTTTCCGTATCGCGCATCAGCATATAACTCTGGGCAATTTGGAAGTAATAGTAAGGCT
The DNA here is from genome assembly GCA_946554445.1 of uncultured Lachnospiraceae bacterium. GTDB lineage: Bacteria > Bacillota > Clostridia > Lachnospirales > Lachnospiraceae > UBA3282. Next base: position 8,929 of record CAMNSD010000062.1, on the reverse strand, counting down.
CTTCCGGATTCTGCGCCAACTCTTTCTTGAGTAGTTCCATATCCCGCATGGCCTTGTCTTTCAGCTTGTTGCCCTGTCCCAGATATCCCACGTGGTCCATCTCGATGGACGTGGTGTAAGATGCATATGGCGTCCGCCCCAGGGGAGCAAGGACTTCGTGGATCGGTTTCTCATAATGGTAGTATTTTCTGTGGTAAATTCTGTCAATCATACAGATCTGACAGCGCTTTTCACCGTCTGTCTCAAAATAATCCAGCCGCTTGATACTGCCCACTGATTTGGAATGCTGTTCTATTTGGGACTGTAGTTCTTCCCAGTCAAGCTGTGTGATAAATTCGTCTGTGTCCACAGGAAAGATCATATTGTGGGAAGCGTGGCCGGCAGCATAGTTCCTGGCGGCGCTGAAATCGTCTACCCAGGTGAAGTCGTATACTTTATCGGTATATTTCCGGGCAATTTCTTTGGAATCGTCTGTGGAACCGGTGTCTACCACTACGATTTCAAAGGGATAGGCAGACAATGCGGCCAGACATTGCTCCAGATTGGCGGATTCATTTTTGGTAATGATACAGGCGGATATAGGTATCATGGGTGCTCCTGTTGATAATGATATTTTGTGCTTTACAATTCCACTTTATGGTTGATTACATTTGACTGTGCAGCGCTGCCAGTCGTTCCTCTGCCGGTGCAAATCCGGTACACTGTCCATAACAGGCTGCGGCGGACGCTATGTCTCCTAAGGCTTCAAAAATAGTAGCCGATTGGTAGACGGGCAGGAAACTGTTGGTGCCGTTCTGCCTGCCAGGCGGCATGCCGAGCGCTTTCTGGTATTGCGTAAGAGCCTCTTCATACATTCCGTTTTCCCGGTAGATATTCCCCATGAGATAGACAAAGTCCGTCACATTACAAAATTCCTCATAGATACCCTCAAAGCCAAGTGCAGTCTGGGCGTTGCCGGTGTATAGCAGGGCGTTGCCGTAGGAGACAACCATAGCCTGTACAAAGGCCAGTTCAGGATCCAGGTCAAAAGTAAGTCCCTTGTCGTAATATTCACAGGCGCGGGTATAATCTTTTAAAATCTCACAGCTTTTACCAAGCTGATAGTAGAGATAGGGATTATCAGGATCTTGTTCCACTTGTTTTAATAAAAGGGTAAAATTGCGCTGGTACTTGGCGTCGCGTTCCGCATCCGTCATGTCATAGCCGGTGTGCAGGATGGTAGTTTTTAACAAATAATTAGGAAATTCGTGTCCGCGGATAGGCGTAAGCTGTTCATGTATGATGCCCGTATATCGATACAGCCGCCGGTCAAAGAAACGCTCCGTATAATCCGTATTGTTAAGCGTGAGGACGCCGTTTTCCGTCACCAGGTTTTCCCGGGAAACAGAGCCCACGCTATCAGAGAGATGTTTGCGGAAATAGGTGAGTTCTTCCAGGTCAAGATACTTAACGGTCTCGTCGCAGTCCAACATGAAGATCCAATTGTTAGAAGCTTCCCGCAGGGAAAAATTTCTGGCGGCGCTGAAATCGTCGCACCATGCAAAATCCAGCACCTTATCCGCATATTGGGAGGCAATTTCCTTCGTGCGGTCCGTGGAACCGGTGTCCACCACCACAATCTCAAAATCATAGGGCTTGACGGATAAGAGACATCGCTCAATCCTGGCTTCTTCATTTTTGGCAATGATACATACGGAAATGGGCTGCATGACGGCTCCTTTATAGGACATTGTTTTCCTGCTGTGAACAGATTGTCGTTATGATATTATCATAACATTTTTGAAGGGTGACGTAAACTGATATAAAAGGGAGAAGGGGATTTTATTGGAAATGAAACGATTGTGGTGGCGTGAATAGTCGGAATAAACGAAATATCGTTTATAAATTTTATGAAATTATATTGACTACGACTATGAGAAGTGATATAATCACCTCATAAAGCATAAGTTCTGCAGAATGTTGGGTGATTACCTGTCTATTTTATCTTATTTATCTCAGAAAGTCTATGCTTTGGAATCAGAAAACAACTAAAAAGCAGAAGATTTTTTGAAGATAAAAGCACCGGTGGTGGATAAAGCCCAGTCAAGGGCTGTTATTGGTAACGGAGGAAGATATGCTTTGATAAATCTTCTGTGGCACACGAAAGGAGATTTGTCGATGCAGGAAAACGTAGTGAGGAAAGAGATTATGGAGACAGAAACAAGAGTGTATACCATTAAGGACATTGAGGCGCTGCCGGAAGGGGAACGCGCAGAATTGATTGATGGTGAGATGTTCAGGATGGATTCGCCGGAATTGACACATCAGGATATTCTTGGGGAATTGTACATGGTGGTCAAACAGTGGATTAGGGGTCGTAACGGGGATTGTAAAGTGTTTTTTTCGCCATTCGCGGTGTATATCAATAATGACGAGTATAATTATGTGGAGCCGGATCTGTTGGTAATCTGCGACTTGGACAAACTGGATCGGAAGGGATGTCACGGTGCGCCGGATTGGCTGGTGGAGATTGTATCGCCGGGCAGTAAGAAGATGGATTATGTGCGGAAGCTTTTTAAATATCGGTCCACAGGAGTGCGGGAGTATTGGATCATTGATCCGATGAAAAAGATGATCAAAGTACATGACTTTGATCATGGCAGCGAAAGGGATTATACCTTTGATGACAAAATTCCTGTAGGAATCTATGAGGATTTTGAGATTGATTTTGCGGCGTTTGATAAGAGCCTTTGGGAGTGAATGGTCCTAAAGTTATTGGAAAGGGGCTAGCATTTCACGTACTCTATGTCTATACGTATGTGCGGCTGCAATTTTATTGTGGCCGCTTGTCGCGATGGCCTGACGCTCTTCTTCATGCGACAGATAATAGTCAATCTTGGACAGCAGGTCTTCTTTGCTTTCATAGAAATCAAAATCTTCACCGGGGATAAAATCGTCCAGGAAATCAGCCTGAAAATTGCTTAGAAGGAAACCGCCGCTTCCCATGATATCGAAAGCGCGCTGTGGGATGCCGCTCTTAATACTGCGAAGAGAGATGTTAAGGTTTATCCTACTCTCCTTAAAGACCATGGGCATCTGTGTTACATTGTCCACGGGACCATGATTTATCAGGTTGGGCAGGGAATAGGTCTTGTCATGGGTAAACAGGTCCAAAGTATGCTTTTGGCTGATGGCCGCAAGCAGCGCTGCGCGTTCAAGGCCGGTGATCTTGCGGTTGATCACATATTGGGCATAGAGGTATTCCCTGGTCTCTACGCCATCTGCATTCGGATCCATTGGAAGCGCCTGGTATAAGTCTTCCATAATGGGAGACAATGATTCTTGAATAAAGTTATAGCCCTGAATATTCATCTGGGCGGACATCAGAGCATCCAGATAGCCCTTGGTGTAGTCGTTTAAGGTTGTCATCCGCTCGAAAAAGTTATGTTTCTCAGTATAAAGAGATCCCACGAAAGAAATATCGTATTGTGCGGGTATTTGTGGGGCAATGGAATTGTCGGTAGCATTGTCACCTCGGACGGACGCGGTATTTAGCGGATTCACGGTCAAACGATCTAGCCGGTCAGTGTTGGCGGCCATGGGCAGGTAATGGATTGTGTGAATACCGGCACGCTCAAATTCCAGGCATAAATCCTTATCGAACACATAGATAGTATTACAGGGATTGATCACTGTGTAAGAATAGAGCATCACATAGGGACTGTCATAAACCCAGGAAATATAGTGGATGCCAACTTGTTTACAGACATTGGAGATTAGCGGGAAGTAATTAAAGGAAAAAACAATATCCGGTGTTTCTTTGCGTAACACTTCCATAAGGGAAGACTCTACAACTTCGTCATGTCGGCCTTCTTTGTTGGAGAAGGGAAAGGAAATCAGGGTATGGCCCTCTGCTTGGAAGGCTTCTTTCATGTCTTCATTGCCAAAACTGTTCCATTCGATGTAGAGGATGGTCATAGTGTGGTCTCCTTCTGGACGGCGTCATTCGAAAAATCTTGGTTTATTTTCGAAGATAATTGTTTCTTATATTGTAAAATTGGCAAAGGGGCGTTGTCAATATAAAATTGTGGAGAATATACTGAATGGTGGTCTGATTAGAGAATTATTCGATCAAGGAACTATGTGCTTTGGGTGTTGAAGAAAAGTATGGAAAGCATTACAATATAGTTGGGCGATAGGGTATTAATGTTTCTTGTGTAGATGAATGACTTGCAAAGATACGGAGAGTGTAGTATAATGTCAAACAATTAATGGGATATTCATATGTGTTTTAGAAAAGGTACGAAAGAAATGTTGGATCAGGAAAGGTTTTTACAAAAATATCATTTAGAGAAAACATTTGAAAAATCCAATCTTGGTTGGAACTTGCTGGAAGAAATATATGAAGATTATACTGTGAATATTTATCCCATGTTACAGGAACTGTCAGGTAAATTAATTATAGATTTGAATCAAAGAAAGAACATCATACAAAATCAAAAACCTGGTTGGGGGAAAGATATACATGTTATATATGGTCGCGCGAAGGATCCGGAACATGTTATTGAAAAGATAATCAGGAAAGTTGGAAATGAAGATAGTCAGAAATATCAAGATATAAGTGTTGACACATATAAGGATATTTTGAGAGATTTGATAGGGATACGAGTGATTGTTATTAAAAAAGAAGACTGGAAAGAGGCGCACGAGTTAATTTGTGCACTTTTTCATGATTTTTACGATGGCACTCCAAAAGCATATGTATGTTATGGTGATAGAAAAGTATTTGATGAAGAAATAATAGATGTCGATTATACAGTGAAAGGATATCGCTCACAACATTATGTTATTCGATACGAAGAATGCTATGTAGAAATTCAAGTTAGAACTTTAGCGGAAGAAGTGTATGGTGAATTTGATCATAGAGTGCGTTATCCTTATTTTAAAGATAATAAGTTTTTAATTCGATATACAAATATGATTTCTAGAGGCATTGCAGAATTGGACGATATGATTTCAACCTGTATGCAGTTGGATGGAGAATTGTTAGAGACATTGAATCGTAAGTTTGAAGGAGATAAATATGTTGACTGGGCAAAGGAACAAATTAGTTCAAAGGCATTGGATTCAACGTCGCAGGGAGAAATCATTAAAAGCGGCAATGTAGAAGAAATTTTAAAAAGTAAGTTGCTATAAATATAATATAGAGGGAGACTGTTTGTCACATGGAAAGGTACAGAAGTAGTAACAGAAAAACAATGCAGAAACAACGGCGAGAGGCTTTGTTGCAAGAAGGTATGACGGGAAAGACGATTAAGGAAATCTTGCCGAACACATGGTTTCCCTGGACAGGAGAAGCGGAGGCTATGTATTTTAAGGAAGCACGCGATTTTCTGATGACTTCTTTAGCATATAATATTCTGAGTGAACATCAGGATATTGCAAATGAACTTGCTTTTTTGAAAGGAAAGATATGAAATCAGATTATGTTGAATTGTTAAAAGAGGTAGGAGAGAATGAATTCTTATCTAGATTTTCTGAACTTCAAAAGCAGATAGATGAATTTCTCATAGCCTCCCAATATATTACTTTATCTGCAGAGGAAGAAAATAATGTTGAATGTAATGATCGAATTCTCTACCATGTGTTGTTAGATTATTATGCGGATATTCAACGACTGAAAGAATTTCATGAGATTAAGCATACGAAGACAGATAAAAACATTGCTTACTTGGCTTATTGGATTTTAAAGCGAAAGCCTATTCAGATTAATAACCTGATGCAAGAAGATAGAGACATTTTTATCAATGAAAGATTTGTATGCTATATTATCACATATGAGTGCCTGCAGCAAAAAAAGAAAAAATCTGTTTCGATGAAGTTGGATGAGGAATCGGCAAAGAAGTATGATAAATATATTGATTTGTTGTTATATTTTTTAAAATATCGGGAATGCAGCGCACAGATGTTGGAACTTCTAATAGAGACTTTTAAAATGGGGATTGTGTTTGGTGAGGCGTTGTGAAATAACTAAAAGTAGAAAACATAATAGAGTATACTAAAAGGAGTCATGCAGATGATTGCATGACTCCTTTTAGTATGGAAAGATGTAGATAGAGGAAAAAGCCACTGTTCCCGACAAATTACATACAGAAGTTAATAAATGATACGAGTAAAATAATAAAACTAATTACACAGTTTTATTATTTTACTCGATCGATTGAATTGCGAAGCCGCAGCAATTCATAGTAGTCTAACAGTGCGTGAAGGTTATGCCTGTCTAATTCCAGAGTTGCGTTGACCAGATCGCCCACGGTATAATCGGCGGACAGCCGTTTGTTGAGAACACGGATGCTTGCCTTATATTTGGTTCTTTGTAAGAGATAGTCTGTGGATACATCGTAAAAGTCCGCTAGTTTGATCAGCGTGTCAAGGTCGGGTGCATGGACGCCTTTTTCATAGTTGGAAATGGTTGCCACAGTGACATTCAGATAAGCGGCTACTTCTTTTTGATAATATCCTTTTTCCTTGCGTAGTTTAGCCAGAAATTCACCAAATTCCATAGTTTTCTCCAAAAGTAAAAATATGCGTAGCTGAATAGTGTACGGTATCGGCTGTGAATATACAGCTGAAACCATATTTAATGATTCGTTTTACACTGTACCTTATTTGATAAAGGAATAAATTGGAAATAAATATATAGGATATTATATTGGAAAATATGGAAAAGAGTTTAATGAATTATTAAATACGACAAATGTTTCGTAAATTATATACAATTATAGTAGTTATACACGAACAAGTCTTTTTGCTTGAATAAAGGTGTGGAAAGCGTTACAATAAAATATAATAAAGTTCATTGTGATAATGACTGGTTAATGAATGCCAAAAGGATGGAAAAAGGCGCCGATCAGCAGGGAGTATCTGCCCGATCAACGCCTCTTTACACATAGCGATTAGTTACTGTTTTAGCGGCTGAACAGAATTGCGCAGCCTTAATAGGTCATAGTAGTCCAGCAGTGCGTGGACATTATGCCGATCCAACTCCAATGTCGTATTGACGAGATCGCCCACAGTATAGTCGGCGGACAGGCGTTTATTAAGAGCACGGATGCTTGCTTTGTATCGGGTTCTCTGTAAGAGATAATCCGTGGATACATCATAAAAGTCTGCCAGCTTGATTAGAGTATCAAGGTCGGGAGCGTGAACGCCTTTCTCGTAATTAGAAATGGTAGCCACGGTGACGTTCAGATAAGCGGCTAGTTCTTTTTGATAATATCCTCTTTCTTTACGTAACTTAGCTAGAAATTCACCAAATTCCATAGTTTTCTCCACGAGTAAATGTAGTTAAGTGTTACATGGGTTACATATAAATATTTTTAAAAAGATAATCCTACTCTAGTACTTTACAATATTTCACAATTAGATGGTTATAAATAAATATATAGAATAGAAAATGGTAAAAAATGGAAGAAAAATCAACGATTTGTTAAGGACGAAAAATGTATGGTTAAGTAAACGAGGAATATTGCTTGTGAAAGGAGCGCAAAATTATGAAAATATGGGCACACAGGGGATGTAGTCAGAGATATCCGGAGAATACGCTGCTTGCATTTGAAAAAGCAGCAGCGATAGCTGGGTTAACGGGAATAGAGTTGGATATCCAGCTAACAAAAGATGGAGAAATGGTGGTCATACACGATGAGAGGGTGGACAGGACAACCGAAGGGGTTGGATTTGTGAGAGACTATACATTGTCTCAATTAAAGAAGCTACATATTTATGCGGGTGATCATCCGACACAGTCTATTCCGACGATAACAGAAGTTTTTGACCTGCTTGAACCGCGCTTGCAGTCTGGACTAAAGTTGAACATTGAACTGAAAAACAGCGTTTGTTTCTATGAAGGCATGGAGGAAAAGATTGTTGAACTTGTACATAAACGTGGTTTACAGCAGGCGGTAGTCTATTCTACATTTTATGCACAATCATTGAAAAAAATAAAACAAATCGATCCAGAAGCCGAGCTTGGGATCCTCGACAGAAAGGTTTCGGACTGTCTGTATAAATTGCAAGGCGGATGTGGGGCGGTGGCGCTTCACCCGTTTTGGCGGGACATAGACCTGCCGGCGGAGGAACTGAAAGGATATACTGTGAGAGTCTGGATGTCAGGTCATTTATATCCTGAAAAGCCGACGGGGACTAAACTGGACTTTGAGCCGCTTGAGGCGAAAGGGGTTACAGATATTATTCTGAATGAGCCGGAAGTGTATTAGGATAATACTATAAACTACGAAAATAAGTTATCTATAGTATGAGATTGAGTTGGTTTTGAAAACGTCTCAGAAACCCCACAGTTGAAAAATATGCATTGAAATGCTAGAATAATTCTAAAGTGAGTTTGAGATATCTATAAAAATATTTCTCTTAATTAATGGTAAAGTATGTTAAGGGGAATGACGATATAGAATTATATAAATTAAAATTTCTTCCAAGGCATTATAGATATTTGTCGACAACAGCTGCCAGAAATGGAGGTGCGGTATGTGTAACTTGATAAGATGTAGAAAGAATCTTCTTATAAAAGGCACAGCGTTTGCCACCGTATTGTGCCTGACGTTTGCGGATTTGCCCATGTATGCTTATGCAGGTGAGGATGTAGATCAATTACATAACACGTCGGATGAGGTAAGCAATACGGGGGAAAAACAAAAGACTAGTCATGTAGATAGTGTATATAACTTATTTAATAATGATGAGACAAAAGATCAGGAAAAAGGGAATGAAGAAGTAAAAGACAAAGACCAAAAAGACGAAGAGTCGAAGGATGAAGAGATAAAGGACCAAGAGCAAACGGACGAAGAGCTGAAGGATGAAGAGACAGACACTGATAAAGATACAGAAGAGTCTAAAAAGGAAGAAGACGGATCAGACACTGATAATGATACAA
>CAMNSD010000061.1 GCA_946554445.1 uncultured Lachnospiraceae bacterium | reverse complement strand
AATATTTTAAAAACCTGCAAAAAAACTATTGACTTTTCTTAGCAGGTTTTATTGCTCTTTTTCAGGAAATGGCTGCTGCGGGGAATGGTATCATGTTTCGGAAGGCTGGGAATTTAGCATTGCCTCCGCTTTATTTGCGCGTTCATGCTCCCGTTTCCACAATTCATCATTTATCTCTATGCTTTTGCCCCAGGAAAGGAGCGTTATAAAGAGGGCAGTCCGTAAATCTTCTTCGGGAATCTGTGCGACAGCGGACATAAGTTCATCACGGTCGGTTATCCCGGATAACGATTTGAAATCTTCATAAGTGAACATGTTTTTTCCTCCCATGTAGGTTTTATTATAATGGCGGATTGGGAAAAAAGCAAGAAATCGCAGGCTTGATTCTGCCTGTGCTATAAAAGGAACACAAGTTTTTCATTCCTGCGCGGAGGTGCAGGAATCAGCGACCGTATGGGAGCAGACTCAGGCTGTGCATGAGTAGAAAGCCACGCCGCAAGGCGTGTTCGCAAATAAGCGTATGCTTCGTAAACGAAGCTGCGTATTTTGCCGGGGATTGGGGTGTCCCCAACAAGCATAGCGAGGCAACGCAAGGTGCCGGAGCGGGGATAGCGATATTCGTAAAGAATATCGTTATCCATTGCTTGCCAGTGCTGAATCTGCCAGATGTTCTGAGACCAAAAAGAAAGAATGGCAGATTCAGTGAGTTTAAGGCAGGATATGACTATCGAAAAACTGCATATGTCATATTGAATGTATTTATATGGAAAATATAGTTCGCATTATAGGCAAAATATTATATAATATAAGTATTTACTATAATAAAATGAACATTGTGATACACGAGGAGAGAGTAGGATGTACTTATCGGATATAAAAATTGAAGGGTATAGATTGTTTAAGGATAAACGGATACTGCGTTTAAGAAAAGGATTGAATGTCTTAGTTGGTGAGAATGGCTGTGGGAAAAGTACGGTCATAGATGCTATCCGCCTGCTGCTTAATGAAGATGAATATGTCCGAAGTGGAATTTCAGAAGAAGATTTTTATTCTTCAGTAGATAAAAAGGAGTGGGCTGATACTATTTCTATTAAGGGAAGATTTTCAGATTTATCGGAAGAAAAAAAGGTTGAGTATATTACCTGGCTTGATAAAAAATATAATGCAGTATTGAATATTGACATTGTTAGAAAGCAGGATCGTCGTAACAATTATAAGAAAGCAATATGGGGAGGGGAGGCATCCAATAGCATATTTGACTGGGAGCCTTTAAATGACATACAGTGTGTTTATCTTCCAGCTTTGCGGGATGCAGAAAAAAAGTTAAAGGCGAGCCGTGGTTCGAGGCTGGCAAGGTTATTGATTAATTTGTCTCAAAAAACATTAGAAGAAAAGCGGAAAGCCGGGGAACTAATGGATATTGAGAAGGATGTTAATGATTTTAATGAGGAATTGGCGAAAAAACCTGATATTGCAAGAGCAAATGAACTGATCAATGATAGTTTGGAAAATGCTTTAGGGACGGTGTTCGCACAGACTACAAAGATACGGTTTGGGGATGTTACATTTGAAAGAATTGTTGAGGCATTGCGTATCGTATTTTTTCCGGGGAAAATACCTACAGAAGAAAGTGTTTATAGGAATCTTTTTGAAAATAGTCTGGGATACAATAATTTGATTTATTTAGCAACTATATTAGCAGAATTTGAAGGATTAAAAGAGAATTACAGCTCTCCGAGAATATTGTTGATTGAAGAATTGGAAGCACATTTGCATCCGCAAATACAGATAAAAGTATTGAAGTATTTAAAGGAGCAGGCTGAGAAAAATGATATACAAGTTATAATAACAACGCACTCCACTACAATAGCTTCTGCAACACCGATTGAAGATATTATCAGCTTTAATATGACTAAGAACGGAATAAAAATCACTTCCCTTAGAAAGTGTATAAAAGATGAGCAGGCAAAACAATTCATAAACAGGTGGATGGATACAACACGTTCAACATTGCTTTTTTCAAAGGGAAATATTTTAGTTGAGGGATTGGCAGAGGCTCTGCTTATCCCTAAATTGGCAGAAATATATTTGAGTGGGTTAAAATTAGATAATGCTCCGAAATCATTGGAAGAGGCGGGGATTTCAGTTATAAATATGAATGGTATCTTTTTTCAATATTTTATGAAGATTTATGACGGATATGAACTTATATTTCCTGAGCAGGGAGATGATGAAAGCAAAGAAGCATATAAAGAAAGAATTGATTTGTTCAGGAAGAAAGATAAGTATGAAGAAGATGAGTATGAAAAGACAGATTTTGTGCCAATCTTATGTGCAGCAATTACAGATAACGATCCAAAAGAAGAGGCTCCTAAAAAGAATGATAATGTTGAAGGAAAAAATCCACAGTTGTTTTTAAAAGAGCAAGTAAAGAATATGACGGACAGGTGCCGGATCTATACTAATGTAAAGACATTTGAATATGACTTGGCACTGGAAAAAGAAAATGCTAAGAAAATGATTGAAATCATTTTGGACGCATTACCTACTAATGGCGATATCAGAGACAGATTGAATGGATACTTGGCAGCATATCAAAACAACGAAAAAGTGGAACAGCCGAAGATTGCTTTAGATATATTAAAGCAAATTGACGCAAGCTATTTGGGAAAAGGATTATTTGCACAATTGCTATTAGAAAAAATTAGCAGTACAAATGATTTTATTGTACCAGAATATATAAAAGAAGCAATTAAATTTGTTTTGGAGATTACTGAGGAAAATGAAGGAAAATAAGAGAGAAATAATATGCAGGGTGTTATGTAAGAAAGAGAAATGCCATTCTGAACTGTCAGCCTGTGATGGAAAACAAAATAGCAGATGCAAGCAATTAGGGAAAAGTTTTATTCTTAATATGAATGCGGGACAAATTGACTATGTAACATCGCAATTGTGGAAAAACACTTTTCTAAAGGCGTGTCCGGGAAGTGGAAAAACGGAAGTTTTGGCAATAAAAGTGGCATATGAAAGGGAACAATGGAAGTTAACAACCCAAGGCTTTGCTGTTTTGACTTTTACAAATTCAGCGGAAAAAGAAATAAATAGCAGACTGGATTGCTATTTAAATGGAAAATTGGAATATCCGCATTATATGGGTACTTTTACAAGTTGGCTTCATGGTTATATTGCGAATCCGTTTTTACATAAACTGATGAAATATGATGGAGATGAACGTGGAGACAAAAGTATACGCTTAATAGAGAGCAGCTGCACTTCTGATTTTCTAAATGCGTATAGCAGTAAGTATCAATATAAAGAATTGGGAAATATCAAAGCACATGAATTTTTCCGGGATTTTAAAACTGATTCATATCAATATTGCGGTACCAGAAGCAGACAAGGAAAGGAGATTTTGCAAAGTTTGGTACAGCAAGATGATTGGCGAGAAATGGATTTGGCAAAAACAAAGCTGAAATTTTGGAAAAGTGGATTTGCACTTTATGAAGATATTGAGTATATGTCAAATTTGTTGTTTGAAAAATATCCTGAAATAGCAGAGCTGATAGCAAAACGTTTTCCTGTAATTTTTGTGGATGAATGCCAGGATTTGTCATATGTCCAGCTGGAATTATTGGCGACTCTTTGTGAAAAAGGGTGCAAAATCCATTTGATTGGCGATTTGAATCAGGCGATATATGGATTTAGAAATATTGAACCCGATGATACCAGGGATTTTATTGAAAACCATTGTTTTGATATTAAATTGTTGACAGAAAATTATAGAAGCTGTCAACCAATTGTAGTCGCCTCGGAATATGTTGTGAAAGGACAGGAGAAAATTGTAGGAAGAAATTTCAATAAAGCAGGTATTCCCTTAGTTGCTATTCTTTACACTAAAGGGAAAGAGAAAGATGCTGTTAATAAGTTTCATGAGTATATGCTTGAAAATAATCTGAATGTAAGGGAAAGCAGAATAATTGTCAGAAATAACAATTTGAAAAATAAACTGCTTGGAATGAAAAGTAATAACCAAAGTTCCAATAATTTAGAAACAATCGCTCAAGTTGTATATTTGCTCAACCGGGAAAGCCAGGTTTCTGATTTTAAGATGCTATTTGATATGTTAGCAAAAAGCATTCGTAGGACTTTTTTTAAGACAAGTGAGCATTTAAATAGCCAATTTTTATATAGACCCAAAGAGATAGAGAGCAGGGATTGGAAGAGGGTATTATTTGAGATAAGGAATATTCTGAAAGAAGCACAACAACTAAATGATTTCTCGGTTACTTGGACGGAATGGAAAAAAAGATTAAATAAGCTAATGACAGAGAATGTAAGAGACTTGCCTGAATTATCAGAATGTACATACGATATAGGGATAATAAGAAAAGGAAATAAAGATAAGATAGTTGAAAAGACTCTGTTTGACAATGAAGAAGGAGAACTGAATTATGCTATTGAAACAATTCATGGGTGCAAAGGAATGAGTTTGGACGCAGTGCTTTTTTTGTCTTCTTATCAGGCGGGTAATGATGAACATTCAGGCGGTTATTGGAAACAATGGTTTGATAGAGTGGATATCGGAGAAGAAAACAGGCTTGCCTATGTCGCGTTTTCAAGGGCAAGATATTTTCTGGCACTCGGAATACCAAAACCAAGGAATTTTTCAGATGCAGATAGAAAAATTTTATTGGACGCTGGATTTGAAATTGTGGAAAGTTAAATTAATAACCGTGAAAATGTTAAATATTTAATTTAGGAGAGAATAATGTACTGTGAAAAAGGGAAAAGGCAAAGCGGCTAAGAAAGCGATGAAATTTGCAGACCGCAAGGCAAAAGCAGAAAAGTGGGTGGCAGAATATGACGGTACAGCATACGGCGGGGATATCATAAAAGCATATAGGAAAAAATTTGCCGTAGACCGTATGAAAGCTGTTGCTGAATTGCAGTTATTAGGTATATCTTTGACGCAAGAGCAGATTGACAGAGAAAAGGCGGCAGTAAAAGCCTATCAGGATATACAGAGAGCTAAAAAGGCAAAAAGGAAGAAGATTCGTGAACAGAAAAGAATGCAGAAGGATAATCCGGTATTCCATGAGGATCAGGATGATACTTTTTATTATATAGCAGGCTATACTTCTGGTGGAGCGCTTTATGGAGTCACATGGGAAGAAATGGGCTTAAAACCTGATATATGGGAGCTTGATGATCAAGGAGAGAGCTAATCGGATGAGAATATATGTTGATGCAGATGCCTGTCCGGTAATCCCGATTGTGGAACAGGTGGCGGAAAAAAATAATATTGCGGTTACGCTTTTATGCGACACCAATCATGTACTGGATTCTGATTACAGTGAAGTGAAAATTATCGGGGCAGGGGCGGATGCCGTTGATTTTGCACTTATAAATCTTTGCAGGAAAAATGACATTGTTGTAACTCAGGATTATGGCGTGGCTGCAATGGCTCTGGGAAAGGGAGCATATGCGATACATCAGTCCGGGAAATGGTACACAGATGAAAATATAGACCAGATGCTTATGGAGCGGCATTTGGGCAAGAAAGCAAGGAGGGCTTCGGGGAAGAATCATTTGAAAGGCCCGAAGAAAAGAACAGGGGAAGATGATGTGAGATTTCAAAGGTCTTTTGAGAAATTGGTTATGACTATCAATAAAACTAAAGATAGCATTGTTGAAAATAAACAGAATGTATGAAATAATGGGCTGTTGACATTTGATGATCCGATTTACAGGATTGGAGGATAGTGATGTGGAAACCATTCTGAACGGCATGGAGAGGATTACCAGACTGGTATCCCTGAAAATGTATGAATATGGCAGGCGCGAGGCAGGAGCTGCTATCTGATATGTGGCTGTACAGGGCCGGGGAAGGTTTGTCAAGTGCCTTCCCCGGTCTTTTTTCTGTTTTTCGGGGAAAAAATCTGTACGTCGGGAATACTGTCTATACTTAGCAGAAAAATCTTCGATATAAATATGTATAGAGGAGGAAAACATGCAGTATAAACTTTTGATCGTAGACGATGACAAGGCATTAGTGAAAATGCTGGAGAATTATTTTACCATGAAGAACTATGATGTGCAGAGTGCGGCTACTGGCGTAGAGGCATTAGAGAAATGCCATGACAGAGCGGACTTGATCCTGTTGGATATCAACATGCCGGATATGGACGGACTGGAAGTATGCAGACAGATCCGGAATAAGGTATTCTGTCCGATCCTTTTTCTCACGGCAAGGGTGGAGGAGCAGGACAGGGTAAACGGCTTGCTGTCCGGCGGGGATGACTATATACTAAAACCGTTTAGTTTGAAGGAACTGGAAGCAAGGATAACAGCCCATCTGAACCGGGAAGAACGCCGGCAGCGGAATACAAAATATTACTCACACAATGGAATGATGATAGATTATACCGCCAGAGAGGTAGAAGTAGAAGGCGGGACAATAGAACTTACAAAGACAGAGTATGCTATTATTGAATTTTTGTCCATGCATCCGGGGCAGGTATTTGACAGAGAGCAGATTTATGAGAGAATCTGCGGCTGCGATGCAGAGGGTGACAGCCGCAGTGTTACGGAGTTAGTACGGCGGATTCGGAAAAAGCTGGCAGAGCATACACAGAGGGATTATATTGAAACGGTTTGGGGAGTGGGCTATAAATGGATAAATTAAGAAACCTGTCAATCAGAAAGTCTATCATCCTATATATTTTTATCAGCCTTTTAGTGAGCCTTCTGCTGTGGATAGCAGCTTATGGAGCAGCAACTTTCGTAGTTCAGGTGCAGTCTGCAAAGGAAATCAGTGACGATACCGTATATTATGATGGGAATCTGCCTGTCAGACCGGATTTATATATCAGGTCAGAGCAGAGCAGGTTTCTCTTAGAACTGTGTGATTTTATTCTTGTATATGGATTTCTGGTATTCTCTGTCCCCGGAATCGTGATCGCTGTACTGTTGTTTTACCGTAACAAGATACAGAAGCCTTTGCAGGAGTTAAAGGCTGCCTCAA
The DNA here is from genome assembly GCA_946554445.1 of uncultured Lachnospiraceae bacterium. Taxonomy (GTDB): domain Bacteria; phylum Bacillota; class Clostridia; order Lachnospirales; family Lachnospiraceae; genus UBA3282. Next base: position 5,393 of record CAMNSD010000061.1, on the reverse strand, counting down.
GGCAGATTGAGGAGAATAACCTGGACTTTCATATCAACTATGAGAATCATGATGAACTGGGACAATTATGTGCGGAATTTGAGAAGATGCGTACAGAACTGGTATCAAATAACCGGAAGATGTGGCGTATGGTGGAAGCAGAAAAGATGCTCCGTGCAGCTATAGCCCATGATATCCGCACACCGCTTGCTACCCTGCGGGGATATCAGGAAATGATGCTGGAATTTTTGCCAGGGAGTGCATTAAGCCAGGAGAAGACAGAAGAAATGCTGCGGGAAGGGATGGAGCAGATTGACAGAATTAACCGTTTTGTGGAAACTATGCGGATATTATCCGGGCTGGAGTCCAGGGAAGCGGTTTGGGAACAGACAAGCTTGAAACAGCTGGAAACCAGGATACGGATGTCGGCAGGGGTGTTGGAGGCAGAGTATGGGAGAAATGTGACATTCCTTCCGGTATGTGCCGATAAAGATTTTCAGGCAGATGCCGGATTTGTTCTTGAAGTGGCAGAAAACCTGATATCCAACGCTCTGCGGTTTGCAAATGAGAATGTCTCAGTCCGCTTTTTCCTTGAGGGACACAGCCTGACGCTGGAAGTGGCGGATGATGGAAAAGGATATCCTCAGGGATTTTCACTGCCGGAAGACATACACCAGGCCGGGGGAGGGCATCAGCAGACTGACCTGCGGCATCTGGGGATTGGATTGTATATCAGCCGGATATGCTGTGAAAAACATGGAGGGAAGCTCACCGTGGAAAACCGTTCTGAGGGCGGGGGCATGGCAAGGGCAACTTTTCAGGTGAAATAACATATGACAGAGAGGAGGCTGTGAAAGCAGCTTCTTTTTTTGCATTATTTTTTCCCCGTTGTCTGTTTGTTGTGAAATGGATGATATCCTAATGAAATAGTAAATGGAGTGTGAGGAAAGGTATGGAAATATTAAAAACAACAGACTTGTCAAAGTATTACAGCCATAACGGAACAGTGACCAAAGCCGTCGATCATGTAAATATTAGTATATGTAAGGGAGAATATGTTTCTATCATAGGACAATCCGGTGCGGGTAAGAGTACATTGCTGAACCTGCTCGGCGGTCTGGATAAGCCGGATGCCGGAAAGGTCTTTATTAAAGGGACATCTATTTATGATGAAGGAAAGAACCTGACTGTGTTCAGACGCCGGAATATCGGATTTATTTTTCAATCCTATAATCTGATGCCTTTTCTGAATGTATGGGAAAATATTATCCTGCCCGTAGGGATTGACGGAAAATCATTAGACAAAGCATTCGCATGTGAACTGTTGGAGCGTCTGGAATTGTCTGCTAAAAAAAGCAGTTTTCCGGAAGAACTTTCCGGAGGGCAGCAGCAGCGTGTGGCGATCGCCAGAGCACTGATTATGAAACCGTCAATCGTTTTGGCAGATGAACCCACAGGGAATTTAGACAGTAAGACAGGCGGCAAGGTATTCCGGCTATTATTGGATGTATGTAAAAGGTTTGACCAGACACTGCTGATTGTCACCCATAACGAGATGCTTGCAAGGGAGGCAGACACGATCATAAGGGTAGTTGACGGGGCTGCGGTTACCCAAAAATGATGATGGAGTGGAAACGAAAATGAAGAACAAAACCATGTGGAGTCTTGCCATAAAAAATATATTCTATAATAAACGCAGAAGTTTACTGATCATTTTCACGGTCATGTTGTCAGTATGCCTTGTTTTCAGCGCAATCACATACTGGAATAGTTACAGGAGCCTGGAAAAAAAGGAGGCTCTGGAAAAGGAAGGGGAATATCATGCGGAATATATGGGTGTGGGGATATGGCAGCTTGAAAGAATAGAGAAGAGCCATGATGTTTGCGGAAGTTATATCACATACAAGGCTGATGATGTGCAGATTGTCAATGAAGATATTGTCAGCAATTATATTTCGCCGCAGGTTGTTTCTTTTGAAGATCTGGAAAAAGTTTATCATCTTTATGCAGGACATATGCCGCAGAGAGAAGATGAAATCGTTATGGACAAGTGGGTTATGGAAACATTGGGATTGGGGGCTGAACCGGGTGCAAAGATACGTTTGTCATTCAACATAGCGGACATAGATACTGGAGAAGTCCGCCAGATAGAAAAGGATTTTCAGATTGTGGGTATCTTGGGCGATATAGAATCGCTGAGGGCAGGTAATATTTCTTATGTTATTCTAAACAAGGATTTTCTGGAAAGTATATCAAAGAGAATTTCCTGCGATGTGAAAATACGCCTGAGATCAAATTTTGAATGCAGGAAACAGGTGGAAGACCTGGCACTTGCCATGGGAATCCGTGAGGAAAATATAAATTATAATACTGCATACCTGGATGCGTTCGGCATTGAAATACAGGATGTTTTCGGGCTGGCAGTCATAATATGCTTTATCCTTTTTATAGCCATAATAGTTGTGCTTAACATTTACAATATCTATTTCGGACAGAATATAAAAATATATGGGATATTCAAAGCAATAGGAGCAACGGATCTGCAGTTAAGGATGTTTGTCCTTTATGAATCACTGGTCCTGGGTACGCTGGGCATCATGGCAGGCATTGCTGTCGGGACAGGTATGAGTTTTTGTGTGGTTCCTCTTACAAATAAGATGAACAGAGGCATGCCAGAGATTGTTACAGACATTCCGGTACTCTCTTTTGTAACGGCTGCGGCCATAGGATATTTTATCGTCCTGTTCGCATCAGGCTCTCCCCTGCGAAAAATGATGCAGATATCCGTGACAGGGGCTTATCATTACAATCCTGTAACTATCAAAAACAGAAATGGGGGAAAGCTTGCAGATAAAATCAGCATAAAATATCTGGCATATACCTATATTTCCAGGTATAAGAGAAAATTAGCCTTTAATATCCTTTCTGTGGCCTCAACATTTATTCTGTTTATTGTGGCAGGCAGCATCATAGGAAGCATGAATTTAGACAGCCTGACGAACCTGACGATAGGAGGGGACTATAGCATACAGATTTCTGATACGGTTTCAAGAGGCAGGGAGCACATAGATCTGCTGGATGCGAACTTCCTTAATGAATTGAACAGTTATGAGGAAATAGAAAGTTATCATACAATCATGTATGAACGTATCTGGTGGGAAGAACAATCCGCAGAAAACCACATTGAGCTGCCGGAGGAATATATGGAGCTGGGGATAGGATATGAAGATATTGACTCTATCCTGTATGGATACGACAGTGAATTTTTGGAAGGTGTCGAAAAGTATATAACTGCCGGGACATTTGATTCCGGGCTGCTGGAAACAGGCGAATATATCATAGCCGTTGATGACGGCATATCCAATCTGTCTCCGGGGGATGTGCTGTATTTCAAAAAATCGGACGGAAGTGAATTTGCAGTAAGCGTATTAGCCATTGTTTCCAACAATATCACTTATCGGGGATACAAGGCATCAGGATGCGATCTGATCGTCCACCAGAACCTGTTAGAACATTTAAGTATGGATACCCGTATACAGAGAATTGTTATACCAGCAGGCAGTCAGGGAGGGCAGGAGCTTAAAACAGAATTACAGGAAATGCTGGGCGGGAGAGAAGATATAACTCTCGTTTCTTATATGGATTTAAAGAGGGAGCTTGAGGAACAGAAAAATATGATTTCAGCTGTTTCCCATGGTTTTTTAATGATCCTGTTCCTGATTGTTGTCTTTAATTTAGTGAATACAACATTTACGAATGTTTTGTCCAGGAAGAAAGAATTGGGCATATTGGAGGCAACAGGTCTTACATTGCGGCAGGAAAAAAGACTGTTACAATTTGAAAGTTTTTACATTGTGGCTGTTTCATCCATAATAGGGATGGCAATAGGTTATCCTGCGGGATATATAGCATTCCTTTTGTTCAAAAAACAGGCGGATTATGCTATATATTACTTCCCCATAATAGAAAGCCTTTTGCTTGCAGCAGTGCTGTGGTTTCTGCAATGGTTCATTGTCAACAGGTGCAGTGATTTGTTGGAGAAACAATCCGTAGTTGAAAAAATTAGATATAAGGAGTAAAGGAATATGGGAAAAATAAAAGTTTTTATTTTGGCGGCTGTGGCTGTAATTGCAATCTTTTTTATTGCTGGAGCGATTCAGAACTCAGATAGAAAGCCGGATGAATACACATTGATATTTGAAGGCGATAATAAGGCGGAAGTATGGGTAGATATAGCAATACAGGGAGAGGATGGCGTTATGTATCTGGCCAGTATGCTTCTTAAGGATAGTGCCCCAACGATGCGTGATGTTGTGGAAACAATCAATAATAAGAATGAAGGAATATTGATCGGTATGAATGATAATGGGATTATCACATCGGTCAATGAATGTCAAAATGAGAAGAAGCATTGGAATGTCTACATAAATAATAAAAGAACATCAGAACAAAATATAGATGCGATACAGGTAAGTGATTATGACGGCATTACGTTGCTGTATGAATGATAAGTTAAAAAGCGGAAAATTAAATGATAAATCCTGAAGCAGAGTAGAATTGTATATGCTTTCAGCATTTAATTTGTATGGGGAAGGTGAACATGAAAAAGATTTTATTAGTTGATGATGATATAGTATGTTTGAAAGGTTTGAAAATATATTTTGATTTAGCAAATTTTCCTACTGTTAGTGCTACCACCGTTTCTGAAGCATATCAACTACTGGATATGGAAGAAATCGCACTGGTGTGTACCGATTGGGATTTATCTGATGATAGGACAGGATTAGACATACTGGTTTACGCCAAGGAAAGAAACATTCCAACAGTGTTTCTGACCGGAAATGATGAGAAAAGTTATGAAGAAAGTGCATTTGACCAAGGTGCAGTTCGTTATTACATCAAAGGGGAGTTTTCATATTTTAAATTTAGAGATGATTTAATTGAACTTGCAAATAAGAAATAAATAGTCGCGGGAAGTATGGGAACAACTGGTTGACATGAAGGAAGAAATGCAACAGGAATTTGAAGGTATGAAGTATAGTTGCAACACCACAGTACCCACCCCTCAAACATAAATCAGCAAAGGAGGCAGGAACCAATGCTTCAGATCGCAGTCTGCGAGGACGAAAAGGCGGACAGGGATAATCTCACAGGCATCCTGAAACCGCTTTTAGACAAATACACAGAAGAATACCGTATCACATACTTTACTTCCGGTGGGGAGCTGCTGCAGTGTGGCGGCAGCTTCCACCTGATTTTTATGGATATCATGATGGAGGGCAGGAACGGGATAGAAACGGGGCAGGAGCTTTACAGCCGGAACCACTCCGCAAAGATCATATATACCACCAATTTCGGACAATACTGCATGGATGCGGTGAACACCGTACATGCCTTTGCCTTTCTGGAAAAGC
>CAMNSD010000060.1 GCA_946554445.1 uncultured Lachnospiraceae bacterium | reverse complement strand
ATAACTAAATATTATCCTTCATTTGCCTACGTTTTACATTATACTGCTTTTGTCGATAATTTTCAATAGATCAATATAGTGTAAAAATAAAAGGCTTTTCTGGGTTTTGGGGGAGCACGTTTTCCGCAGAAAAGGAACAGGGAATTGCTGCGGGGCGACACCGGAATCCTGTCTGCTGCAAAAGGAAACTTCTGTAAATTCCGGGGCTGCATACGGTGCTGGTACAGCCTGCTCCATAACCGGCCTGCTTCCATGATTCTTTCGGAGCAGTTCCTCAAGCGCCAGCTTCCGGATTTTTGCCTGTTTATCCGGTGTTAAAGTGGAAATGTCCATAGGTATTCTCCTGTATAATACAGGATAAGGGACGGAGCCCAAAATCCGGCATCCGCCCCTTAAATGACCATTAACTTATCTTATTTCTCTATTTATCATATAATGTTTTTTGACGATTTATTGTTTTCAGCGTTTCTATTGGATTAATGCCTATCGTCTCACAATACCATATAAAATCTTGCGGTGATACTCTATTACTTGTTTCAAGGGAAGCCAGAGCTGTTTCCCTGTCAACAATACCTTCTCTTATTTGATTACTTTTAAAAGTATCGAACTCCGTAAAACCTGCCATCTTATAATATATATAATTATAAAATGGCGCCGTCCCATCTCCAATCCGCCATGTCTCATCTGTCCCTTTTGCCTTTTCCCATCCATACTCGTTTATAATAACATTCTCTACTGTCTTCTGATCCCATAAAATATAATCAAAAAAATGGACATAATCTTTCGGCAGAAAATAATATGATAGATATCCCAAAAAGCTATCATACAAACTTCTATTGATATATGCCGGGTTCTTCGCAAACTCTTTCGCATATGCCATCACTAAATCTAATTTACCACTAGTCGGCAAATCATAATGAATTCCATTTTCTCCAGTCTTTCTATGGCTGGCAAACCGAACCTTAAACTGAGTTTCTTCCAGACTGTTCATCCCAAAAATAATATTATCTATATGCATTTGATGCTTTAACAGCTGGGCATAATAAAAAAACTGTTTATCACCCGCCATAAATAATGGAACTGTTGCCAATTGTGGATGCTTAAGCCACGCTTTAACATTTAATTGAATGTTCTTTCTTTTTCTACCTATATCTGCTGAAACAAGAATATGTTCGACTCCCAATTCGCTACACATTCGCTGAATATTTCTTCTAGCCAAATCTGTAACCATTCCCCAATCATAAGTATAAGCCACTACCCTTGCTCCCATCTCCTTTACCATATAATGGATCATATAACAGCTATCTCTTCCGCCGCTTAAAGGAACAATGCAGTCATATTCACTTTCTCTGGTTTCATTCTCTTGCAATAATTGCTTTAATGCATTTTCGCCCTTTAACTTCTTTCTTTTGTAATCTTTACAAATAGAACATACCCCTTGTTCATTAAAAGAAATTCCAGGAAAAGTTTCTGGAAGCAAACACTTTGTACATCTTCTTAATTTATTGATTTTGGAAGTATCAACTTGTAATAGCTTTTCAACTTCACTAATCTCTCCATGATAATTTATCCTAGGAATACACTCCTCTTTTCTACTGGTTTTTGTAGAAGAATCTACAATATCCCTTTCAACATCCCCCTTCTTTATCTTTTCACATACTTCACTCGAGTTAAATCTCTTTACCCTGCAGTTAGTAATATCAATTAAAAGACCATTTTGAGGATTAATTTTTTTAATAGATGGAATCGCAAAATAACAATCTAATCGTTTCTTTTTCACCGTTTGCTCTATAATATACTTTTCAGATGCAAACATAATCATCTTTTTATCCTTAGACCGCACTGCATATAAAGATCCTGTATTTGTATAAAGTAAAACATAATTACTGGTTCTATCTATAAGCGCTATGCTAAGACTTCCTTCCACATCATGCAAACATTCCTTGAACGCCTCTAACAAATTATCCTGATAATTATATTTCTCCATTAACGCCAAAAAAACTTCTGTATCAACTTCTGCTTGCCTTGGCAAATCTGCATTATCTTTCCAGAGTTTTAAGTCATTGACAATAATACCATTATGAATACACACCAAATCATTTCGCACTACAGGCTGATTATTTTGACTATTATCCTGATCACCATTCGTAACCATCCGCGCATGTCCCATTATCATACGTCCCGATGAACTAGTCATTTCTTCAAAAATATTTTTAAATTCCTTTGTCTTTGTTATTTGTTTTGCTCTGACACAATCCTTATAAATACGAATCTTTTTTGAGTCAAGACAACATATCCCAGAAGCTTCCTTACCTCTTGTTTCCGATAACAACAATAACTCTTCAATTCCTTCCCGAAACACCTCTTTAGAAATATTTGATTTCTCACTCGTGATCCAGCCAATGATTCCACACATTTATATTGTTCTCCTTCATTCATAACATGCCATGATTTCTAAAGTAAAATAAACTTTAATACACCTGCCTTAAATATTTCGATTTTTCATTACAACATATTGCACATCACAAGTAGGCACATATACCTTTAACTTCGATAAAAAACCTCTCTGAAATATTTTTATTATCCTATCCGGTATCTTAATATTGCTTACTCTATTAAATTTATATAAAATAAAGCCCACATTTGCCCATTTGCCTTTTGATTTCCACTCTACAATTTCCATATCCATTAATCTAGCTAATTTATTTATACTCTTATAGGAAAAAAAAGACATATGCTCTGGCGGTGTCATAAATGGCCATTTACTTTTTAATATTCGAGCCCATAATGCCCCAATGTTAGGTGTTGAGATAAATAAGTAACCATTCTTTGTCATTCTTTTCTTTATTCTCAATAAAGTCTCACATGGATTGGAGACATGCTCTATCACATCCCACAAGCAAATAGCTCCATAAATTTTTTTTGTCTGTTCCCATTCCGAAATACTATAAAGTTTATCACAAAAAAAGTGATTTTTACCTTTAGCAAGCCTTATGGCATCCTCCGAAACATCGCACCCCTCCGCATCATATATATTTGAAACATATTGTACAAACTCACCTGTAGCGCACCCATAATCTAATAGGGCTCCGCTCTTTATATATTTCGCAATCAATTTTTTACGTCTAAGAAATTCTTTTTCTAAGGCACTGTTATCCTTATACTTACTATTTATAAAATAAGTTTCATCATATTGGTAAGATAAACTCTCTTCCTCATTAGCTACCTGCACAAATCCACACTGAACACACTTCTTTAATTCACATCCATTTGCCCAAAATATTGTCGATAGTTTACTATTACAAAGTTTACATTTTTCTTTCATCATCCTCTTACCCACCCTCTGCTTTCTCCTCTTTCGCTGATACTTCTATACAGCTATCAAATTCTTCACTTAATAGTTATAATGTTCTAATCGGAGCTGACTAATTTGTGATGATATTATGCCAAAGAAAAATGTTTGAATACCAAAAATGCATATAATTGCTGCAAGAACCGGAATCCCCAAGCCTTGTGTAAGAGCGCTGACTACTCCATATAAAACCCCGACTACGATTGCAAATATTCCTATGGAGCCAAATACTTCTTTTGGTCTAAACAGGATGATAATATTCATAATTAAAATCAAAGTCCGTATTCCATCTTTAATCGGGCTTACCGTGCTTTTCCCGATTCTTTTACGAACCAAAATATTAACCCCCCCCCCTACTAATTCAGCCTCTTGAGCAATAAATGTTGTTACCGTAGAAGCCCCAAATCTTTTAGGCAAAAGGGAAAGATATCTTAATAGAATATCCTTCTTGAATGCACGCATGCCTGAATTAAAATCCTCAATAGGTTCCTTAGCCAATACATTAACAATTTTACTTAATATATATTTTCCCATCTTTCTATTCTGATCGCAATGAGACTCCCGATTACGAACCCCAATACAATAGTCTAAACTTTCTTTTTCTAACTTTTCTATAACAGCCATTACATCTTCTGGTCTATGTTGTCCATCTGCATCATACCACGCAACAATCTCGCCTTCTGCATTTCTGCATCCTGTTTTAATCGCAGATCCATATCCCCGGTTCCTTCTGTGTCTTACACACCGTATATTGTCGTATTTCAATTCGTTTATAATATTAAAAGTTGCATCTGTTGATCCATCATCAACTACTAATATCTCATATTCATTCGGTATGAATTCCGCCAATTCAATTAAAGTTTGTTTTATCCCTTCAGCTTCATTAAATGCCGGAATGATAATAGTTGCCTTCACTTGATTGTCCTCCTATATATTCACTCGCAGTTCTTTTTTTGCACAATAATGCATTATTAACCCAAAGATCAAATGGGAAACAGCCGTTGCAATAGCTGCCCCTAACAGCCCCCAAACATAAATCAATAATAAATTCAAAAGGAAATTAGAGGCCACTGTTATCAAATTAATCATGGACTCATAAACCGGAAACCCCGTCTGTGCAAAGATATTACCAAAAATAATCTTTCTACCACTAATTACAATTGCTATACAAATGAGGATTAAATATTTTAAACCCACAATATAATCTCTTTGTCCCAAAAAACAGCATATTACATAATATCCGATAGCAACCAACAATAATGCTATCGGGGAAAATATTCTAAGATATTTTTTCAGATTGACATTTATCTCTTCAATCCCCTGCTGTAGTCCACCATCTACGTGGCACTCTGTAATTTTAGGATTAATGCTTCTTCTAACAGTAATATACAATTGATAAAATCCTTCCGCAAATATAATTGCAAACGAATAAATTCCAATTAAATAATCATCCCTTAACACAAGCCCCAAACAAATAATATCTACTTTTGTATTTAATTCCAATACCATGTTGGCCGGAAGAATATACATTCCAAATCTTATATGTTCTTGAATATATCGTAAAGAAATCCCTCTGCCAAGTAATTTTCTATACAATAAATAAGCAACCGCCATTATGAACACTATTACTTCTGCCCCAACAAAACTAAACGAAAGCCATATATTACCACACTTCCATATTCCCAACAACCAAATTATAAGTACAATAGAAATATACCTAATTGATTGAAAGACCGCATATGACTTCATTTCCGACAAACCATTCAAGTAATTTAAAATCACTTTATTTATGGAAAAAAAAAGCAGTCCCGGCATGGCTATTTGCATACTTTTCAGCAAATTCCCATTGTCTGTAATAATGTACGGTACTATACTCTCTATTATTATAACTCCTGTCCCCGCAATGAAAAGCACCTCCATCAATGCTGCATTAATTATTTTATTTCGTTCCTCGAAGTTCTCCTTATATTCCGGTATCAACTTTATCACAGACATATGAATTCCACAGGTAGTTACCTGTGACAGCACACAATACCATGCATAAGTACTATTAAACACTCCCAATGCTGCCACACCATAAAAATATGTAATTAAACAATTAAATAAAAAACCACTGACAGATAGTATGATCAAACTGCCATAATTCCAAATAATCCCCTCTAACATTCCATTTTTCCTAATTTTTTCCCTCATTTTTTCCTATTTTTTCTAATATTTGACACCTTTCTCTGCATCCCCCATGCAATATGCTATCAACCACACTATCGTCGGCATTATCTGTACTATTGTTCTTCGCGATGAATCATAGTATCCCAGTCTAAGTGGTACCTGTTCTGTTCCATCATATCTAAACAAACAAATAACAAAAACCAAAACAAGATATCCAAAAGCAACTGTAACTGCATATTTATCAATGACAGACCGCATACTTAATACAACTGGAAAAAGTAAACAAATAAAAAGCCATAGTGCAGCAGAATTCGTATCATTTTCTAAACTGTTCGAAAAATGAGCCAAATATACTGGCATGTTAAGCGATGCCATACTCCTCTCCATAAATATTACTACAAAAGCAGTCCCTCCTATTATAGCTAACAATAATAAACTATAATAATTTCTCTTTATGTACTTCCAAATTCCCCACGGCTGATTGAAGCATATTGTAAAAACAATCGTTATAATTGAGGCTCCAATCAATAAAAATCCCCTCGATGGCGTCCAAAAAAGAGTATTATTGCTTTGCCCAATATATATAATTTGATATCCATTCCATAATATGGTAATAGTCGCCAATACCATATTAACTTTTCGCATTTTTAAATGTTCATTTTCCATTCCCATAGATGCAATCATTATAAATAAAACATATATAGCACCCTCCACCCTAGTTAATAAAATCATAGAAGCAGAAAGGATTACTATATACTCAAATCCTTGTATGTTAACTTCCCTTTTCATAATTATAAACATAATGGAAATCAACATATAAACAGCAATCGGCCCATGCGCCATAACATAAAAAGCACTTAAAATAAAATCATAATTCGATATAAGCAGTACCATTCCTCCTAGTAACACTAACATAGAAAGATTTTTATTGAAATAATATACTCCGGCACACATTAATCCCAATCCGCTTATGATTATTAATGGATAAAATGTATATAGTAAATCACAATGAACCATATATCCCAAAGACATAATCATTGGCTCCAGCATACCATATGGTGCCGCATAATATAAAATATCGCGTAGACTCCCATACTTGGCCAAACGATAACCTAATGCACATTTTACAATCGAATCATGTGTCGTAAAACATATTTCTGCATAAACTAACACTATTATAATACCTATCGCCATTAATATATAATTTGAAATCTCAGACCATTCCAGACATTTATACAGATTTCTATTTTTGTATGTCCATATACCAACCAACAGTATACAACAAGCAGATATGGAATATATGTTATATGGAATATTGAATAACATCATTATCATTCCACACATACATAAACTAGCCGCTGAAATCGGCAAACTTAAACAAACTGCCAAAATCGGATACTTCTTTCCCCAGATGGGAAGCGCAATTAACATACCAATTGCAAACAACAAAACCATAACAATTATCTGTTTCACCTTTTTATATGGTCTAGCAAGTTCTATATCACGAATAATCAAAGATGCAGCATTGGTATCACAATTACCGTTCTTTAAAACAATATTCTTATAATCACTCTTTCCTTCTACAAGATCTATAATTTCTTGTGAACAAAATATATACTTTTCATCTCTAACTACCAATCTAAGAGTATCTGTCGTCTCCCAATATTCATCTATTACAAAAGAATATTCATCTTTCGTAAAATATGGATATGAAAACAATATAGCCTCTACATCCGCAGAAATTGTTTTTTCCTCATCTACTCTAACATTATGGGGATTAACCGAAAAAGTAAATATATAAGGTGAATCATCTTCATGGCTGGCAATTTCTTCTGACACTATCACCTCTTTATCATCCATATAATACTGTATAAATACAGCCTCTGGCAGGTTATAACCTGCTGCCTTTCGAGTTAGTAAAGTTGTATTACTTCCCGGTGTCAATTTATCTTCCAGAGTTGCATGTCCATGAAATAAAATAATAGATGACAAACCAAATACAACACCCAAAATAATATAATAATGTAGTTTTTTATTAACATATTTTCGTATCAAAACAATTTCAGTAACAAACATTCCTACAAAAAACATAAATGCAGGAAAACTGACTGTTTCAAATATGCTACCATACACAGCCTCTATCAATTGAGGCATATGATTACACATGAGCATAAAACAAATACCTATCAATACTCCTATTATAAATTTTAATAATATCCTTTTTTTCATCATTCTAATCCCTCTCCCACATCTGCTAGTTTGGCAGCCTAAAACAAGAGTTTCACACTCTTGAACACAGAACTATTAATGATATCATAGATATTCTTGAGAATCTCCTCATCCAAAGAGCGATCACTTTTCACAGAATCAGCTTCCTTGCAGTAATCCATTATTCCGCAGATATATCGCTCAATCACGGCGTTATATGATGTCATAATACTAAAATGTGACATGTGTAGTTCTATGGATTGTTCCTCATATTGCTGCTCTGCTGTGTTTCTGGCATCCTCTAAGACTTTTTGAGCCTCCTTCCATACTTCGTGCCTCTGTAAACCACAGAGAAGCGTCTGTAAATTTATGGGTGGCTGCTCTTTATATTTTAGACTCCACTCTATGGTCGCCGCCGCATGAACCGAATAAAGATAACTCTTCGCAATTACTCTTTCTGCGCCCCATTCTCCACGGTATTTTTCCAAAAGGCCCTTGTGATAAGCGATTTCGTATTCCGGATGGAAAATTTTATGAATCAAAGGCATTAATTTTCCCTGCAAACCATAAGGATCCCAGATATATGGCGACATCATTGTCCAACCCACAATGTTATATAATCCCACCGAAAAGTCATTTAAAAAGCTTGGTGTGGTAAGAAATTGAAAAAAAGAAGTTGCCTCCCAAAAAGGAATCCACTCATATACTCTGTCTTTGGGATAATATCTTTTGACTAGTTCTTCCTCCCTCATTTGTGAAGGGATACAGATTTTTTGTGGAAAATCTTCTCGCAAATATAGAAAACGAGTATCATAGTCACTGTCCGAATATTGCAATCCCTTAGAAATGGACCCTACCATCGCTCCAAATATCGGCTTGATTCCTTCATATCTAGCATATTGTTCTACTTCCCGAATCACTTCCTTCTGTAATTCAATATCTCCGTATAACATTATTCACGTTCTCCTATCTATCATATTGTCAGCTTACTTTTTCAGAAACGTCTCTGTAAAAACGCATGGATAACGCCATTTTCTGAAAAACCGCTCACAATCGCATCCCCAGACTGACTCTTTTGATTCGTAACAGAAAGTAAATACTGACTTTCCACTGGAACATCATTCAAGAAAACTCCTTCACTATCCTCTGTCACAATCAGAAAATAGGACTCATTAGGCACAACACCGACAGCAAATTCATTTTTTTCCCCAGTAACCGCAGCAATCAATTCCCTCATTTCTTTTTTTTCTTCAACAATCGTAACTCGGAAGCCGCTTCTTTTAAATACATGCGCATAAAACGCCATTGGCGTATGATATAATAATATCCTTTTCCCTTCAAAGTGAAAACTACCACTCTTATAATATTCATCCGCGTACAAAATACCGATTAATCGGTCGAGCAACCTTTCATAAAAATTCGATGTACTACAAGGATACTCATAGAAATACGGAGAATCCAAAATACAAGGCAGTTCTAATTTATGATAGGCATCCAATAAATCATATATCAGGGAGGCCTGCTTTTCCTTGCTCCATTTTATATAATCACTTTTACGGATTCTAAGCGGAACATACTGCTGTCCCATAACAATAAGGAAGACCATCCGATGTTTTCCACTCTTAATATTAAAATATCCCTTTTCGTTATAAACTGCCCTCACAGCATTACGGATAAAAAACTCTCTATTATGTTCCCAAGCGGATCTCATATGATTAAAGACATCCAGGCGGTTTTTATATACGCTGTTCTCCCATTTTGAAGAAGTTATTATACCTCCGCTCCGTTCGGCTGCCTGTCTGCAATATTTGATATATTCTTCATAATCTCCATTATCTTCTCCCCTAAAGAGACGAAATAAACCGATATGCGGCACCAAGCCCAGACAAGGGATATCTCCCCATATTATATCTTGGTCCTCATACTTGTCTGTCCATACATCGTAAACCGATATGTTGGCAATTATATCCCCATTCTCTTCCTCGTAAATTACCGCCTGGTCCTTAAGCGTAGGTTTGTCAAATCCACCTATGCAATATAAATCGCGTTGAAATTCTCCTTTCAGGATTTCGTCATAAGCTTGGTTCAGCATATAATCCGATGCTTCCCCGCCTCCGTTTACCGCCGCATAGGGCCTAAAAATAATTTTGTCACAACCCGCCTGCCATAATTCTTTCGCTATTTTTTCATGTTCAAATACATTTTTGACCGCTACCACCACAATTACTTCCGGCGTCTTGGCAAACCACTCTTGCGCCTCCTGCATACTCAATACCGGCAGTCCATAATAAGAATCTACTTCATCGGCTCTCCTATCAATAAATGCCACCACACAATATCCCTGTTCTGTAAAACTGTGATATATAATTGCACCTGTTGTCGCCGCTCCATATAAAATTATCTGGGAATTACTGTTAATCTGGTACCTCTCGCCATATTTCATAAAGATTTCCCCTGCTTATCCATTCTTCCTTGCTCCATATAATCAATAACTGTCTGGTCCACTCGAACAGGAAGATAATCCATTCCTTTTGTCAGCAAATACACACACCTATGCTGTCCCTCGCATAAATTCAGACAGCCGCTTGTATTCCAGACTGCTTTGGGTGCCGCTGCCGTAAAATAATCCATATTACCCGAGCGAAACTTATCTTCAAAAAAATCATACAATCTCTTTCTCTTTTGTACTACATAGTCATAAGCTTCCTCGCTCGTCTCCGGGAAAGGCGCAAAGCCGTACATTCTGATATACTCGGAAATATCTCTCTTATCCCCTGCCAGAAACAAAAACAAATCTATATACGGTATAAAATCAGCTATCGGAATATCCCTATATTTCTCTGCCTCCCGCACGGTTGTCCTTATCATATCCTTATTCACCCAAATAACATATTCCCCTTTTTCCATCTGTTTTGCAACTCTCCATGACTTTGTGTTCGACACTTCAAACATTTCATCTTGCAAATAAGACACCCTCATAAAAGAGTAAGAACCTTCCATCATATAGTTATACTGAACTATAAATTCATTCTGTATATCATCATTATAAAAACCCGTTTTCATCGGCAAAAATACAACTCGACAGATCCCATACCGATAGAAGTCTCGTGCAATTTCCCAATGCTGCATCCCGTTCTGCAGCATAATAAATATACAGGTTTTCTCTGTAAGAGAGAAATTTTCTATACTGTGCGCAATTTGTATACCATGATATGAATCCTTTCCCTGTAGATTTTTGTCGACAATCCCCACTACCGTATAGCCGCTTTCTTTAAGTTTGTCAACCTGCTCTTTACAATACAGATTAAAGCCATACAATATGATTTCATCATTTTTTTCTATTATATACTTTTTCACAGAAATATCTTTTGAATATGGCAATATCGCTTCCCTCCGCTCTTTGCCCTTCCAGCCATTGAAACACTACTTCTCCAATTTTGCCAGAATTTCTTCCGCATACGCATCTATATTATCATTGCAGTCATACATTGGTAACAAACATTTCGCACACATTTCATATTGGTTCTTTTCACCCCTCAACAAAGCCCTCCAAAAGTCCCTGAGTTTTTGTCCCTCCCATACTTCCTTGAACGTCTGCTGCTTTAAATCGCCGACCACCAGCTTTCTTTTCCAGTCCGCACAGCATACCGTCACCTCTCCATCAGGATTAATGATTAAATTATAAAAAGAATACGGGCAAACATTTACCATCTGTAATTTTTGTCCATGCATCCCTATACATTTTACATCAAACTTCTCATTTAATTCCTCAAAATCAGACCACAATGGTATTACCTGATCAATCCAGATTCGATCACATATATTTTCAAAGATATCATAAAATGCCGCTTTTTTATCTTCAGTATCAACAGCCGCATCTACAACTTTAATATAGATTTCACATGTATCTCCGCTTTTATCATGCAAATCTTTTATATTTGCAATAAATTGGTTAAAATCTATTTTTCGGTTAGTCATCTCAAAATAGCCTTCCTCATCTACTGCTTCAATAGATATTCGAACTCTATCAACACCAGATTCAACTAATCTACTATTCAGTTGTGTATTCAGCCTGCTTCCATTTGTCACAATTTCTATAAAATCGGCAACATCCTTCTTCTTTGCATAGGATATCATTTCTACAATTTCTGGGTTCAACAAAGGCTCTCCTTGACCACTCAGACGTAAAACCTTTAATTTTTCTGGAAACTCGTCCAAATCATCAATTATTTTTTTAAACAATTCCATTCTCATAAGTTGTTTTTGATAAAAACATTCTTCTTTGGAACTTTGAATTGCACAAAATTTACATTCAAAATTACATAGATTACATGGATCAATTGCTAACGAATACGGAAATTTTAACGGCAACACCTCCTCTAACCTATGTCTCTCCTGATTTACAATATTTTCTCTTTTCGCTTTCATATAACTCCTTTTCAACTCTTTTGTCATATTTCATATCGCATACAAAACTGTTTCCGTCCCTGATATATTATGATGACGTAAAAATAATTTATATTCAGGAACAATTGATAAAATATAATTTGAGATATCCAAAATATCTTCATTTTTGTGATATACGCATATCGCTAATTTGGGTTTGTGCATTTGAATCGTTCTTCTTGCTCCCTCTAATGCAAACAGTTCCGCTCCTTCAATGTCCATTTTTATATGAGTAACACGTACATTCTCATCAATACAATTATCTATACAATCAACATCTATCGTATTTCCGTCTAATTCATTAATAGAAGAAGCCCCATGTTCACTATCTTCTTGAAATGATAATTTCTCACATTTATTCCACGCACCCTTTTCTATGATTTCAATATTGCTATACTTTTTAACATTTTCCTTCAAAACAGGCACACACTTTTTTTCAGGTTCAAAGCAAAAAATCTTTTTATAATTTCCTTTCGTCATCTCTATGATGCATTCCACTGTATCTCCAATATAAGCCCCTACATCTAAGAAGATTTCCTGCTGCCCTAAGCTTACAATATCTCTTGCAAAATATTGATCTGCAACATATACATTTTTAAAATATTTCCACTCTCCGCTAACTCTTCCACGCAAGACATTCTCAAGTGTCGTCCTCGATATATCATCCGATAGCTTATCATATAATTTATCAAATTCCGCTGCATTATTTAAAAGATAAAATCGATAACCATCAATATCATGAATGTAATGATAATATAACTCGCTTTCAAATGCGAAAATCTGCTCTTCTCTGAAGTCCTGCTTAAGTAAAGCAAATATCTCTTCTTCAAATTTAGGCGTTGTTATCAAAATGTATATGTTTTTATCCCTATATTCTTTTAGGAAGTCCTCATATGATATAATTGATATATTGTTTTTT
>CAMNSD010000059.1 GCA_946554445.1 uncultured Lachnospiraceae bacterium | reverse complement strand
TGGAATAATCCGCTTGGGATGGTAGATTTGGATGGTAAAGAACCAGAAGTTCCTAAGCTTAACTCTGGATTTTTTGGAACAGCTCCTTCGGAACAGACGTCAGAAATTTCGCAGCCTATGGAAATCTTGGAGGAGATAAAGCGTAGGGATAGTTTGCCAGAAGTGATTTGGGTGAAGAAATGTGCGAACTTAATAGAATCATCAATAGCGGCAATGTCAGAAGATGATTATGGAGATGGAATCACGGCAGAAATCAGAAAGGCTACTAGTGATTGGAATGGGGTTTTACTAATAAATACTACAGGAAATATTGGAATGGGGGGATATGTATTTGCTGGTCGCCAATATGCAATTGATTGGCATGGAAATGTCGTTGTATTTTTTGTAGATGGGACTGGTGTGGAGACTAGTGAATCAGCTAAGCTAAATGTAGCCGTTGGTTATTTGAATGTACCATTGGCAGAGCAAGTTGCTGGATTGGGGACGGAGACTGGGGTGTCAGCGGGGAATGGGTTAATAGCAGGATTATCGTGGATTACAGCAAATGAAGACGATGGGAAGTATATTGCATCAGGTTTCATGGCTGATTTAGGACTTGGAGAGCAAAGTGGTGTGTTAGGGGTGCATGAATCGCTGTCACATGCTAGGGAAATATATAAATGGAATATTTTTAATGCAATAGATAAAATTTGGTTTTTTTTAGGGGATATATTTAATGGAAATAAAAACGAAGAAATGTGCAAAAATTAGCAACTCATAAGTTGTATAAAGGAGAACTTACATAGTGCATAGAGTAGTATTTGAAATAGGCGACAAAGAAATTTTTCGTGTGGTTTTTAATATTATCATACTTTGTTGTATATCCTTTTTCTTTTATTTGTGTATTAAAGAAAAATCAAGAGTGATAGTAAAAATTATATTGGCTTTTATGATGATGGATATCATAATTTATACCATAGTAACGGTAAAAAATTACAAAGATATTGTGATAGCATATAAAAATGGTGATTATATTGAGATAGAAGGTATGGTGAAAGATTATCATTATCTGAGGGGTGATTATGAAACATTTACTTTAAATGGAGTAAAATTTGAATGTTCAAACGGAACATGGGGTTATTCCAAGAACGGAAGGGAGAGTCTGGTGTCAGGATATGGACGGTATTTAAGAATCAGGTATATTCCTGGTAAAGATAGAAACACAATTGTATATATTGAAACATTGTTACCGGAAGAGAGGCAATCAGACTGAGCGGTTAAGAGGAGGATACCTATATGCATAGAGCTTTGTTTGAGATAGGCTATTTTGGAAGTGTATATGGATTGTTTCATATATTTTGCGGTTTATGTGCGTTCCTTTTCCTTTGTTTTTGTACGAAGAAAATAGCTAATACGGATGAAAGAGAGGAAAACAGAGTAATAGCAGGAACAGTGACCAAAGCTGTTATGGTTTTTATGATATTGTATTTGTTATTTTTGGTAAAAAGCTATATAAATGTTGTGATACCTTATCAAACTGGCAATTATATTCAAATAGAGGGAGTTGTGAGAAAATATTCGAATATTAAGGGTACGGAACGATTTTCCTTAAAAGGTGTAGAATTTGAATGTTCAAGTGATATGCCGTGGGGATATTTTCAGCATGGAGATAAGAGTATTTTATCAGGAAATGGACAATATTTAAGGATCAGGTACATTCCTGGTAGACGTAGAAATACGATAGTATATATTGAGCAACTAAAGCCAGAGCAGGAGGCACATTAATGCGGACATTAACACAGGGAGATATTCAGGTAGAATCTGTCATTCCAATTGCTGATATACAGGACTTTTGCATGGAGATACATGGTAATAGGCATACTTATATCTGGATGGAAGGGATAATGCCGGATGAAGAGGGAGAAAAAAGTTTTTTTCGGCCAATGGCAGGGACAAAGCTTACCGTTAGGGGGGCTCATAGGATACTTTTTGAAGGAATGTTGAAAGAGGCACAGGTAAAGCAGGAAGGTATGGGGTATCATGTGTCCATAACCGGTGTATCGTACACGGAAGGACTTGATTATCAGAAGAAGTGCAGGACATTTCAGGATGTATCTTTGACCTATGAGGAAGTGATGCAGCAGGTGTTGGCGGATACGCCGGATGTAAGACTACAATTTCATGGGGATGATATAGAAATTGGTACACCCCTTTATCAGTTGGAAGAAACAGACTGGGAATTCCTGAAAAGATTGGCGGGCAGGTTACATACCGGAATCACAATTTCTACACATGCAGGTAAGGCGGATATTCATATCGGGATACCGAAGGGACAGAAACAGAAAGCAGATGATAAAGCAGTAAGAGAAAGAATCTGGTATGACAGGAAGGACAAATGTTTCTGTATGTATGTGCGGACGGGTGATGACTGGGAGATAGGTGACAGGATAGATTGGGAAAACAGAGAATTTACCGTTATAGAGAAGGTATGCAGGCTGGAGCAGGGATTGTTGTATTTTTATTATACATTAGAGCAAAAAGCTTTGATAAAGGCGGATACGAATGAAAATCCATATGAGACAGGTATTTTCCTTTCAGCTATAGTACTGGATGTGAAGGAAGAGCAAATCAAGGTTAAGTTTGATGTGGATAAAGAGCAGTCAATAGAAAGCGCTTATTGGTATCCCTGGGAACCTGACATGGGGAATCTATTATATTGTATGCCTGAAAAAGGAGAGCAGGTTTATGTGCAGTTAGAGGATGCAACCGGCAATAAGGCACGTGTAGTGTGCGGGGTTCACAGAAATGGGGCGGGTAATCCTGAAATGAAGAATTCGCATCGGTATTTTACCACAAAAGATTTGAAGCGTATGTACTTATCGCCGGATGCAATAGGGTTTCAGGATATGAAGCAAAAGAAAACATTACAGGCAGAATTGAAAGATGATACGGGAGCCAGCTTGATCAGCCATTGTAATTTTATGATTATGGCAAAAGATAACATAGGATTAAAAGCAAAGAATATTCTGCTTCAGGCACCGCAGGAGATATCATTGGTAAAGAAGGCGGTTTCTCCAACTGTTCTTAATATGTGTAATGGATTTGATCTGATAGGGGCGGCAGATAAGGTAGAAATGTCCGGAGGCAGTGAGGATCAGTTCCCTGTATTTCATCAGAAAGAACAGGATAAGGTGAAATATGTTTTTAAAGAACCGGAGAAAATGGCGTCCTATATGAATGGTTCTACTCCGGTAGCTGAATTAGAAGGCAGTTTGAAATATAAGCTGGAAGGATGTCTGGTAAAGCAATTGGGAAGGAGAACATGAGATGAGCGATACCATGGAAACAGGAGGAGTTGGAAAAAATCCGGCAATAGACAAGATTAACAATCTTAACATTGCAGAGAATCGTGCAAATGCAGTCTTGGAGTTGGAGAAGAGGGTATTCCAAACGGAGTCGTTCAGTGCGAGGGCAGTATTGCGAAGAAGGCGTCAGGTGATGGAAGATTTTCAAATCAACTTTAAGAGAGGAAGAAAAGGGTATGGAGATATTCTGCACGAAAGAGAGCAACGGTTGTATACAGGAGAGTATTTCCCTTACGATTCTGAAAATGGAGCAAATAGGATTGCAGATGAAATTTCCGGAAGGATTTTATCAGATGGAGGAAGAGAAAAGGAGCAGATATTATCCGTGGAGGGGTAAGCCAAGTATTATTCTGGAGAATCATAACGGGGTGCAGATGACAGGGCAGGCAACAGGACAGAAGATGGCTGTTTCAGAAATGATTCCTGCGGTAGAGTCGACAAAGGAAATGGTAAAAAATACTTTTCCACAGTATAGTTTTTCACCGGTCTATTTATGTGAAAGAGGCGAAATCCCCGTAGCCTGGTTCCAGTTTAAAATGCCGGATAAAGAGATGGAACATATAAAAGCATTTTGTGTTATTCAGAATGAAATGGATTTGGTGACCTTTACATATCCGTGTATGGAGGAAATCAAGTGGAAAAGTATTATTCTTTATAGTTTTGGTACATGGCGGGAGATTTATGAAGACAGTTAATTATCAGGATTTGGATTTCTTTTTGTTGCAGATGCAGCCGGCCTATCCTGTGAGACCTGAGGGGTTGAAGAAAGAAGCGGAATGGCGGTCAATATATGGATTTAGGATATGGATACCAGAGTCCTTTTCTTTAGCCGATAAAGAGGTGATAGAAGAGGTGTTCTGGTCGGAGAATGGACCGGAAGTTCTTTTTGTCACGGAACAAAGAACAGCCGGAATTACCATGCAGAGTATTGAACAAGAAATACAGTCGGGAAAAGAGATTAAAAACCAGTTGAGCAAATTGGACAATCGGATTGTATGTTATGACATAGGGAAAACAGAAGGTAATGTAACGGTACATTGGGTAGAATATAAAAGTTTTGCCGGTGATGAGAGAGTGTATAATCTGCTGTTTTTCTTTCAAATAGGAAATAAGAACATCATGGGAACGTTTTATTGTCTTTTTGAAGAATATGATATATGGAAACCACTTGTATGGGAAATGATACAGTCGATAGGAGAATACAGATGAGAGAATACAATGTTAGGACAAGCCCGGTGGAGTTTTTGGATATTTTGGAATTACAGATGGATGAAGCAGTGAATTGTCATGGAAAGATGATAATTTCAGGTCATATAACGGATGAACAGGAAGAAGAGTATCTGGGGCTGTTGTCAGGCAATGTGTGGGAACAGGTCCAGATGGTGGGGAAAGATGGCGAAATACAGGTATTATTTAGTGGGATTGTCACAGATTTTGCTATCATACATAAAAATGACCAAAGGAAATTAACACTTGAAATTATGTCGGGCAGCTCCCTGATGGATTCCAAAAGACATTTGCGCTCTTTTCAGAATCCGGATATAAAGTACAATCAGATTTTTAAGGAAATAGCTGCGGGCTATGAAGAAACGGAAGTATCCTTTTCGGAGTCATGGGAGGAAAAAACGGGAGAGCTGGTTCTACAATATTATGAAACAGACTGGGAATTTTTAAAAAGAGTGGCAAGCCGTAAACATCAGGTTTTAGTACCGGATTCACAGGCAAGGGGAGTAAAGATTTATTATGCACTTCCAGCGGGGGAACATTTTTCTCTTCCGGAGGGTTATAAATATACAATTAGTAAGGATTTGAGTGGTTACAGACAAAAACAATATCAGCAGATGTCAGTATCAGAGTCTGATTGTCTGGAATATATGGCAGAGAGCAGGGAAGCACACAGGATTGGGGACTATACAATTTTATATGGTGAACCGTTCTATATCTATAAAATACAGAGCAGATATCAAGGAGGAGAACTTATACATTTCTGTTATATGAGGAAAAAAGGTGGAATTAAAGTAGCGGAAAAGTATCAGGAGGAAATGACAGGATGTGCACTATCCGCCAGGGTGACAGGAGTAAAAGAAGATAAAGTACAGGTTGCTATTATAGAAGATGAAAACAGCGAGCAGGAAAACACTATATGGTATGCCTATGCAACCACTTATTCTACACCTGACGGAACCGGATGGTATTGTATGCCGGAGTTAGGGGATATGGTACGTCTTACCATACCGGAGAAATTAGAGAAAGATGCTTTTGTTATCAGTTCCGTACATGTAGCAACAGACAGCACTGACCGTAAGAATCCGGAACATAAAGTATTCAAGAGTAAGTACCAGAAAGAAGTGCGGTTTACACCGGATTCTATTGTCATTACAAATAATCAGGGAAATAGGATAGAGATGTCAGATAAAGAGGGAATCCATATCATGAGCGCCCATTCTGTCGTGTTGGAAGCGGAGGAAGATATGACGATTACAAGTAATGTTGGTTCTTTGCTTGTTGCAGGAGCTTCTTCTATAAGTTTTAAACAGAAGGGAACAAGTATACAATTGGATAATGATATTTCCTTCATTGGCGGAAATCTAAAGATACAATAATTAAGTACTTTTATGTTTTCTTGAGAGACATATTGATAAATATAGATGTGAGATGGAATGAGGGAAATAATGGATTATAGGGAAAACATGTTGTCGGACGGAGAAAAATGGGGAGCACAGTTGTTTGCATCCAGAATAAGGGAGTTGGAGAAAGAATATGAGAAAGCGGAACGAAGAGACGAAGTAAAAAATGCTTTTGGAAAACTGTTTGAACAATGGGAAGAACGGACTGAGGCAGAAGCAGGATGTCTTGGAATCTGTTATTTGTATAGTAGTATTTTAATGAAGACGGGAGAATTACGCCTGACTTTGTATGGGAAAGAGCTCTATATGGACAGTGACCAATTAGAATTGGCATGGGTTCCTCCCTGTTTTTTTCAGATATATGAACAGGATATGCTCGAATTGTTTGATAAGCTGCAAAAAGTGTATCCAAGAATATACCAGTATGAAAAAGACGCTCTTCGATATCAGCACGCAGAATATTATCATGCCGCAATAGCGGCCTTGTGCAGGGACATGTTAGATGAAATAAAAGATAGCGAAGAATATAAGAGATTGAAAAAAACAGAGAACTTCTTTTTCTTTTTCGGAAGATGGAGAGGAGAAGCGGAGAGGTTAGAGGATATGTATAGAATATAGGGAAGGTGTTACAAGAGACATGTATAAAAACTATCTGACGCTCACCACGCAAAAAGGAAATCCTTTACCACAGATAATAAACTGGTACGGGAAACTGGACGTAAGAAAATTGAATAGGCAGGATTATAAGGATATTCCCAGACGATTGTTATTAGAAATGCGAACGGGGAGGGATATTGTGTATCCAGATATCATGGTAGAGCCTGTGCTAATGGTATCGGGGGAAGCAATGGAGATAATTAAATTGTATGATAGTCGGATGCCCTTTATCTTTGTGGCATTGTTTGATACACAAAAAGAAGAAAACAGATCATATTATTGCCCAGTATTGGCGGAGGGTAATGATGGACAGGAAGAAGTTTTATATATGGTAAAACGATTGAATGAGCATGAAATTAAGATATGTGAGGAACTGGTTGAAAGTCTGTTGAGTCGGGGAGCAATTGGATTAGAATTAAAGACAGAAAATTAATATGTTGAACAGAGGTATGATTTATGACGGGTATGTTGGAATCAGAATAAGAGATAAAACAGGAGCGTAAATATGAACTACGCATGGGAAGCAGTACTACAGGCGGAAAAAAACGGCAGGAGGAGAGATGGCCTTCGGTTTACGGAGGCATCCGTCCCCAGCCCATACATAGAAGTATCTGTCGTAGATCTAAACCAGGAAAGCCCGGAAGAAGACAAGGTGGAGATTAATCCGCTTTACCGTCTGGGTGATGTGTTGGGACAGCTTTTTGACCGGAATGTAGAAGGATATGAGAGTCTGAGGGACGTGTTTTTTGATGTCTGTATGCATCAGATTGTACAGGTGGATTTGCGGGAGGGACTGTCAAAAGAAGACTTTTATCACAGTCTTATCATGCATGACATACAGGAAGGAAGATATGGACAGGCGGCGGTATATCGGTTTTCCCTTTTCTTGAAGGAAGAGCAGAAACACATTGTTAGGGCATATCTGCAGCTTCTAAAAACCGGGAATTATCTGGAAGAGTTTAGGCGGGTTATGTTACAGCTTTATCCGCAGGTCTTTATCTATGAGAATAACGAGACGGCATATGAGTTGCTGGTCTATCTGGGGGTGGAAGAATCTGAAAGGCAGCGGGAGCGCACCGCGTTTTTGCGAGAGATGTTTTTGCCGATGCAGGAGATGGTGCATTGGTTTTACGGGCACCATTTCGGGATTATAGGTGTGGATGAGACCATGATGGTGGATGAGATGGTGATTTTTTGAACGGGAGAATACAATGGGCGGATATATACTTGACAGGGATGGGATCAAGGAAGAAGAGAAGAAGAGACTTTACAGGCAGAGCGAACTGGAACTGATGACAACCCATCAGCTTCGGGAAATCTGCCGCAGGGAGAAAATCGTACATGGTATCTTAAATCCTCTGGATAAGGAAGAACTGATTCATGTTATTATGCGTTATCGGGGCACCAGAGAACAAATGTTAATCTGTCAGGATAACACAGATGGGCAGGAAGCGCTAGAGCAGATGCTTGTCAAGGGGAAAATACGGACAGTGACGGATAATGCGCTCCATATTCCTTCCAAGATCATCGTATATGACGGTCGTACAATGGATGAAAAGGATGGGATACATATTCCCTACAAGGCATCTCTGGAAGATACCAATGCAATTCTTGTGAGCGGTGGCAGTAAGGTCTGCGGGATTTTCTATCTTCATAAGTGTAGGGGTGATGCAGAGCATCTGTATGTGATGAAGAGTGAGGAGGTATCCTGTCTGGAAGCTGATCTGAAGGAGTATGATCTATACTGTTTTGCTCAACAGGATTCGGATAAGATATACGCTGTCTACTATGGGGGATCTGATGAGATACCCGAGCATTTGACGGCATATCGTATCCCGCTTATGGATGTGGAAGTGCGGGAGCCGATAGCCTTGAGAATGCCGTTAGTCATAGATTTTGGTTCCACGAATACCACAGCAGGAGTATATTTGGATTCCCTATATTTTGAGAGTGCGAAAGGTGCCCCGTTTGCGGCATCCTTTGGAAAGAATGTGATACAGTATACCATTTTTGAAGATGGCAGGAAATTGATGCCTTCCGTGGCAGGAGTCATATCTGTCAGAGAGGGAAAGCCCGAGTTGGTGTTTGGGCAGAAGGCTGTGGATCTATCCAATGAATGCTATGTGGATGAAGGGTTCAGTATCTTTTATGATATGAAACGTTGGATCAGCGACTATGAGAAGGAAGAGGAGATTACTGACAGGCAGGGACGCAGGACATTTCTTGCCAGAAAGGAGATCATCAGGGCGTATTTTGCCTATATCATTCAGGTCACAGAGAACCGGTTTAAGTGTAAGGTGCAACAGCTTCATATTTCCTGTCCAGTGAAGCAGAAGTTCCTCTTCCGCAGACTGTTTCATGAGATCCTGCCGGATTATACCTTGCAGGAGGATATGCTGGATGAAGGCGTGTCGGTACTTTACAATACCATTTCCAGTATGCTGGAAGCGGGCAGTGCCAAACCCGACACAGAATATCAGGCGCTTATTGTGGACTGTGGTGGAGGGACTACAGATTTGTGTGCCTGTAGATTCCGTGTGAGAGACGATCGGGTGGCATACCATATCAGGATTGACACTTCTTATGAGAACGGGGATACGGATTTTGGCGGCAATAATCTGACTTACCGGATCATGCAGTATATGAAGGTTCTGATGGCGGAGAAGTTAGAGTGTCAGCTGCCCCATAATACGGAGACGCTTCTGAATGGGTTGGATATAGACATTTATCGGTATGTAGATGAAAACGGGGTGGAGCAGCTCTATCAGGCGCTGGAAGAGTCCTATGAGGCGGCCGAGACATATATTCCTACACGGTTTAAGGATTATGAATTACAGAGCAGGGAGGACTATTTTAAAGTAAAGAATAATTTCTATCATCTCTTTTTCCTGGCAGAACAGGTAAAGAAACAATTCTACGAGCAGGCAGGCGTCCTGCGCGTGGGCGTATCTTCGGAGGATAAGAAAAAGTCTGATATCTCATGGATTAAGGCGGATAAGTGGAAACTGTCAGTAAAGACAGACCAGGAATTTGCTGTGATCAAAGAATTTCCGGAAATCCTCTTTAATCTCTATGAGATCGAGATGCTGTTAAAAGGTGATATTTACGGGATTATACATAAGTTTCTGGAGCCCTTATATCTGACGGACAAGCTGGGAGAGTTCTCCTTCCTGAAGCTGACCGGGCAGTCATGTAAGATAGATCTGTTTCGGGACGCCTTAAAGGAGTTCCTTCCGGGACGGATGATACAGTTTAAGCGCCGAAACCGTACGGCGGAGGGCGATATTGACCTTAAGATGAGTTGCGTGGATGGTGCATTGAAATATATCCGGGATAAACGACTGGGATATGCGGATATAGAACTGTATTCAGATAAACCCGTGCTTCCGTATACGGTCAGTGCCCTGACGCATAATGGCACGGAGGTGGAACTGGTCAACGGATTCTTACGGGAGGACGAGACCAGGTATGTATCCAGAAATCTGGAAGATGTGACCTTACAGTTATTCTTAAAAGACACTGAAGGAAAGGTGCGCTATCATTTTTACTTTGACTGTCAGCCGGAGCAGTTCAGGGAAGTGACTTACGAGCAGATTAAGGAAGTATATGGAGGCAGTATCTTACAGAAAGAGACAGACAACATCATCAATCGGGAGATTCGCTTCTTTGCATGGAAGAGATGCAGGGAGTGGGGCTATGTGATCGTTCCGGTATACAGGAATGAGGAAGTACTTTATCTTGGGCAGGAACAGTTCTATCCCTTCGAACATGAGGGGTGGGTGAGGAGTTACTTTGATGGGAGGAAGTAACGGGGATGAGTGAAGTATATGCGTATCAAGAGGAAAAGGAAAAAATACAAAATGAGTTAAAGAACATCATGGCGCAGGAAAATTCAGAACTTGCGGGGAAAGGTGCTACAAAAGAAGATGTAGAGAAAGAAATCAGCAGAAGACTTCAAGATGGCATAAACGATGAGTATTTGGTAAATGGAGCCATTCTGGGCTGTACTAGTGCTACCTGGGAGGATTTCCCATTGTCGGATGGTAAGGCTGTTAAAATTGATGGGAAAGATGAAAAGCAGAACAAGGGAGAGCCGACAGAGTATTTAAGGGTGCTAGAAAACCCAATGTATACCAATGATTTTTGCCATGCAAATGTGACAGACACGAGACAGGAGTGGAATATCCTTCCTTTTCCGTGTAATTGTAAGGAAGCGGCGTCCAGAGCGCAGGAAGAGATAATCAAGACGAATAAAGTTGACTGTCAAAGCCATGGTGTATGCAAATATCTTATGAATCTTGAGGAAGAATGGGAAAATATTGATTTTAAAACGCCGTATGCCGAGTTCCCGGATGGGAAAATGTACTCTTGGTTGGAGGAGGCACAGGCAGTCAGCACACTGGATAGGATTCCTCTGTATAAGAAAACGGGCATTACCATGACTTCTATTTTGTTTTGCAGACATGGCGGCTTTATTTATCCGATTACGAGCGGACAGACAATACTGTTTAATGAGTGGGAAGCTTTTGCGAAGAAGAATTATTTTACAGCAAGACAGTGTTTGGCATTGTTTGAAATAATGAACTATTTTGAAAGCAATCCCGAATTGCGTCAGGGTACGGCCATTTTTGTGTTTGAAGGGTTGGCAACGCCGTTTTCGGAAGATGGGAAAGAGTGGAATGGAATAAATACATATCATCCTAATGGACAGTTTGGGGCGATTCTGATTACAACTGAGGATGGGGTGCCCAAGTATGCGGTGATGAAAGCATCAACTCTGCCGGATAATATGGAAAAGACGGCTACAATATGTGAGGGAATATATGAAGTTAAAGATGGTGCGCATAGTGCGGAAAGGGGATTTGAAGGATACGCTGCTTTGTGGCTTAATAATAATGATAATATATTGGCTTATAATTCAATAACAAACAACGATTATGCCAGATTAATTCATTTTCATATGGCAGGAATAGTAAGAAGTGATGATCCCCTAAAACCATATTCTGCGGGCTGTATTACGATTCCAATGAAGGACTATTTGAAGTTTGGAGTTCAGGTTGGATTTATAAATAGCAAAGAGGCAGAAAATGTACGTGATCTATGGGAAAAATACGATGTTACGCAATATGTAGATGCAAAGAAGGAAATAAATTATAATACGTTCAAGGAAGATTTTAACGGGTATATGGTAATCGACAGGCAGTTTTATAATGATACAAAAGGATACTTAAAATTTAATGGGCCCAAAGGAGTAGAATGATGATTCGACAGAGTATTGCAAAAGCGTTGTTCATAACGTATATTGCATGTGTGGTGATTTTAGGAGGGGATGATATGGAATATAAAATCAATGAAGCAGAAAGATATTATATGCTTTCTCAGGACTATTGCACAATAAATGAATTTGAGGAGATGGATTGTTATTTGTTTTGTGATACTTGGTTAAATAAGAGTACGTCAGGTTCTCAGAGTAAACCGGCTATTATCAGTAACAAGACGAAGAATATAGAAGAAGCAAAAGCGTTGTATCAGGAGTTTAAAGCGCAGCTTCCGTTGGAGCCGGATAAGGAAGACGAGGAAGGTGAAGAAGAGGAAGAAACCAATGTTATCTATGTGTCTCCGGATTGTAAATGGGTGGTAACCAATAAATGGAACGAATATCAGACGATGAATACAAAGATATTGTTTCATGAAAAAGAAAAAGTTTCAGAGAAGGTGTCGGATCTTAGAAAAGAACTCCAATATATCTGGATCGTGAAAGATGGAGATACTTACAAAGAGATGGATGATCGGTATTACAAGAAAATTTCCGAATTTAAAAGAGACACGGAATATCTTCCTATACTGATAACAAATATAGAAGGGAATCTGATTGCAGGATTTAAGAAGCGGATGAATCTGTTGACGATAAGGGCGGTAGAAGATGGAACAGAACAATGGAGCTTTGACTTGCAGGGAATACAGGAAGAAGTATGCAAAATACGAGATGATGTACAAGAAGGAGATTTGCTTTATGTCAATATCTGTCAATTTGAGGGCAATGAACAGGAAGGCTGGTTGGTTATTCAAGCAGGGCGTTCATCTTTTTTCAAGATTGCCTATCCATCGGGCGAAGTGACATACCTGGGAGAATATCTATATTCGCCAAGCTTTAGTCCGGATGGAAAATATCTGGCATATTCATGTGTTGATTATGATAATGGGGTAGATATGTATCCGGAGGAATATGAACAGACGCCTCCTTCAGGAATATATGTTAGGGAAATAGAGACAGGAAAAACAGCTTACATATACTGGAATCCTTCCAGAGAAACTGGAGAAGACTTTATGGTATCCCGCGCGTTCTTATGGCTTGAAAAAGAAAGCTTTGAGGAATATATGGGAGATACAGGCGGCAAAAATGGGCCAAGAGGACAAGAATGATGATTAGGCAAAGCATTTCAAAAACGTTACTTGTAGTGTATATTGCTGTTGTGATGATTTCAGGAGGGAATGACATGGAATACAACATCAATGAGGCAAAAAGACATTATATGCTTTCTCAGGACTATTGCACAATAGATGAACTGGAGGAGATGGACTACTATCTGTTCTGCGGCACGCAAATACATAAAAGCGGAACAGGATCGGGATTTGAACGAAAACCTTCCA
>CAMNSD010000058.1 GCA_946554445.1 uncultured Lachnospiraceae bacterium | reverse complement strand
ATAGAGCAAGGGTGCCGCTCGATCATCTAATTTGATGATTTTGCGACACCCCCTTTCAGTTTAACATAAGGATGCTTGGTGAAGGCTGCCACCCTGGCGTAGATGTGAAAAAGAACAAGAGACATGGAACAAACGAGCTTATTTTAAATAGCATATTGACAGTTGGTCAGGAAACAAGATATAGTTAAGTGATTACAAGACATAATCATCAGAAGGAAGAAGGCATAAGGAGGAAGTATGAAGAGTTTTTTGGAGATTTCGGACGCGGAGTTAGAAGTGATGAAGATGCTGTGGGAACAGAAAGGCGATATTAAACAGTCCCAGCTTTTGGCATTGTTTGAGGCGAGTGGTAAAAAGTGGAAAAGGCAGACACTGAATACTTTTTTGTTAAGATTAGAAGCGAAAGGTATGGTCAAGCGGAATAATGGGATAGTAGAAACAACATGCACTTACGAGGAATATAGGTATACACAGATGAAGGCGGCGGTTGACTGCCTGTATGATGGACAGTTGAATGACTTTGTGGCTGCGTTTACACAAAAGAACGTAATTACAAAAGAGGAAAAAGAGGAACTGATTCAGATTTTAGAAAACAGTTAGGGGAAGCGGGAATGGAATATTTACTGGTTATGTCACTTTCAGGAAGTACAATGATGGGTATGTATCTGCTTCTTAAGTGCCTGTTGAGGAATAAGGTCAGTGCAAGGCTGTATTATCTTGTCATAAGAGTAACGGTTCTGTTTTATCTAATCCCGTTACCTTTTTTGAAAGGCTGGTATAGAAAGATAATCCGGGTTTTTGTGCCGGCAAAACAGGCAGAAAGGATATGGATACCTACCATTTATGGTAGTTCTAAGATGTATGTGAACAACTATGAGGCTGCCCAGATGATCGTGGTAGGGGTATGGCTGCTCATAGTTGGTATTCTGATGATGAGATGGATTTTGAAGTATGTGCGTATTAGGCGGCAGATTGATAAATATACAGGTAATGTGATGACGGAGAAACAGAAGTCATTTTTAGAAAGATTGAAAAAGCAGTATGGTGTGAAATGGCCTGTAGTCTTATACCAAGCGCGGGAGGGAGAGCCAACGATTACATTTGGCATTTGCAGGCCGGTTATTATTTGTAACAGGGAAATGAACAGTCGAGAGGCGGAAATGCTTGTTCGCCATGAGATGGTGCATATCAGGCGAATGGATGTCCTGTGGAAGCTGCTTGTGCGGCTTGTGGTGATGCTACATTGGTGGAATCCAATCATACGGAAGCTGAGACGTGAATTTGAACGAGTCTGCGAATACTCCTGCGATGAAATTGCGATGCAGGAAAAACCGAGAGAAGAAGTAAAAGAATATCTGCGTCTGCTGATCAATGAGGCGAGTGAAACGGGTAAGACTTTTATTGGGTGGCAGAACGGTTTTACCGATGATATGGAAGACATAAAAGATAGGATGGAGAATTTATTGAAAAAGAAGAAATGGAACCGTTATGTAGCGGGAATGTTGGTGGCGGTGTTGACTTTTTGCAATTCTATGACCGTATTTGCGTATCGGGATACATTTTATCAGGAAATGGCGGAAGATTCGTCTCAGGAGGAAATAGCAGGATCACTTCGAAGTGCGGATATTTGTTTCACCACTGATGGGTTGGATAATGATTTTAGGTCGCGGCAGGGTATAGAAATTCTATATGAGAAACAGTTTGTGGATACAGAGGGAAATATCTATCCATATTCTGAGGAAGAGACAATGACGGCCTATGGAAGCTGCAGTCATGATTTGGTGTCCGGAACAATGACAGAGCATATGGGAAAATCGGGCGGAGGCTGTGAAATAAAGGAGTATCATGCGCAGAGATGCTGTAAGTGTGGGTATGCGGTTGAAGGAGAAAGGATTGGGGTGTATACATATGATGCATGCTTGCATTGATGGGGAGGAAAGAGGGTTTAAAGTGAAACTGTGGAAATAACGCGGGGATTTTTCCAAAAAATCATAGAAACTTATTGACACATGATGATAGAAAAGTATACGATATAGATGATTACAATATGTAATCAAATGCATCGTTTTTATTATATATAAATCTTTTTGCAGTATTCAGCGCAAACTCAGCCCAATTCCATTTCAGGTAGAAGGAAAGTAAAGATGAGAAACTATGTAAAGCAAATACTCCGCACTCCGATACAGACCTTGTTCATTATTCTGCTTGTTATGATTGTAACGGTTATGTTAGTGGTGGGCGGCAATCTCTGGGTTACCAGTGACAGGCTGTCGAAGGCGTATGAGAACGATTTTGTCACAATCGGTACAGTAAACCAGAAACCCGATAGTGTGCAGGAAAGCAGGGTATGGGATGCCAAGAAGGAGGAGTATCAGATTCGGTATGAGTCTGTTTATGACAGGTATGTTACCCAGGAGGAGATTACTTTTCCGGAGGTAGAGTATCTTGTCGAACCGGAGAAACGTGTATTCTGGGGATCTTATGCGCCAGAATATCTGCATGCATCTGCGGAGGCGGGATTTGATTCGGTGGCGACCATCGCTGAATTTTCACCGATGGAAAGTGGGATTCTTTCACCATCGAAACGGATTTATATTACCAAAGTATTGGGAAGCAATAAGAAGCTGGAAGGGACTGTTTCGTGGCTGTGTGATCATACGAACCGATACCCGATTGAAATAGAGGAAGGGAAAACCTATGTAGCAATGGTTAAAGAGAGTTCGGTTTTTCTTCATGGAAAGGAATGGGATGAAAAAGGAAATTACAGGCATTTGGAGTATCATCCGAAGCCTATCTCCATTACATTGTACTCATCGAATGGAAAGAAGATAGAGGATTCTTTGAAGTTGCAAAATATCTATGAGGTGACAGAAGACTTTTACGAAACGGAGATAGGGAAGAGATATCTGGAAATGGCGGATATGGACGATTTTATTAAAAATTCGCAGCCTGTCGAAGGAACGAACAGTACGGATATTTTACCATCTTTTTACGATGGAACAGCCTGGGTGTATGAGGGGCGTTATCCCACAGCAGAAGAATATGAACAGGGGAGTGCAGTATGTCTTGTACCAAAAGTTTTTGCTGAGAATAATAATCTGTCTGTGGGGGATCAGGTTATGACAAGACTCTATTTTACAGATGCGAAAGAAACACCGAACTGGACTTGGCCAAGGCCGGAAGGAAGATGGGCTAATTTTGAGATACTTGATCAGAATGGAAAGCTTTTAAGACCGTTTGAGGAAAAGAATTATACTATTATTGGTCTCTATGATACAGCACCTTTGATGGCGAAGGAAATCGCATCGGATGAATTGATAGTGCCGCTCGGATCCATACATAAAAAGATGGACAACATTGTGGAATATGGACCAATGACGGATGGAAACACTTCTTTTCGAATTGAAAATGGAAGCATTCCGGATTTCCTCGAGATTATCGCAAAACACGATACGGACAATTTGATTTTCACTTTTTATGACAGAGGGTATTCGGCTCTTATGGAGGGAATTAATAATTTAAGAAATATGTCGATGGCTTTATTGATTATAGGACTGATTGCTGCGCTTATACTGGCTTTACAGATAGCCCATATCTATATTACAAAACAGAAAAATAGACTGGTTATCGAACGTCTGATGGGTATGACAGAGAGACACTGCTGGAATGTCAGTTTGGCGGGCATATTATTTCTTCTGCTACTGGGGACGGTACCTGGTGCTGCAGTAGGTATGGAGATTTCTGGTTATGTGAATGTGGAAGATATGACACGGGAGAATTTTGATAGGATGTATAGTAATATCGGTATAGCTGTGGATGATATGATTGATGTAGAGGAGCAGGGCATGGGAGATATAGAAATCTCTTGTATGATGGGCATCTTGATGATTGCCTTTGGCATTACGATTTCTGGAGTGAAGTTACGAAAAACATTAAGTGGAGAGCCATTATATCTGCTAGAGGATGGAACAATGAAAAAATAGTGTAGAGGATCATTAATTCACATAAGGAGAAGAATCCATGCATCACTATGTTTTGAAGAGCATTCAACGTCAGAAAAGCAGAAGCTTTTTGGTCATTCTTGTAAACTGTATATTAGTGATTCTACTGAATCTTTATTTTAGCTTGATTGGCAGTTATCAGGCGCAGCTTCAAGATTTAGCAGCAAATACAGCCATTAAGTGTACCATTACAAATTCGGACGGATCAAGGGATAAGGCAATTTCTATCAGCAGCGATACAATCCGCGCGCTGCAAGCCTCGAAGTATATAAGAGATTTGGATTGTTCGGTCACCATGCGGGCGGGAACCGGTAAATTTGCATCGGAAGATTGGGAGCAGCATCTGGACTTAGCCGTAAGAGCAGTAAACAAAGAAGGAAGTGAGGTTTTCTCTGACGAACTGGATTTAGAGTATATAAAAGGATGGGATGAAACACTGTTTATTGGGGAGGAGCGGGTGTGTCTCTTGAAAAAGTCCGACATGGAGAAGATGGGTTATGCCTGTGGAGACGAGATCACTCTTACAATATATTATTTTCATTATGATGATAAAGAATATCAGATTGATTTGAGGGAATTGGAACCTATACAATTAAAGATTGTGGGACAGATTGATGACTCTAATCCGTTGACATCTCAAAATTATCCCAATGTTCTATTGCCATTTCAAGTAGCGTGGGATCTGGTAGAAGAAAATCATGCAGACTTTACGGCTGATGAGGTATCTTTTTATGTGAAAGATCCACTTGCACTTAATGCTTTTAAACAGGAGATGAGGGAGGCAGGGCTTGTGGAAATCACAGAAGGATATGGACGGCCGTCTTTCAAGGGGACTGCCCTATATGTACAGGACGGCATCTTTATCACCATGGCGGGCAGATTAAAAACGGCAATCCGTATCCTGACGGCATTTCTTTTTCCTATGGGGATACTGGTCTTTGTCGTGGGTTATGTGATCAGCCACCTGCTGGCAAACGGCAGGGTGAAGGAGTTCGCCCTGTTCCGGTCACTGGGGGTGAGAGCACCCCGCGCAGTGTGGGCTTTCTGGTGCGAACAGCTTGTGCTTGTGTTTGTCGGAAATGCGTTCGGGTGTCTTATGGCTTTGCTTATGGTACATCAGGGACTACGGGAAATTCTGTTGGTGTGCGGGGCAGCTTTTGGCGGCTATATGCTGGGGACAACGGTGGCGCTGCTTTTGCTGGCGAAAGAGAAGCCGTTGGAACTATTGGCATCGGAGTAGGCCAAAGGGGAAGGCGGTTGTGACAATGAAGGGACAATGACAATCTACGGAAGCATGTCCGCATTGATGGAGAGGAAAGTGGAATCAAAGTAAAACTATGGAAATAACGTGGATATTTTTCTAAAAAATCATGGAAACTCATTGACACATGTTGATAGAAAAGTATACGATGTAAATGATTATAACATG
The DNA here is from genome assembly GCA_946554445.1 of uncultured Lachnospiraceae bacterium. Taxonomy (GTDB): domain Bacteria; phylum Bacillota; class Clostridia; order Lachnospirales; family Lachnospiraceae; genus UBA3282. Next base: position 9,165 of record CAMNSD010000058.1, on the reverse strand, counting down.
TAATCGTTTGCATCGTTTTTATTATATATAAATCTTTCTACAATATTTTGCGTCAAACCCAGTCCATTATAGGAAAAGGAAAGTAAAGATGAAAAACTATGTAAAACAATTGCTTCGCACACCGGGACAAGTCCTGCTTATTGTTTTGTTAGTTATGCTTGTGACGGTAATGTTAGTGGTTGGCGCCAATCTCTGGGTTACCAGTGACAGGCTATCGAAGGCGTATGAGAACGATTTTGTCACAATCGGTACAGTCAACCAGAAGCCTGATACCGTACAAGAACGTAAAGTATGGGATGCGGAGAAAGGAGACTATCTGCTATACAAAGATTCCATATATAACCAGTATGCTGTGGAAGAGGATATGGCTTTTCAGGAGGTGACCTATCTTACAGAGCCGGAAAAACGGGTATATTGGGGGTCTTATGGGCCGGAATATGTGCATGTCGGTGAGGATAAGGCTTATTCTTTTATCACTGTGGCCGAGTTTTCCCCGAAGGAGGATTATGTGCCGAAGGAATCCGGGAAAATTTTGATTACGAGAATTTTAGGAAGCGACAAGATGCTGGAGGGTAGTGTGGTGTGGTTCTGTGACCATACGAACCGATATCCGGAAGAATTGAAGGCAGATAAAACCTATGTTGCGATGATTACGGAAGTAGGATGGGCTCATGGCAAAGAGTGGGAGGCCGGCGATAAACTCTATGACGAACTGGAATTTGGCCCGGACATCGTAGAGCCTACCTTGTATACGCCGGAGGGAAAAAGAATAGAAGATTCTCTGGATATGCAGGGCATTTATGAGGTCACGGAGGGATTTTATGAGACGGAAGCCGGGCAGCGGTTTCTGGCAATCGCAGATACGGCGGCCCTCTATTATGAGACGCAGCCCGTGGTAGGGACGAACAGTACGGATCTTTTGATGCCTTTTTATGAACAGAGCGCCTGGGTATGTGAAGGCCGTTATCCCACGCGGGAGGAGTATGCAAAGGGAAGCCCGGTGTGTCTTGCGCCCCGGACTTTTGCGGAAAACAACGGATTGTCAGTGGGTGATGTGGTCAAGGCGAGGCTCTATTTTACAAATGCTGGAACGCGCCCGGACATAGCCTTCAACTCGGGTGGAGGCAGCATTCATTTTCAGTTTATGGGACTGGATGGAAAGCTGCTTATGCCTTTTGAGGAGAGGGAGTACACCATAGTCGGTATTTATGATCATACTCAGCTTACAGAGGGAATCGGGAGAGATGAACTGATTGTGCCACTTAACTCTGTTCAAAACAAAATGGAAAACATTGTGGATTACGGGCCTATGTCGGATGAAAATACCTCCTTTCAGATTCCAAACGGTTCCGTTGCAGATTTCCTAAAAGCCAGCGCAAAGCATGGTATGGACAACCTGGTCTTTACTTTTTATGACCGGGGATATTCAGCGTTGATGGAAGGGATTCGAAACTTGAAAAATATGTCGACAGCGTTGCTTGCCATGGGGATGATTGCCGCAGTGATATTGACCTTGCAGATTTCGCATATCTATATCACGAAACAGAAAAAGAGACTGGCCATAGAGCGGCTGATAGGAATGACGGGGAAGGCGTGTCGGAATATTACTCTGGCGGGCATACTGATTCTTCTGCTCCTAGGGACGGTTCCCGGCATGGCGGTGGGTACGGCAGTTTCGGAGCATGTAAACATAGAGGATATGGGACAGGAGGCTTTTGACCGAAAGTACAGCAACATAGGGATGACAGCGGAGATGGAAGTCGATCTGTCAGGGCTGCATCAGGGCGGCCTTGCAGTCTCCTGTACGATGGGCGGACTGGTGGTGGTACTTGGTATTAGTATCTCCGGCGTAAAGGTGAGGAATATCCTGAAAAGAGAGCCAATGTATCTGGTGGAAGATGGGATGGCCGGGAAATAGAAACTGTAAACTGCTTTAAAGGGGAGGTCTATCTTGTATCATTATATCTTAAAAAGTATAAGACGACAGAGAAGCCGGAGTATCCTGGTGGTGCTTGTAAATTTCGTGCTGGCCATTTTGCTGAATCTGTATTTGGGGCTGATTGGCAGCTACCGAACGCAGCTGTCGGATCTGGCGGCGAATACGCCTATCAAATGTACGATCACCAATCCGGACGGGACGATGGAGGTGGGCATCGCCGTGAGCAGCGATACCCTGCGTGATCTGCAGGCGGCGGAGCAGATCAGGAATCTGGATTGTTCCACCCAGCTAAAAGCGAGCTTCGGAGAATTTGAGGAAGCGCAATGGGAGGCCAATTTGAACCTGGATGTGAGTGCTGTCAACAAGATCGACAGCACAGTCTTGCCGGAGGATATAAAGGTGACCTATCAGGCGGAATGGGATGAAACCCTCTTTGCCGGGGCGGAGAGGGTATGTCTGCTGAAAAGATCCGACATGGAAGAACAGGGGATTGCCTATGGAGATGAGATCCCCTTTACGGTGTACTATTACCGGTATGATGACAAAAGGCGGGATGTAGACATCCTGGAACTGGGCTATATGCATCTGCAGGTGGTGGGGCAGATAGATGATTCTGATCCACTGGAATCCAGGGAATATCCGGATATGCTGATACCTTTTCAGACAGCTTGGGATGCGTTTGAGGAACGGCAGATCGACTTTACGGCGGAGGCGGTTTCTTTCTATGTGAGAGACGCTCTTGCCCTCAACGATTTTAAGAAAGAAATGGGAAAGATCGGTGAATTGGGGCTCATGGAAGTCTATAAAGGGGACGGGGCTAAATTTTCCTACAAGGGAAGCGCTCTGTATGTACAGGACGGTATTTTTATCACCATGGCGGGCCGATTAAAAACAGCAATCCGTATCCTGACGGCCTTTCTTCTGCCCATGGGGATATTGGTCTTTGTCGTGGGTTATGTGATCAGCCACTTGTTAGTAAACGGCAGGGTGAAGGAGTTTGCCCTGTTCCGGTCGTTGGGGGTGGGAACTCCCTGCGCGGTGTGGGCTTTCTGGTGCGAACAGCTTGTCCTTGTATTTGTTGGAAATGTAATTGGATGTTTGGCAGCCCTGTTTGTGGGGCAGCAGGGGACACAGGAGATCATGGCGGTATGCGGGGCAGCTTTTGGCGGCTATATGCTGGGGACAACGGTAGCTCTCCTGCTGCTTGCCAGAGAGAAGCCTTTGGAACTATTGACATCGGAGTAGATTATAAGAGAAAGTGTACGCCATTGACGACGGGGCGCTTTCGGTGGTGCAGGAGTAGGAGAGATGCAGGAAAGCAAAAGCGCGGTAAAAGTCGCGGTGATTGACGATGGCATACAGGAGAGCATGGATTCTGTTTTTACAAAGATAAACAGATTTTATGTAGAAAAAGGGAAAATATGCCAGGGAATTGCCGTACCAATCCAACCATTGTCCCATGGGACAATCTGTGCGGCTGTGATTGCATCCAAGGAAACAGATATGGAGTTGTTCGACATCCGCATCTTTGAGGATGGAAGCGCAGAGATGGAGGATATAATCATAGCTTTGGAGTATTGTATATCGTGCGGCGTACAGGTGATTAATCTTAGTTGTGGGACTTTAAATTATTTAGAGTATAAGAAAGTAGAGCGTACTCTATATAAACTCCTGAGAAAGAATGTTATGGTTGTGTCCGCGTTTAGTAATCAGGGAATCATGTCTTTTCCTGCAAGCTGCAGGGGTGTGTTTGGCGTCAGGGCAGATTTGGGGCAATGTTTAAAAGAGGGAGAGTATGGTTTTCAGCAATTTAGAGGCGGTAGACTGGAAAACAGTATTGTGGCACATATAGGAACCGTGGCAGTAGATGGCAGTAAATTAGAGATGATGGCAAATAGCTATGCGGCGCCGGTCATTACGGGAGAGATTGTCAGATTTTTAAAGAAGGATTCCGGGAGTTCTTTTAGACAAGTCTTAAAGAGTTTGATTTTACATGGGGTAAAAGAAGGATACCAAGGACGGGAGCCGAAGAAATATTTGTTTTGTCATGGAAGGGAAATCAATACACCGGTTCTGGGAATAGACCGCCAGTGCGGGCGCTTGAAAGATTTTTTGAAAAGAAGACTGCAGGCGGAGGGTTATCATGTAGTTGTGGTAAGCGAGTATGCTTGGAAAGGGAAAGAGATTCCCTGTAGTTGCTATATGGATAGAAAAAAGCTGCTAGATCAAGATATCCTATATACGATAGAACATATATATGAGCCGGATATGATACTTCTTTTTTTAGACAAAAAGAGATTCTATACAGATACAATCCTGGATATAGTTGATATCCGCATTTCTAAAACATGCGGAAGGATGGAATTGAAATCCAAAGAGGATTTATTTGTCTCTAGGGATTGCAAGGCGGTATACAAATATATTTTAAATTTTTTCTCTGAACAGGAATGTGAGTGTGAAGCATAAACAATGACAAATTGGAAATACAGAGACTGTACTGATAAAAAGAGAGTCCCATGAAATGCAAAGGTTAAAAAGCCTGAGATTCATGGGACTCATTTTTCTTAATTAAGCTTTAATCTGTGCTCGCGCTTCCTTACAAAGTTCTGTAATCTTATCAAAATTACCGGCTGCAATATCAGCCTTCTTGCATACCCAGCTTCCGCCCACTGCAAAGATTGCCGGATTGGCAACGAACTCTGCGATGTTTTCCGTGTTCACGCCGCCGGTGGGAAGGAACTGCATATCTGTAAACGGCGCAGCCAGGTTTGTGATGGCCTTTAAGCCGCCGTAAACGTTGGCGGGGAAGAATTTGACTATCCGCAGTCCCAGGTTTCTTGCCATCATGATCTCTGTGGGGGTGACACAACCGGGTGTGACATCAATGTCATTTTTGATGCACCATTTCACAATCTTCTTGTCAAATCCTGGAGAGACGATAAATTTAGCGCCTGCTTCCACGGCCTCTTTGGCCTGGTCAATATTTAGGACTGTACCAACGCCCACGATCATATCCGGGCACTGCGCTGCTACATTGCGGATGCTGTCCAGAGCTGCCGCCGTGCGCAGGGTAATCTCCATTACATTGATACCGCCTGCCAGAAGCGCGTTTGCGGTGGGGACTGCGTCCTTGGCGTCCTCTATAACAACCACCGGCACGATAATAGATTCTTTCATACTGTCTGTAATCTTGCTCATTTTTTCCTCCATGCCGGAGCTCTTTTTGCGAAGGCACGCACTGAGAATTTTAAATTCTCAGCTGCGATTCCGAGTTTGTGGCTCCGACACAAACTCGCGGTTGAAAAATCAGCACATCAGTGTGATTTTTCAACCATTCCTCCATTCCGATTGCATTAATCTTGTGAAATTGCCCCGCTTATACCGAGTCCGCGAAGCGGATCTCGCAATCGAACTTGTTCGATTTGTTTATCTTGCGGAGCAAATTTACTTTTCCTAACGCTGCACTCTTGCGCCGGCGCCGCCCATGATAGCTTCCACCTCTTTGCGGCTTGCCATGGTGGTGTCGCCGGGAGTGGTCATAGCCAGGGCGCCGTGCGCTGCGCCGTAGTTGACAGCCAGTTCCGCATCCTGCGTGGTCATCAGGCCGAAGATCAGGCCGGAAGCAAAGGAATCGCCGCCGCCTACGCGGTCCATGATCTCCAGGTCTTTATAATCTTTGGCTTTATAAATCTCGCCGTCCGCCCAACAGATTGCGCTCCAATCGTTGACGGTAGCGGTCTTGACCTGACGAAGCGTGGTAGCTACAGCCTTAAAGTTCGGATAGGTCTGCGCCGCCTCATTGATCATCTTTTTATAACCGTCCAGATTTAAGGTTTTTAAGTCTTTGTCGTTGCCTTCGATTTCGAAACCGAGGCAGGCAGTGAAGTCCTCTTCGTTGCCGATCATCACATCCACATATTTGGCGATTTCTTTGTTGACTTCCTGAGCCTTCGCCTGTCCGCCGATGGCGCTCCACATGGAAGGCCGGTAGTTCAAGTCATAAGATACGATGGTGCCGTATTTCTTGGCGGTTTTGATGGCGGCCAGCACTGTCTCGCAGGACTGCTCGGATAAAGCGGCATAGATACCGCCGGTATGTAACCATCTGACGCCCAGTTCCCCGAAGATATACTCGAAATCAAAATCTTCCGGTGTGGCTTTGGAAATGGCGGTGTTGGCGCGGTCGGAACAGCCCACCGCACCGCGGATGCCGAAGCCCCGTTCTGTGAAATTCAGGCCGTTACGGCAGATACGTCCGATGCCGTCTGTCTTCATCCATTTGATCAGGGAAGTGTCTACGCCGCCCTGGTTGATGAAATCCTCCATCAGCATACCTACTTCGTTATCGGCAAAGGCCGTGATGACGGCGGTATTCATCCTAAAACATTTGTGCAGGCCGCGGATGACATTGTATTCCCCGCCGCCTTCCCATGCACGAAAAGATCTGGCTGTGCGGATCCGGCCCTCGCCGGGATCCAGCCGCAGCATAACTTCGCCCAGGGACACGGCATCAAACTTACATTCTTTTTCTGGTTTTAAATTTAAATTCATATGATTTTCCTCTCAAAATTTGAAATTTGTGTTTAGCAGAACATATCTATCAGACCTTGCCTGCTGTCGGTTCGTCTGTCTTACTCCTGGGGTTTTAAGTCAAACCCAAAATATCGGATGGCGTTGTTGTAGCAGATGCCTCTGACGATTTCGCCAAGCGTCTCATAGTCGTCCGGATATTCTCCGTTTTCCACCCAGGTGCCCAGCAGATTGCAGAGAATCCTGCGGAAGTAATCATGTCTGGTATAGGAGAGGAAACTCCTGGAATCGGTCAGCATTCCTACGAAGCCGGACAGATTTCCCAGATTCGCGAGGGATATCATCTGGTCCTGCATCCCCGTCTTGTGGTCGTTAAACCACCACGCGGAACCCTGCTGAATCTTGGCAACGGCCGCGGAATCCTGGAAACAGCCGAGGATGGTTCCGATGGCCTGGTTGTCGTTAGGATTGAGACTGTAAAGGATTGTCTTGGGAAGTTCGTCAGTGCAGGCCAAGGCATTTAAGTAATCGGCCATCTCGGAAGAAGGCGCATAGTTGTTGATACAGTCGTAACCGGTGTCGGGGCCCAGTTTGTTAAATTGAAGCACATTGTTGTCACGCTTACAGCCATAATGAAGCTGCATAACCCAGCCGCGCTTCGCATATTCTTTGCCCACAAAGAGCATGAACGCTGTCTTGAATTTCAGTTCTTCCTCCCGTGTGACAGCATTTCCGTCCATACGTTTCTTAAAGATTGCCTCAATCTCGTCTTTGGAAGCGGGCGCATACATCACATACTCCAGGGCGTGGTCAGAGACAGAACATCCCTTGGAAGCAAAGAAGTCCATGCGGACGGTTAATGCCTGGCACAGATCTGCGAAATGCTCGATCTTAACGCCGGATACCTCGGATAATGTGGCGAGATATTCAGGGAAGGTGACCTTTTCAATGTTCATGGCTTTGTCCGGACGCCATGCGGGAAGTACCTGCACATCGAAGGAAGCGTCGTCGGCTATCTTCTGGTGCCATTCCAGGGAATCCACCGGATCGTCGGTGGTGCAGATCAGTGTCACATTGGACTGTTTGATCAGATTGCGGACCGACATGGAAGAATCCGCCAGCTTCTCATTACAGAGATTCCAGACTTCTTCTGCGGTTTTCTTATTTAATACGCCGTGGTAGCCGAAATATTTCTGCAGTTCCAGATGGGACCAGTGGAAGAGTGGATTGCCGATTGCTTTGCCCAAGCATTCAGCCCACTTGAAGAATTTCTCCTGATCGGATGCGTCGCCGGTTATGTAGCGCTCCTCCACGCCGCAGGAACGCATAAAGCGCCATTTGTAATGATCGCCGCCCAGCCAGACCTGGGTAATGTTCTCAAATCGACGGTCCTCGTAGATTTCCCTAGGGTTAATGTGGCAGTGATAATCCAGAATCGGTGTGTCCGCTGCAAAGTCAAAATAGAGTTTTTGTGCAGCATCGTTAGAGAGTAAAAAGTTTTGGTCCATAAATGGTTTCATGTGTAGACTCCTTTCTTAAAAACGGGTAGTGTCCCGTTTGATTAGTTTACCAGAAAAAACGACTTTCTGTGGCATTTCTTCTCCCGCGAGTACATGGAGCAGTGTGTGGACCAGCTGGTGTGTGAGCGCCTCCAGACAGTTGTCCACAGAAGTGAGTGCTGGCGTACAGCAGGAGGTGAGGATAGAATTATTATAGCCGATCACACTGATATCTTCCGGGATGCGCAGTCCCTTCTGCTGGGCATATTTGACGCCGCCAGCAGCCAACGCATCGTCTGAGCCTATGATGCCGCGGAAAGGATGGTCATCTTCCGCAGCCTTTGTCACGAAATTGGCAATGGTTTCGATGCTGTCCGGCGGTCCATCATAGTAGAGGATACGGCGCTTGGAGGAGGGGATTTCGTTCTCATCCAGGGCTTTTTCAAATCCGGCCAGCTTCCGGAGACCGCTGTATGATCTGGAATTATATAGGTATAGGATATCCTGGATGCCTGAACGAATCATGGAAGAAGCTGCCTCGTACATGGCCGCATAGTCATCGCATAATGCGCAGTATACATTCGGATGATCGTAGGATGCATTCAGGAGCATGATCGGCATCTGGTCTGCGGCCTCTCGAATATATGCATTATCCAGTTCGCTGGTGGCAATAAAATGAGAGCCTGCCAGTATGATGCTGTCCACTTTTTTCGAAAGGATTAGATGCAGGTAATTTTGGCGGACATCCTGATTAAAACCCGTGCAGCAGAGCAACGATTCATAACCGTTGGCCTGCAGTTCCTGTTGTAACAGATAGACGGCCCTGGCGGTGTACAGATCGGAGGAATCGGCGCAGAGAAGCCCCACAGTCTTTGAGGAGCGCAGCCCCATGCCCCGCGCATATGCGTTCGGTATATAGCCGTATTTTTCAATAATATCCGCCACCTTCCGACGGGTGTCCGGACTGACGTTCCCGCTGCCGTTGATGACACGGGAGACGGTAGCAGTCGATACGCCGGCTTTCTGGGAGATATCGTAGATGGTCATGGCCATTTTCTGTACCCGGTTCCTTTCTCAGTTTAACCGCTTATCCGAGTCCGCGAAGCGGATCTCGCAATCGAGCTTGCTCGATTTGTTAATCTTGCGAAGCAAATCTCTCAACTTACCCGCTTATCCGAGTCCGCGAAGCGGATCTCG
>CAMNSD010000057.1 GCA_946554445.1 uncultured Lachnospiraceae bacterium | reverse complement strand
ATTATTCCTACATTTTGATGGATAAACGGCTTAAATACGGGATTCTATGATTCTATGATAAAATATTAAAAATAAACCTATAATATGAAAATTAATATTTCGGTGGTAAGTCAGGATGATTAAGTGAGGGGAAATGAGATGTTCCATTATGTGCTGTACAGCATAAAGAAAAGAAAAATTGCAAATCTTGTCACTGTGGGAATCAGTATCATGCTGGTGGTACTTTTGAATCTGTATTTTGGAAGTATCCGCAGTTATCAAGACCAGCTTACGGACTTGGCGGAGAATGTACCTATATATTGTCAGATTTCCAATATGAGCGGGACTTTGGTGAACGGGTTGTTTACGCCGAAACGGATTGTGGATGCGCTGGAACAGTCAGATCAGGTAAAAGATTTATCTTATATGGTGGTCATGATGGCTGGCGAGGGCGATTTTAAGGAAACGGAGTATTCCAAATACCTGAACCTGTATGTCGTGGGCGCCAACAAAGCCAGGGCGGTAGGAGAACTGACCAATGATATGATCAGTATGGAGCCTGAACTTGTGGACGACTTTTTTGCCTCTGACAGGATGGAGTGCATCGTCAATGAAAAGGTGCTTGCAAAACGCGGATGGGAAATTGGAGACAAGATTCTATTAAAATGTTATTATTATGACGCTTCCAGCGAATTTCATAAAGTAGAGATACATCCCATGGGCGGTGTGGTGGAAGTTAAGATCGTGGGAACCATGGAGGATATTACTGGTAAGACAAATGCGATCAGTACAGATGTGGTGTTGCCGGCCAGGACGGCACAGGATATTTTTGAACAGTTTGATCTTCCATTCTTTGCAGATACCGTTACTTTTTATGTCAAGGATCCTTTGAACCTGGGAGCATTTAAGGAAGCGATGCAGGAAATCGGATTGCTGGAGACATCCTCGGAAGCGATGGAATCCTATCCGGGATGCGCCTTGATGGTACGGGATGCAAATTTCATTGCCAGCGCCACCGATTTACGACATGCCATAGAATTGATGCAGTCTTTCTTCCCGGTGGTATGTATCCTTGTGCTGATGATCGGTTATGTGGTCAGCTACCTTTCCGGCAACAGCAGAAGGGATGAATTTGCCCTGTTGAGATTACAGGGGGTAGGAAAGAGCAAGGCGTCATTGTTGTTTCTGGCGGAGCAGATGTTGTTGGTTCTTTTAGGGAATCTTGTGGGAGATCTGGTAATGGTGCTGTCAGCGCAGGATTTGATGATGGCATTGTCAGCGCAGGCATTTAAGATGAACATTGTCGTGAATGGCGTGATTCTCACGGCATATTTGATCGGGGCAGGAGCGGCGTACGGAAGGATGAGCAGGGAAAGTGTGGTATATCTATTATCCACACAGCACTGATTGGATGGCGTGTTGGAGGAGGTGTGTGAATGAAAAATAGCTTAAAGCAGATGATGCGTACACCGGTGCGGACAGGGCTTTTCCTGATTTTAGTGGTCGTTGCGGCGCTTCTTCTGACACTTGGCACTTGTATCTGGCTGAAGGGGAACCGGACGCTGGCACAATATGAGGACCGTTTTGTGACCATCGGGACAGTGCGGCAGGTTCCGGACTCTTTTGAGCAGACATTGGAATGGAATGCGGAGACCAAGGATTATGATGTGAGGAAATATGCGCAGTACAGTTCCTACTATACACCGGAGGATATGTTCTTTAAGGAGGCGGAGTATATTGCTGGTCCGGAACAGAGAGCATTCTATATTTCTTATGGGCCGGAGTACCTGATGTACAGTGTGAGTTTGAATCCTTCTGCATTGTCAAGAGGGGCTCTGATAGCGGAATTTAAGCCCATGGAGGATTGTATGCCCGATGAATCGGTGAAGATTCAGATTACAAAGGTGATTGGCGGGGACCAGAGGATGGAAGGTGTGGTGGATAACTTTTGCGATCACATGAATCCGAATCCCCAGATGCTGTATAAGGATAAGACTTATGTTGCGATACTGAACTCTTATTTGTACATACACGGCAGCATGTATGATGAATTGATGAAATCAAAGAATGAGGTGCACATTGGCCTGGAATATATACCTGGTTCCCTGGCAACGGGTTTGTGTCTGCCGGATGGCAGTGTACCGGAGGATGTTTTTCGGGGAGGGCAGGAGATTTTTGAAGTTACGGACGGTTTTTATGAGACAGATGCAGGACAAAGGCTTCTGAATCTGGCGCAGTCAGAGGGAATCTGGCGGCAGTGTCAGCCGGTGACCGGAACCAATAAGACCTGTCTGCTGATGCCTTTTTATAATGGACAGGCTTATATCAGTGAGGGACGGGATATCAGTGAGGAAGAATATGCTGCCGGCAGTAAGGTATGTCTGGCGCCTAAGAAATTTATGGAGAATAACGGGCTGTCTCTCGGTGATCAGGTGAAGGTACAGCTTCTTTATACGGATACGCGCGTCAATGCGGGAAGAAAATTTTGGCTGGATGGATCGATCGGTTTTTACAGCGGTTTGGTGGACACGGCCGGAGAGCCGCTTCAAGTGTTTGAGTCTTCCGAATATGAAGTGGTGGGTATCTATGATGTGACGATCAGCGGCACAGAGAGTATTTTTGATCCGGGTGCGGATGAACTGATCGTGCCCATGGAATCCATCGAGGCGCGGGACGGGAAGAATCTGCTGGCCTGCGGGCCGATGACAGATGCCACAGCCTCCTTCCAGATTCCGAACGGCAGCATTGATGCATTTCTCAAAGCCTGGGCGGCGTACGGGAATGGGACGGATAAGCTGGAGATCACTTTTTATGATATGGGCTATTCTCAGCTAAAGGCGGGCATTGAAAATATGAAGAAGATATCCCTGTGTCTGCTTGTGGCGGGAGTGATTTTGACGGTGCTCTTACTGTTTTTTTTCAGTCATTTGTTTATCACCAAACAGGTTCAGCGGACGGCCATCGAACGGTCCCTTGGCATGCGGGCATCGCAGTGCCGGCGGTCTATGTTGTCGGGATTTGTGCTGCTTATATTTATTGGGGCTGTTGCAGGTTCTGTGGCGGGAACGAAGTTTTCCGGCAGGGTTTCTGTAGTCAATGCTGGTCAGAGTTACTATGAGACGACATATACGGAAGGGCTTACCAATACGGGAAATGAGGTTGCATTGGAAGAAGCGGCGGATACACAGACGCCGGCAGTCTGGAGCACATTGTTTATTGTGATAACAGGTGTGGGCATTGCATTGGGAAAGATGAACAGGAGTTTGAAGCGGGAACCCATGCAGTTATTGTCGGAGAGACAGGAGTAATCCGTTATGGAACTCAGGTTTCTTATTTTGGTATGATAATAACCGGTTTTCATATCAGAAAAGAAATCTGTTTTGTCTTGGGCAAAAAAAGCTAGTATTTTCCACTGCTATATGCTATAATATCTCGATGACTGTGGCTGGAAACGTCATGTGCCGTGAGAGGGTACGGGAAGAGACGTTTTGATTAAGAAGATATATGTTGCAGAGGAATTGAAGGAGGAACTTATTAGAATGAGTTTACAGGTGGAGAAACTGGAAAAGAACATGGCGAAACTTACCATTGAGGCGGGTGCGGATGAACTGGAGAAGGCAATTGAAAAGGCTTACCAGAAGCAGAAGAATAAGATCAGCATCCCCGGTTTCAGAAAGGGTAAGGTTCCCCGCCAGATGGTGGAGAAGATGTACGGCAAAGAGGTGTTTTATGAGGATGCGGCCAATGAGCTGATCCCGGACGCTTACGATAAGGCGTTGGACGAGTGCGAGGAGGATATCGTGTCTTCCCCGAAGATTGAGGTGGTGCAGATTGAGGCAGGCAAGCCTTTTATCTTTACGGCCACCGTTGCCATAAAGCCGGAAGTAAAACTGGGCAAGTATAAGGGCGTGAAGGTCGATAAGATCGACACGGAAGTAACAGATGAGGAAATTGATGCGGAAATCAACAAGGAGCGCGAGAATAATGCCAGAACAATCGCGGTAGAAGACCGTCCGGTGAAAGATGGAGATATGACTAAGCTGGATTTTGAAGGATTCGTGGATGGAGAGGCATTTGAAGGCGGCAAAGGTGAGGATTATCCGTTGACCATTGGTTCCGGGGCTTTCATTCCGGGATTTGAGGAACAGCTTGTGGGCGCCGAGATTGGTAAGGAAGTGGAAGTGAAAGTGACATTCCCGGAGGATTATCAGGCGGAGAACCTGCAGGGTAAGGAAGCGGTCTTTAAGTGTACGGTCAAGGAAATCAAAGAGAAGGAACTTCCCACACTGGATGACGAATTTGCCAGCGAGGTATCCGAGTTCGAGACTATGGCCGAGTACCGTGAGGATGTGAAGAAGAACCTGACGGAGAAGAAAGAGAAAGACGCAAAGAATGCCAAAGAGGAAGCGGCTATCAAAGCGGTGGTGGAAGAGTCCGAGATGGATATCCCTGAGCCGATGTTAGAAAGCCAGCAGAGACAGATGGTGGATGAGTTCGCACAGCGCATTACTATGCAGGGGCTTTCCATGGAGCAGTACTTCCAGTTTACGGGCACCAATTACCAGAAGATGGTAGAGCAGGTGAAACCGCAGGCTCTGGAGAGAATCAAATCCAGACTGGTGCTGGAGGCAGTTGCGAAAGCTGAGAATATTGAAGTGACAGAGGATGATTACGAAAAAGAACTCGAGACCATGGCAGAGGTATATCAGATGGAAGTTGCCAAGGTGAAAGATCTCATGGGCGAGCGCGAGAAGAAAAATATCATGCAGGATCTTGCGGTCAGAAAAGCAGCCGAATTTATTACAGATCACGCGAAGGAAAGCAAAGCAAAATAAGATTTAAGGTGGTATAATCTGACAGGGGAAGATTTGCCACCTTATACTGAATGGAGGAATTATTATGGCTTTAATACCTTATGTCATTGAACAGACGTCCAAAGGTGAACGTTCTTACGATATTTATTCGAGATTGTTGAAAGAGAGGATCATTTTCTTAGGCGAGGAAGTCAACGATGCCAGCGCCAGCGTGATTGTGGCGCAGCTGTTGTTTTTGGAGTCGGAGGATCCGGAGAAGGATATCAGTCTGTATATCAATAGCCCCGGTGGTGTGATCACAGCCGGTATGGCGATTTATGATACCATGCAGTTTATCAAGTGCGACGTGTCCACCGTATGTATCGGGATGGCGGCCAGCATGGGCGCATTTTTGCTGGCAGGCGGCACTAAGGGCAAGAGAATGGCCCTTCCCAATGCGGAGATTATGATTCATCAGCCGGCGGGCGGTGCTCAGGGACAGGCCACGGAGATTGAGATCACAGCCAAGCACATCCTGGCAACTAAGGAAAAGATGGCAAGGATCATGGCACAGAATACGGGGCAGGATTTTGAGGTGATCATGGCGGATACGGAGAGGGACAACTGGAAGAGCGCTGAGGAGGCGCTTGCCTATGGTCTGATCGACCGCATCATCACCAGTCATGCCAGCACCGAAAATAAAGAGTAATTGATTCCATTATAAGTAGAAAGGCATGGAAAACTAAAATGGCGGGAAAGAATTCTGATGACAGAGTGAGATGTTCTTTTTGCAATAAGACGCAGGATCAGGTCAGGAAGATGATTGCCGGTCCGGCGGGTGTATATATCTGTGATGAATGTGTGGACATCTGCGCTGACATCATTGAGGAGGAATATGAGGAAGAACCGGAAGTGGAAGAGATGGAGATTAATCTCTTAAAGCCGGCACAGATCAAGAAATTCCTCGATGATTATGTGATCGGACAGGAGGAGGCCAAGAAAGTGATGGCCGTGTCTGTTTATAATCATTATAAGAGAGTTATGGCTCCCAAAGACGATGATGAGGTGGAATTGCAAAAGAGCAATATCATCATGGTAGGTCCCACCGGTTCCGGTAAGACCTATCTGGCGCAGACACTGGCGAAGATCATCAATGTACCTTTTGCGATTGCGGATGCCACTACCCTGACAGAGGCCGGTTATGTGGGCGAGGATGTGGAGAATATCCTGTTAAAGCTGATTCAGGCAGCGGATTACGATATTGACCGGGCACAGTACGGGATTATCTACATTGACGAGATCGACAAGATTACCAAGAAGAGCGAGAATGTTTCCATCACCAGGGATGTATCCGGTGAGGGCGTACAGCAGGCGCTTTTAAAGATTATTGAAGGAACCACGGCCAATGTACCGCCCCAGGGCGGCAGGAAGCACCCTCATCAGGAGATGCTGCAGATAGATACTTCCAATATTCTCTTTATCTGCGGCGGGGCATTTGATGGCTTGGAGAAAATCGTGGAGGAGCGTCTTGACAGACATTCCATCGGTTTTAATGCCCAGATTACGGAGAAGAGCAGCAAGGAGATTGGGGCCATCCTGAAGGAAGTGGTGCCTCAGGATCTGATGAAATTCGGTCTGATTCCGGAGTTCATTGGCCGTGTGCCGGTAACGGTGGCGTTGGAGGGCTTGGATCAGGCGGCTCTAATTCAGATTTTGAAGGAGCCTAAAAACGCATTGATCAAGCAGTATAAGAAGCTGTTTGAGTTTGATGAGGTGAAGCTGAGCGTGGAGGAGGATGCAGTGGAAGAAATTGCCCGTCTGGCTTACGAGAGAAAGACCGGGGCCAGAGGACTCCGCTCCATTATGGAAAAAGTCATGATGGATGTCATGTATGAGATCCCGTCTAATGACAATATTGCGGAGTGTATCCTGACGAAGGAATCGGTGGAGGGGACACAGAAGCCCCGCGTAACTTACCGGGATAGATTGCTGCAGGCACAATAAAAAATCGAGCGAAGCTCGATTACGAGAGCTGCTTTGCAGCCTCGGATGTGTAGTAGTTTTTAGTGTATAAACAGTGGATGTCGGATTTTGCCTGACATCTTTATGGAAAAACGTCGCCAGAACTTGGGCGGCGTTTGTAATAGGGTGGAACTTTGAACATATGAAGGAATAATTATGAATAACTTGAATCAGACAGAAAACAGGGAACTATATAATGAGGCATTGCAGATTCCCGGGGATTCCTGCCTTCCGGCTGTGGCACTGCGGGGACTTACAATCCTGCCGGGGATGGTGATTCACTTTGATTTGAGCAGAGCTCATTCCATAGAATCTGTGGAACGGGCCATGATTGGCGATCAGAGACTGTTAGTGGTGACACAGAAAGATGCAGCGCAGGATAATCCCGGATTTGAGGATATCTATGATGTGGGAACAGTCACATTGATCAAACAAGTCAGTAAACTTCCTGGGCATGTCCTGCGAGTACTGGTGGAAGGTGTCTCCAGAGCCAGGATTTACAGCTTTATTGAGATAGAAGGATATCATGTGGCACAGCTGTCATGTGAAAAGGATGATGTGTCAGATATTGACGAGGTTTCAAATGAGGCAATGACCAGAACGGTCAAAGAGGTCTTGGCGGCCTATGGTTCATGTTTTCCCAAGGTTGGAAAGGCCGTGGAGGATCAGATTGATGATTCCATGGGGTTGGGAGAACTGTTGGATGCCATAACCATCAATCTGCCCTTTTCTGCTGCGAATAAACAGACCGTTTTGAGCGCCATATCAGTGCGGGAACGGTATGAGGCATTGACAGCCATGATGATGCGGGAAGTGGAAGTGATCCGGATCAAGAATGAACTGGCAAAAGATATCAGACAGCGCATTGATAAGAATCAGAGGGACTATATCCTGCGGGAACAGATGCAGTATATTCGGGAGGAACTGGGCGAGAATAACACAGATTCTGATGTGGAACAGTTCCAGAAAGCCGTGGAAAAATTAAAGGCGGGCAAAGAAGTCAAAGAGAAAATACGCAAAGAGATTGCGCGTTATAAGAATGTATCCGGCAGCAGTTCTGAGAGCGCGGTAGAACGGGCTTATATTGAGACAATGTTGGAACTGCCCTGGGATAAGACGTCTAAAGACAGCAATGACATGGCGCTGGCGGAGAAGATTTTGAACGAGCAGCATTATGGTCTGGATAAAGTGAAGGAACGGATGCTGGAATTTCTGGCAGTGCGGGCGCTGGCGAGTATGTCGAAAGATAAGATACAAAGCCAGATTATCTGTCTGTTGGGACCGCCGGGCACCGGCAAGACTTCCATTGCAAAGAGTGTGGCGGAGGCGCTTCACAAGAAGTATGTGCGTATCTGTCTGGGTGGTGTGCGGGATGAGGCAGAAATCCGTGGACACCGTAAGACCTATGTGGGGGCCATGCCGGGACGGATTGCCAATGCACTGAAACAGGCGGGTGTCAAGAATCCTTTGATTCTGTTGGATGAGGTGGATAAGCTGGGTAACGATTACAAGGGAGATCCTTCTTCGGCACTGCTAGAGGTGTTGGATGGAGAGCAGAACCATGCTTTCCGGGATCATTATGTGGAGATTCCCCTTGATCTGTCGGAAGTGCTTTTTATCGCCACGGCCAACAGCAGGGAGGGAATTCCCAGACCGCTTTTGGACCGGATGGAGATTATCGAGATTAATAGTTATACGGCCAACGAAAAGTTCCATATTGCCAGGGAGCATCTGGTAGCAAAAGAACTGGTGAAGAATGGTATTACAGAGGAAGAATTGTCATTCAGCGATGAGGCGCTTGTGGATATTGTGCGTTTCTATACCAGGGAAGCGGGTGTCCGTGGGCTGGAACGTCAGATTGGGGCAGTCTGTCGCAAAGAAGCGCGGGAGATATTGGACCGCAGGCTGCTTAAAGTGACTGAAAAAGTCAATATAACGCCAGAGAATCTGGAACATTATCTTGGCAAACCCAAGTACAGGCAGGATACCATCAATGAGAAACCAGAGATTGGTATTGTCAGAGGGCTGGCTTGGACCAGTGTGGGCGGGGATACGCTGCAGATTGAAGTCAATATCATGCCGGGCGAAGGTAAGATTGACTTAACTGGTCAAATGGGAGATGTGATGAAGGAATCAGCACGGACGGCCCTCAGTTATGTGCGGTCTGTCAGTGACAGATATCATATCTCCGCCCAGTTTTATAAAGAGACTGATTTTCATATTCATATTCCGGAGGGGGCGGTGCCGAAGGATGGTCCTTCCGCCGGCATCACCATGGCGACGGCGCTTTTATCTGCAGTGACCAAGAAACCCGTGCGGGCCGACCTGGCTATGACTGGTGAGATTACCCTGCGGGGCAGGGCACTTCCTATCGGCGGCCTCAAGGAGAAGATTCTGGCGGCCAAGATGGCTCAGGTAAAGACAGTCCTTGTGCCAAAAGAAAATGAAAAGGACGTGGCGGAGATTGATGCGGAGATCAAGGATGGACTGGAAATTATTTTAGTAGAGTCGATGGAGGATGTGGCGGGTTACGCCTTTGTATAACAACTGCCGTGCAGTGTAAATATCCGGAGTGAGGATTATTATGGTTATTAAGAATGTAAATTTAGAAACGGTATGCGGCATCACCAGCAAACTGCCGGAGAATAAACTGCCGGAGATTGCTTTTGCAGGCAAGAGCAATGTGGGGAAGTCTTCTCTGATCAACGGACTGATGAACCGTAAGTCACTGGCACGCACCAGCTCTTCGCCGGGCAAGACGCAGACCATCAATTATTATAATATCAATGGTGAAATGTATTTTGTGGATCTGCCGGGCTATGGCTATGCTACCGCCAATGAGAAGGTGAAGGCACAGTGGGGCAAGATGATTGAAGATTATCTTCATCAGTCGAAGAAGATCAGGGCGATATTTTTGTTGGTGGATATCCGGCATGCACCTTCTGAGAATGACAGGATCATGTATGACTGGATTCTGGACAGGGGCTATAAGCCGATTATCATTGCAACCAAACTGGATAAAATCAAGAGAAGTCAGGTTGCAAAGCAGACGAAACTTATTTGTGACACACTTGACGTAGTAGATGACACAATTGTCATACCATATTCTGCCCTATCTAAGCAGGGAAGAGAAGAGATTTATGATCTGCTGGATGCCATCTTAGGGGAGGAGATAGAATGAGACAGTCTATTAAAACATACCTCAAAGTATTATTGAATCTGGCGACAGCGCTGGTAGTTTTGCTATTTTGTATCTTTTTGCTGCCAAAATGCATCTGGTTCTTTATGCCATTTATCGTGGGATGGATCATATCTTTAATTGCTTCCCCGGTGGTGCGGTTTTTTGAAGAAAAATTAAAAGTCAGGCGCAAAGCTGTATCTGCGGTAGTGATTGTAGCTGTTTTGGCAGTGGTGTTTTTATTGGTGTATTTGATAATCGCCAAGTTGGTAAAAGAAGGAATCAGTTTTATCAATGAGCTGCCCAATATCTGGAACAGTATTCTGGCAGAGTTTAATGAGGTGGGCGCTAATCTGGAAGGGCTCTATAACAGGATGCCGGCAGACATGCAGAGTACGCTGGACAATATCGGCCAGGAAATGGGGGATTATTTTGGCAATGTCATGTCCAATATTGAACTGCCTTCTTTTGAAGCTGTGGGGAATGTGGCAAAGCAGATTCCAGATATCTTTTTAAATATCATAATCTGTCTGCTGTCTGCCTATTTCTTTGTGGCGGATAAAAGTTATATGGCTGACGTGGTGGAAAAATATGTACCTAAATCAATTCGGTATCGGCTCGATTTGATTCGCCGCAGTTTCAGCAAGGCCATTGGGGGATATTTCAAGGCGCAGTTCAAGATAGAGTGCTGGGTATATATTCTGTTGGTGATTGGCCTGATGATTCTGGATGTCAATTATGCGTTCCTGGTGGCTCTTGGCATTGCTTTTTTGGACTTCCTGCCAGTATTTGGCACGGGGACAGTGATGCTTCCCTGGGCCGTGATAGAGTTTTTGAGTAAAGATTATAAAATGATGTTTGGCCTATTGGCAATCTGGCTGATTGGACAGCTGGTGCGGCAGGTAATCCAACCCAAGATTGTGGGGGATTCCATTGGGGTGGATGCGATTCCCACGTTGTTTTTGTTGTATATCGGATACAGGATGGCCGGAATGATTGGCATGATCTTGGCTGTACCGATTGGGATTATTCTGGTCAACCTTTATGAGGAGGGCGTTTTTGATACCACCAGACAGAGTTTGCAGATCCTGGTGGCAGGATTTAACAGATTCCGTAAGATACGTGCCGCTGATATGGCTGTTGTGGCAGATTATGAGAGAGAAGCTAAGAATACTTATCAAATGGAATTACAGCATGAAAAAGAGATGGAAGAGGAATGGCAGGAGGCTTCCCAGTTGAAGATTGAGGAACCGCCGATTTTGAAAAAGATTATAGGCAGGAAGGCAGAATCGGATAAAGATAAGAGTGGGAAGAAAAGCGGCAGATAGTTCAGATAGTTAAAGAAGATGGACTGTCAGAAATATAGAAGCAAAGAGGAAACATAAGGAATATCAAGCAAAAGAAAGAAGGAATATTGACCATGCAAGTCACTGTGTATAACTGCAGACCTTTTGATGAAAAAGAATTATTTATTGAATATGCCAAGGAAATAGGAGTCGAATTGGTGTTGTGTGGGGATGCGCCGGATCTTGACAATGTGTCGTTGTGTAAAGGCAGCCGTTGTGTGGACGTTATTACCTCTAAGGTTGACGCGCCGTTAATCAGGGCTTTTCAAAAGAATGGCATAGAGTACATCAGCACTAGGACGATTGGGTATGATCATATTGATATTGAAGCTGCGAAAGCCTGCGGTATCAAGGTGGGGAATGCGCCTTATGGACCGGCCGGTGTGGCAGATTATACGGTGATGCTGATCCTCATGTCTATCCGTAAGATGGGAGCGATTCTGGGGCGGACCGGATTGCAGGATTATACCTTGGCGGGATTAAATGGCAGGGAATTGAAAGATTTGACCGTAGGAGTCATTGGGACAGGCAGGATTGGCGCTACGGTGATCAGGGATCTTTCCGGTTTTGGCTGTCGGATTCTGGCTCATGACCTTTATGAAAAAGAAGATGTCAAACAGTATGCTGCATATGTGCCTCTTGCACAGATATGGAAAGAAGCGGATGTAATCACGCTGCATACGCCGCTTACCCAGGATAATTTTCATCTGATAGACAAGGAGTCCATCGCACAGATGAAGGACGGGGTGGTGATAGTTAACACAGCCAGAGGAGCCCTGATTGATTCGGATGCCCTGATTGAGGCCATTGAAAATGGCAAAATCGGCGCAGCAGGGCTTGATGTGGTGGAAAATGAGTTCGGATTATACTATTATGACCATAAAGCGGATATATTAAAGAATAGGGAACTTGCAATGTTACGCAGTTTCCCCAATGTGACAGTGTCACATCATATGGCGTTCTATACCAGAAATTATGTGGAGACGGTGGTCAAGGACTCTCTTATGAGTTGTAAGTGCTTTATGGAGGGAAAAGAGAATCCATGGGAAGTAACCCGCGACTGAGAAACGGCCGGCGGGGATGGCCTGCGTCGGTGTCTGTGAGGGTTGTTTTTGTTGAAGAATTTGAAGGATGATGAAATAGAGAAGAATATATGCGTGCAGAACAGGAGCAGGTTGAAGTTCTTCTTTATTGCTTATATTTTATTGGTCGTAAAGGTTATTATCTTGAAATACCCTTATGAAGAACTACTTGAAATTGTGGCTTCATGGCGTAAGGATGTGATTTTGGAAGGCCTTGGCACAGCGAATTTCATGCCGTTTAAGACAATTAAAATGTATATAGATTATGCCTATAAGCTGAACAGCGTGGAGAATCTGGCGGGAAATATCCTAGTGTTTGTACCTTTTGGATGTCTCTTTCCGCTCGTTGCCAGAGGGGGAGAGAAATTTCATGTGATGTTTTTCAATGCCTTCCTTTTTGTCTTAGGAATTGAGGTTTTTCAGCTCTTCAGCGCGTTTGGCGCTTTTGACGTGGATGATATCTTTTTGAATTGTCTGGGGGCGGCGCTTGGATATGGTATTTATAGGTTGTTTATGGTCTGGATGAAAAAGAGAAAGGGTGTTGTTGATGGAAAAGATGCTTAAGAAGTTTAAGACCAATGTGGTGGTTTCCTCGCTTTTATGCGTGGTATTGGGATTGGTGCTGGTGCTCTGGCCGGGGTTATCCATACAGATTGTCTGTACAGCTGTGGGAGCGGTGCTGATTGTGAGCGGCGCGATACGGATTGTCAGTTATTTTACGGCTAAGGACGGCAGTATGTATTCTCAGATTAATCTGATCTTTGGCATTATCTTTGCAGTGGTGGGCGTCTGGATTGTGATAAAGCCTGATAAGGTGTTGGCAATCATTCCAATTATTGTCGGTATTGTGATTGCCTTGCATGGTTTACATAATTTGCAACAAGCAGTAGAATTGTGCAAAGATAAGTATGATAAATGGTGGATAGCCCTGCTTTTAGGAATCCTTACGGTGGGGTTCGGTGTATTGTTGGTCTGTAGGCCGTTTGCGGCGATTGATACGGTAGTGATGCTGATTGGGATCTTCCTGATTTATGATGGACTCTCGAATATTTGGATTGTGTCCAGGATATATAAGAATGCGAAGATATTAAAGCAGGAGATGGAGGCAGTAGAAGTGGTATCCAGGGAAATAGAGGAATAAAATACCTTCCAGATTTTTAAATTGGGTATTGTATATTTGAAAAAGAAGTTTTATGATAGGGGTAAGAAAAAGATATCATAAAATGGTATTGGTGTAGTATTTTAATACGGAGGTTAGTATGACGGTCGGTGCAATTAGTTTTCAGCCATATGTGTATAATGTAAACAGTATCAGTCCAGCCAGTATGAACAAGCTGTCTAAGATTTCGGATGATGTACTGGATAAGAAGGTTGATTACAGTGAACTTGCGGGGACAGAGAATGAGAATCCTTTGAAAAAAGGACAGACACTTGATTTTCAAGGGATGTTAGAGATGCAGATGCAGCGTGGCAGGTATCATGCGTCTAGGATTATGAAGCCAGCAACGGAAGAGATGTCAGTGCAGGATGATGGGACACAGGCGGAAACTGTTGCGGTACAAGGTGATAATGAAGCACAGGCGAAAGCTTTGACAATGCAGGCTGATCATTTTACACCGGTTCAGGAAACGGTGCGTGTGGAGGATGTACAGACAGCAGCGACGGATATGGGAAACGGCAATACAGGAAATGATATCACTAATTTCCGTATGCAGCAGGCCATCAGCGCTTACGAGATGTTTATGACGGCGTAATATATTTGAGATGCTGCCGCTTATTTATTTGTTTGAATAGGAAAATGAAAACCTCATCTGTTTTAGGCAGATGAGGTTTTGTGTGTGATAAAATTTTGTTTTTTAATTATGTGATGTATTTTCGGACTATTTTGGACATCAAACTGTTTCAAACGAAAAATATATTTGCATTTTTGGCGCATTATGATTTATAATGATTTCATATCGGCGGGTTTCTTATCTGCCATTAAAGATTCTTTCCGTTTGTCGGAAATAATCCTGTAACTGTAAATTGGCTGGATCTAAAGATTCTTTGTTGTTATCTGTTGTTCTGTGGTCTGTATGAATCTGTTCTTGTCTGATGTTCTTATATGATATCCCAGACTTTTATCTGATACCTCCAAGATTTCCTTGTATTCAGTCACAAAAAACTGTATAATGGAGGAAAATCTATGACAAAACGAAATGCAAGAAAGTGGTACAGGCATGGAAGCTGGTGGCGAAGACTGTGGTTTAACCGTAAGTATAAGGACGTGCTCTTCAGAATTGATGGAGAGATGTCATCGGCTGTGGGAGTATGCGGAGTTATCGGCAGAG
>CAMNSD010000056.1 GCA_946554445.1 uncultured Lachnospiraceae bacterium | reverse complement strand
CCCACATCGGGGTGGAGATGTGCGAGCCTGCGTGTATCAAGTACACGGCAGGCTCTAACTTTACCTGCTCTAACATGGCTGCGGCAAAAGCAGTGGCAAAAAGGACCTATGAGGCGGCGGTGGAGCTGTCCGCCATGCTCTGTAAGAAATACAGCCTAGACCCGCTGGCGGACGGCGTGGTGATCTCCCACAGGGAAGGCCACAGCCGGGGTATCGCTTCCAACCACGGCGACCCGGAGCATCTGTGGGTGCAGCTTGATATGGGATATACGATGGACGGATTCCGCAAAGCGGTCAAAGCTGCTATGGGCGGCGCGGCTTCCGGCGGCAGCGGCACGGATGGATATACAAAGATCATGGGAAGTGCCGTGGCAACAGTAGGGCAGATGCGGACTTACCTCAAAGCGAAAAATCCCAAGGTGGAACAGTCTGTCCTTGACATGGTCCCGCTGTATCTGTCGGAGGGCGGCATGGAGGGAGTGCGGGGCGACATCGCCTTTACGCAGTCCTGCCTTGAGACCGGGAATTTCACCTTTTCCGGTTCTGCGGTCACGCTTTCACAGAACAATTTCTGTGGCATGGGCGTGACTTCTAACGGGGTGAAGGGGAATTCCTTTGACACGCCGCAGCTCGGCATCCGGGCGCAGGTGCAGCATCTGAAAGCCTATGCCTCCGTGGATGCGCTGAAGAATCCCTGCATCGACCCGCGGTTCAGATATGTCACGAGGGGCTGTGCGGGATATGTGGAGTGGCTTGGGCAGAAGGAGAATCCGGATGGGAAAGGATGGGCGGCAGGAGCCGGCTATGGGGAGAAGGTCCTCGCCATCCTGAAAGGCATCCTTGGAATGGCTGGCGGTGTATCTTCCGGTTCTGCAGGAGATGGGTGCTGGTACCGCGTCCGGAAGTCGTGGGCAGACGCTTCCTCGCAGAAAGGCGTGTTCAAGTCGCTGGAGGATGCGAAGAAATGTGCGGATGATAATCCGGGATATTCCGTGTTTGATGAGTCCGGGAATGCGGTGTACACCAAAGCGGCGGCATTCCAGCCGTACCTTGTGCAGGTGTCCATCCCCGACCTGAACATCCGGAAAGCGCCTGGGACGGATAAATCTAAAACAGGAAAGGTTACTGGAGTGGGTGTATTTACCATTGTGGAGGAGGCAGACGGTGAAGGCGCATCCAGATGGGGGAAGCTGAAATCCAATGCAGGATGGATCTCGCTTGACTATGTAGCCAGAATTTAATATTGATTTCTTTATGGCCTGTGGGTATCTTTTGGTATTCACAGGCTTTTTTAAATTTTTCCCCCAAAAACCGTCAGATTTTTTTCTTTCCCAAGGCTACCCGATAGAGGGCAGGATGACAAGCCCTCAGAAAGGAGCAAAAGCCATGAAGCACCAACTGAAAATCAGTGTTTCAAAAGAACCGCAGATAGGCGGGATCGTATCCTGCCGCAATATCTCCATACATGAGAGGCTGCTGCGCTTTCTCTTTGGAAATAAGCGAAAGGTCACAGTCCTGATACCGGGAGACAGCGTTGGAGAGATCACTATCTGCGAGACTGGGGAAGGAGAAGATGAAAATGAGCAGAATCAAGCTGCTTCTTGATGTGGTAAACAATATGCGTGCTCTGGCGGACAGTATCCAAGCGGTCTGTGATGCAATGGCATCTGACGAACCGGCTGAAACTCCCGTACAGGAAGAACCTATTGCAGAACCGGCAGAACAGCCCAAGAAGGCGGAAAAGCCTAAAGCGGAAAAGCAGCCGGAGATCACGTTGGAACAGGTGCGCGGTGTGCTTGCGGATAAGAGCCGCAGCGGAAAGACCGCCGAGGTCAGAGCCATCATTCAGAAATATGGCGCAGACCGACTGAGCGAGATCGATCCGAAGGATTATCCGGCAGTGCTTAAAGACGCGGAGGTATTGTGATGAGAAAACATTCCACCCTCTCCCCTTCTGGCTCCCACAGATGGCTGAACTGTACGCCGTCTGCAAGGCTGGAACAGGAATTTAATGACACCGAATCGGAGGCGGCAAAGGAAGGAACTGCGGCACATGCCTTGTGTGAACACAAATTAAAGAAAGCACTGCGCATGAGGAGCAGACGCCCGGTATCCGATTATGACTCCGATGAGATGGAAGAAAGCTCTGATGCTTATGTTGATTTCATCATGGAGCAGGTCGAAGCCGCAAAGCAGGTCTGCAAAGATCCGATTGTTCTCATTGAGCAGCATCTTGACTTTTCCTGCTATGTGCCGGACGGCTTCGGTACCGGGGACTGCATTATTATTTTGGATGAGAAGCTGCATATCGTGGACTTCAAATACGGGATGGGTGTTCTGGTCGAGGCAGAGGACAATCCGCAGATGAAGCTGTACGCCCTCGGAGCGTTGGAGCTGTACGATGCGCTGTATGACATCAATGAAGTGTCTATGACGATTTTTCAGCCGAGACGTGAAAATGTCAGCACCTGGACGATTCCGGTCACAGATCTTCGTGATTGGGCGGAGAACGAACTGAAGCCGAAAGCACAAATGGCATATAACGGCGAGGGCGAGTACATCCCCGGAGAGTGGTGTACCTTCTGCCGTGCGGCGGTAAGGTGCAGAGCCAGGGCGGAAGAAAAGCTGAAGCTGGCACAAAAGGAGTTCAAGATGCCGCCGCTTTTGACGGATGCGGAAATCGAAGAGATTCTCTCCGTTCTTCCAGACCTTACCAAGTGGGCGAATGAGATCACGGTCTATGCCACGGATGCGGCTGCAAATCACGGCAAGGAGTGGAGCGGGTTCAAGGTGGTTGAAGGAAGATCAGTTCGTAAATACCGGGACGAAGAGGAAGTCGCTGAAGCGGCGCAGAAAGCCGGATACACAGACATCTACCGCAAGAGCCTTATCACGCTCACGGAAATGCAGAAGCTCATGGGCAGGCAGAAATTTGAGGAAATACTCGGCAGCCTCATCTACAAACCGCCGGGTAAGCCGACGCTGGTTCCGGCCACAGATAAGCGTCCGGCAATGAACATAACAAACGCTATAAACGAATTTAACGAGATCAAGGAGGAAATGTAAAATGGCTATCGCAAACAATAAGACAAAGGTTATCACGGGTATGAATACCAGGCTTTCCTATTTCCACGGCTGGGAGCCCGTATCCATCAATGGCGGGGCAGAGAAGTATTCCGTATCAGTTCTTATCCCGAAAGATGACAAGGCGACCGTTGATGCGATCAACGTTGCGGTAGATGCGGCTATTGATGAGGGTATCTCCAAGTTCGGCGGCAAGAAGCCTAACAAGGCTGCGATCAAGCTGCCTCTCAGAGATGGCGATGTGGAGCGCGAGGATGAAGCCTATAAGGGGCATTACTTCATCAATGCCAACTCCAATACTGCGCCGCAGATCGTGGACAGGGCGGTCAAGCCGATCCTCGATAGGAGCGAAGTGTACTCCGGCTGCTATGCCCGCGTGTCACTGAACTTTTATGCATTTAACTCTAATGGCAACAAGGGCATTGCCTGCGGTCTGGGCAACATCCAGAAGGTGCGCGACGGGGAGCCTCTTGGCGGCAGAACGAACGCTGCGGATGACTTCGCTACCCTTGATGACGATGACTTCCTGTCATAAGGAGGCAAGCCATGACACATGCGGAATCTATGATGCTTGCCATTTGCTTTGGTGCTGTGATGGGCTCCTTGATTGGGAACATCATCATGCTGGTCAGGTCTGCGGTGGAAGCCTGCAAGGATAAGAAACGCAGACGC
The DNA here is from genome assembly GCA_946554445.1 of uncultured Lachnospiraceae bacterium. Taxonomy (GTDB): domain Bacteria; phylum Bacillota; class Clostridia; order Lachnospirales; family Lachnospiraceae; genus UBA3282. The sequence continues at coordinate 11,575 of CAMNSD010000056.1, read as the reverse complement.
GAGGAAGAAGCAGAGCGGCAGCATTCGGAAGAGTAACAGTTTATCAGGCGGTGGAGGCAGCTTCACCGCCTGATTATATAGGAGGCATTATGAAAAGCATTGAAATTGATATTGAGACATATTCCTCCGTCAGCCTGCAAAAGTGCGGTGTATATAAATATGCGGAAAGTCCTGACTTTGAAATTCTTCTTTTCGGATACAGCGCAGACGGTTCTCCTGTTGTTACGGTTGATCTTGCCTGCGGAGAGGAAATCCCGTCGGTGATACTTGATGCACTGACTGATGACGAGACCATTAAATGGGCGCACAATGCTCAGTTCGAGCGCATCTGTCTGTCGAGGTACCTGTCGGATAGAGGAATCCGTCTTGACCCATTCCATGACCATCATCCATTGTCCACAGGATGCGCGCGGTTTTTAACCCCAAAGTCGTGGAGATGTTCAATGGTGTGGACAGCATATATGGGGCTGCCGCTTTCGCTGGAAGGGGCCGGTGCAGTGCTGGGACTTGAGAAGCAGAAGCTGACCGAAGGAAAAGATCTGATACGATATTTTTCCATACCATGCAACCCAACGAAATCCAATGGCGGCCGCACAAGGAACCTGCCGGAGCATGATCCGGAAAAGTGGCAGCAGTATAAAGCCTATAACATCCGTGATGTGGAAACAGAGATGCAGATTCGGGAGATGCTGGCAAAGTTCCCCGTTCCGGACGAAGTGTGGGATGAATTCCATCTCGATCAGGAAATCAATGACCGGGGCATCCGAGTGGATATGCCGCTTGTTAAACAGGCGATTACTATTGATGCCTTGTCCCGTGGCAGGCTGACAGCTGCGATGAAGGAACTGACCAACCTTGAGAATCCGAACAGTGTTTCACAGATGAAAGGCTGGCTTGCAGGCAAAGGGCTTGCAACAGACACTCTCGGCAAAAAGGCTGTGGCAGCAATGATTGATGAGACGGACGGTGATATATCCGAGGCGTTGTCATTGCGGCAGCAGCTTGCCAAGTCATCAGTAAAGAAGTATCAGGCAATGGAAAATGCCGCCTGCGGGGATGACAGGTGCAGAGGGATGTTTCAGTTCTACGGTGCCAATAGGACAGGGCGGTTCGCCGGACGCCTGGTGCAGCTGCAGAACCTCCCGCAGAACCATATGGCTGATCTTGCCGAGGCGAGGGCGCTTGTGCGTGACGGCAATACGGATGCCCTGGATATGCTTTTTGATGATATTCCGGATATGCTTTCACAGCTGATCCGGACGGCGTTCATACCGAAAGAAGGCTGCAAATTCTATGTAGCTGATTTCTCCGCAATCGAGGCAAGGGTGATTGCCTGGTTCGCCGGAGAGGACTGGCGGACGCAGGTGTTCAGGGATGGCGGTGATATCTACTGCGCTTCCGCAAGTCAGATGTTCAAAGTCCCGGTTGAGAAGCACGGCGTAAACGGTCACCTTCGGCAGAAGGGAAAGATCGCGGAACTTGCCCTTGGCTACGGCGGTTCCGTGGGTGCATTGAAAGCGATGGGCGCTCTGGAGATGGGGCTTAACGAAGAAGAACTGCAGCCGCTTGTAAATGCCTGGAGGCAGAGTAATCCTCATATTGTCCGGTTCTGGTGGGATGTAGATACCGCTGTAAAAAAAGCCATAAAGGAAAGACAGCCGCAGATGGTAAAAGGTGTGAAGTTTTTCTGTCAGAGCGGGATACTCTTCATCCTCCTTCCTTCTGGACGTACCCTTGCTTATGTAAAACCTCGTATCGGAGAGAATCGTTTCGGAGGCGAATCCGTTACCTATGAGGGCGTAGGTGGAACAAAGAAATGGGAGCGGATTGAAAGCTACGGTCCCAAGTTCGTGGAAAACATCGTGCAGGCAACATCCAGGGATATCCTGATGTATGCCATGAAGACGCTCCGGCGCTGCAGCATCGTTGCCCATGTCCATGACGAGATCATTATCGAAGCCGAGCCACAGATGAGCCTGGATGTGCTGTGTGAGCAGATGGAGAGGGTTCCTCCCTGGGCAAAGGGACTGATTCTCAGAGCTGATGGATATGTTTGCGATTTTTATAAAAAGGATTGATAGTTTCCCTCAAACCGTCAGATTTCACCTCCCGCTGGGGCTACCTGGTAGGAGGTGTTTTTCTATGCAGGTAACACAGATAGCGGATGGCATCATGACGGCGGATGTTCCAAAGCCAACCGATCAGGAGATGCAGAATGAATATAACTATTTTCTTGCGGAACAAATGACGAAAAAGCTGCTCGATAAGGGGCTGATTTCTGTAGATGAATTCAACAAGATCATGGGGAAAAACCGCCGCTCTTTCTCGCCATTTATATCGAAAATTATCCCGTAAATGACTTGCTATTTAAGGCAGACAGAGTGATGTATAGACTACCCCAATTAGAGAGGACGGTGAGACAATGAAACGAATAACGAAGATCGAGGCGGCAAAAGACAGCGGCAGGCGGAAACTGCGGGTTGCTGCCTATGCCAGGGTATCAACGGATTCAAGTGAACAGCTTGTCAGCCTGGAAACGCAGAAGAACCATTATGAGCGGTACATCAAGGCACGGCCGGATTGGGAATACGCGGGCCTTTATTACGACGAAGGTGTCACCGGAACATCGATGGCCAGGCGTGAAGGTCTGCAGCGGATGCTTAATGACTGCGACAGAGGGCTAATCGATTACATCATTGTGAAGTCCATCAGCCGGTTTTCCCGCAATACGGTCGACAGTATTGAAACAGTCAGGAAACTCTGTGAGAAAGGAATTTACATCTTTTTCGAGAAGGAAAATATTGATACGGGCAAGATGGAGGGCGAACTTCTGCTCTCCATTCTTTCAAGCCTTGCGGAGAGCGAATCACATTCTATTGCGGAGAACAATAAATGGAGCATTCAGAAACGGTTCCAAAATGGTACATTCAAGATTGGCTATCCGCCATACGGATACGATAATGTGGATGGTCAGATGGTAGTAAATGAAGAACAGGCAAAGATGGTGCGGTGGATATTTGACGCAATTCTGTCCGGAAAGTCACCGGGAACTGTAGCAAGGGAACTGAATAAAAGAGGTACCGTTACAAAGAGGGGCGGCAGATGGACCGGGCATACCATCAACGGCATGGTCAAAAATGAAAAATATACGGGCGATTTGATCCTGCAGAAGACCTATACGGATGACCGTTTCAGCCGCCATGTGAACCGTGGCGAAAAGAACCGGTATTATGTGCGGGATCATCACAAACCGATTGTAAGCCATGAGGACTTTGAAGCGGCCAACGCCATCATCGAGGCAAACGGCCTGGAAAAAGGAATCCGAAAGGATGAGGACAAGTACAAAAACCGTTATGCCATGTCTGGCAGGATCATCTGCGGAGAATGCGGCGGCACCTGGAAACGGGTCAAACTGAATAACCACTTCGGCTTTGCCTGCAACACTCATGTGAGGGACAAAAACACCTGCGGAATGAAGTCGATTCCAGAGGAGCCGGTAAAGGCAGCTTTCGTGACCATGATGAACAAGCTGACTTGGGGGCGGAGCAGAATCCTTCTTCCTTTTGCGGAAATGCTGAAAGAAGACCGAAGGGCAGAATTCCTGGACAGGCTGAATGAGCTGGAGGCTCTTCTGGAAAAGAATGGGGAGCGCAGGCAGCAGATTCATCAGTTCTTTACAAAAGGGCTGCTTGATCCGGCGGTCTATGCGAAGGAAAGCGATGCCCTTACGGAAGAAGCACAGCGGCTCTCAGCGGAGCAGAATGCCTTGGAATCGAAGGTCAGCGGCAGTCATGAACAGCAGGAGTCTTTGACGCGGCTCCTTAAGTACACGGCGAAGGGTATGATGCTGACCGGGTATGAGGAGGCGCTTTTTACAGAACATGTTGACCATATTGTGGTCTATGAAAGAACGGAGATTGGATTCGCCATGAAGTGCGGGCCAATATTCCGGGAAAGGATATAAGATGGAACACACACCATATGGGTATGACATTATCGGCGGCAGAGCAGTTATTAACGAGGGTCAGGCTGCCAATATCCAGCAGATATGCGAAAACTATCTTTCCGGAATGTCCTTTAAGAATGCGGCGGCAGCAGTCGGGCTGACCATGAGCCACTGCGGGGTGAAACGGCTGATGCTGAATAAGCGATACGTCGGTGACAGTTTTTATCCGCCGATCTTGACAAAGGAGACAGCCCAAAAAGTGGAGGCAGAGCGCCTCCAACGGGAAAAGGCGCTTGGACGGGACAGACGAAAAGGGAAAGACGTACCGGAGGGAACGGTCTTCACAAAATTTTCCGCGCCTAAGATTACACTGAAATATGACGATCCGGTCAGACAGGCTGAATATGCCTACACCCAGATCAAAAGCGAGGTGAGCGGATAATGGCACTGGCACAAAACATTACAGTTATTCCTGCAAGACGCACCATCGGTACGCAGAAACCTGCCGAGAAAGTACAGAAGACCAGGGTGGCGGCATATTGCCGTGTATCAACGGAGTTTGAAGAACAGGAATCCAGCTACGAAGTGCAGGTCGAACATTACACGGCCTACATCAAAAGCAATCTCGAATGGGAACTGGTCGAGGTGTATGCCGACGATGGGATAAGCGCAACTAACACGGCCAAGCGGGAGGCATTCAATCGGATGATACAAGATTGCCGGGATGGGAAGATTGATCTGATATTGACCAAGTCCATCAGCCGGTTCTCCCGTAATACGGTAGACTGCCTGAAATATACACGGGAACTGAAAGGGATGAACATTGCCGTTTTCTTTGAGAAGGAGAATATCAATACCTTGGATGCCAAAGGCGAAGTTCTCATGACAATTATGGCGGCACTTGCCCAGCAGGAATCTGAATCCCTGTCAGCGAACGTCCGGCTTGGCATCCAGTTTCGCAATCAGCAGGGCAAAGTTCAGGTCAACCACAACAGGTTCCTTGGCTATACCAAGGATGAAGACGGGAAACTCATTATCGTGCCGGAAGAGGCTGGGATTGTTCGGCGTATCTACGCTGAGTACATGGATGGCAGGAGCTTTCTTCAGATTAAGCGCAGCCTTGAGGCGGACGGTATCTTAAATGGGGCGGGTAACGCCAAGTGGCACGAAAGCAATATTAAACAGATTTTGACTAACGAAAAATATATTGGTGATGCTCTCCTGCAGAAGACTTATACGGTGAATACACTGGAAAAGAAACGGGTAGCCAATAATGGCCTCGCACCGAAATACTATGTGGAGGGAAGTCACGAAGCGATCATCGATAAGGATATATTCCTTCGAGTCCAGGCAGAAATTGTCCGGCGGGCGAACATCCTGACAGACGGAAAGAAACGGGTCTACAGTTCCCGGTACGCTTTATCGAGCATCGTGTTCTGCGGCCACTGCGGCGATATCTTTCGCAGAGTCAAGTGGAATAACCGAGGATGCAAATCTACCGTTTGGCGGTGTGTGAGCCGGGTCCTTAAAAAGAGCAGCGGGATTGACTGTCCGGCACGAACGATTCACGAAGAGGTTTTGCAGGCCGCGGTTGTTACTGCAGTAAACGATGCCTGGTCAAGGAAGGATGCTATCCTGCCTGAACTACGTGAGAACATCCGATCAGTTCTTGAGGAAGATACAGACGCCAAGCTTGCAGAGATTGATGAAGAGGTTAAGCAGAAACAGACGGAGCTGCTCGATGCTGGTATGGACCAGAGCAAGATTGACGAGATTGGTGATGTGATCATGACACTTCGTGAGAAACGCCAGACCATCTTAACGGAAGCGGCCATGCGAAAAGATATCCAAGATCGTATTGAAGATCTGACTTCCTTCCTTGATGAACAGGTTGAGACGGTCACGGAATACTCAGATACACTGGTTCGAAGGCTCATTGAGAAGATCACAGTCTGCGATGAGAAGCTAATTGTAGAATTCAAATCTGGCCTGGAAATTGAGGTTGATGCATAAGGGTATTACTTGCCTGCGCTCCTTCGGGGGCGCTTTTTTGATTCGTTTACAAATTCTTGATGAAATTTACACAGTTCTGTGATACAATAAATTGAACTGACAGTGAAATTGTATTGAACTCAAGTGAGGTATCAAAGGGATGTTAAAGAACAATATAGAGATAGATGTAAAGGTAAAATGCGTGGAAGAACAGACTACGCAGGCGGAGCTCGCAGAAAAGACAGGCACATCTCCATCCTATGTGAATCGGCTTATTAAGAGCCCTGAAAAGATCATAAACAATACCTTTATTAAGATGATGGAACAGCTCGGTTATGATATTGAGCTAACCTATGTTAAGAGATAGTCTCACGAAAATTACAGACTCCATTATAGAAATATCGCGAAAGGATTATTTGATATGGACGAAGAAACAATCATCATTCCACCTGAAGATGTGGAAATAATCGATGCATCTGAATATAGAGAAGAACTAACAGAGCATTTTGGACAAGTGCCAGAAGTGGCTAAGCCACTCCTTAAAGGTGCAAAAACTGCTTTCTCTAAAATAGAGAAGGCATTGTATACTGCGCCAGCTTTTATTAATGCAGTAAAAGCTGCGGTGCCGGATGTAACATTGCAGGCTGTGCTTACAGATGAGCAGAAGCAGCAGATTGCAAAAGGGGCACTCAAGTTGATGACCAAGAAAGATGGCTCGTTAATGGCTAACCTTATTAATCCAGAGACAAAGAAAATCGTTACTACGATTCCATTAAAGTCTGTGCAAATGGCTCCGGAAATGACTCAAGCCATGACGAGTTTTTCGACTCAGATGCAGATGGCACAGATTGCCGAAGAGATCCAGGCTGTACAGCTTGCAGTTGAAGAAGTACGAATGGGCCAAGAGTATGACCGATTAGCTACGGCATATAGTTGTCAGCAGAAGTTACTTCAGGCAATGGAAATAAAGAATCCTGAATTGAAAGCTATGGCGCTCATGCAGTTGGCAGCAGCAGCCGAAGATAGTAGAAATCTTCTAATGTTGAGCCAGAAAAGCAATGTGGAGTTTATAAAGGACCAGCCTGAGAACTTCATCCAGAAAATTCTCTCAGGAGCTACTCCAGAAAAAATCAACGGAAGAATGAGTGAAATCCGTGAGAGCTTATGCGCTGTGAATATGGTTTCTTTTGCAGAAGCTATGGCATATCAGGAACTTGGAGAGCATGAGGCGGCAAGAAGGAGTCTTACATATTATGCGGGCTTTATCGAAGATACATATACCTCTGTTCCAGGATTAGTTCAGCGGCTGGATTTGATTGATCCCGCTCCTGAGAATTACTGGTCAAAGACACTGCCTGATATTAGTGAAAAGATAAAAGCACTTCCGAGTGTACCCGACATAAAATTATTAGAGACTAAGAGAAAACGGAGGAAGAAAAAATGAAGAACGAATCCGATGTAAGAGTTTGTAAGAACAAGAAGTGTCAGAAAGTTTTACCTGAAGGCTATAAGCATAGGTATTGTGAGGCGTGCCGAAATAAGCACGCGCAGACCGCTAAAAATGTTCTGAAAGGTATAGGTGCTGGAGCAGCGACTGCAGCAAGCATTGCTGTCGTTGTTGTTACTGGTGGAAAGATTAATCCAAAGAAGTGAGGTTGTTGCAATGGCATTGAGACATAAACCAGATGTGCCAAATCCTTCTTCTGAGCAGGTTGAGCATTATCTTCGCGCCTGGGATGAACTGGAAAACTATCACCTTCAGGAAGATGCGCTGGATAAGCTCTTCTTTACGCTTTGTCCCGAGAATAAAGATATATCTAATATCCTTTTGAAGGTTGCAGCACTGAATGATTTTTATAGCACAAACATCTTTTCTGTATATCCTGTAGCAAAGCACATCTTATCATTGGGTATTGATGATCGGCTTGGGGCGGGTGATGTAACGCTGGTTTCTGACATACAGAAGGTTACTATCAACGGAGTTGAGAAGAACTTCTATTCCTTCGCAACGAAGTATTGTAGCCATCACCGGCCGCTGGACTTTCCTATTTATGATAGTTACGTGGAAAAAGTGCTGTGCTATTTCCGGGATCGAGATAAGTTCGCATCATTCAAGACTCCGGATTTGAAGGACTACGCAAAGTTCAAAGGAACACTTATCGATTTTAGGTCATTTTACGGTCTCGACCAGTATAACCTGAAAGAGATAGACAAATATATGTGGCAGCTCGGGAAGGAGTATTTCCCTAAGAGCTACGGAAAGAAAAAAGTACAGGAGGAACAGTGATGAGTTGGGAAGAAATGTATACTTGCTCGGCCACCTGTCCATGTGGTAAAGGCAAGATAACGCAGACCAGTTATGGCGATGACTGGAACAGATATAAAGATGGCCCTGTAGTGATTGAATGCGAAGAATGCGCTAAGAAGTATAAAGTCGAAGAAGTAACGCATCATGAGTTGCTCGCGTCAGACGGTTCTTGGAGTACATATTATTTGACGCCAAGTGATTATCCTGATTATGAAGGACCGAAGGAGTCGGATTTGTATCCTTCAGCGCTTAATCAATATCAGAACTTTCCAGTCTGGCTGATAGAGAATTTTACAGAAGACGAGCTGCGCGGTGTGTTGGCTCAGCTTAAAAACACTACTTCAAGTGCTAAGCTGACAGGAATTGCAGCCGGAATTCGTGAAGCACATAGAAAAGCCAAGAAGACAGTTCGCGTGGGCGAGATCACAAAGACGGTCGAAGCTGCTCTGGAGAAGTATCCGAAACATGTCGGCAACAAGGTTCAGCGAGAAGAGATTAGGAAGAAAGAATCTGATGCTCGTGCTGCGTACATAAAGGAAAAACGTAGGCATCAGACGGTCATCGATTTACAGAGATAATAGATGAAAACAGTTAAAGTTGTCGCAGCGGTGATATGTGATTCGATTCTTGAGAAGAAATCCGTATTTGCTACGGCCAGAGGTTATGGTGAATTTAAGGGTCAGTGGGAGTTCCCAGGTGGAAAGATAGAGGAAGGCGAAACCGCGCAGCAAGCGCTTGTTAGAGAGATAAAGGAAGAGCTGGATACGAATATCACAGTTGGTGATCTGATTGGGCCATTGAATATGACTATCCGACGTTTCACCTTTCGATGGACTGTTTCTGGTGTGAGGTAGTTGACGGAGAGCTAAAACTCCTGGAGGCTGAAGATGCCAGATGGTTGACAAAGGACACCCTGTATAGTGTTCAGTGGCTTCCGGCGGACATTACGCTCATTGAGAGGATCGAGAAACAGATGAAATATTGAGAGGAACTTATTCATGAATATATCAGAGAAGGCCCGAAGACAGATTTTGGACAATCTTATAATAATAGGTGAATGTTTTGGCACAAATGGACGAGCAGTAGATTTTGTTAACAGGGTAGCACCTTATTATAGAAACACAGGCGAATTAGAACGTCATATGGACCGTTTTAAAGACTGGACATATGATCAGCTTTTTTATGATGAATTAGGATTGCTTTTAGTAGATGATAAGCAATTTGAAGATTTCTGCAGTGGATATATGAATCCAGTTTTTGTCAGAAAGAAAAGGCTGCACGATGAATATGAAGAGCTTCATTGGGAGGATTTAAATCCGAGGTGTTTGGAGGCAATTAATGCTGGTCTTGAACTGGCAGATTTAGAGCTTGTTCCGGATTCAAACAATGAGGGATTCTATAAGGTAAGAAATAAGATTGCACTTCCAAGTGAGTCGATTAAGAATATTCTATTTGCTGCGAATGGCTCAAAGCCGGATATTGTTGTTGACAATGCATTAGAGAATTCAGTTAAGATAGTTGATGCCGGAGATGCTTTGGTATACGAAGATGGGATTCCGGAGAATGGGCTATCTTGGCTTGATTTGGCTAAGTGGTATGAGCAATTTGAAAGTGAAGATACTGAGAATAAGTTGACCAAAAGATTGTTATCTTCATTAGATAGCCCACCAGAAAAACTCTTTTTTAGAGCGTATTGCGATTTTATCATTAAGCATGATCGCAATTTACCAGCTCTTATTCCTCAGGTATATTTGTATTATGATCCTAAGACTAAAAGTGCTCGGCATGGAAAGCCAATTTTTGAGCATCAAAGAATGGATTTTATGTTCATTATTAGTCGTGAACATAGAGTGGTAATTGAAATAGATGGCATACAGCATTACGCTGAGGATAGATCGATAGGCGGAACATATTATAAATGCGCAGATGTGAATCGCTATGCAGAAATGATGAAAGCGCACAGAGAAATGGTTCTGGATGGGTACGACGTATATCGTATTGGAGGAAAAGAATTATACGTTGGTCCTGATGGAAATGAGGAATCAGCGAAACAAGTAGTGTTTGATTTCCTCGAAGGGCTTTTACGAAAATATAGGATAATGTCGAAGGAAAATATATGATATGTTTCCGACTACTGATAAACAGTTGACTTGTTTGGTAGGAGCCTTGACATTCAAGCGATTGTCTCAAGGCATGTGGAGACGGTAGTAATGCTTTCCCACAAAAACCCGACAGCGTAATCAACGTAAAAGTCGAGTTTGGCGAGGTTGAGGGTAAAGTGCCGCTTTGAGTGGGGTACCATTTGAGGTATTATCTATTACAATTAGTTTGATTTCACGTATTATTTTTGATTTTTGTTTTCATTTTTCAAAACTGAAACATGAGAGAAATGAAGTGAATGATGTTCCGTTTATGATTGTATGTGAAGAAGCACATAATTACGTGCCTAGAAGCGGAAGTGTTGACTATGTTGCATCAAAAAAGTCTATTGAACGTATTGCCAAGGAAGAAAATATGGCATCAGTTTGATGGTGGTCAGTCAAAGACCTAGCGAAGTATCTGATACAATTTTTGCACAATGTAATAATTTTATAGCTTTACGACTTACCAATACATCAGATCAGTCTTATATAAAGAGTTTGTTACCCAATAATACCAGTGCGGTTGCTAATATTCTACCTGCATTACAACCAGGACAATGCCTTATGGTGGGAGATGCCAGCCCAATACCAGCGATTGTTCAATTAGAAAAACCTAATCCAGAACCTCATTCGAAAAATGTTGATGTTTACGATATTTGGAAAGAAGAATGGAAAGAAATTGATAAGAATGAACCAATAACATTAAACGATGTTTTGAAAAGGTGGAGAAAATAAAAATATTGAGCAAACTTGTAGTAGGTGATAATAATAGGAAGTGGAACGGGATATGGAGGTGAGCATAATGGCGAAGAAAACAGAGATAGTTATGGATGAATATATTAATGTTTTGGAAAAGATAAAAGAGCGAATTACGCAAGCACAGTATCAAGTAATGACAAATGCAAATGTCGAACGTAATATTTGAGGGTGTAAAAAATTCTGTGTCTATGGGAATTTAGATTTCCCTGATAAGAGTTCGATATGTAAGATTTCTCTGTCGATTTTTTGAATTTCCTATTGTCGATGACCCTTTCTATTTATAGTATAACCATTGTCGATGTGTTTATACATCCTGTTCGTATTTTTTGCATCAAAAAAAGGCACTTCAAGTACTGCTTTTTGTGGGCTCTTCCGAGACCGTTTCATATTTTGTGTAAACTCAAAAAACTGACATAAGATTTATTGAAT
>CAMNSD010000055.1 GCA_946554445.1 uncultured Lachnospiraceae bacterium | reverse complement strand
GGATCAAGGGGCTATTCTGTCTGTCCTATTCCTACAATAAACTTACGCTATCCAAAAGAAAATACCGCTAGAGAAAAGGAAATTTCTATTGTATAATAAAAATACTATTTCAAGAAGGTTTTCATGAGGGACGGGTAACATCAACAAAGCAAAGAAAGGAAGGGTTATCGAATGGCAAGATTTACGTTACCGAGAGATGTCTATCACGGCAAAGGAAGTTTGGAGGAATTAAAGAATTTAAAGGGAAAGAAAGCTATCCTGGTAGTGGGCGGCGGTTCCATGAAGCGTCAGGGCTTTCTGGATAAGGCAGTGGACTATCTGAAAGAAGCCGGCATGGAGGTGGAACTCTTTGAAGGCGTGGAGCCGGATCCGTCGGTTGAGACAGTGATGAAGGGTGCAGAGGCGATGCGCGCCTTTGGGCCGGACTGGATCGTATCCATGGGCGGCGGTTCCCCGATTGATGCGGCGAAGGCAATGTGGGCTTTCTACGAGTATCCGGAGACCACTTTTGAGGATCTGATCACACCGTTTAATTTCCCGGAACTGAGACAGAAGGCAAAATTCTGCGCGATTCCTACCACTTCCGGTACGGCGACCGAAGTGACGGCTTTCTCAGTTATCACCAATTATCAGACGGGTGTGAAATATCCGCTGGCAGACTTTAACATTACGCCAGATGTAGCGATTGTGGATCCCGATCTGGTGGTGGGGCTTCCTGCAAAACAGGTGGCATATACAGGTATGGATGCGCTGACTCATGCGATTGAAGCTTATGTATCCACATTGAATGGGCCGTTCACCGATCCGTTGTCCCTGCAGGCAATCGAGATGGTGCTGGATTATCTGCCTGCGTCTTATCTGGGCGATATGGACGCCAGGGAGCAGATGCATTACGCACAGTGTCTGGCGGGTATGTCCTTCTCCAATGCGCTTCTGGGTATCGTACATTCCATGGCGCATAAGACCGGCGCGGCTTTCTCCACGGGACATATTCCCCACGGTTGTGCCAACGCGATTTATCTGCCTTATGTGATCAAATACAATGCGAAGAATCCGGTGGCGGCAAGCCGTTATGCACAGATTGCTCGCAGGATGGGGCTGGAAGGAACTTCTGACAAGGCTCTGATCAACAGTCTCTGTGCAAAGATTGACGACTTCAATGTACGCCTGAATATCCCGAAGACCTTAAAAGACTTTGGCATTGATGAGGCGGAGTTTAAAGAGAAGATTGCCAAGATTGCAGAGTTGGCAGTGGGTGATGCCTGCACGGGTTCCAATCCGAGAGAGATTGATCCGGCGGCGATGGAGAAGCTGTTTACCTGCACTTATTATGGCACAGAGGTGGATTTCTAAAAGGGCTTGCAATTCTGGCCGGGAAGTAGTATGATAATCCTCGGAAACAAAATAAGAAAAAAGTTCTTCGGGGCAGGGTGCAATTCCCTACCGGCGGTATAGTCCGCGACCTGTCATCGCAAAGCGTTTACCCGCGCGATGCGCTGATGGCTGATTTGGTGAGATTCCAAAACCGACAGTATAGTCTGGATGAGAGAAGAAAATAATATGACATATATGTCATATATATTAGGCAGGCGCCTGTGTTGTTTTCGCGGTGCAGGACGGATGTTATGAGTGAACCCCCGGAACGATATGTTCCGGGGTTTTTGCGCGTATCAGCAGAGTCAGAAGCTGTCAGATTCGGGCTGCATGTTAACATGCAAGACTGAATCAGGCAGGTTATGACGAGCAACGCGAACTCGGAAGACGAAGTCTTACGAGTCTGCTGATTTAATAACCTGCCGTAAGAAGAACTTTTTCCTGGAATGTAAGGAGCGTAAGACTCCGGAAAGAGAGGAAAAGAAAATGGGTAATGGTTTGTGGAAGAGTGTTGCGGATAATGTGGTCTTTGTGCTGGTCTGCGTGGGAATCGCGGCGGCGCTGTTTCTGATCGCCTACGGGGCAGAAAAGTATGCCCAGAAACGTGCCGGTATCAAGGAGCGGATTTTGACCACCAGGAAGATTACGATGATCGGGCTTTTTTCGGCCCTGGCGGTGATCTTACATATCTTGGATTTCCCGATTCTGTTCTTGGCGCCGGGCTTTTATAAACTGGACTTCAGCGAGATACCGGCTTTGGTGGGGACTTTTGCTTTCGGCCCTGTGGCAGGCGTGATGATTGAGTTTTGCAAGATTTTATTAAAGCTTATCATCAAAGGAACCAGCACCGCCTTTGTGGGAGACCTGGCCAACTTTGTGATCGGATGCAGTCTGGTCCTGCCGGCTTCCATCATCTATATGCTTAAGAAGACTAAGAAGATGGCTATCGTATCCTGTCTGGCAGGCTCCCTGATCATGACGGTGTTCGGGACGGCCTTCAATGCGGTCTATCTGCTTCCGGCTTTCTCCAATCTCTTTGGGATGCCCATGGAAGCAATCATTGCGGCGGGTGCGGAGATCAACGGCAATATTCATAGTGTGACGAGTTTTGTGATTTTTGCGGTGGCACCTATTAATATCATTAAAAGTGCGGCGGCTTCCGGGGTGACATTGTTGATTTATAAGCCTTTGAGTCCAATCCTAAAAAATGCAGCTCCGGCGATGGGCGGACGACATATAGGAGAGGTGCAGAAACCGGACAGCGTATAGAAACAGTTGGTAGGTGAGGTGTATGATGACACAGCTTGAAAAAAGAACATATTTGATTCGGGAACTGTTGGCGGAACAGCCCCAGTACAGGACGATGGAAATCCCGGAAACTGAGGAAGAGCAAAAACGTCTTTTAAGAAGTCTGATGAACATCCGGGCACCGCGTCCCATCGGAGAAGAATTTCTCAGGATACAGGATGCGTACCTGCGTGAGGAAGTACGGCAAAAGGGAATTACTGACAGTGATACCCTGCCGGTCTCCCCGACAGATGATCGCCTGGTGTTATGGCGGGGCGATATCACGACCTTAAAGATAGATGCCATTGTCAATGCCGCTAACAGTGCGCTGCGGGGATGTTTTGTGCCCTGTCATGGCTGTGTGGATAATGTCATTCACAGCGTCAGCGGCATACAGCTTCGTCTGGCTTGTGATGAATTGATGAACAGACAAGGGTATGATGAGCCCACAGGACGGGCTAAAATCACGCCGGCATTCAATCTTCCCTGCCGATATGTGCTTCATACGGTGGGGCCGATCGTTTCTTATCAGCTGACGAAGGAACATTGTAAGCAGCTGGAAGACTGTTACCGCTCCTGTCTGCAGTTGGCTTCGGAGAATGGCTTGCAGAGTGTTGCCTTCTGCTGTATTTCCACCGGGGAATTTCATTTTCCGCAGGAGAAAGCAGCCGAGATTGCCGTACAGACAGTGAAGGACTATCTGCAGACGGATGGGCAGATCACGAAAGTGGTGTTCAATGTCTTTAAGCAGGAAGACTATGATATTTATAAAAGAATACTAGGATAAAAATCAAATAGAGTGTCAGATAAAAGCGGCGCAGGATATTTCCGGTGCCGCTTTTTGGGAAGTGTTGTTTATTTGCGGTCTGCAAACGTCGCAGCTTCCCGGATCCAGGCCATCAGTTCCGCATCAATCTCTTCCGGTTGTGCGACCAGAAGATGATGCGTCCAACGGTTTGGATAAGGCTCAGTGGCCACATCGATGCGTGGAGAATCAACCGGGTGATCCAGTCCGAAGGTTACCACAAGATAAACCGGCGGACAATCCTTTTTCTTCCGCACACGGGCAAAAGAGACACAGGCGAACATGTGACGGTTACAGAAAGAAATCTGTGTCTTCTGTATTTTGATCTGCACGTTTTCCAGGGTGTCCAGAATCTGCTCTTCCAGCTTTTCGTAGAGTGGCAGGGCATCCATATGCTTTTCAAAGAAAAATAAAATATCCTGATGCATTCGGCAGTTTCCTTTACAAAATGATTGACATTATCCATAAACGGACAGTATGAAGTATATAGATTAAAAACAATTTTATTATAGCGGGAAACGGGGGGATTTACAATGACGAACGAAACAGAGAACAGAGAAGTTAAATTACAAAGGGCAAGTATTGAAGATGCCGAAGAATTACATGCCATGCAGATCAAAGCATTCCGGGGATTGTTAGAGAAATATCAGGATTTTGACACAAGTCCCGGCTGTGAGAGCGTGGACAAAGTAGCGGCGCGCCTGCGGCAGGATTTTACGTTTTATTATTTTATCTGTATCGGACAGGAAAAAGTCGGTGCCGTTCGTGTGATCGTTAAGAAAGAAAGTATCAATAAGAGGATTTCGCCCATATTTGTCATGCCGGAATTTCAGGGTATGGGCATTGCCCAGGAAGCAATCCGGTTATGCGAGGAATTACATGGTGTTGAAAACTGGGAACTGGACACTATTTTGCAGGAAGCCGGGAACTGCCATCTGTATGAGAAAATGGGGTATCGACAGACTGGTAGAACAGAGGTTGTTAATGAGAGACTTACACTGGTATTTTATGAAAAAAAGAAATGACTGTCAGGAGAGGGACAGCGGTAAATCTGTTATTGCAGGTTTACCGCTGTTTTTGAGTTTGCGCGCCATGGGCGCACTCTAACGGGTGGGAAATAGTAATAAAATGCTACTTTTTTGCTATAAAGTAGTATTGGCGCGTTAACGGTTTTGTAGTAACATAAATCTTACAGTTTTGTTAGAATTATCTGTTGAGTTGAAAGATTGCTGTAAGATTTATATGCGATAATGGTATGAGAAAAATCAATAAGAATAATTTAAGATTCCTTTAAGGATTTCTAGTGAATCTTTTAAGAAAAGACTGGTAAGATAAAACAGGCTCAGAACTTATGATAATTTTTCAATTCAGGAAGCCGAATCGTGAAGGTAAAAGACATGCTGTTTCGTTTACAATAATATATGTGCTAAGGAGGGGAAGTAGCATGGAAACGTTAGTAGAGATCCGGGATATCTGTAAGGTATACAATCCCGGGGAGAATGAAGTGAAGGCGCTCGACCATGTGAGCCTGACCATCAGGGAAGGAGAGTTTGTGGCGATCATCGGACATTCCGGTTCGGGAAAATCCACGCTGATGAATATGTTGGGCTGTCTGGACATACCCACCAGCGGGAGTTATTACCTGCATGGGCATGATGTGGGGAGCATGACGGACGATGAACTCTCGGACATCCGCAACCAGGAGATTGGCTTTGTGTTCCAAGGATTTAACCTGATTCCCAGTCTGACGGCCTTGGAAAATGTGGAACTGCCGTTGATCTACCGGGGCGTAGGAAAGCGGGAACGTCTGGAATTGTCAGAGGCAGCCCTTGATAAGGTGGGACTGGAAAAACGTAAGTCCCATAAACCGTCGGAGATGTCCGGTGGTCAGCAGCAGAGAGTGGCCATCGCCAGAGCCATAGCCCAGGCGCCGCCCATAATCCTGGCGGATGAGCCTACAGGTAACCTGGATTCCAATTCCACCAGGGAGATCATGGATATTTTAAAGTCCCTTCATGAGGAGGGCAGGACAGTGATTCTGATTACTCACGATAATGAGATAGCGGCCAAGGCCAAACGGGTGATCAAAATTATGGACGGTAAGATTGAGGAGGATTATGAGAATGTCACAGATAACTGAGAATAAGGCAGAAGAAAAAGAAATGACTGAAATAGTCAATGAAGAAGCTGTAAAAGAGGAGAAGAAGGGGAGCGAAAAGAAGGAGAAGAAGGTCAAGAAAGACAAGAAACCTATGGATAAGGCGAAGAAGAAAAAAATACGCCGTCGGGTTGCCGGTATTGTGATTGTGGCGCTTGTAGCGGGATTTTTTGTGCGGAATTCTCTTGTGGCCAAGAATACGCTGCCCACAGTCTTTACCACGGAGGCAACGGTGCAGGATGTGGAGCAGACGCTTCGTACTAGCGGTACGGTAAAGAGCATGGAGACCAAAACTTACTTTGCGGGCGTAACGGTTCCTGTGAGCGAGATTAAGGTGGCCGTGGGAGATAAGGTGAAGAAGGGCGATCTGCTGCTTGCATTTGATGAGACGGCCCTTGAGGAGGCAAAGCAGGAAGCGGAATTAAAGCTGGCGTCCAGTGAAGGGGATTATTCCAGTTCCTTGAATAAAAATAATAGATATCTAGCGGACCTCTCTGAGGCGAATACCAACCTTCCGGTGTTGGAACAGCAGATTTCCGATCATGAGACGTATTTGAAAGGTCTGCAGAAGACCATAGAGGACAAGAAGGCGTGGTACGCTAATCAGGGAGCCCTTTTACAGGTGTCGCTCTTAGAGTGGGAAAAGACCATCAGCGATGAGAAGAAGGCGCTGGAAGAGCGGAATGCCGAGATGAATGACGAGGATTTGAGCCGCAGTGAGAGATTGTATAAAGAAGAGCAGAATGACGCAGCGGAAAGTCAGATTGCTGCGGATGAAGAAATCTATCTAAGCTTACAGCAGCAGGTACAGTATAATTCCTATGAACAACAGAACAATCAGGAAATCCGTGATCTGGAAAGAGAAGCGGCGGAGATTGAGAAGATTATTACAGATTCTAAGGAACTGAAGGCTAAGATGGAATCTCAAAAGGAGGCTTCCGAGGATGCCATGATGGATCCCGGCAACCAGAAAAAGATAGAGGCGGATATTGCCCTGCAGAAGCTGACGAACGGAGAGACACTGCAGGATCTTGAGGCGGTAGAGTCAGGTGTCACGGCTGATTTTGCGGGCGTTGTTACAGAGATTGAGGCGGTAGAAGGGGCAATGCCTGCAGAGAACGGTAAGCTGTTGGTATTGGAGAGTACCGATCAGGTAGTGGTGCACGTCAATTTGTCTAAGTATGATCTGGAAAAAATCCAGCTAGGTCAGAAGACGGAGATAGATATTGCAGGCAATATGTATGAAGGCAAGGTGGATAAGATAGAAGGTATGGCCACCACCAACAATAACGGGGCGGCAGTAGTAGGTGTGGATATCAGCATTGATAAGCCGGATGAAAATATATTTTTGGGCGTGGAAGCTAAGGTTGTGGTACATACGGCGCAGGCAGAGGGCGTTGTAGCGATTCCCATGGAACTTGTCAACAGCGACAGGGAGGGAGACTTCGTCTATGTAGAAGAGAACGGCGTTGTGGCCAAGAAGCGTATTACGGTGGGTATTTCCAATGAGAGTCTCTGTGAGATCAAAGAAGGACTTGCTGCCGGTGATCAGGTGATCATGCCCATGGGACAGGAGTATGAGGAAGGCATGGCGGTGACGGCGGTTCCGCAGGGTTAAGGAAGGGTGAGACATATGGCACAGATATGGGAATACATAAAGATCGCCCTGATGAATATAAAGAGTAATAAGGGACGCTCCGTTCTGACCATGCTGGGTATCATTATCGGTATTGCATCCGTTATCATGATCATTTCCATTGGAGACGGTATGCGCGGTTCCATCAACGAGGAATTGGAGAACATGGGCGGCGGTCTGATTGCAATTTATACAAACAATGATGCGGAAGGGAACGATGTAGTATTTACGGAAGAAGAGTTTGATCTGATTCAGGAAAAGGTAGAGAATGTTAAAGGCGTTACGCCCCAGTATGGCTTGTGGGCTACGGCGACTGGTAGAAAAGGAGATTTTGAAGCCCTCCTCTATGGTGGAACGGAAGCGCTGCAGTATGCCATAGGAAAAGAACCCATTGTGAGAGGCAGGTATTTTACTAGGACGGAGTATGATGGCGGCAATATGGTCTGTGTGCTGAATGAAAATAGCGCTCGAATGCTCTTTGGGACCACGGATGTGGTGGGGATGAGTATTGAAGTCTATCTCTGGGGCGTCACACAAGAACTTACCATTGTAGGAATCAGACAGGATACCAAGGCTGGTTTGATCTCTGCCCTGAACGGCAGTGGATATTTGCAGATAGAGATGCCGCTTTCTGCAATGAGCGATGGATTTGGGTTGTGGGTAGAAGATTTTACCCAGATCTATATTGTGGCGGAAAGTTCGGAGTATTCCGCCCAGGTGGCGGCAGATTCCATCACGCTTTTGGAGAACATATTTAACGTGCGCGGTGAGAATAAAATCCTGATGGAGAGTTTTGCAGATTACCAGGCACAGTACGATAGCATTTTGGGCGTTATCACGCTGTTCATTTCCTTTGTGGCCGCCATTTCCCTGCTGGTGGGCGGTATCGGTGTTATGAACATCATGCTGGTGTCTGTGACGGAGCGTACCAGGGAAATCGGTATCCGTAAATCTCTGGGTGCCAGGACGCGGTCAATTCTGTTACAGTTTCTGGCGGAGGCCAGTATCATCACGCTGATCGGCGGTCTGATCGGTATTGCTATCGGCGGATTGGGGGCTATCGCACTTTGCAGTACCTTTGGCTTTGCGGCCAAGGTGAAAGCGTCAACGGTGTTTTTTGCTACTATTTTCTCATCGGCAGTGGGCATCTTCTTTGGGATTTATCCTGCCAGGAAAGCGGCGAAACTCAGTCCGATCGAGGCTTTGCGGCATGAGTAGTGTGAGAAGAAGTTGCGTTGCAACTTCATCTCACACTGGAGAATGCCTGAAAAGCGGCATTCTCCCAGATAAGCAGGTTTTACTTGCACTTTGTTTAATTTTAAGTATAATAGAAATCAGTAGAAAGCACCTGCATTGTAGGTGCTTTCTTAAGGAATCGGGAAATGTATGGTTGTGGGATTGACTTCGTGGATTGGGATTTGTGTAGTAGACAAGGGCAGCACAGCTAGGCTGCAGCAGTTAGTTTGGCAAGGAGATTTGTGATGGAGATAGAGTTTGATGTGAAGATTACACCAAATATTCTGTATGATTATATGTTACAGCATACCTACTCCCGGCTGCCCGGCCTGATGGGGACATTGGTGGGAGCGCTGATGCTGGTGTTGTTTGCATCTAACAGACAGCCGCTGGTGTTGATCATTGCGCTGGTGATTTTGTTGTATCTGCCCTGGACGCTTTTTTTAAAATCCAGACAGCAGGCCCAGGCTACGCCGGCGTTTAAGAAGCCGCTTCATTATAAGCTGACGGAGGAAGGGATTGAAGTATCCCAGGATGAGACTACGGAGAAGATGGCCTGGGAGAACATGGTCCGGGCGGTTTCTACGCCTAAGAGCATTGTGGTTTATACGACGGCGGTAAATGCCTGTATCTTTCCCAAGAAAGATTTGGGTGAAGGGAAATATAAGGTGATTGAGATTATTTCCACCCATATGCCGCCAAAGAAAGTGAAGATACGCGGCTGACTAGGACATTAAGCAATAAAGAGGATGTTAAGTAACATTATGGCAGCAGAGGACATTGTTTAGGAGTTATTTAGTGTCGTTCTCCGCAGAAGTTGAATTGTAAGATTTGGTGTATATGAAATAAATTATGGAAAAAGTATTAGAAACTTTCAGCGCGGAAGAGACATTTGCATATGGGAAGAGTTTGGGCGAGCAGGCGCAGCCGGGACAGGTCTGTACGTTGATTGGGGATCTGGGGGTGGGTAAGACTGTTTTTACCCAAGGTGTGGCGGCAGGGCTTGGCATCAGGGAACCGGTGAACAGCCCTACTTTTACGATTCTACAGATTTATGAGGAGGGCAGGCTGCCTTTTTATCATTTCGACGTGTACCGCATCGGGGATGTGGAGGAAATGGAAGAGATTGGTTATGAAGACTGCTTTTACGGAGAGGGTGTCTGTCTGATTGAGTGGGCGGATCTTGTGGCGGAGATTATTCCGGAAGCGCATATCCGTATCACCATTGAGAAGGATTTAACCAAAGGTTTTGAATATCGAAGAATAAGGATAGAAGAGAAAGGCTTATGAAAATACTGGCATTGGACAGTTCCGGACTGGTGGCCAGCGCAGCGCTGGTGGAAGACGACAACCTGGTCGCGGAGTATACCATACAATATAAAAAGACACATTCCCAGACGCTCCTGCCCATGGTGGAGGAGATCCGGGATATGGTGGAACTGGATTTAAACACGGTGGATGCCATCGCGGTAGCGGCGGGGCCTGGCTCCTTTACCGGTTTGCGGATCGGTTCGGCTACGGCCAAGGGACTGGCATTTGCCTTGGATAAGCCCATTGTTCCGGTGCCCACGGTGGACGGTCTGGCTTATCAAATGTACGGCACGGATGCGTTGGTATGCCCGATCATGGATGCCAGAAGGAATCAGGTGTACACAGGCATTTATGAGTTTATCTGGCAGAAAGATAAATATGACATGCATGTCATAAAAGAGCAGTGCGCGGTGACATTTGACGAGATTGCAGAGGCTCTGAACAATCTGGGAAGAAAAGTAATTTTCTTAGGAGATGGCGTGCCGGTCTTTCGGGAACGGATGGCGGAATTGATGCAGGTGCCCTACACACTGGCGCCGGCCCATCGCAGCAGACAGTCTGCAGCTTGTATAGCGACACTGGGAAGCCTGTATTATGCACAGGGCAGGGTGGAGAGTGGTGCGGAACATGCGCCGGTTTATCTGCGTCTGTCCCAGGCGGAGCGGGAGCGGGCCGAGAGCCAGAATAATACAGAGATTGGCTGATGGTTAGATTGACGGCAGCTTACGGATACGGAGTCGTGAGAAGAGTCAGGAGGATAAACAGAGTATGATTATATACAGGACAATGACTCCGGAAGATGTGCCCTTTATCAGCAGGCTGGAGGAGGAGACTTTTTCTATGCCTTGGTCGCCGGAATCCTTTTTACAGATGATCACCAAAGAGGATACCCGATATTATGTGGCCGAAGAGGACGGACAGCTGCTGGGCGGCTGTGGTCTCTGGATGATTGCCGGCGAAGGAAATATCACCAATGTGGCTGTGGCGAAGGATGCCAGGAGGCGCGGTGTGGGTACGGGATTGCTTTTGCATTTGATGAAAGAAGGCGACAGGGAGGGGGTTACGGCCTACACTCTGGAAGTGCGCGTCAGCAATGAGGCGGCAATCCGCATGTATGAGAAACTGGGTTTTGTGTCCGAGGGAATCCGTCCAGGTTTCTATGAAAAACCGATGGAAGATGCTATGATTATGTGGAAGAGATAGGAAGCGCATGGAACAATTACCACCGATTTTTCGCATTTTATTTGATAAAATGGGTGCGAGGGGAATAAGTAAGATTACAGGAGGATTGTCATGCGCGTATATGAAAATGAAAAACAGTTGGTCAAGGTAGTCTGTAATGCCTGCGGCAAAGAATTGTTGGTAGAAAATGGAATTTTGAAAGAAGAGTGTATCCATGTGAACCATGATTTTGGTTTCTTTGGTGCCAAGGACGGAGAGAGTGAGAAGTTTGACCTGTGCGAGGCGTGTTATGAGAAACTGACAGCAGGTTTCCGGATCCCGGTCGAGAGACGGGAAAGAAAGGAAATGCTTTAGACTGCCTGGACTTTTGACAGAACAGGAGCACGCATGTTAGATATCTGTTTACTTGGTACAGGAGGGATGATGCCTCTGCCGCACAGATGGCTTACTTCGCTGATGGCGAGGTATCAGGGCATCAGTATATTGATAGACTGCGGAGAGGGAACGCAGATTGCCATGAAAGAAAAGGGGTGGAGTCCTAAGCCCATTGATGTCATCTGCTTCACCCATTTTCATGCGGATCATATCAGCGGTCTGCCGGGGATGCTCCTTACCATGGGCAATGCAGAGCGTACGGAACCATTGTTGCTGATAGGCCCCAAAGGTTTGACCAAAATAGTCAATTCTTTGCGGGTAATTGCGCCGGAACTGCCTTTTGAGATTCACTGCCAGGAGCTTACGGAGCCGGAGCAGACCATTGCCTTTGAGGGCTTTCATATTGAAGCTTTCCGGGTCAATCACAACGTGGTCTGCTATGGATATAATATCGTGGTGGAACGCATCGGCAGATTTGATGTGGAACGAGCCAACCAGATGCAGATTCCAAGAAAATACTGGAATCGTCTGCAAAAAGGTGAGATAATAGAAGAAGATGGCAAGACTTTTACACCGGATATGGTGCTGGGTGCGCCGAGGAAGGGGATAAAGGTCTCTTACTGCACGGATACCAGACCTACGGAGGGCATTGTGCGCAATGCGGCCGGGGCGGATCTTTTCATCTGCGAAGGAATGTACGGTGAGCCGGATAAAGTGCAGAAGGCCAGAGAATATAAACATATGACGTTTTATGAGGCGGCGGATCTTGCGTTTCGTGCGGGTGTGCAGGAATTGTGGCTGACGCACTACAGCCCTTCCCTGATTCGTCCGGAAGACTATATGCAGGAAGTCAGGAAGATTTTTCCAAATGCGGTCGCGGCCAAAGACGGCAGGAGTGTCGAGCTTTTGTTTACAGAAGAGTAAGTATCTAATATTCACACCTTGACGACCATCGAAAATGACAGTTTTCGATGTGTGTCAGCGCAGACATGGAGGGTTGTGTATGAAGGGCTCAAGGACGATTAAAATTGTGATTATAGCAGTGTTTCTTGCGGTGCTGGTTCTGGGGTATTATTTTTATCTGAGTCAAAAGACCAGTAAAGAGACGGCGGAAGAGGTTGTGCAGATTACGGCGGTACAGAGTGTGTTAATGAAAGATTTAGAACGCAATTATCCGCCCACCCCCAAGGAACTGCTGAGATATTATTGTCAGATTACGCAGTGTTTCTATAATGAGGAGTACAGTGAGGAGGAACTGCTGGGACTGGCGGCGAAGATTCAGGAACTTTATGATGACGAGTTGGTAGCCAATAAGTCCGAGGAAGACTATCTGAATGATTTGAAGACAGAGATTGCCAATATGAAACAGAATCAGTATACGATTACCGGTTACGAGATTTCGGCAAGTACGGATGTGGACTACTTTGTGGAAGGCGGACGTTCCTGTGCCAGAATGTATTGTACCTTTAACCTAAAACAGGCTGGGACTACAGGAACAATGGCATCCATGGAACAATTTGTTCTGCGTCAGGATGAGGAGGAGCATTGGAAGATTCTGGGCTGGGAACTGGTAGAATAAACAGGGTATAAAGACAGTTAAGTTATAAGACGGTATGTACCTATAAGATGTAGCATGAAGCAGAGACTGTTGGGAGACGGATATATGAGTATGGTAGATATATTAGCGATAGAGACCTCCTGCGATGAGACGGCGGCTGCGGTGGTACGGAATGGAAGAGAGGTCCTATCCAATATCATTTCCTCCCAGATCGACCTGCATACGCTCTATGGCGGCGTGGTTCCAGAGATTGCATCGCGCAAACATATTGAGAAGATCAATCAAGTGGCAGGGGAGGCCCTGCGGGAGGCGGACAGGAAACTGTCCGATATGGATGCCATTGCAGTCACCTACGGGCCGGGGCTTGTGGGGGCGCTTCTGGTAGGTGTGTCTGCGGCCAAGGCCATCAGTTTCGCATCAGGGATTCCCCTGATTGGCGTCCATCATATTGAGGGCCATATCAGTGCAAATTATATAGAAAATAAAGAATTGGAACCGCCTTTTGTCTGCCTGGTTGTATCGGGCGGACATTCTCATTTGGTGGTCGTCAGGGATTACGGCGAATACGAGATTTTGGGGCGTACCAGGGATGATGCGGCAGGGGAGGCTTTTGATAAAGTGGCGCGCGCCATCGGGTTAGGATATCCGGGCGGCCCTAAGATTGATAAGGTTTCCAAAGAGGGAAATCCCGAAGCCATTTCTTTTCCACGGGCCAAGGTGGGAGATTCTGACTATGATTTCAGCTTTAGCGGCCTAAAATCAGCGGTGCTCAATTACCTCAATTCCTGTGAGATGAAAGGAATAGCGATATGCCAGGCGGATGTGGCGGCTTCGTTCCAGAAAGCGGTGGTGGATGTGCTGGTGGAGCATTCCATGCACGCGGTTGCGGAGAGCGGTATGAAAAAGTTTGCCATAGCCGGCGGTGTGGCATCGAACTCGGCGCTCCGCTCTGCTCTGGAAAAAGAATGTCAAAAACAGGGAGTTGCGTTTTACCACCCTTCGCCCATTCTCTGCACGGATAATGCAGCGATGATCGGTGCGGCGGCTTATTATGAGTACCAAAAGGGCGTGCGGCACGGATATGATCTGAACGCAGTGCCGAATCTGAAGCTGGGGGAAAGATAAAAGAGGGGATGGGCCTCGTTTCAGATAAAACGGACAGGAGGCGAAAGATTGAGTATACTGGAATTGGTTGTCCTGATCAGTGTTGTTGGGACAGGAGCCCTGATCATACTTTTGATTATGTGGTTTGTGAGTACACACAGTCGCAGAATCCTTCGAGGTTTTCGGGAGCCGGTAGAAACCGTGGGAACGATTCTGAGTATTGTAGTAGAGCGGAATTATCAGCCGGAGGGACTGGCAAGTGAGCCATATGTCATAACATATTCTTACTATGACGGAAGCACCGTGCATGAAAAAAGTCCTCAATCATTTGCAAAAAAGCAAGTGCATAAATTGCAGATAAATGACAGGATTGTGGTGTATTATGACAAATGGAAGCCTGATAACGCCGTGACGGTATTGCAGATGGAGTGGGAAAAAACAATGTGGTGGAAGATACTGCTTGCCTTTGCGGTGGTCATAATGCCGGCGGTGGTCTACATGTTTTATATTATGTCATGAAAAAAGAGGGCTCTGATCATGAAAAAGAAATGTACGGCGATTCTACTTGCGGCGGGACAGGGCAGGAGGATGCGCAGCAGTGTGCAGAAACAATACCTGCTGTTAGGAGATAAACCAGTCATTTATTATTCTTTAAAAACATTTCAGGACAGTTTCATTGATGATATTATTCTCGTGACAGGCAATGGGGATGAGTCATATTGCCGGAAAGAAATCGTGGATAGATATCATTTTACCAAAGTGAAAGAAATTGTTGCCGGAGGCCGGGAACGGTATGATTCCGTCTACAATGCCCTACAGGTTATAAAAAAGAAAGAAATGCGGATTCCCAATGAAGATAGCTTTGTGTTTATCCATGACGGGGCAAGGCCGTTTTTGACGGAAGGGATTCTGTTGCGGACACTTGAGGCTGTGACCGCAGATCATGCTTGCGTGGCGGGGATGCCGGTCAAAGACACCATTAAGATTGTGGATGAAAAGGGATATGCGATACAGACGCCTGACAGAAACAGTCTGTGGCAGGTGCAGACGCCGCAGGCGTTTGATACTTCTCTGATTATAGAAGCATACGAGAGACTTATGCGGGAGAAGGACGGTTTGGCGGCTAGGGGAATCAGGATTACCGATGACGCTATGGTAGTGGAGACTTTGATGGGACACTCAGTCAGGCTGGTGGAAGGATCTTATGAAAATATCAAGATTACTACACCGGAGGATTTGGTGGCTGCAGAGGCATTTTTAAGCCGTGGATAAAGGCTTTGTTCCACGGCTTTTATGTGGATAAAACTTTTTTTGCATTTTGGATAAAATAGGTTGACACTGTATTTTATTTTTGCTAGAATAATCTTTGCGCTGACCGAGAGGAAGGACGCAAAACGAACCTGGAGAGGTATCGAAGTGGTCATAACGAGGCGGTCTTGAAAACCGTTTGTCCGCAAGGGCGCGTGGGTTCGAATCCCACCCTCTCCGCTGGAGATACCTCTCCGACCGAGCCTTATGACTCGACAATTTAAGATGGTAATTTTGATTTAGCTATGTCTGGAGATGTACCCAAGATGGCTGAAGGGACACCCCTGGAAAGGGTGCAGGTCGTTGATAGCGGCGCGAGGGTTCAAATCCCTCCATCTCCGTTGGCGTTCGAGAGAGCGCGGGAAGAACGACTCCAAAGGAGTCCTTCCGAAGCTGGTCCCGCAGGGATCTGCTTCCGCAGTTGATCCCGAAGGGATCTACTGCAGTAGTTAATTCCGTAAGGGATTTACTACAGGTACCTTGACAAATAAACAGTAATGCAACCCTGAAAATTCAAGA
>CAMNSD010000054.1 GCA_946554445.1 uncultured Lachnospiraceae bacterium | reverse complement strand
TTCCCTTTTGTATTTTCATTGTAACAGATTCCCCCGCATCTGTCAAACGCTGCGGGGTGTTCCGCTGAAATCATTTTATGCCGGATTCCGCACAAAAGCAAGGGGATTTTGTCGAATCCCGTTTGTCGAATGTCGAATTGGGTGGGGTAAATGGGGTAAAGAGGGGTAAAAGTCATCAAAGTATAACAGCGGCACAGGCGGCAATAAAAAAATAATGCCATAGGATTTTTGGTACTAACAGGCAAAAGTATTGAAGAATGGCTTAAAATCAAGGTTTTTTAGGCTTGGTGGGGTTCATCACGGTGGGTGGTGGGCCCCTATTTTTTGCGCTTTTGATGCTGCTGATAGGATGGCGATTGGGGCAAAATTATACTATCACGCAAAAGTCAGCAGTTTCCGTGATAGTATCCGAGTTTTGCGTGATAGTATAAGAGTTTCCGTGTTTGTATGGAGTTTCGCCTGTTTGTAGAAAAATGCTGTTGAAATTTGGCGATATTGTCATATTTTGTCAGGGTGTCTCCTTTCCCGGCAGATACAGACACGGAAAGCTCACAAAGCCCGTAAACACGGCACTTTTGGCATTACATAGATTTTAAAGTTACATTATTTCCGTGTGCTTTTAAGGGCATTTTTACATTAGAGAGGGTACGAACTTTTGTTCTGGGGTTGTTTTGCCTGCGAGTATATACTCGTAGGCAAAAGTCGCTTATTATCACGGAAACTCGGATACTCGCAGGCAAAACTCGATACTATCACGCAAAAGTCGATACTCGCAGGCAAAACCCATATACAAACACGGAAACTGCCTGTATTATCACGGAAACAGGATGGGAGTTTTCGTGATAATATAGGTGTTTCCGTGATAATACACAGAGTTTCCGTGTCCGTATATGAGTAAAGCGGTAAAAACTGAATGGATAAATGATAACAGGAGAGAAGGGGCTGGATGATGGATCTTTTTTGCTTTCCATTCCCGAAAAATAGTCGTTTCGTGCCATCGGGTGAAAAACAGAAAATTTTTATGGTATAATTCAGTGGGTGCTTTTGCTTTAGCAGGAACGGTTTTCTGCCGAAGTAATAGGAAACAGCGGAAAGGGTGATATACGGATGTATGACGTGATAGTGGTCGGGGCGGGGCCTGCGGGATGCACGGCTGCCAAGGCTTTAGCGGAAAAAGGCTATAAGGTTCTCCTGGTGGAAAAATTCAAAATGCCAAGGTACAAGTCCTGTTCGGGCGTGCTGATAAAGAAATCAATGGAGCTTGTAAAGAAGTATTTCGGGGAGACCGTGCCAGAGTCTGCCATGTGTACTCCGACAGATAACAGGGGCATGATCTTCACAAATGATGCGGGGAAGGAATACCGCTTCGAGCAGGAAGGGCTTAATGTATGGCGCAGCCATTTTGACGGGTGGCTTGCGGGGAAAGCAAAGGAGAGCGGCGCAGAGGTCATGGACGGTGTGGCGGCTCTTTCCTGCACGGAAAAGGACGGGCTTGTGGAAGTCAGCTTGCACGGGCAGAAGAATGATACAGAGGGTGCAAGATATGTCATTGACTGCGAGGGCGTTGTCGGGGCGTTGAAGCGGAAGATTACCGGGGAAGTTCCCGGATACATAACCACATACCAGACCTTTAACGAGGGCAGCATAGATTTAGACTAGCATTACTTCTATGCGTATCTGCAGCCGGAGCTTTCGGAATATGACGCATGGTTCAACGTGAAGGATGACCTGCTGGTGCTTGGGGTGTCCGTGAAGGATATGGATAAAATCGGTCATTATTATGGGCGCTTCATTGCCTATATGGAGGAGAAGCACCACCTGCGGATCAGCAGGCAGACGAAAGAAGAAAAGTGGCTGATGCCGCATATCCGTCCGGGATGCCGTGTAGATTACGGCGTGGGGCGCATCCTTTTTGCGGGGGAAGTCGCCGGGTTCTTAAACCCGATGGGCGAGGGCATATCTGCCGGGATGGAGAGCGGGTACTGTGCCGCCAGTGCAGTCATGGAACATTTTGATAACCCGGAAACAGTCCGGGAGGCATACAGGCAAAGCACGGAAAATCTGAAATCCTATATGCAGCGCCAGTGGAGCCTTGTCGGGGGAATGGCTGGCACGTTCAAGGAGATGGAGTATATAGGCAATAGATAATATAATTGAAAAAAGGTGATGGTCCAATTAAGAATGTCAAGGGAGGAAATTTAAAACAGTCTCGGAACGAAGGTGTCCGGAAGGGTTTTCAGACGCATAGCGGCTGAATAACCCTTCCCTTATAGGGGCACCGTAGTGCAGAGATGGAACTGGAATAGAAAATATCCGTATCTTTATGAAATCTTCAAAATTATCTGTTATTCTTTCTGCAACAAACAGAAAGGATATGCAGAGTATGGACATCATTTTGAAAACAACAGATCTAAGTAAAAGTTTTAAAGGGCAGATTGCGGTAAACCGTATATCTTTAAGTGTACAAAAGAATTCGGTTTATGGTCTGTTAGGACCAAACGGGGCTGGAAAATCAACAATTTTAAAAATGATTGCAGGAATCTTTAAGCCGACTTCCGGCAGGATAGAGGTTGACGGCCATGATTGGAGCCGCAATGATTTGAAGGAAATTGGTGCTTTGATTGAAAATCCGCCGCTGTATGATAATCTGACAGCATATGAAAATCTGAAAGTACGCGCCCTGGCGCTGGGTTTATCAGATGAGCGAATTTCAGAAGTCCTTACCACGGTACAATTAACCAACACAGGAAAAAAGAAAGCAGGGCAGTTTTCTTTAGGCATGAAACAAAGGCTTGGAATAGCGCTTGCACTATTGGCCCAGCCTAAACTCTTAATTTTGGATGAGCCGACAAACGGATTAGATCCTATCGGTATTCAGGATCTGCGTAAATTGATCCGCTCTTTCTCAGTGAAAGGGATTACTGTTATTTTATCCAGCCATATTTTATCTGAGGTTGAGCTGATTGCAGACCATATCGGTATTATCTCAAATGGAAAGCTGGGTTATGAAGGTGAAGTCCATAAAGATGTGGATTTGGAACACATTTTTATGGAAGTTGTCGGCAACACCAGGGGGGAGGGCTGATTTATGCTTGGTATCATTCAATCCGAATTGCTGAAAATGCGACATACTTTTTCTATGAAGCTGATAATTTTGGCTCCGTTAGTCACATTGTTGTTGGGGTATCTGTTAAGCGGCAGACATGTCCAGCTTTCAACATATAACTGGTGGTATTTCATGGTTCTGCCACTTGTAGTTTCGCTATGTTCTGCGAGCATGATTGCCGGGGAGAAAAAAAGCGGGATGCAGAACATAGTTTTCCTGCCCATACGACTTGATAAAATCTGGTTTGGAAAAACGGCAGCATTAGTTATTCTACTCTTTGTGGCAAACCTTTTCCTGTGGATTGCAACGACTGTTGCCGGCATGGCGGCAAGTGTTACGGTTTCTCCTTTGGATGGGCTGATTGGCTGTATGCTCCTTTTCCTGACTTATTTGTGGCAGATTCCCGTTATTATGCAGTTAACATGTTTCATGGGGCATATGAAAGTTGTTTTTGTATCTTTAGCTGCGAACGTGATTTTATCTGCTGTCTGTGCTGAGAAGGAATGGTTCTTATTTGTCCCTTATGCGATCCCTGCCCGTGTTGTATGCCCATTCTTCAAAATGCACGTTAATGGGATTCCCCTTGAAGATGCATCTTCTCTTTTATCAGCCGGGTATGTTTTTCCGGCAGTGATTGTCAGTCTGGTGTTTGCATTAGCTGTTTTTTGGGGTGGTTCAAAATTGTTTTTGCGAGGAGGCTGGGTACATGAGTGAATATTACCAGTATCTGAAAAGTGACATTTATAAGCTGAGGCACTCATGGTTTTTGGGGATTCATCTGCTCTTTCCGGTTTTTGGGGCAGTTCTAATGCTGTTTTATTCCCGTTTATCGTCCGGCAGCGAACTGAATAAGCTGGCAGCCTTTGCACAGATTATCGCAATTGCATATCCGTTTGTAATCTCGGTTGTCTGCCAGATTGTTGCAGAGCAGGAATTACAGGCAGGGCATTCCCAAAATATACTCACGCTCCCCAGCCGCAATAAAGCTATCTTTTCAAAACTCACCATCCTGCTTTTGGCGGGACTGTTTTCCACTGCGCTCAGTGCTGTGCTATTTGGGATTCCGTTTTCCTATATGACAGGAACCAAACTTCCGGTAAGGTTTTTTGCCGCAATTTCGATTGTACTTTGGGGAAGCAATGTTATGCTGTACGGACTGCACCTGATTTTAGCGTTCCGTTTTGGGAGAAACTTATGTTTAAGTATCGGTG
Organism: uncultured Lachnospiraceae bacterium; assembly: GCA_946554445.1. GTDB lineage: Bacteria > Bacillota > Clostridia > Lachnospirales > Lachnospiraceae > UBA3282. The sequence continues at coordinate 11,789 of CAMNSD010000054.1, read as the reverse complement.
TGATGGGAAGTCTGCTGTCAGCGCTCCTGCAGACAGATCTTGGTACGGGATTGTGGTATATTATCCCGTATGGTTTGGGAGTGCGGTTTGCAGAAAGTGCCTTGGCATACCTGTTCCATCTGCAGCCTGTGGGGACATTCGAAAACCAGATAGGGATTCTTTTCTGTACCATTGTCACTTTTGGTACAATAAGCTTGACAGCATTTTGGTTTTCACGATATAGCGGAACATCTTCTGATTGAAATGAGGATTTTGTATATTCTGAAAGGAGCGGAACAATGGGACATATTTTAGTAGTAGACGATGAGCCTGCAATGCTTCAGCTTATCCGGCGTGTGCTGGAAAAAGACCGGCATCTGGTAAGCCTGATATCGGATGCACAAACAGCCCTTGATATGAACTTTTCTAAATATGATCTGATTTTGCTGGATATTATGATGCCGGGACTGGATGGATTTGAATTTTGTAGTCAGATACGTTCCTATGTAGACTGTCCCATTATATTTCTGACGGCCAAAATACAAGAGGCTGATATTGTGCGCGGATTAGGGCTTGGCGCTGATGATTACATTACAAAGCCATTTGGAACGGATGAACTTCGGGCGAGGGTAAATGCCCACTTACGGCGCGATAGCAGGGAAAAGAAAAACGCCTTTTCCATTTCAGGCATCGTGTTTCAGATCAGCGCAAAAGAAGCGGAATTTCAGGGGGAAAAACTTCCGCTGACCAAAAGTGAATATGAAATCTGCGAATATCTGGCGCTTCACCACGGGCAAACATTTACGAGGGAACAAATCTATGAAGCTGTTTTTGGCTTTGATGGGGAAAGTGACAGTTCTGTTATTTCCACCCACATCAAAAATATCCGCAGCAAACTGACAGCTTACCAATTAGCGTCGATAGAGACTGTATGGGGGGTGGGCTATAAATGGGTGTAAAAAAACTGCGTTCCGTATTCATGCGGTATGCACTGTGCCTTGCGCTTGCGGTTTTTATGGTGGTTGCGGTTAATGTGGGGGTTTACCTTTTTTGCGTGAGCATAGGGGCCATATATCCGCTGACCAGCATAAGTACCGCAATAGAAAGGGAAAAAGATAATCTGCGGTCTGTCCGGCAGGTTGAAGAATCTGATATACCGTATCCATGTGAATATGTGATATTCACAAAAGACGGGCAGTATGTAGGCGGCTCCATTGGCTGGGAGTATAGCACCGCCATATGGAATACCTGCATGGAAGGGGGCAGAACCAGAGACGGTTCGCATCTTTATTCTGTCATTGAGAGAGAAGATGAAATCCTGATTTTGAGATACCGCATGACGGCCCAATTTGGAAATGCGGCATTAAGAAGTATATTTCCGTCTGCCGACTGGCTTTTGATCGTCACTATCCTGCTGGAAATTCTGCTCTCTCTGATTGCAATATCTTTTATATTTGGGAAATATCTTGGGAAAAAGATTGATAAACTGCTGACTGTCGTCCACAAAATAGAGGATCAGGATTTGGAATTTGAAATTCAAAAAAGCAGACTTTTTGAGGTGGATCAGGCATTGGATGCGCTTGACCATATGAGGCTTGCGTTGCGGCAGTCCCTTGAGAGGCAGTGGTATGACGATAAAATGAGACAGGAGCAGCTTTCTGCCCTGGCACACGATCTGAAAACACCGCTTACCATTATCAGGGGAAATGCAGAGCTGCTTCTTGACACTTCCCTTTCAGCAGAACAGAGGGAGTGTGCGGAATACATTGAGAACAGTTCCTTACAGATGCAGGACTATGTGCAGACCTTGATTGAGGCAGCAAAATCATGGGACAGCTATAACCTTTGTATGAAAAAGGTCAATATGGATTCTTTACTGCTGGAGCTTAAGAAGCGAATTGATGGTTTATGTGCTGTGAAAAACATTCTACTGCATTGGGATTGTGGACATCATCCTTCCTATATTACTGCAGATCACAATCTGCTTATAAGGATGCTCACCAACGTGCTTTCCAATGCAGTAGAACATACTCCGCAGGGTGGAGAGATTACCTTTGAAGTAGAGGAACATGGCAACGAGCTTTCTTTTCTAATTACAGATACCGGAAAAGGATTTTCTGACGAATCTTTAAAACATGCAACAGAAGAATTCTATATGGGGGATGACAGCCGGAATTCAAAATCCCATTATGGTATTGGTCTGTATGTGGCTGCTTCCATAGCCAAAAAGCACAATGGGAAAATCATTTTAGAAAATTCTGCTGTTGTAGGCGGTGCAAAAGTTACAATACAAATCCCGTATTGACGGGTAGTTAAAAAAGGTGGCCTTATGCCGCCTTTTTTCTAAATCTTTATGGAATCTTTAAAAAAACCAGTTAGCATATAGACAGAGGAAATATACTATCCCGGCACACAGTTGTTCAATAACCGTCCGGAGATTGTTTTGGTGGAACTGAATGCCAAATAATACAAAAGCTAACCGCCGTACTATGGCCTTCATCTACCATATGCGGCGGTCTGCCGTTTCCGCAGGCAGGCAGGCCGGGCGGCCTGATAAGGGAAATCACTTGGAAAGCGGGGGAATCAGAAGTAATATGCTTACACGGCGGTTTGCGTTTGTGCCGCCCCTATATCGGACGAAAGGCGAAAAACTTTAGACCTGTTTTGGGATTTTTTCAGGAGAGAAAAAGATTTCGTTCCCTTTCAAATAGGGTTTCGTTCCCTCGCGGCTGACTGCGCCAAAATTCTGCCGATATAAAAAGTAAAGAGAATTGTCCGTGGGGAAGCTATGCCCATGGAAAGTGAATTGCAGGTGATGGGATTGAACATAGCCATATGTGATGATGAGGAAATCATCCGTGAACAGATAAAGGAACTGATAGAAAAAGAAATACCGGGCATATGTGCCGGATTATACGAGACAGGGGACGCGCTGCTTGCTGCCGGGAAGCAGTTTGACATTGTGTTCCTTGATATACAGATGGAGGGGACGGATGGGATTGAAACGGCGAAAAGGCTCAGGCAGAGGGATGAAGATACCATACTGATCTTTATTACGGGAATCAGAGAGTATGTTTTTCAGGCGTTTGACGTGGCGGCGTTCCACTATCTGCTAAAGCCCATTGAGGAAGATAAGTTCCGGGAGGTATTCCACCGGGCAGGACGGGAGCTGGAAAAGCGGAAAAGCAAACGGCGGGAAACGGTGTTCATAAAGACGAGGAACAGGAGTTTTTCACTGGAAAAGGACAGCATCCTCTATATTGAGAGCAGAGGAAAGAAAGTGGAAATACACACCACGGGGGAGACCATAGAGGCATATGCGTCCATGAATGAAATGGAGGGACAGCTTGGAGGCGGGTTCTTCCGCTGCCACAGGGGGTATCTGGTGAACATGGCATATGTGGCGGAATATGACAGCGGGAGCATTACCCTGAATAATGGGGAGTGCGTTTATCTGGCAAAAGAGAAATACGGGGAGTTTGTAAAAGCCTATATGCGGTATCTGAGAAACGGGGTGGGTGCTGATGGCTGAATGGGTTATGGGATTGATCAGTGTTTTATTGTGCCTGTTTGAAGGGTACTGCATACAGTCCTTTTTTGGTGGGTTTGCAGTGCCAAAGCTGTGCAGGATAAGGAATGCGGGATGGGCTGCGGGCATTGCATGGATTGTGATAAGGGCATTTAGTCAGGGTCTGTTTTCAGATATGGACAGCGTATCGTTAATCATAGAACTGCTTTTTACATTCTGCACTTTATTTGTTTTCTGCGTATGCTGGTATCGGGGAAATGTCCTGCTAAAGATATTTCTGGCTGTCCAGTTCATCTCACTGCGGGAACTGTCATTCTGGACGGGGTACAGCCTGCTCTATATTGGAAATGAGATGATAGAGGTACTGGTGCATAAAGCAGGTACCAGTGCGGCGGAATATCTGCCCGTGGCGGCAGGTATCCTGTCCTGCTTTGGGGCTGTCCTTGTGATAGCCACAAAATGCGCCCTGCTTTTTGTTTCCACAAGAAAGATAGCGGGGAGTTATTGCAACAAGGAAAGAGGGCGGATGGGTAAGGAAGTGTTATTCTATCTGCTTCCCTCTGTGGCAGGCACGTTGGTTTCGGTGCTTGTGCGCCTGCTGCTGATCACCGTTACGGACGGCGCCCCGGTACTGTTGTATGAAAAATATCCGGTACTATACCTTATCATTCCTATGATAGCTCTCGTGCTGCTTGGAGCTATCGTGTTCAGTTTCCGTATTTATCAGAACATGGCAGCTCTGCAGGAAGAACGGGCGGAGAAGATCATACTGGAAAACCAGATCACGCAGATGCAGGGTTCAATGGTGGAAATGGAGCATCTGTATGACGGGGTACGCTCGGTCAAGCACGATATGAAGAACCACATGGCAGTCCTGCAGAACCTTATACAGAAAAAGTATAGTGGGGAAGATGAGGAAATCCGGCAGTATTTTGAGGGTATGTATCAGTCGGTGGAACAGCTTGACAGCAGGGTGCATACGGGCAATGCAGTCAGTGATGCGGTGGTGGGCAGCAAGTTCCGTTATGCGGCAAAAAAGGTAAAAGGAATTAAGCTGGATGCAAGGGGGTTCATGCTTTCAGATGCCGTTACGATAAAGGCTTATGATATGGGGATTATTCTGAACAACGGGCTGGATAATGCGATTGAAGCCTGCATGAAAATGAGGGAGAAACAGCCGTATGCAGAAGCCTATATCACGATCCGGTCTTTTCGGGCAAAGAACATGTATTTTATAGAAATTGAGAACAGCTTTGATGGTATGGCACTGTTCGACAAGGAAAGCGGCCTTCCCATATCAACAAAAGAAGATAAGGAGGTGCATGGAATAGGGCTAAAGAATATCAGAAAATGTGCAGTAAAATATGGCGGCGATATGGACTGTATTGTAAAAGGCAATAGATTCACATTGTCGGTCATGGTAAAAAGTTAATCAGCAGGAAGGAGAAGAATTATTATGAGCATTTTAGGAGTAAATGATATGTTGGCGGCATATCAGTATGCGAATAAGGCGCAGAAAAATAATGCCACAGGGAAAACCAGTTTTGCGGACACCGTAAAGCAGACTGCAGAAAATAGTTCCGCATCGCGGGAGGAGCAGTATGTGGAGTATCTGAAACAGCGATATGGCGCAAACGTGATGGTGAAAAATATCGGTAATGACCAAAGGAGTATTGACAACTTCGGCGCAAGCATAGCGGGGTATAACAATATTGTAATCGCTCCAAATATTTTAGAGAAGATGGCAAACGACCCGGAGAAAGCAGCCCATTATGAAAAAATAATCCAGAAAGGGCTCGATGACCTTCCAAGATGTAAGGCGGAAATGTCAATGAATGGATTCGAGATGTCTTCTTATGCCGTGAGTATTGATGAAAAAGGTGTGGGGTATGTATATGTGACCGGGGATCTGAAACCGGAAGTGCGGGCAAAGATTGAAGCAAAGGTGAGAGCAGAACAGGCGGCAAAACGGGCAAGACGGGTGCGGTATCAGGAGCTTGCCGAGGAAGCAGCGGCGGAGCGCAGAGAACGGACAGAGCTGCAATATCATAAACAGCTTATGGAAGATGCTCTGAAAAAAAGTGGCCTCGATACGGCTGTAAACTATCATTTCATCAGCCGGTCACAGGTGTCGGCGGCAGCAATGGCTTATGAAAGTACGATTGGTGCATACAGCAGTAATGTGTTGGGAAATATCTGATAACTGTACTAATGTTATAAAATTTGAAGTAAAACAGGATATGCCCGGACTTACCACAAGGGGGCATGGGCGGCTCTGAATGACAGAGGAGCTGTTAATAAAATATTGATAACAATGGAGGATATAGGATGTCGGTAGCAGGAATTAACGGAACAGCAAATTACCCTGTCTATACACCGGATAAGGCAACAGGGAAAGTATCAAATAACAACTTTAGCCAACAGATTAACCATGCAAAAGCAGGAAATGTACATACTTTTGCGGACACCGTAAAGCAGACTACGGGAAGCGATTCTGTGTCGCGGACGGAAGCATACAAAGATTATCTGAAACAAAAATATGGAAATGTGCGGTATGAAAGCATCGGGAGAGACCAGAAAAGCCTTGATCGGGCAGGAAAGAGTATGAGTGGCAATGATGTTGTAATAGCACCGAACATTTTGGAACAGATGGCAAATGACCCGGAAAAAGCAGCTTACTATGAGGGCAAGATTGATGATTTCTTTAATGCAACTCCAATGTTGAAGGCATCATTTGCGGCACGGGGGCTTGATTATCAGCCGTGTGGGGTAGTTGTACATGAGGATGGAAATGTTACCTATATCGGTGGTTGCGCAGATTCTCCAGAACGTGTGGCAGAAGTGAATGCCATCAATAAAGCAAAACGGGAGAAAGCGGCGGCACAAAGGAGGGAAAGTCTGGAACGCAGTCAGGAAGCAGCGGCGGAGCGCAGAGAACGGACAGAGCTGCAATATCATAAACAGCTTATGGAAGATGCTCTGAAAAAAAGTGGCCTCGATACGGCTGTAAACTATCATTTCATCAGCCGGTCACAGGTGTCGGCGGCAGCAATGGCTTATGAAAGTACGATTGGTGCATACAGCAGTAATGTGTTGGGAAATATCTGATAACTGTACTAATGTTATAAAATTTGAAGTAAGGAAGATCATGCCCGGACTTACCGCAAGGGGGCATGGGCGGTTCCGAATGACAGAGGGGCTGCAGATAAGATTTTTGGAAGGAGGAAAGATGTCAATGAATGTAAACGGCATAAACAATGGCGCTTATATGATCGTTCAAAAAGGGAGAGTCCCAAAATTAAGGAATGAATCATCCAATTTTCAGAACAGCTTTAACGGAGTACATACTCTTGTAATGGGCGGCCTGTGTTCAAGGGGATTGGCCGATGGCGGCTGTGTCACAGTTTATAAGGCAGAGGGGTATAGTGCTGAAAATCCAATCATGCGGGTTGTCACCAGGGCGGCGGACGGGCAGGGGTATGAGCAGTTGGTTGATCCGGCAAAGGTAGACCCGGCAAGTGCGACAAGAACGGAAATAGATGCACTGGCGGCATACTTGGTGGACGAAAAGAAACTGGACAGCATATCTGCGTTAAGGATAGGGGCAGGGGCGGAAAAGGGGACGGAAAGTTTTTCTACCGCTTTTGCTGAAAAGAAGAATTTCTATGCCATTGCGGAAGAAATGATGAAGATGCAGTATGAATGTCACAATCTTGCGGGCTATGCATCGTATCAGAAAATTCTAAGCGCGTTTGATGCGTTTATGGATAAAGGCTGAAACCGGGCAGCACATTGGTATACAGATATATTCTTTACATCTTATTCCGCACAGGCGCATAATGCTTTGCCTCTGCGGTCTGCCCGGAGGCGAGGGGCGGATGTAGGTGATAAGAGAAATGAAACTTTTTTGGAGGCTGGCTCGTATTATTAGCGGATGGTAGCGAAAGGGGGTGTTTGCCATGAAGTTTGGCAGGGGAGGCTAGGTGGTATGTCTGCATGATGGGATGAACTGCTCGGACTTATCATGAGGGAGCAGAGGCGGCTCTGAACGACTGAGTGGCTGCCATTAAAATAATGGATGACAATGGAGGATTTGAAAAATGAGCGTAAATGGAATAGGACAAAATTATTATCAGAACAATGTATCAGCGAATAAGTACAACAGGAGCAGGGCCGGACAGTTCTACCCGCAGAGACAGGTGGCAGAAGAATCCGCACCTGAAAGTACAAGGCAGAATGCCAATGTGCAGGATATATACGATTCACTTAAATCAACGAATCCGTTAATGGGGCAGGATGAAAGCACCGTTTCAAATGACAGCGGCCTGACGGTATGGTATGGCGACAAGACATTGGAAGAATGGGCAGCAACGGACCCGAAATATACGGACAAAGTAACAGGTTTTTCATGGTATGTCAGGGATGGGAAACATCCTTATATGACAGGGGAGGATGCTGAGAAATTTAAGCAAATGTGTAAGGAGACGGGAGAGTCGTGGCTGAAAAAGTTTGCGGAAATGACAGGAACGATTCAGCACCTTGATGACAACACGACTGCATTTGTGGGAACAAACGGTACGGCAATCAAATCAAAGGACGGGAAGGAAATGTTTGTGGATACGTCTTTTATGACGTATGACATGATCATGAATATGTTCAGGAATCTGCCTAAAAGCGGGAATTACTTTAACAGCTCATATTGGCAGAAGAATATCCAGAAAGCCATGTTTTCTGCGGAACAATGAGGTTTTACATATTTAGATTGGTACAGTGTAGCTGGGGGCAGAAGCATATCGCCCCCCAGCCACAATACTGAATAAATGGCAATAATGGAGGATTTGATAAATGAATGTAAATGGAATAGGGGCAACGGGATATCCGGCATGGCAGGGAGCAAGAAGGACACAACAGAATGCGGTTGGAAAGAGTTTTGCGGCGCAGGTGAACAATGTGGCAGACACGCCAAAAGTCTATAATATTTTTTCTGATGAAGATATGATATGGACGGGAGGGAACGGCACGGGGCTGTCCTATTATCTCAAATATGCGGAAGATTCAACAGAGGATGATCCGACAATCATCGCAAAGGGTGTTGATGAGAATGGGGATGAATTTGAAAAGACCATACATATCAACGAGGTAAATCCCAAGTCAGCGACTGTTGTGGAAATGCGTGCTTTGGAAGCACATATGGGTGTAAAAAAGCTGGGAGGCTTTACGTCCCTTCCGATGGAGGCTGGGGCTATGGGATTAAATGACAGGACGGATTTCATGGATATGTTCCAGAAGCAGATTGGCGATATGAAGCTGCTGCTCCAGAAAAAGACGGCGGCATATTATCAGTACAGTATGCAGACATATTGGGATTTTATGAATAAGAAATAAATTCCATCGGTTGCATATCTCCAATAAGCTACAGCCTGACAAGGTAGGGCAGGCATCCCCGGTTTTCCGGCAGATTGGGGAAATTGAGGAGTAGGGAGAGGAGGTGAAGGCCGGTATGGGATTTGACAGGGGAAGTTAGTTGGCATGTCTGCATGGAGGCAATGAACTGCTCGGACTTATTACGAGAGAGCAGAGGCGGCTCTGACTGACAGAGGAGCCGCAATATTAAAGATAATGGAGGATGAAAGGAAATGAATGTTAATGGAATAGGGACAGCGGGATATCCGCTGACAGGATACACGGCAAGAAAGACAGGAAGAAGCGCGGAATCCGGGGCTGTGGGATTCATGGAAACGGTGGAAGAAAAGGCGGCGCAGGGAAAGACAGCCGACCAGGATGAAAAAGCCTTTGAGATGGTTGGCCCGAACGCTCCGCAGGAAGTGAAGGATGCGTGGATGGAGGCGGTGAAAGAAGTAAATGCGAATGGCATGGGAATCCAGGGCAACGGAATGATGAGCCACATATCGCAGATGATGGTGCAGAGGCTTAATAAACAGCTTAAGGGTGAAACGGAGAATTTTGACATCCTTGGAAGCACGGTGGAATCTGCAATCCAGGCAACGAAAGAGGCGCTGTACGATTTGGAGCATCCAAGGGTATATACGCCCAGGAGCATAGAGGTTCAGCAGGCCCGCATCAAAGAAGGAGAATTTTACAGGGCGTTTTTGGAGAAGCTGGAGAAATTGTAGGATATATTATGGCACAGAAGGAAAGCATCTTGGGTGCTGATGCGACTCTGGAATGACAGGTGTGTGGTGGTTTGATAACTAATTGGCAATGATGGAGGATGATCTGACAATGGGAATAACTAATGTAAATGAACAAGGTTCCGCATATGGAGCGGCTTTCAGAAATAAGCCGGTATACTTCATGACGGGAAAAGAGACGGAGGCGTTTTTTTACGGGAAGATGCGCAGGAACATGGAGCTGCGGGAGGACACCTGCACCCTCAGCAGCAATAACACTTACCGCAGACAGCATACCACTTATGAGGTTTCCGATCAGGACAAAGGCAGCACATTCCTGGATTTGAATTTTCTGGTCAAGGATGAGACCAGCAGCCTGAAAGGAAGCCTTAGTGATAAAAAGGATGTGGATTTTTATAACTTCTCCATCCCATTTATGAACTTTCAGCGGAATTATTTTGGCGTTGAGGTTTATATAGATATGCCGGAGGGCTGTGATTACGATCTTACCCTGTATGACGAATACGGCAATCAGGTGGGGAAGGCAGAGTGGGACGGGGAAGGGCGGAAGAAGCTGACCGTCCCTAATTGGGATATCAATACCAATCAATACTGCTTCAAGGTAGAAAACGGAAACGGGGAGGAGATTTCCCCAGATGATTATTATAAGATCAGCTTCCATGTTACTGAAAACAAGGAGCATGAAAAGACTGATGCCGTCAGGGAAGCATATGGGAACCTCCACGGGGCATACAGTCAGAAAGATGAAAACTGGCGGGAATATCTTGATCAATATAATGCCGTCTTAAAGGAGACGGAGCAGAATTATATAAAAGAGCTGGAGCGGCTCCACCAGAAACAGTTTGACAGCCTGCCGGAAGAAAAGAAGTATAAGGGCGGGCGCACCGTGGATGAACTGCTGCAGGACATGGCAGATGGGAAGGACTTAAACGATGCGGAACTGGAGTATGTGAAGATTTTTGCCAACCTGAAAGACATGGAAAAGGCGCAGAATAAAGCGGAGCTGAAAAACAGCTTTTCAGATGATTTCGTAAAGGATCTGGAAAGCATGGGCATTTCCCGTGATGACATAGAAGGGATGCAGGTACGGATCGGGAGCAATGGGGATGTGGCCGTGGACGGGATAGAGGACGAGGGCGTCCGGGAACAGGTGCAGAAGCTGATAGATGAAAAGTACGGTGACCGGATGTACCAGTATTACATAGGGATTGCGGACAGCGTGGGAGACCTGTCCTCCAATACATACCGGTATGCCACGGACATACAGGAAGTCCGGCGCTACCTGAAAGGGGTTACGGGGGAGGACATTTCCTTAGAAAATCTTTATCTGACGCCAGACGGGAAGATTGGAGGGCTGCCGGACAAGGCGGCTGATCTGATCAATAAGACAAAGGACAATGCCAAGATAGAACGGATGAAGGATGCGCTGGTGGATATCATAGGGAAGATCAGGATAAGCGGAGACTTGGGAATTCCCGATTTCACTTCACAGTTCCAGTTCAAGGATGGGGCGTTCTCCGTGGCGGACAGCGGTTTTGCGGTGGATATGGGCGCACTGGATGGCCGGTTTACACCAAAGTCCTCCGGCAATATGTATTCCGATATGTATAAATATCAGTTCAAGAAGGTTTTATAAGACCCACGGCTGCATATCCCGAATAAGCCGCAGCTTGATAAGGCAGGGCAGGTTTTCACGGCGTTCCGTGGAATCGTGGAATCGGGGAGCAGGGGGAGCTTTACAGATTAACTTTTTGGAGGCGTGGTTTGAAAAAGAAACTCATTATTGTTTTCGTGGTAATAGCGGTGATTCTGCTGCTGATTCCGGTTAAAAAGGTCTATGAGGATGGTGGGACACAGACCTATACAGCCCTGACTTATAAAGTGATTGTCTGGAAGCAGATAGATGGGAAAACAGGAACGGAATTTTACATTTTTCCTAACAATTTCCACCAGTTAGATTATTACGAGTGACTTTTGAAAGGCTGTTTTTGTATGGAGATAACAGGACGCGGCACAGAACGTCTATATGGGAAATAAGTTCCTCACCCTGCGGAAAAGCGAGGTCGCAAAAGTTGCGCCGGACAGGGCTTCTCCCCGGTTTCCGGCAGATTGGGGAGAGGCTTCATGAA
>CAMNSD010000053.1 GCA_946554445.1 uncultured Lachnospiraceae bacterium | reverse complement strand
ACGGGGAGATTTTATTTTGTCAAAGTTCAAATTTCATTCTCTATAGGAATGCTTTACTATCAAAATTTATCCTCTTCTTTTTCTCTTTCCTAAACATCATCTGCTTCAACAATCTTCCCACTAACTTTCTCACGTTTGCACACTGTGACATGCTCTTTAATTATATTTAAATATTTCCATGCCAATTTTTCGTCATGAATTGTATCATCCGTCTCCGTCACCAACAATTCCATAAGTCCATCAGAATAGACAATCAACTTATATCCATCAGCAAAAATAAATCCCTCAAAAGCTAAAAGGCATCTCTCATGACACATTTTTTTATATAAATGACGAAAATCTGGATTATACAATTCGGATCTGGCAATCTTAACATATGAATTTTGAGGTATCTCATATACCGTCTTCTTTAACATACTCATCAAAATGTCATTCAAAGACATTAATGATATTAGTTCCTTACTTTTTCCCCGTCCCATCTCTGGCGAACAGATAATATATGGAATATGTATCCATTCTTCATCGTAAATAAGTTTTGATTTTTTTACTTCCTCCATTTTACAGTCTTCGCTAAGGATTAAGTTTCCATGGTCAGCAAAAACCAACATCCTGCAATTCATTTCGCAGAAAATTGGAGAAACAACATCGTCCAGATACCGAAGTGCATCCAAATGCTGCTGTTCATAATCTGTCCTTAGCTTCCCGCCTTTCTGGGGTAAAAAATCAAACAGCATTGCTGTCCCCTCACCAACAAGTTCATCCTCTGTATAAGGATTGGAAAAAGTAAAATGACTTTCATAAGACTCATGAATATAATAAAAGCCATTTTTTTCATCTGTCGCATCCAAAATAAAACTCCATATTTTTTCCGTGATGGTTTGACAAATTCCGCAATATGTAATATCATTCCCCTCAATATAGTGTTCAGCGTCAGTATAAAAATAAATATGACGTTTTTGCCTTTTTGCCTCCTTTAGGAAAGGACATTGCTCTTCTGTAATATAATTTCTGCTAAAATAAGCTGTACGCAGATCATCATTTTCAGCATATACCGGCATTAAGCTTTCAAATGTAGATGTAGAGAACGAATATGCATTTTCAAAGATAAATGCTTTATCCCGAAAAACTTTTGTCAGCTTTGGCATATATGCTTCTTTCATATCCTGTTTTCTTAATCCATCAAAACAGAACATCAATACATTGCTTTCATTTATCCTTCCAGCCGCCTCTTGTTCTGCCTCATATAGATTTTTCAAATCTAACACCAATTGCTCATATTTATTCTTATGGAAGATATCTGCTTGCTTTTTAGCATAATATATTGCACTTCTGAAATCCTTAATGTGAATATATCTATTGATTAATGCAAAATATGCCTGTTCCAATCTATCTTTATCTTGCCCGCTAAAACCCCTTATTTCTTTTTGCAGTTTATTAATGTATTTATAATGTTGATATGGATGATTATAATAATAATAATCTGACTGAATATGAAGACCTGATCTGTTGAATACATCATAAATATTTAGGTACTTTATGAAAGGATGATTTTTTTCTAAATTTTCAGCAATACTGTCCTTGAATTTATAAGATGAAATAATTACACCGTCAATTGCATTCTTTTCTAATTCTTCATCCTTTATAAACGAAAAACCGCTTTCTTCTAATCCATTTGAATAATTATCAACAATATAGTTTATCCCTTTTAACTCGAATGCAAAATCAGCCATAAGCATCTTAGTATGCCCGCCATTGCAATAAATCGCAACCTTTTTACAAGATTTTACAAAATTAACTAACGAACTTTTTAAAATCTGATAAATCATTTGCGTATTATCATGTCTTTCAAAGTTATAGGTTTCAAATAATTTATCATACTGCTTTTCCAAAGTTTCTTTCATAGTTCTATGCCCCTTTGGTTAATCATAATTTCAATACTGCGATGCTACATCCGTCCCCAATTGGAATTTTAGGCAAGATACATTTTTTCTCCTTTTCAAAATCTGCAACCGCTACTTTCACCCCCGGTAATTCCGGATGAAAATAATCGTGTAATAAAATTACCCCCCCCCCCTTCCATTTTATCCCAAAAGAATCTAAGACCATCTAACTGTGGCTGATATAAATCCATATCTAAATTAACAAAAGAAAATTTATCTTCCAATCCACAGACACTATCAGGAAACCTGCCTTGATATACTTTCACATTTTGGGGATAAAGCATTCTTGCCTTCACGGTATCAATTATCAGTTCAGGGGACTCCACTTTGAAGCTGGAATATGTAAATGAACCTGCCTTAAAAGCATCAAAATCACTTTCTTCTTTCATAACGTCCTGATCCACAAAGCCTTCAAAAGTATCACATAAATACAAGACCTTATCCTTCCAGTATTTATTGATGAACATTGCCGTTTCGCCATAATAAACCCCGCATTCCGCAACATTCCCTTTGAGTCCAATTTGTCTTGTGTAATCTGCAAAACACCTAATCCAATTTTTTCTTGCAAAATCGAATTCCAAAAAAGCATTCTGATACTCTGTACTTCTCTGCATAATAACAATTTTTTCTTTTGAAATGCCCATTTCCATCAACTGTGCCTCCACAGCCCTAAACTGATTTCCCTTTCTTATACATATAAAAATCTTATCAAAATCATCGCACAAAAGTTCATGAGGATTAGTTACTTGAATATCCTCTATGTACTCCCCCCATTTTGTATCATCATTATCACATATTGTCTTAATGGTCACATCATAATATTTTTGCAATCCCCTCATTAAGATTTTTCCATAATGTCCCGCTCCGAATATAACTGCTTTTATGCTCCTCTTATTCATATTACCCACACCTTTCATGTCACTATATTTTCATTCCCCTGATTCTTTTGTACATATAGAAGTTTTTACCTTAGGCCCTGCAATTCTACCTCTATCTTTCCTGCAATCTTTCGGTTTATCACATCATTTAAATGGGATGGTACAGCACCATATTCATATGCCTTATCCGTAAAATAGAGGTTGTCTCCCGTACAATCAATCATTTTAACTTCAGGAAAATTCTCTGCAAGAAACTGATAACACTTTTCAAGTATTTGATTTATTTGCAATATCTTTTTTATATCTTCAAAAAAAGTCTGGCCAGTCATATCTCCAACTTTTGTGCTAAGCAGGTTTCTAATCACCACTATCTTGCATGTTGGTACATTTTCCTGCAACCGCACCATAAATCCCTGAAAACTTTTCTTCCAGAGTTTTTCACATTCCTGACTATCTCTTGGGATAATCCTCTGTTCTATTAACGAAATATCAGCCTCGTCAAATGCATCGCTTTTTGTTATATATCCGCCCGCCGTCTGAATGATATCGAACCTTTCCTCGACAAAATCAATAAAGACATATTTAGGATTCATCTCTTCAATAATATCCCAGAATGAAGACTCGATATCCCTGTGAATCATAATTTCACGATATCTATTCTTATGTGTACACGGCATACCCTTGATTGGATTCATAAGACTGATCACGCTGGAAAAGTTAAATCTTCCATATGGATTATGTAACACATCCATATAACTAAGAATACGATTTAAATTATATCCACCTAGACACACATACGGAAAATTTAACGTCCCCGGAAACTTTTTTTCTATATAGGAGTAATACTTTTCTGTCAGTTGGAAAAATTCCTCTTTTCCTCTGCGATAAAACAGGCCCGCTGACAAATCAGATAATTTTCTCTTAACAATTTCCTGTAATACTTGCTCATATTGCTGATATAATCCACATGCCTTGAAATTCTGTAATAAAGTATCAAATGCCAGCAAACCTACTGCCTTTTCATCTCCATTATTGATTCGAGGTTGTTGCGAAAGCGACTTAGGACGAAATCTCCGATAATAATACAATCCTTCATGTACATTCACAATTCCGCCACTCAATGCAAGCAGTAATGGGTACACCGCCCTTGCTTCACTATGACAATTCGGAAATACAACTCCATAATCTGTAAAAAGAGTTTTCCTTATCATACATTTCCAGATTGCAGTAAATCCATATTTCATATGTTCTTCCAACGAATATTCAAGTCCCATGACTCCAGAACAAATATGGTATGTTTTTTCTCCAGTATTATTATCAAACTTATATACATCACATTCAGCCATGTCAGTTTTACCTTCCATTATCGCTGCATGTAATTTTTCCAGATACGTACAATCTATCCAGTCATCTGAATCAATAAATACCAAGAATTCCCCCTTTGCATTATTTATTCCGCAATTTCTCGCTAAAGAAGGTCCTTCATTTTTTTTTGATATAACCCTTATTCTGCAGTCTTTGTCTGCCCATTCCATACATTTTTTTTCTGAGCCATCTGTAGATCCATCATTAACTAATATAACTTCAAAATCAGTAAACGTCTGACCGACAACAGATTCCATGCACTGATCAAGCCATTCATATACATTGTATACCGGTATAATAACACTGACTGCTATCTGACACCCATTACTTTTATCCATAATTTCCCCTCATATTCTGCATGTAATCAGAATTATTTAATCAATTCCACTTTTCTCTCAACTTTACATTTGCCTGCTCAAGCGCATTAAGTTCTGATATACTTAAACCGGAATTCTTTAATGCGCGCATACTTAAGTTTGCTCCGCCCTTCATAATTACATCATAATGATCAGAATACGGGTATATATCACAATATAAAAATTCCATTCCGTGATAACATGCCAAAGTGAAGCGATGTGTTCCTTCAATACGTCGATAGTTTTCATCTATTAAAATGTCCTCCTCTTCGCGATAACCGTTTTTATCCCAGTCATCAATCAATCCAATAAATCTCTTCAACCTGTTTCTTGCAGTCTCCACCTCACAATGCATGGAAAATACCTTCACATAAACATCATAGCCTATATCATTTTTCCTATAATAATTTTCTATTGCAAGATATCTTACCGCCAATGCATAATTATCACTTGCTTCATGTTGTATTAATTTAGGAACCTTAATTTGTTTATGATGTTGTATGACTTCTCCTAATGCCATTTCTACTATGTATGGATGGATCCATACAAAACTATTGATATTCAATTCTAACAGAATTGTCTCAATATCATCCTTGATTGCCTCATGAACGGCAATACAAATAAGTAATTCTTTTTCATTTACTATATCCATTACCGACCTGACAGGTATTCCCTGTATTGTTCCATATGCTTTTTCTTTGTCTGTCACAACAAAGTACTTTACTCTTTTTTCTAAATTCCGCATTTGTAAGGTGGCATAAAATGTTTCAGCGACAAAACCTTTTCCATATATAGCAATATTATTGTTATTTATCAAATCAATTAACTTCGAAAGTTTCATACCTGTTTCTCCCAAACAAGTCTATTGAAGTTCCTATCCATAAGCTATCTTGCAACACAATATAAGACTGTTTCATCCTTAAAGGGTGAATAGTGTCTTAAATATAACTTATATTCTGGAACATAACTCAATATCAGCTTTGGTATTTCCCAAATATCTTCTTTCTTATGGTATACACAAATCGCAAGTTTAGGTTTATATCCTTTTATTGTTTTTTCTGCACCTTTCAGAGCATTTATTTCCGCCCCTTCTATATCCATTTTTATAAAAGAAACTTTTTCATGAATCAGATTATCCAGTTTATCAACTTTAATCTCTATTTGACTTTCTGTAGCCTTGATTCCATTATCTCCTACATGAGATGCACCATTTAAACCAGAAACAAAGGATAACTGTTCAGATTTGTCCCATGCCCCGAATGGTAATATCTCATATTCAGCTCCTATTGATTCCAATGTCCTTTGACATTTTTCTTTATTCAGAGGATCTGGTTCCAATGCAAATATCTTTCTATATTTTTCAGCCCACTGCACAAACATAGCAGATGTCTGTCCATCAAATGCCCCTACATCAACAAACACTTCATCTTCTGACCTATATTCTTTTAATTCCTCCAAATCAAAATATTGAATTTTATTCGCATTATCAAGCATTTTCCCAGCATCTATAATCAATTCATCCGAAACCTGATGTTCCTTCAATTGTGTATATATTTCATGATGATATAATCTTGTAGAAATGATAATTGTCATATCCTCATTCATCTTAATCCACTCACTAAAATGAATAACAGGTATCCCCTTAAGACTTTTACCACACTTATTCAGGTCATTATCCACAAAAGCCCAAAATTCAATATCGGGATTGCTATCAATGATACTTTTTCCCCAAACTCCAGTACCGAAAATACAGATTTTTCTTTTCGCGTCAATTGCCTGATTTATCTTCTCCATAAATGCCCTGCCAACGGCAAACGTTTTAATAACATTCCGCAAACTTTCTATATGTCCCGTCAGATTGTATGCTAATCTGTTTGCAAATACCTCCTGAGAAGTTTCATCAGCAAGCTTGTCATATATCAGTTGAATATCTTCCGTCAAAACATTCATAAAATTCTCCTACTACAATGTATTTATATTCCATCTAGCATAAATTTTCTTCAAATTCTTTTAAGTTTCCAATATCCGCTTTTTTATATCAGTTGTTGATATTCCCTGCGTATACGGAACATAAACAACATCCACATTCTTTTCAGCGAGTACCCTTTCAAAGTTCTTCCATCGTTCGGTTCCCTTCCAGTCATCTCCAATAAAAACAACATTAAAATGATACAATTCCCACAATTTCAATTTATCCCTGAACCGATTGATTTCAGCCCTATCAACGCCTTTAATTGATTCTATAATTCTCCTGCGGCCGTTTTCATCAATAATCGGCCTATGATGTTTATATTCTTCCACAACGTCATCGCCATGCACTCCTACAATCAGATAATCACAATACTTCTTCGCCGTCTGAATCATATTCAAGTGACCTATATGAAACAAATCATACACACCGTCTGTATACCCAACTTTGTATTTTTTTCTTTCTTCCAATTTTATATTACCCCTCAAAAATTTTTAGTTTTGAAATCGGATGCACCTTACGCTTTTCAATCGGAGGCATTTTCATATAATCTCCATACTTTACCCGAAGATATCCGTCATAATCTTTTGCCCCCGGAAGCGTCATGTTCCCAAAAGAATATTTTGATAACTGCGTATACCATCTCCGCTCATATCCATATACCCCCTTTGGTGTTGGGAAGGTAAGAATCCGTACCAAGCGGGTCTTCCTTCTTTGTCCTGCATCAATAAACTGCTGATAACTTCTTATTATCAGTTTCATGGGTATCCGTCTCATAACCCTATATATTATTCTTTTATACGGAATTTCTTCTGACCTACTTCCCACCTCTGACCAAAATAGCTTACGATATAAAAAACATTGAAAAAAATGAAGCCTTCTTGATAACCATCCATCCGGAACATTGTCAAACGGCATAAGATCTATGGATATTCCCTGCTCATATGGCATAAACTCCTGATCCAGCCGAATAAATTCTGTGTCCTTTCTGCGAAGTTTTCCATATCCCCAACGATATCCTTCTGTATCTCGCAAATCCTGAATATAATATTTTTCATGGTCCAGTTCCGTTTTGCATGCTTCTCGAAATTTCTCATATTCTGCTCTAAGAAAACCAATATCCGCATCGTCATCCCACGGTATGTATCCTTTATGGCGAATAGCGCCCAACATAGTACCTCCGACCATATTGAAATGAATATTACATTTCTTACAAATACGAGACACTTCTCGAATTAAATCCTGCTGAATTATCTGAATCTGTTCTAATTCTTCTTCCGATATATAATACCGTTGTTCCTTTTGCATTCTATCCATATCACATTTCCCTCTGTAAAAATACATTCCCTATACCCTAAAAAGAGCCATTGCATATGGCAATGACTTTAACAGTCGTTACTATTTCTTGCCTCCATGCAATCTTGTGTGCTTTCTCCAAAAGTACTATTATATTTATCAGCAACTATAAATTTCTGTCTAGCAATATTTGTCTGCACTCAGTTCTACTGTGTCCATCCAAAAACATCTGACACCAGATCTCTAAAGTAAACATCTTTAAAAACAACGCTGACTGAAAATAATTTAAACCACCATACACATGAATTTCATGCTCTGCCCACTGTTCAAGAATATCACTACAGATGATTCCTCTTTTTCTGATGCAGTTAAGAACCCTGCGGACAAAATCCATATTTGAGCATAAGAACATATTCCCTGGAATAAAAAATCCAACCTTACGACGAAAAGCAAATTCACTTCCAAAAATTTCTGAAGCTATATCCTTTAGAATAAACTTCCCCTCTTTAGATTTATTATCTAACAAGAAATTTTCTGGAATATCCCACGCCAACTGCACCATTTCATTATCTAAATACGGCACTCGATTTTCCACAGAATGCGCCATAGACATTTTATCCTGTCTCGAAAGCAATTCCACTAAATGAGTAGACATCTCATATTTAATCTGTCTATCAAAAAAGCTTCCTGTGAAGCGGTTTAAGAAATCTATCCTTTTCTGGTAATAACGTTCCGGTTCTATGGTCGGAAGTATCTTCTTCAAAAACAGCACATCTTCCTTCCCATCCCTGAATACAATAGCATTTACAATATCATCTTCACTTGGTGGAATCTGTGAAAAGGCTAACTTTTTAAAACATTTGTATCCGCCAAATATCTCATCTGCTCCTTCTCCTGACAACAACACCTTAATGCCATTGTCGTATGCACATTCAGAAATCTGAAACATTCCCAATGCAGGCGTATGGGAAAGTACACTGTCAAAATGCCACACCACATCAATAATATGGTCTATAAAAAACTGCTGATCCATCTTGCCAATATGCGCATTTAACTTGAGACTTTTATTTACCAAATCAATATAAGGAGCATCTGCCTGTTCTTCACAATCCGCCTTACATGATACTGTATCCGTAAGTCCATGCTCCTCAGAAACGATTCTGGAAAGAATGCTGGAATCTATTCCTCCTGACAATTGACAACCGACCTTCGCATCACTTATGACCTGACGGCGTACAACGGCTCTCATTGTCTCCCATATACGTTCCTTCAAATCTACATACGAATATCCGCTGTTACAGCGATGGTAAGACTCCAAATCAAAATATTTCCATTGCCTTATATGATTCGTCACCAAATCATATTCCATCACAGTCCCCGTACCCAGCTGTTCTACGCCCTCCAAGAGCGTTTCCTCCATCAAACTTTTGAATATAATATATTCCTCTACGGCATTCAGGTTTAACTTTGGAACAAAACTATGATATCCTAGAAATGTTTTCATTTCTGATGCAAACAGCAATGCATCCTCTGTATACGCAATATATAATGGCTTAATTCCAAATCTATCACGAGTTATGTATAGCTTTTGAATACGCATGTCAACAATTGCAAACGCAAACATACCATTTAATTTCTCCAATGTCTTTTCAATCCCATATTCCATATACATATGGAGAATCACTTCAGTATCAGTACCGCTTACAAATATATGGCCCTTTTTAACAAGAGAATCTCTGAGTTCTGGAAAATTATATATCTCTCCATTAAAAACAATAGAAATATCTGAACTGGCATTCTGCATCGGCTGATGGCCTTTATAAGTTAAATCCTGAATGCTAAGCCTTTCAAATCCTAACACCCCCTTGCAACCCACAGTCTCTCCTGATGAAATTTCCCTGATTTTCTGCGAATCTAGGTCAAATGCTGCCACGCCCTCATCATCAGGACCTCTGTGTCTTTGCATCCGGCACATTCTGAAAAACTCGTCTGTCGATGTATACTGTATTTTGTTTTTTGCAATCATACCCGCGATGGCACACATAACTGTTTTCCCTCTCTCAACTAAAATCTTGCTTTCCTGCCATCTTCAGCCCTGCTTCTATCGCATCCAACATACTGTCCGCATTCGCCCGTCCCTCACCGGCTTTGCCAAAAGCTGTTCCATGATCCACAGAAGCGCGCACTATTGGCAAGCCTATTGTACAATTTATGCCCCTGACAGATTGGAATTGGCCCTTTACCTCATCCCATTGAAAAGCATTGAGTTTCAACGGAATATGTCCCTGATCGTGGTACATTGCGACAACTATATCATATAAGCCTGCCTTACATTTAACGAACACTGTATCAGGTGGTTCCGGTCCCTCCACATTGATGCCAATTTTCTTCGCCTCTTCGACTGCTGGAATAATTTCGCTGGCCTCCTCTGTGCCAAACAGCCCGTCCTCCGAACAATGCGGATTTAGTCCTGCTACACCGATTCGCGGTTTATCAATTCCCAGCATTCTGCAGCCTTTATCAGCCAGCTTAATGACTGTCAACACCCTTTCCTTACGTATTAACCTGCACGCCTCAATCAACGCACAATGTGTTGTAACATGTATGACACGCAGGTTTCCGCTCGCTAAAAGCATTGCATAATCCTTTGTGCCCGTATATTCTGCAAATATCTCCGTATGTCCGCTGTAATGATGCCCTGCCATATTGATAGATTCTTTACTGATCGGTGCTGTAATTACAGCGTCAACCTTTCCCGCCATTGCCAAACGGATTGCATAAACCACATATTGGAATGCCGCTTCGCCACAAAGAGCCGAATTTTCTTTATATATCCAACTTCCTGGTTTTAAATAGTTTAAATTAATTAATTCTACCGTTCCATACTTACCTTCTGCATTTTCAGGCGAATTAATTTCCAACAGTGTTAAATCCAATTTGGAAAAAGATATGGCATCCTTAAGTCCCTCATAATCACCAATCACAACCGGAATACACTTGTCATATATTTCCTTGTTTGCCAATGCTTTGACTACTACCTCCGGACCTATCCCTGCCGGATCACCCATCGTTATTGCAATCCTCTTCCGTTCCAAGTTATCCCTCCACTAGACTTTACTTTGTTCAATCTCAAAGTTTTATATATATTTTCTAATAAATGCATCAACTGGTAGATACAAATCATCAAATCTCTCTCTTATTTCCTCATCTGTCCAATTCCACCATTTTATTTTGTTCAACTGCTCAATCTGATCCGGAGAATATCTGTATTTTATAATTCTTGCAGGGACTCCCCCCACAATCGCATAATCCGGTATATCTTTTGTGATTACTGCTCCTGCTCCTGCAATTACCCCGTTACCTATATTGACTCCATTTGTAATAATTACATTTTGTCCCAACCATACATCGTTTCCTATTTTCGATCTCTTTAACTTGTTATCATTTTTATGAGGCTGAACTCCTTCAAAATACCATATTTCATTTTTAAATTCACAATAATCCATTTCTATATTTTCATACATTTTCCCAATATAAATCATAGGATGTGTTGATATAAATCTTTTTTCATGATTAACAACTGCTTCAACACCGGGTGCAAAACTACAGAATGACCCTATACTTTCAATTAGCGCATGAGTACGGCAAATAGGACCATAAGAATATCTCCCTATTTGAGTATGAAACATGTCAGAAGTCTTTGCTTCTTCCCTATTGTTTTCCTTTTTCATGGAAGCAAGTTCTGCAATCTGATCCAATTCAAAATAATTCAAAAGATTCTCTTTCAATTCCCTGTAAATATGTAAATTAGTAGAAGAAAGAAGTACCGCAAATTCCTTGCGGCTAATTCCCGCCATATATTCTAGCGAATGTATTTCCTGATTGTAATGACACAAATGATTATCTAAAATATAAGTCTCCTGGATTCCATAAGCTGAATTCAAAAAATGCTTTACAGTTATACCTACGTCTCCATATGGAAAAATAATAAACTTCTGATACCCTGCATCCAATTTTTCCTCTATAAAATTTCTGATTTCCGCAACGAGCCATGACATCCCCTTATTTTCATTCATAAGAAATCTCCCAAAACAATCGACGCTTGTTATAGCCTTTCTTCATTTTTCAAAAACAACTCCATAATTCCGGCCATCGTTGTTGATTCACCACGTGTCAGCTTAAACTCACTATTACTGCTCCCGTTTATCATGGAGAGGAAGTCACTAATCTCATACCGAAGACCATCTCCCAAAAAAATCTCGGAATACTTCTCCACCCTGCCTGCATCCTCATAATGTACCTCAAAGTAAGACGTCTTCCACCATGGTGCCTCCGCAACAATATAGCCCTTGGTCCCGGCAATCAACAGCCTGCCTTCCGATTTCACACCAAGCCCGCAGGTTGCCGTCGCAATCCCTGTCGGGAATCGAAAGCATGCCCTGGTAAAGATATCCAGTCCCTTTTCATCATGGATGGTGTCAAAGCGGATCTCACTGAACTCTTTCCCAAAGATCTTGAATATCGGCAGCATCACATAACTGCCAAGTTCCGTAAAACTGCCACCGTATACCCTGTCCGTCAGTTCCCTGTTCGCCACGTTTTCCAGTTTCGTGAAACACGCCTCTACATTCCTGATACTGCCGATCGTTCCGCTGCACGCTATCCCCAACAGCTTATGGAACCCCGGGCAATAGGCCGTCTTGATCCCCTCAAATAAGATCAGGCCCTTTTCCTTGGCATAGGAAAATAATTCCTCAGCCTGTCCCTTCTGTAAGACCATCGGTTTCTCACACAGCACATGCTTCCCATGTGCCAGCGCATCCCGTATGTATCCGTAATGCGTCTCATGAGGTGAAGCGATATAGACAGCATCCACAGCTCCATAGAATTCCTCCAGTGAAGCATAGGCATTGATCTCCCAGCGCTCCGCAAATCTCTCCGCGCTCTCCGTATGGGGATTATAGACGCCCTGGGTACTGACGCCGCTGACAAGCCTCGCCTCCGGGATGAAACGGGCCGCGATCCTGCCTGTCCCGATGATGCCGATACGCTGGATCGGGCTGTTCTGCGCCCGCAGCATGGTGCTGGAGATATTCTTGGTGCGCTCCAGGTAGACCACCTCGCAGTAGTCTTTCAGATAATCAAAAGCCCCCACCCAGTCGGAGCCGATCGCAAAGATATCGATATGGAATTTCCGGATGTCGTTCACTTTCTGCCCCTGGCTCTCCTCGATGATGATCTCATCCGCAAATCCAGTCTTTCGTATATTCTCGATACGCGTCACGAGCGAATCAACTACGTTCAGTTTTCCTCTCGTCTTATCATACGCTTCTGTCGTCACGCCCACGATCAGGTAATCGCCCAGTTCTTTCGCCCTCTGCAGCAGACGGTAATGCCCTTCGTGGAAAAGGTCGAATGTTCCATATGTTATCACTTTTACCATGCTTTTTCCTCATCTATCTCAGACTATTTTTCCTTTTACAAACTCATATACATTCTTTCCGCATGTCCCGTCCGTATTGACATTGATCTTAGAAAATGCC
This sequence comes from uncultured Lachnospiraceae bacterium, assembly GCA_946554445.1. Classification (GTDB taxonomy): domain Bacteria; phylum Bacillota; class Clostridia; order Lachnospirales; family Lachnospiraceae; genus UBA3282. The sequence goes on along the minus strand of CAMNSD010000053.1, from coordinate 3,718 downwards.
CGCAACTGCCGCTCCCTGTCAAACTGATTTCCTGTGATATTGCCATCCAGCAAATCTTTTAATGAATTAAAAGCATTTTCTTTTAAGCAGTACTGCAATTCTTCCGATTCTTCCATAAACCCTGGTTCATGTAACAGCAAATCGTTATAATCAAACTCTATCTCCACTTCCTTATATTCCTTGGTGAAGACATTGATATCATACAGTTTCCGCTCCGGTGCATACCAAATCCTGCAATTTGGTTCACAAGTATTACGTTGCTGCCATGTCAAAGCAAATATACCCATACTACCTGTTAGAAAATATCCATTCTTACCACGATTTTCAGAACCCATGGGGAGTTTCCATTCTTCCATCTTCCCTGTTTCTTCATCCAAGGTCAGATACATATTTCCCCCCTTTGGTACAATAATACTCAATTTCTTTCCTTCTTCTTCAAAAAAAACAATCCTCCAAAATGGATGTTCATCACACTCATATTCATATGGCCACTTTTTCACCTTATATTGTTCTGGCACACCACTATATTCCCTTACTTCGCCTGTCTTTAGATTCCATCGGGTAATAGTCATACCTTTTACTGGCATCAGCCACAGTTCTTCCTCTTTTCCGCGGCGGCTAATATCATATATTCCAATATTATTTGGGGAATTAACTTGACATACCCGTTTCTCTAATGTATGAATATCCATAAAAAGAATCTGTCCATCAGAGGGAGATGCAAAAAGCAATTCATTTTCATATATACTAATACCGCCCACTTGCCATTCATTGCCTATAAATCGCACATAAAACGGTTGTATATCATCAATATAATCAATCTTTCCATTATCCAAATGATAACGAATCACCATAGGATATTGATTTGGAAATAGATATAGATATTTGCAATCATCATCATGCCAACACCCCAGAAATGCTGTCCCACGTACATTACATCTCTTAAATTCAATCTTCCTGATTCTCTTATTTTCAATTATCAACATATGCTGAGCATTGCATGGTATAATATAAATCTTTCCATTTATTTCCATTGCCTGCATATAATATCTTCCACCAGAATATCCTGTTTCCAAATCCATATAAAATTTATAATGATAATCATTCTTCTCAGAAAACCATAACTGATCATTATCTGTTACTTGGTATCTATCATCCCCCCATGCATTAAGTTGTGGACCAATCCTTTCTCCACGCCAATCATCCTTTTCCGGAAGAGTGTGCAGGTTATTGTTCAAGATGAACATTGGTTTTCCAACAACACCAAAAAGGGATGTGACACTGGTTCCCGAATCTCCTATATAGACATCTGAAAGCGCTATCGTCTTTTCAATATCAGATGTCTCATCATAAATTCCTATATCATCCTCAAGAAACATTGTTTTCAATGCTTCATAAATAGGTCTATATTCTTTCCTCATCGAATCAAAAGTGGATTCCAACAGTGGATGTGGCCGCCAGATAAGGCAGACGTCTTCCCTTCCACTAAATATATCAAAGACGTATTTCATCTTTTTAAGGAACACTTCCGTATTTGCCAGCATCCCATTGATACTGGTATTATAAAAATATACTTTACGCCCCCGCATTTTTTCCTGCCATTCTGCTGGGGGTTCGGGTGGATTCTGACATTTATGAATCACACTGTCAAACTTAGGCGATCCTAAAACAAGAAATTTTTCTTTCGAAATATTTTTATCAAAATACTCTCTGAATCTCTCCGCCTGAATCACGATATAATCGGCATTGAGATATGCAGGACACAACCCTTGTCCCTCGCTCATCCCTCCTGCAGACGCATAGTACGGAATATATATAAGACACTCCGTAAATTTCTTTAAATTTTCTGAATAAAAAAAAGGATGCACACTTGTAACATAATTCGCATAATCATATGGATTATGAATATATATCATATCAGGACGATGGGTTTCAAAATCAAATTCATCATATTTTGTAATTGAAACATAATTGGGAAATAAATCCGCCTCATAATGCACGTCAGCAAAACTCCCATCCGGATTTTTATCAAAATATGGAACTGGAATCACATAAGCGTCACAGTCCGAATCCGCATCTATCGCCTGCCACACACTTTCTAGACTATCCCACATACTTGCTTTATATGGCAAAAATACCGCCTCAAGGCGAATCTTCACATCATGCTGCAAGCTATTAAAAATCTTAACCAACTGTCGTTTTAAAGATTTATATATTTTATTGGCATTTGCCACCTTTCCCTCTAACAATTCCTCATGCAATACGTATACTAACTCGCAATAATCTTCTAATAAAGTAACAGTAGGATGGCCTTCTCCTTCTGTCATTTCTATTAACGTTCCAAGAGAAATAGCACAATTCTGACAATCCTCCAACAATGTATCAGCAGAAAGAAATATTTTCTGTTCCATATCATGTCTAATCTGCTCATGTGCCTGTTCCATCTGCATCAGCAAACCTTGCGCCTGCTGTTTTTGCCATTTTCTCATGGAATAATTGTCGCCTCCATACAATAGAAATCCTGATTTGTAAACTTCCCACTGTTATCATCAACTTCACCATTAACACCCCTGTATTTCAAGGGGCATTAATGGTAAAATAAGTTTTTTATACTATCTTATACAAGTTTTACAGAAACTGTGGCTGTTTTTGTATCTCCACCTACCGTTACATAAGTAACTGTAGCATTTACAGTTGAACCGGTTTTGAAAAATGACATAAACTTAGAATCAAATGTTATCAGTCCATCAACATCAGTTGCTGCTGACCAAGTACTTCCAAGTGCATTATAGCCATCATATGCTGTATTATTATTAACCATCTCTATTTTAGTAATGGACTGTAATGCATCATTTCCGGTACCGACCGTATAATTAATGGTTCCAACTGCAGAGCCAGTCGTAAAAGTAGGCGCTTTAACAATTTCCTTCGCTACCAATCTAACATCAACGGTAGCTGTTTTAGTGTCTCCATTTGTCGTCTCATAAGTAACAGTAGCTTCTATGGTTTTACCATCCTTGAAAAATGCCATAAACTTTGGATCAAGTGTTATCAAACCATTTTCATCAGTTGCCGCTGACCAAGTGCTTCCCAGTGCATTATAGCCATCAAACACTTTGCCATTATTGGACATCTCCACTTTAGTAATAGTCGCAACCGCATCACTACCAGTACCAGTCTTATACTTGATTGTACCAACCTCATCTCCTGTCTTGAATGTAGGATTCGGGTTCTTAAACAGCGCGCCTGTCCCGCTCTCAGGTGTCGCCCCAACAGGTGCATTGTCATTGCTGTACACTGCCGTGATCTTGATTCCCTTCGTCAGCTTCGTCCAGTCCGCGTTCGCGTTCATAGTACCAGCAAATGTAAATGCTGTGATACCCTTGCCATTCTCTGCCAGGCTGTCGATCGTGAATGCATCCGCTACATTATTCCCAGTCGCCGATGTCAAATCCACCTTACCGGTATACGCAGCCTTCTCCAGCAGGAAGTCCACATCGTTATCTCCTTCCACCAGTACCTGCGCAGCACTGGTCGCCGCCGTCATCTTTGCATCCGCTAAGTCTGCTCCGGTCGTGTTCAGATCCGCCGCTGCCGGTGTGGATCCCACCTTCACTTCCGTGGCGTCTGCCGGCACCACTGTCAGGTTCACCACATAGGCATCCGCTGCTGCGTTCGTCACATCCGCCGGATCCTCTGCAAAGGTGATCTGCCCTTC
>CAMNSD010000052.1 GCA_946554445.1 uncultured Lachnospiraceae bacterium | reverse complement strand
GTGCTTTCCTATTTCTTCTATTCTTTTTTCCTACAAAAACTTTACCCTAGCCTCCTTTTTATGTACTGCTTGCCGCGTATGTAATATTTTAAAGAAGAAACGATACTCTGTATCCGGAAACCATCGTTAATGAGGTGCGCACAGATACTGCAGCTTTTTTCTGCAGTATCTCATAGATTGGTTCGCAGGTGTTTTTGAAATTTTGCAGTCTCGCAAATGTCCTAAGGCTTGAGGATGGTTTATAAAACAATACCGATGAATTATTTAAAATAATTAGCACTCACCTCTTGACAGTGGAGGGTGCGTTCCGACTTGTTTCATAGTGTGCCGTAAGTGCCTGTTTTACGGGGCTTGCGGCATATTCTACTATTTATCTGGATTCATCAAAAACCGTCATTTTATGGGAAAATGGTGTAGTAAATGGTGTACCGGATGAATGGCGGGAGAGTGTTTTGGGTGTAAGTGATTTTCGATTCTGATTCATTCCTTTCATGTTGGGATTTCAATAACAGGAAGCCGAGGGCTGAACTGTTGCAGATTTCAGAAAAATCAGGTTGTGAGTCTTTGCACGATAGGATATAATAATAGTAACTGAATGATGAGATGGCAAAAGAAAAGACAGTCAAGAAGGCGGTGATTAAGTGGCTGGAGAAGAAATACGGCAGGATACCCGAACAGTAGAGCAGATTGTTGATGGAATGAGTTTATTCGATGACGATCTGATGTCTATGGTGTTTGATGGTAACATAGAAGCAACGGAGCTTCTGTTAAAGATTATATTGAAAAAGGACGATATTCAGGTTATAAGCGTTGTAGGGCAGAGAGAATTGCAAAGTCCTGTAGTTGGCGGGCGGGATATCCGTTTGGATATTCTGGCAAAGGATAGCACGGGAAAGTATTATAATGTAGAGGTACAGCAAAAACCAGAAGGGGCGCATATACGTCGCGCCAGATTTAACAGTAGCATGATGGATTCCCGGATGTTGAAAGCGGGGCAGGAGTTTTCGGAGTTGCAGGATTCGTATATGGTGTTTATTACCCGGACGGATATCTTTAAGCGTGGGATACCAATTTATACGATCAATCGTCATTGTGAGGAAACGAATGAGTTATTTGATGATGGTTCTCATATTGTGTATGTGAATGGAAACTATAAGGGAGACGATACGATTGGAAGATTGATGCATGACTTTGGCTGTAAGGAAGCGAAGGATATGTATTATCCGGAATTGGCTAAAGGGGTGCGGCATTTTAAGGAAGAAGGAGGGCGGAAGAGGATGTGTGAAGCGGTTGAGAAGTATGCGAAGGACTATGCAAAAGAATATGCGGAAAATGCAAGACTGAATAGCCTGCTGGAATCCATAAGAAATCTTATGGTGAATATGAAGCTGGGGGCAGAACAGGCAATGAACGTGCTCGAGGTCAATGAGCATGACAGAGAGATTTTGCAAAAAAGGTTATAAAGTTATTAAGTATAATTGATGCGGAAAGCAAGGAGTATTCTGAATGGAAAGGATACTCCTTACTTATTCCTATGTGTCACCCATGAAAACCTTGTCTTTATAGTAGGACATTTATTTTATAGAAACGCTTTTGGGATTATTGGAATTATCAATAGCAATATGAGTATAAGTCTATGCTTGAAGAAAAGAGGGATACTGATGTTTGAGATGAAGGAATATGTATCCATATTTCAAAGGAATGGTGTTAAAGTGGCAGAGCATTATAGAATGGATAATGCACCCAAAAAGATATATAAATTTATCCCATTTTTTGATAATGGGAATTCAAAAGTAAATAAGCGAAATATTGAAACTATAGAAGAAAAAAAGGTGTGGGCGTCAAAATATTTTTCTTTAAATGATCAATTTTATGCTCGGACGGCGTAGCACTGAGAAGATAGACGGATATTCAGACTTTATCTTTCTGGCGAAAACGGGAAGACCGCTGATGCCCAGCGCAGTCAACAACGTGATTTACAACGTGGTAGATAAATATAATAAGGAAGAAGTTGTCAAGGCAAAGAAAGAACACCGCAAGGCGGAATTTCTTCCGAAAATCTCAGCCCATAACCTACGGCATACCGCCTGCTCCAACATGGCAAGACAGGGCATGAACATTAAGGTACTGCAGTATCTCATGGGACACGCCCACAGCGATGTAACGATGGATGTATATAATCATATCGCGGGCAGACAGGATGTTAAAGAGGAGGTTGAGAGGTATGCGTTGGCAGTAGGCGGCTGAGTTACTACACCAAAAAAATAAAAAATGGTGTAGTAGAGGCATATAACGGGTGATATTCTAAATTTAAGGACACGCAAACCCGCATAAATACTGGGTTTGCAAAATTTTAATAAAATAATTAGCACTCACCTCTTGACAGTGCTAACAATCCGTTGTATTGTGATAGTAACAATAGAACAGAAAGGGGAGAATGTTATGAATTTAACGAAATTTACCCAGAAATCCATACAGGCCGTGGAACAGTGCGAGAAACTGGCATACGAATACGGCAATCAGGAAATTGAACAGGAGCACTTACTTTACAGTCTGTTGACCATCGACGACAGTCTGATTCTAAAATTGATTGAAAAGATGGAAATACAGAAGGAATATTTCTTAAACCGCGTGGAACAGGGGCTTAGCAAACGCACAAAGGTACAGGGCGGCCAGATTTATATCGGTCAGGACTTAAACAAAGCCTTGATCAGTGCGGAGGATGAGGCCAGGGCGCTTGGCGATGAGTATGTGTCTGTGGAACATCTTTTCCTAGCCATGATAAAACATCCCAATAAGGAGATCAAAGAAATCTTCCGGGAGTTCGGCATCACAAGAGAGAGGTTTTTACAGGCGTTATCTACGGTGCGGGGCAACCAGCGGGTGACCTCAGATAATCCGGAGGCGACCTATGACACGCTTGAGAAGTACGGGCAGGATTTGGTGGAAAAGGCGAGAAGCCAGAAGCTGGATCCTGTGATTGGCAGGGATAATGAAATCCGCAATGTGATCCGTATTCTGTCGAGAAAAACTAAGAATAATCCGGTGTTGATCGGGGAACCTGGCGTGGGTAAGACGGCTGTAGCGGAAGGGTTGGCACAGCGTATCGTCAGGGGCGATGTGCCAGAAGGACTTAAGGATAAGAAGATTTTTGCTCTGGATATGGGGGCACTGGTGGCCGGCGCCAAATATCGGGGCGAGTTTGAGGAACGTCTGAAAGCGGTGCTGGATGATGTGAAGAACAGCGACGGACAGATTATTCTGTTCATAGATGAATTGCACACGATTGTGGGCGCAGGTAAGACAGATGGGGCCATGGATGCGGGAAATATGCTTAAGCCCATGCTTGCCAGGGGCGAATTGCACTGTATCGGCGCCACTACGTTGGACGAATACAGGCAGTATATAGAGAAAGATGCGGCGTTGGAGCGGCGTTTCCAGCCGGTTATGGTGGAAGAGCCGACCGTGGAGGATACCATATCCATCTTGCGTGGATTGAAGGAGCGTTATGAGGTTTTCCATGGCGTTAAGATCATGGACAATGCGCTGGTCAGTGCAGCAGTATTATCAAATCGCTATATTTCAGACCGGTTCCTGCCGGATAAGGCGATTGATCTGGTGGATGAAGCCTGCGCATTGATCAAGACGGAACTGGATTCCATGCCTACGGAACTGGACGAATTGAAGCGTAAGGTGATGCAGTTGGAGATTGAGGAGACTGCCCTGAAAAAGGAGGATGACAACTTAAGCAGGGAGCGTCTGACCAATCTGCAACGGGAACTGGCGGAGTGGAAAGAGGAATTGAAAAACCGCATGGCGCAGTGGGAGAACGAGAAAGCCTCCGTGGAGAAACTTTCTAAGATTAGGGAGGAGATCGACGAAGTCAACAGTCAGATTCAGATTGCCCAGCGTGACGGTGATTATGAGAAAGCGGCGGAATTAAGCTATGGTAAGCTGCCTTCTTTGAAACAGCAGTTGGAGATTGAGGAGGAGCAGGTCAGCAAAAAGGATTTATCGCTGGTGCACGAGAGCGTGTCCGATGAGGAAATCGCCAAGATTATTTCCCGCTGGACGGGGATACCTGTTTCAAAGCTGACAGAGAGCGAGCGCAATAAGACGCTGCATTTGGATGAGGAACTGCACAAACGGGTGATTGGCCAGGACGAGGGTGTGACTAAGGTGACGGAAGCTATCATCCGTTCCAAAGCGGGCATCAAGGATCCGACCAAACCCATTGGTTCGTTCCTGTTCCTGGGACCTACCGGTGTTGGTAAAACGGAACTGGCCAAGGCGCTGGCGGCGTCCTTGTTCGATGACGAGAACAACATGGTGCGTATCGACATGAGTGAATATATGGAGAAATACTCGGTTTCTCGGCTGATCGGAGCGCCTCCCGGATATGTGGGATATGAGGAGGGTGGTCAATTGACTGAAGCAGTCAGAAGAAAACCTTATTCGGTAGTGCTTTTTGATGAGATTGAAAAGGCCCATCCGGATGTGTTTAATGTATTGCTGCAGGTTTTAGACGACGGACGTATCACGGACTCCCAGGGCAGGACAGTGGATTTCAAGAATACGATTCTGATCATGACTTCCAATATTGGCGCCAATTACCTGCTGGAGGGCATTGACGCACAGGGAGCAATCATGCCGGAGACGGAGAAGCTGGTGATGGATGATCTGCGGAATCATTTTCGGCCGGAATTCTTAAACAGGCTGGATGAGACGATTCTTTTTAAACCGCTGACTAGGGACAATATCGGTGGCATTATCCGTCTGATCATCAAGGATTTGAACAAGCGGCTCGCTGATCGGGAACTGCAGATTGAACTGACGCCGGAAGCGGAGCATTTCATCATAGAGAACGCCTATGATCCTGTATACGGTGCAAGGCCGCTGAAAAGGTATATCCAGAAGTATGTGGAGACATTGTCAGCGAAATTGATCTTGGCAGATCAGGTGAAAGCCAAGGATATTATACAGATTGTGCTTCATGAGGGGTGTTTGGAGGCTGTCTGTAAAGCAAGCTAGTTTATTAAAAGTGCGGCATTTTGCGAAGGGAAACGCATGAAGGAGGCTGTCGTCTGTATTCAGCGGAATGGATGTATATTTTGTCTCTAAAAACGTATGCTATTTTATTAGATTTAAAAGACGCAATGAAATGAATGGAGGCAATTATGGATTCTGTTTGGAGAAAGACGGCGGCTTTGCCGCGTTTTGAGAAATTGGAAGGAGACGTGAAAACAGATGTACTGATCATCGGCGGCGGCATTACGGGGATTTTGTGCGCATATTTTTTGAAAGAAAGAGGTATTGATTATCTGCTGGTGGAGGGACAGGAGATTTGCCACGGTGTAACAGGAAATACTACGGCCAAGATTACAGCCCAGCATGGACTGGTTTATGCGAAAATGATGCGTCATATGGGCCAGGAAAAGACGAAGCTTTATTTGGAGGCTAATCAGAAAGCGGTCTTAAGGTATACGGAACTGGCTAAAAATTACGAATGTGATTTTATACAGAAAAAAGCTTTTGTCTATTCTCTGGACAATCGCAAGAAATTGGAGGAAGAGGCGGCGTGCTATCGTATGCTTGGGCTTATGGGTGAGGTTGTGGAGACGCCAGAACTTCCCTTTGCCACGGCGGGGGCTGTGATGATGCAGGATCAGGCGCAGTTTCATCCGCTTAAATTTTTGGCAGGAATCGCAAAGGATCTAAATATCCGAGAGCATACATTTGTTACCCAGCTGATGCCGGGAAAGGCAGTCACCGACGCAGGTGCGATTACCTGTAAGCAGATGATCCTTGCCACGCATTACCCGATTGACAATAAACACGGATGTTATTTTATAAAACTATATCAGCACCGCTCTTATGTGATTGCGTTGCAGCAGGCGCAGCAGATGGAGGGCATGTATGTGGATGAAGACAGGAAGGGCCTGTCTTTTCGCAGTTATAAAGACTTGTTATTGGTGGGCGGAGGCAGTCATCGTACCGGCAAGAAGGGAGGGGACTGGCAGGAACTTTTGCAGTTTGCCAGAAAGTATTATCCAGAGGCGGCAGAAAAGTACCGATGGGCGGCACAGGATTGTATGCCTCTGGATGAAGCGCCTTATATTGGGCCATATGCCCCAGCTATGCCGGGATGTTATGTGGCGACGGGCTTTCAAAAATGGGGAATAACATCTGCTATGGTATCGGCAATGGTATTGACAGATTTGGTACAGGGGATTGAAAATCCCTATGCAAGGGTATTTGATCCCGGAAGAAGTATTTTCAAAAGACAGCTTCTGTGCAATGCTGCAGAATCCTTGGTGAATTTACTGACACCCACCAAACCCAGATGCCCGCATATGGGATGCGCCCTGAAATGGAATCCAACGGAACGCTCCTGGGACTGTCCCTGTCATGGTTCCCGCTTTGCAGAAGATGGAACGCTGTTGGATAATCCGGCGAATGGTGATGCCAGATTGTAATATGCTTTTGGTTGTGGTATTTTAATAGGTAGGAAAACTTCTTTTTATCCGCGGCTGTGAATCAAAACCTGTTAAAGACAGGAAATTATCTGAACGGTAGGATGAGATTATGTTTATTTACAACATAGGATAAAGGGGAAATGTTAATTTATGATTTAATCGGAAAATGAGCTAGTACAAATAAAATGTGGATAAAGTACCTGTATCAAAGATGTGTTAAAACAGGATTAAATATATTGGGGCAAAAATAGGACTTTTAAGGGAGGGAAAACAATGAGATATCCTTATTTTTTGCAGAAAAATGGTACGATAGCTTTCGTGGCGCCGTCATTCGGGTGTGCGACACAGCCTTATAAGGATGGATTTGTGCATGCGCAGGAGAAGTGGAGACAGGAGGGGTATCAACTGAAACTGGGCCCCAATTGTTATGTGGAAGAGGGTGTCGGAATCAGTAATAAGCCAAGCCTTTGTGGGAAGGAACTGACGGAATATTATTGTGATCCGGACAGTGATTGTATGATTTCCTGCGGCGGCGGAGAGTTGATGTGCGAGATTTTGGATTATGTGGATTTTGAGAAAATTGGTCAGGCGGCGCCCAAATGGTATATGGGTTACTCAGACAACACAAATATGACTTATTTGTTGGCGACCTTATGTGATACGGCATCCGTTTATGGTCCCAGCGCGGCAGCCTTTGGCATGGAGCCGAGACATCAGGCGTTGGAGGATGCGATGGCGCTTCTGCGAGGGGAAAAATTGACCATGGAGGGCTATGGAATGTGGGAGCGGGAATCCCTGAAAAGTGAGGAAAATCCCTTTGCCCCTTATCAGTTGACAGAGACTTCCATAATCAAATACTGGCTGCCCGATGGCAGGACGAATGTGGAGAGTCTGCGGGGAAACGGGAAGTATAATCAGGCCGAAACGGGCATACAGGTGTCCGGAAGGCTGCTTGGCGGCTGTATGGATTGTCTGGTGAATCTGCTTGGTACGAAATACGATAAAACGGCCGCTTTTGTGGAAAAGTATAAGGAGGATGGAATTCTCTGGTTTTTAGAGGCCTGTGATTTGAATCTCATGGGGATTCGCCGTGCTATGTGGCAGATGGAACATGCAGGATGGTTTAAAAATTGCAGTGGTTTTTTAATTGGCAGACCATTGAATGGCATGGGGGTGGAGGAATTCGGTATCGACCACTATCAGGCAGTCTGCGAGATGCTTTATCAGTATCAGGTGCCTGTCCTTATGGACCTTGATATTGGACATCTGCCGCCCATGATGCCTTTGGTCTGCGGCAGTATGGCGGAAGTCACAAGCGATGGAGAGCAGTATTGTGTCAGGATGAAGTTGGAGTGACAGAAATAGCATTCTATTCGGAGGGCGTTAAAGTAGACGGGAGAGGGATGTCTTCCGGGGATGTTATGATATGATATGGTATTTTAAAGAAGGAGGCTGCTTATATGTTACCGAAAGATCCGATCATGTTATTGAGTTTTATCAACCTGAAATTGCGAGATTTTTATCCGAATTTAGCGGCCCTGTGCGATGATTTGGATGTAGATCAAGCGGAAATAGTCGCAAAACTGTCATCTGTTGATTATCACTACGATGAAGGGAAAAATCAATTTGTCTGAAAAAATTAAAATTACAATTGTTACGGATGACGAAAAACAGAATATAAAAAATAAGGAAATTTTGAAAAATCCTGTGACAGTGACACACGATTCATCTGTGACGCTCATGTCAACTTTACTGCAAAACAAGATGATAGAGGGAAGTTTTTGCGGCGGAAGAGGAGACTGTGGCAGGTGTATGGTGCAGTTCCTTCAGGGCGCACCTTTGCCTACACCATTGGAAAGAAGCCGTCTGGAAGCGGAAGAACTGCGGCAGGGGTTTCGTTTGGCTTGTCTTACAAGGCCAAAAAACGATTGTGTCATAAAAATAAAGGTTCCGGAAGAAAAAGAGATTTTCATTGTGGCTGAGATGATGGATTTGTCGGAAGAAAATGACTATAATAGTCAACAAAGAAAGTTGTCTGTAAATAGGAAATTGAATGTTACGTTTCTATCAGATAATATAAATGATGACGCCGGCAGAGATTCTTATCTTGTGGCAGTGGATTTGGGCACCACCACGATAGCCATGCAGCTTCGTGATATGGATACAGGAGAGACGATAGATACCTTTTGTGAGATGAATCCTCAGAGAATCTATGGATCGGATGTCCTTTCAAGAATCCAGGCCTCCTGTGATGGACATAGAGAAGAACTTAGGCAGTGTGTCTGGGATACGTTGGAACGAGGCGTTGGAAAATTTGTGGAATCCGTGAAGATATCCAATATAAAATGCATCTGTGTTGCTGGGAATACCACTATGGAACATCTTCTGATGGGATATGACGTATCCTCTTTAGGCAGAAGCCCCTTTACACCGGTAGAAATTGGTTTACAGACGGTAGAGGGACCTTTGGGGATTCCTCTTTATATAACACCTGGTATCAGTACCTTTGTGGGCGGTGATATCACAGCCGGGATGTATGCGCTGGGGATGCTGCCTGGAACAGAGAGTGTCCGATTGTTAATTGATCTGGGAACCAACGGGGAGATGGCGATTACCAGTGGAACAGATATGCTGGTGACGGCGACGGCGGCTGGCCCGGCTTTTGAGGGAGGAACGGAGAAAGCGGTAGTGGGAACAGATATGATTGCCGTCACGGATTCTCTCAAGAAACGTGGAATCCTGGATGGGGGAGGGTTGCTTAGGGAGCCTTATTTCACGGAAGGTGTTATGGTACATACGCAAAAAGGCGAGTTCCGACTGACCAATCGGGATATTAGGGCTTTGCAGATGGCCAAGGCAGCTGTTCGGGCCGGTGTGGAAATCTTGTGGGAACAAGTGAGGAGGCCAAAGATAGAGCAGGTGTATCTGGCAGGCGGATTCGGCTATTATCTGGATGTGGAGGCGGCCTTTTCCATTGGATTATTGCCGGAAGATATGCGGGGGCATGTACGGGCAGTGGGGAATACCTCTTTAGAAGGCGCTTTCCAGATAGGAAGAGACTTGTGCGAAGGTGTGATAGACGGAAGGCGTCTGGAAGCAGTTTTTTCTTCTGCGAGGAGCATCAATCTGGCGCAGCAGAAAGCATTTGAAAAATTGTATTTGGAATATATGAATCTGGTGGAAAGCTGAGAAAGCTGTGCGGCATAGTGGTTTAAGGTTGCGTTAAGCTTTCTCTTCTTTTTCTTTAAACTATATATGTTATCCTGACATCATCAACGAAAACAATACCTTCCGGCAGGTTCGGATAAAGGGATGAATTTTGGAGGAAATGTCAATGATGTGGACGAGAAAAGAGTTGAAAGAGCAGGCGAAGGAAGCCCTGCAGAGAAATTACTGGAAGATTGTTCTGGTAGCGATGTTGCTGTTTTGTCTGGGAGGCGGTGTTGGGACTGTCGGTATCGGAGGCGGTAACAATAATAACAACAGTAATCGTGATGAGGAAGAGGTGTCACAGGATGTGGATAGCATGGAGGATACGGCATATGACGAGATAGACGGCAGATCCGATGAGGAGCGTTTCGGTAAAAAACACAGTTTTATTAGAATTGATACATCTTCCGATAAAATAGAAAGTGTTATGGAAGAAAACAAAGTTGTGGTGAGAATCGTGGCGGCGGTCATTTTCTCGATGATTTTTACAGTAGTGGTCATTGCCATCTTTTTGGTAGATATATTCTTACTCAATCCCTTTTCTGTGGGCGTGGACCGTTTTATGTTGAAGAGTGTGGACGACAGGGCCCAGGTCAGGGAGATTGCCTACGGCTTTGATCATTGTTATAAAAATATTGTGAAGACTATGTTCCACAGGGATTTGCAGATTTTTTTGTGGGCACTGTTATTTATTATTCCTGGTTTTTATAAAAAATATCAGTATCGAATGGTAACTTATATCATGGCGGAGCATCCTGATATGGACTATCGGAGTGCGCTACAGATGAGCAGGGACATGATGGAAGGGCATAAGTGGCGGGCCTTTGTGTTGGATTTATCCTTTATTCTGTGGCATTTCCTTGGAACAATAACATGTGGTATTGCAGAGGTATTTTATGTACAGCCATACCAGCAGCTGACCTGTGCGGCCCTGTATCGTAGACTGTGCAGGCCTGACGGTACAGAGGAAGAAAACGCGGCGGTTTATGAGAGAGCGGAAGGAAGATATTAGGGTAACAAGTATCCTGTGGTGAGGATTGGAGGAAACGGGTATGGCATACAGAATACTGGTGGCGGACGATGAAGCGGAAATCCGGGATGTGCTTCGTCTGTATCTGGAAAAAGACGGCTATGAGGTAATAGAGGCGGCGGACGGTATAGAGGCTATGGAGGTATGCAGGCAGGAAAAACCGGATCTCGCGGTGTTGGACATTATGATGCCTGGCATTGATGGATATCGAGTGTTACGAAATATCCGGGAAAACAGTAATATACCGGTGATTATACTGTCAGCTAAGGGAAGCGACTCAGATAAGATTCTGGGATTGGACCTGGGGGCGGATGATTATATTGTAAAACCTTTTGTACCACTGGAAGCGATAGCTAGGGTAAATTCCAATATCAGGCGTTTTTATTCGCTGGGAGCCGGAAAAAACAGTCAGACAGCGGAGGACAGGGAGTTGATTGTGGGGACCTTAAAACTGGACTTGGCGGCCTGCCTGTTATATCGTGACGAGCAGCCGATTGAACTGACCTCGGTGGAATTTAAGATTATGAAGCTTTTTATGGAGAACCCGGGAAAAGTTTTTACCAAACAGCAGTTATTTGAGCAGGGGTGGGAGGAGAGTTATATGCTTTCGGACAATAATGTGATGGTATGTATCTCCAAATTGCGGGGAAAATTAAATCATGATGGAAAAGAATACATCACCACCATCCGCGGACTGGGATATCGTCTGGAAAAATAACAGATGGAAATATCCGCTGAAATACTGAGAATGGAGACCAAAAAGCTAGGAGTTATGCAGGGTAGGGCGAGAGAAATTTTATGCACATACAGAAGAAAAAATTAAAATGGTATTTAATAAATCGGTTTCTGATCATAATGTTGGCGATCTATGTCAGTGGAGAATTGATCAGTATGCTGTATCGCAGTGTGATATTTCCCTTTTTAGTAGGGTTTTTGAATGATCAGCAGATTCAGATCACAGGAAAGAGTAATGTATTTTCTTTTATAATACAGATGTTATTATATTTTGTGGCCTCACTTCTTCCACACGGAGCGGCGGAGTGGATACAGTATCAGCTTAGCCTGGGAATGGGAGAGGCCCTGCAGATTAACATTAACTCGCCACTTTATAATGGACGCTGGAGCATCCTTTTACGGATTATGTTTATCGCGGTGTTTCTGATTTTACTGGGGGTTCGACTGCTTCCTTATGCCGTAGGAGCAGTATGGTATTATAGGATAGTGACTGTTCAAGTCAATCAACTTTTGGAAGAGGAAAAGGAACGCCAGCTTGATTATGAACGTAAAAGGAATTTACTTCTTTCTGATATTGCCCATGACATTAAGACGCCCATCACTACAATCTGCGGCTATAGCAAGGCGTTGGCGGAAGGAGTAGTGCAAGAGGAGCGACGGCAGACATATCTGGATACCATCTATAGTAAATCCATGCGGATGGACGAACTGGTGACGCTGTTGTTTGAGTATGTGAAGCTGGGGAGCGAGGGATATGTTCTTGACAGGCAGCCCTGCAATCTGACGGAGTTGCTGCGGGAATGTGTGGCGTTAGTCTATGAGGAGTTTGAGGAAAGAGGAATGGAAGTTACATTGGAGATTTCGGATGAAAATGTGTCTTATGAGATAGACCGGCTTCAGATGGGCCGTGCCATTGGCAATCTGCTCACCAATGCAGTGCGGTATGGCAGAGTAGGAGGCAGAGTGATGGTGTGCCTGCAGGATGATGTCATTACGGTGGCGGATGATGGGGAGCCAATTGATCCGGCATTTGCAGAGCATATCTTTGAACCCTTTGCGAGAGGAGACAAAGCCCGTTCTACCAAGGGAGGAACAGGACTGGGGTTAGGGATTGCCGCTCAGATTGTCAAAATGCATGGCGGCAGGTTGGAATTGGATTGTCATTATGGAGAAGGGTATACGAAGGCCTTTAGAATCCATCTGTGATAATCAGAATGTGTCAGGGGGTGTGCGCATATATTGGTAGGGAAGATGGGCCGGAGACTTGACTGGTTATGGGTGTGCGAAGCAGAATCGCTGCGGGGGCAGCACTTTTGATAGGGGTGGTCACAGCCGGGATATTCGGTATGATGACACATAAGGAAGCGTTGGAGGAAGCCAGTAGTTATATAACATATGTTATAGTGGAAGAGGAAGAGGTGGCGGACAGTCCGAAAATTGCGCTTACTTTTGATGACGGGCCGCACCCTTACTATACGGAACAGCTTCTGGACGGGCTGAAAGAGAGGGGAGCAAAGGCTTCCTTTTTTGTGCTGGGCAAACAGGCCCAGGCCTATCCTGATCTGATCAAACGGATGCAGGAGGAGGGGCATCTGGTGGGCAATCATACCTACAGTCATATGCAGTTGGGAAAAAATAACAGGGAGGCTTTTAAAGCAGAGTTGGTCAAAACCAGTGAGGTGCTGTCTGAACTTACCGGGGAGGAGGTACAATATGTGCGTCCGCCTTATGGGAGTTGGGATAAAGGTTTTGAGACGGAACTCATGATGTTTCCCGTACTCTGGACGGTGGATCCCATGGACTGGTGCAGTGACGATGTGGCTGGTATTGTGCGGAAAGTGACGAAGAAATCCAAGGAAAATTCCATTATTCTTATGCATGACGAGTATAAATCCAGCGTGACGGCAGCGCTTCAGATTGTGGATATCCTGCAAGAGCAGGGATATGAGTTTGTGACTGTGGATGAGATTCTATTTGATTAAAAGCGGGTAAGACAAAGAAAGGGGTATGCGGAAAGGAATGTGATAAGGTAGAAGTTTCAGGAAAATGCGCAAAACTATTGAATTTGTCATGGCGGATACAGTATAATAAACCGTAACTGTGCAAAACAGGAAACGGATAAGGAAAAACAGTACATGCAAAACACAGATAAAGCGGGCGAATTAAAGAAAAAGAAGAAAAAACGGACGATTGATAAGGCCAAAGTAGCGGAGAATAAGCAGAAGGCAAAGGCGAAAAAAGCCAGGATGAAGGACAAGCGCCGGGAAGAGAAAGCGCGGGAAAAAAGTGAGAGAACGGAACGGTCTCAGCGTAAAAAGGTAGTACGGGAAGATATCACGATCATAGAACTTGGGGAAGATCAGGATGATGTTTTGCTGGAAGCTGTGTTTGAGGAACATGAGAGCGTAGGAGTGTCTGACGAAGAGACGGGGGAGAAAACAGAGAAACCGGAAAAAGGTAAGAAGTCAGAGAAAACAGAGAAACCGGAAAAAGGCAAGAAGCCAGAAAAAACAAACAAAACCGACAACGGAAAAAGGAAGAAAGCAGTAATCATCAGTGCGGCCAGCATTGCAGTGCTGGCTATGTTGGGGACAGGCGTCACTTTCGGGGTGCGCAGTCACCTTGCGGAAGTAGTGGCGGCAAGGGCCGCTGTGGAAGCCATGGTACATACGGAGGCAGTAGAACTTGCCAAGTTCAGCAAAATCCAGCACCAGAAGGACAATGTCCGCAAAAATGCGGGCAAAGGAACGACCAGAGCGTTGGTGGATGCGGCGCGTCATATGCTGGACGGTGTGAAGAACAGACCAAAACCGGTGGAGATTACGGAAGAAAATGCCCTTGACTTTGCCACCATAGAGAGCTGCCTGATCAATACGGAAACTGGCAAGGTGGATGTGAAAATGTCGGCAGACGGCCTGGCTGTCAGTGATGATGGATATTATTATCTTTTTGAAGAAAAGACATATGATACGGCATTGGTCAGCGAAGAATATATTATCGAAGAACCGAAGGATGTGGATTTGACCTTCTCGGTCAATTTAAATTATAACTCCGCCAGCTCCAGATTGTTTTCCAAGTTCGTGGTGGCGATTAAGAAGGATGGCAAATTTATGGCGGTCAGCAGGCCGCGCTATATCACGAATCCGGAAGCGGTTGCGAAGTACAGGCCTTCCTTTGGCAATACCAAGTCTAAGAAAGGACTTTTGGTGGATCCGAATAAACTGCGGGGGACGGAATTGGATGACCTTGGCGTCAAACATGCGGCCTATAATATTCCCATGAGTAAGATTCTGGGTGAGACCACGATGGCAGTCTATCCGACGATCTACTATACATATAACGGCAGGACTTACGCTTTTAATGGACAAGCTATTTCCGAATATGACTTCGTGTTTACTACGCTTTCCAATAAGGGTATCACTACCACAGCGATTATTTTAAATGATATGGCGCCGGGACATACGCAGCTGATTCACCCCAAGGCGCGTTCCGGTAACAAGCGTTCTCTTTATTATGCGTTTAACGGGACGGATGAAGCGGGAACAGAATATATGGCGGCTATCGGCTCTTTCCTGGCGAATCGGTATTCCGGCACCGGGCATGGGACGGTCATGAACTGGGTTATCAGTAACGAGATTAATGCCAGAAGTGAGTGGAATTATATCGAATACATGGACACGGCAAGTTACGTGGAGGAGTTTGCCAAGGCATTCCGTGTTTTCTATAATGCGATTGTCAGTGTAAATGGGAATGCGAGGGTGTATATTTCTTTGGATCAGCAGTGGGGTAAGAGTTTGTATTCCAGTAATGGCTATGGTTCCAAGGAGATTCTGGATGAGTTTAACAGAAATATCAAAGCCTGCGGCAATATTGACTGGGGACTCGCCCAGCATCCTTACAATTATCCGTTGACCAGCGCCAAAGCTTGGACGCTTAGCAATAAAGCGTCTTCTTATGTGACGGAATCGGAGAATACGCCGGTGCTTACCATCAAGAACATTCATGTGCTCACCAATTATCTGCAAAAGCCGGAGATGCTGACGGATAACGGAGAGGTAAGGCACTTGATTTTGAGTGAGATGGGATATACATCCACGGCGGGACAGGAACTGCAGGCGGCTTCTTTTGCCTATGCCTACAAGATTATAGAGGCGAACAGGTATATTGACAGCGTATTGTTATCTAGGCAGACGGATGCGGCTGTAGAGGTCCAGCAGGGGCTCGCGCTCGGCATCAATGATCCGGGTGGAGCGCGTAAATCTCTCTATACAGTCTACAAATATATAGACACGCCTGAGTGTGCGCAGTATACGGATTATTTGCTGCCGGTCATCGGTATTTCCAGCTGGAGCGAAGTGATCAGACAACACTGAGCGCCGGGACGGTCAGAATAGTTTAGCCACAAGATATTGATAGATATCCTGGTTGTTTTGCTGCCAGTTATTGCAGATGGCAGCAGCGGTATCTTCATCGGGGACGGACAGAGTGATTTCCACCACTGTTACGTCCTTTTCTTTTGCTAAAAGATGCGCCTCATATTCGCCAGAAGTAGACTTGTAATAGTCAGCCCGAATGGATACCTCATTGCGCATTTCCATTTCGTGATCGGTGAAAAAAGAAGAAATATCTTCTTTGATGGAGTCATTTATGCGGTTGCCGAAGAAAGAGAGGGTGGAACGTCCTTCCTCGGTGATTTCCAGATAGGTGCGGTTGCGGTGGGATTTGGCCGCAATTAGTTCTGCATCAATCAGTTCTGCGATAACCTGTTGTAAAGTCAGGAAGTTGGTGTAATCCCGTTCTAAGATAAAATCGCCTACTTGTGCTTTGGTCAGAGGAAAAGTGACACGGTCCAGCATATAGAGAATAATCAGTTTGTAGAGTGTCAACGGATCATGCGTCATAATGGGTGCCTTTCATAATAAGTGCCCTGGCGGGCTTGTTGCAGTTTCATGGTGTGATGCAGGGTGTTTAATACATCCCGTTTGTCCAGACTCCACAGAGGAGCCAGCAGCAGATTCCTGGGGCCGTCACCAGTAAGCCTGTGTACAACAATATCGGGGGATAGGTGTTCCAGGCAACGGATTACCAGCCCTAGATAGTTTTCTTTGGAGAGGGGGCAATAGTTTCCCTGCTTGTACCAGGTGGCCAGGTCCGTGCCTCTCAAAATGTGTAGCAACTGTAATTTAATTCCCCAGCTGCCAACGGAATTTAGGTGCGCGATTGTCTGTAACACCTGTTCTGGAATCTCGTCCGGAAGACCGAGTATCACGTGTGTGATGACAGGGATGCCGGCTTGCTGTAATCTATCGACACATCTGTCATATGCCTCTAAAGGGTATCCACGTCTGATAAAAAGAGCAGTCTTTTCATGGATTGTCTGTAGTCCTAATTCTATCCAGACAAATTTGTCAGGAAATTTTTCTTTTAAATTGACTAATAAAGTCAACACATCTTCCGCAATACAATCTGGTCTAGTGGCGATGGAAATACCAGCTACGGAAGGTTCCGCCAACGCCTCTTCATAAATCTGACGAAGATAGGGCAGGGGACCATAGGTGTTGGTATAGGCCTGAAAGTAGGCGATATAGCGCCGCCCTGCCTGCTTACAGTGAAAAAGCGCCCGGCCGGCTGCAAGCTGTGCCTGAATAGAAGGGTGGTTTTGTCTGTCAACTGCAAAATCACCGCTTCCCCCGGCACTACAAAAAATACAGCCGTTATTTCCAAGAGTGCCGTCTCTATTAGGACAGGTAAGACCTGCATTGATGGCAATCTTATATAATTTCTCCCCATAAGTATTTTTACAGTAAGCGTCCAGGGAGTAGTAAGGCTTACCGTGCCAGTTGGTATTGTTCATAATTTACGAAGCAAATTTACTTTTGGATGTGTGCCATAACGGCAGCCGCCACGACTTCTGCTACCTGGGGATCAAAGGCTTCCGGCATGATATTGTCTTCATGCAGCTGCTCTTCCGGCACCAGTCCGGCAATGGCGTGGGCGGCTGCCAGTTTCATTTCTTCTGTGATCTGTACCGCGCGTCCTTCCAGGGCGCCTTTGAAAATGCCAGGGAAAGCTACCACGTTGTTGACTTGATTGGGGAAGTCGGAACGGCCGGTGCCGACAATGCGTGCGCCAGCGGCTTTAGCGGCATCCGGCATGATTTCCGGTACGGGATTGGCCATGGCAAACAGGATGGAATCCTGATTCATGGAAGATACCATATCGGGAGTTACGATATTGGGCGCAGAGACACCTACGAAGATATCCGCGCCTTTCATAGCATCTGCCAGAGTACCTGTTTCATTGTCCGGATTAGTCAATTCTGTCATTTTTTGCTGCATCCAATTGAGTCCTTCGGTATGTTTGCCGATGATGCCCACCTTATCGCACATGATGACATTGGGGAACCCGTAGGTGAGAAGAAGTTTGGTGATGGCTACACCGGCGCTGCCGGCGCCGTTTACGACTACCTTACAGTCCTCCTTCTTTTTATGCACTACTTTGAGGGCGTTGATGATGCCGGCCAGTACAACGATGGCAGTACCATGCTGGTCATCATGGAATACCGGGATGTCCAGGATTTCTTTCAAGCGTTCCTCGATTTCAAAACAGCGGGGCGCGCTGATGTCTTCCAGATTAATGCCGCCAAAACCTGGCGCCAGATAGGTTACAGCCTTGATGATTTCTTCTGTATCCTGGGTATCCAGACAGATTGGCACCGCATTGACACCGCCAAATTCTTTGAATAGAACAGCTTTTCCTTCCATGACCGGCATAGCGGCATAGGGGCCGATATTGCCCAGGCCGAGAACTGCGCTGCCGTCGGATACTACGGCTACGGTGTTGGATTTCCAGGTGTAAGTGTAGGCAGCCTCTTTATCTTCGGCAATTACTTTACAGGGTTCCGCTACACCCGGCGTATAGGCCAGGGATAAATCTTCGCGGCTTTTGACAGGCGTCTTGGAGACAGTCTCTAATTTGCCCTGCCATTGTCTGTGCAGTTCTAGTGCTTTTTCGTTGGTTGTCATGGGAATACCTCGTTTCTTTCCTGTATTAGGCCGTCATGAAGGCCGTTGATTTCGTAGTAAGATTTATGGAAAGATGGTTTATATGCATCTTTCATGCTTTATATTATAGTATTTGGAAGGGGCTTGCAACTTCTTATTTTTATAGATAAGTCTTTGCCGGTTATCATTGAGCCCGCCAAGTAAATTTTTCTAAAGTAAATTTCATGGTAAATTTCATGAAAAAATAGCTTTCTATTTTGTACGATATGGTGTATAATGACTTTGTACGTAAAAGATAAGTACATAAAAATCTTTTTCTAAGTCATATCAAGTACTAAAATCCCTAGACGAAAGATTGATATAGAGAAATGTAAAATTGTAGAGGAATGATAAAGAATACGGGAGGAATTTATGAGAGAAAAGTATGAGTCGTTGGCAT
>CAMNSD010000051.1 GCA_946554445.1 uncultured Lachnospiraceae bacterium | reverse complement strand
AAGAAAATATTTTAAAAACCTGCAAAAAAACTATTGACTTTTCTTAGCAGGTTTTGATAATTTCAAATATTATGGACAGTATCACCAATTTAAGGAAATATATGGCATATGTTTAGAGGGAAATCTGGATTTAATGAAGTTTTTGTCGGCAGAGAATTTAAATGCAGTGTTACGGCAAAAGGAGGTTGATCGGGAAAGCGTCTTACAGACAGGCAATAAGCTGCTTTTAAATTATTGTACGGTAATTAAAATAATGGTAGAAAAGATAGAGTCCTTCTTAAAACGGAAAAGACCGGATCAACTGGACGGATTTAGAAAATTTTGTTCGAACTTCTATGATAGTGAGTTTTCATATAGATTTTTTATGAGACTGAGAAATTATATAATACATAACGGTATGCCGTTCACAAAGATAACAAGTTCCTTACAAAAGGATTGTAATCTGTATATTGATAGAAATAATTTGCTCAAATGGTCAGGGTGGAGTACTGTAAAAAGGGATTTGGAAGAAATGGAGAATGATGACATCGAGTTGCAGCCCTTTTTGTTGGAAATCGGTTCTTTGATATATGCAATCTATCTACAAAGCCTATATTATTTGGCACCGGATCTCATTCGTGCAATCCAAAATATAGAGAAATTTTGCGACAAATATAATGTAAAAAGATTTGATTTTATTGAATATGAAAAGGCAGAAGAATTGAGGGACGGAAAATACATGCATCATATTGTTCCCTGGGGGAGGTGGATGCAGTCTATAGAAGAGTTTAATAAACATCCCGGAATTGAAATTACTTTTTCAAATACTGCAAAATAGGTTCGATATATTTTTGATCTGAAATATCGTAGGATGAAGAAATCATTTTTACCATGAATTGTTCATCTTCTGTTTTATCCTTTTTTGCTTTGAGCGTTTTTACAAATATTTTCATCATAAGTTTGGACGGAGCAGACATTTTTTCATAGTTTAGTCCGCCTGGACAATAAAATGTTTTTAGCTTTTTCAACTCTGATTCGCGAAAGTTCTTTTTTAAGGCTGTTTCAATTTCCGGATTGTCTATGGGACTTGCCCCAACACAAAATACAATCCGCTCCGGCCGCCTCTGCAATCCACTCGGCATAACGTTTTGTAAAGCCTGTTTGTGAATTATAAATTACGATTATTTTCATTTACTGAAATCTCCCTGTCTTTTAAAGTGCTCTCGTGTTTTCAACAGTTGTATTATTTATTTCATGCCTGATGCAGCTGAGTCTTTTCGAATTTTCTATTCCAGTATACAGCTTCGCTCAAAAAATGAAAAGGGTTTTAATTTACGGCAGGCAATAACTTAGATAGTAGTATATTGCTCTTCATGAAGTGAATGTCTGTATTCTTATTCCCCCCCCTTTTTTTGTGAATTTTGATAGACAATTCCCTCATTTTTTTGTAAAATAAGATAAATAATACCCTCATTTTTTGCAAAAAAGTATAATCTGGGAAATGGAGCAGATACTGATTACAGAAAAAGAGGGAAAATATGGGGGAAAATATGGGCTATCTGAGAAGAAAGATTGACGATTTTTTAAAGAAATGGAAACAGAACCCGGATAGAAAACCACTGGTGGTAAAAGGCCCAAGGCAGATTGGAAAGACTGAATCCATAAGAAAATTTGCTGCGGAGAACTATGAGCAGGTTATTGAGATTAATTTTGTGGAAGAACCCAAGTATAAGCAGATTGTAGAAGAGGGATATAAAACGGCGGAAATTATTAAGATTATTTCTCGGATGGATCCTTCAAAAAGGTTTGTTGCGGGAAAAACACTGCTCTTTTTTGATGAACTGCAGGAGTTTCCGGAGATTGCAACGGCGCTGAAGTTTTTCTGCCAGGATGGAAGATTTGATGTAATTTGCAGCGGTTCCATGCTAGGTATCAATTATAGTAAAATCGAGAGTAACAGCATTGGTTATAAGGAAGATTATCAGATGTATTCCTTTGATTTTGAGGAATTTCTGTGGGCTAAGGGATATGATGATTCTTATACGGAAGATTTGTTTGCGCATATGACGAATCTTAAGCCCTTTCATGAGGTAGAATTATCAATCTGTCAGGGATTGTTTTTAGACTACTGTATTTTAGGCGGTATGCCAGCGGTGGTTAGGGAGTATATTTCCAAAGGGACTTTCGAGGGTTCCTTGGCGATCCAACGACAGCTTCTTGCCGATTATGAGGAGGACGTCAGAAAGTATGCGGGCGGGCTGGATCAGACGAGGATTCTTAATGTTTTTCGACAGATTCCGGTGCAGCTTGCAAAGGATAATAAAAAATTTCAGATTTCCAAGGTGGCTTCCGGGGCAAGATTCAAGGATTACAGAGGCTGTATAGAGTGGCTTGCGGATGCGGGAATCGTCAATATCTGTTATTGCATGAACTATCCGGAACTTCCTCTGAAAGGCAATTTTGATGAGACCAGATATAAGATTTATTTTGCTGACAGCGGCCTGCTTGTTGCGATGTTGGACGAGGAGGCGCAGGAAGATTTGCGTGCCAACAGAAATCTGAACGTTTATAAAGGGGCACTTTACGAAAATGTGGTGGGGGAAGCGCTGACGAAGAGCGGCTACGGCTTATATTATTACAAGCGGGAGAACTCCACATTGGAGGAGGATTTCTTTGTGCGGACCATGCGGCATTTGATTCCAATCGAGGTTAAGGCCACGAACGGCCGGGCAAAATCTTTAAAGGCGCTGATAGATTCCGATAAATACGCGGACATTCACTATGGGATTAAATTTACCGGCGGGAATATCGGGTTTGAAAATAATGTATATACGTTTCCCTATTTCCTAGCATTTCTGTTAAAAAGGTATTTGGCAGGGCGGTTGTGAAAGCAGGATTCTTGTATAATCGCAGCAACAAAGGCCAGCCACAACCTGCCTCGGCTGGCCTTTGCTGTACGATATCGAATCTGAATACTTTACTCTGCGGTGGAAATTTGCAGGGTATCATGTTCCAATTCAATGATCAGTTCCAGGTATTGGTATTGGTGTTCGTCATTCAAGGGTATTCCCCAACTCATGGAATTGGCATTTTTTGTAAAGTCAAAATTATTATGGTATTTCAAATTATATAAAGTGATCTTTTGACCGCACACTTCATTATGGTCATTCATGATATCTTCTGCTTTTCCTTCAAAACAAAGCGATTTTCCACTTTTGGATTCTAAAATGATATAGCGATAACCGTTGTCTGTCTTTGTTGACAGTGAGATATTATCTTTTGTAACAGGATAACTAATACCTGTATAAAGCAATAGAGCACTGAATAGGACGGCAAATACAAGGCATACAGCGGCCACTATTTTTAATATCTTTCTGGCAATTTTCTTTTTGAATGCTGCGATTACATTTGCATCAAATTTTCTTTGCGGCGTTTCTTCTTGAATCATTTCCCTGCCTGATTTCAGTTGTTCCAATTCTGCGGCACAATCGGGACAGCTCTCAAGGTGTTCCTTTACAAATGTTGCGGTATCTTCGCTCACCATATTTTCAAAGTACAGCGGCAGCACATCGCGGACGATACTACACTCTCTTTTCATGGTTGATTTCCTCCAATCTGCTTTGTATGATGTTTCTTGCCCGATGGTAGGTAACACAAGCCCAATTATCTGTTTTGCCATACAGGTCGCCTATTTCCTTAAAAGACAATTCTCCAAACACACGCCACATAAAAATTTCCTTGTAAGGCTCCGGAATTGTATGTAAGATTTTTCGCAATTGCCGGGTTTCGTCCTGGGTGATGATCTGTTTTTCAAGGAGCGCATTGGGATCTGCTATATTTTGCAATTCTGTTTCGTCAACATTTGCCATTCTGTTACTTTTTTTAAGATAGGAATAGTATGTGTTTTTTGCAATTTGGCAAATCCATACGCGCATATCACACTCACCGCGGAAATCTCCGATGGATTTCATGACCTTTAAAAATGTTTCGCTTGTGATTTCCTCAGCAATATGTTCATCACCTGAAAGTTTTCGGATATAGCGGTATACCGATTTAAAATAGGCGTTGTATATCTGTTCAAACTCCATTACACTACCACCTCCTTTCCTCTATAAGGCTCCGCAAATACAGAAATCTTACAAAATTTTTGTAAAAATTTTGCAAAGCAAACTGCGGTTTGGCGTAGATTATTTCAATTTAGCGCTGTTGTTTTGGGTTCAGTATATCATACTTTAAACACTTGAAACTATTCGGGTGGATGCATATAATTATAGCTATTAGAAATTTGAGAAGGAGCGTGTAAGAATGCAAATGAAACGGTTGTTTTTATTGGAGGACGATTTGAGCTTGATAAATGGGCTTTCTTTTGCCTTACAAAAGCAGGGATATGAAATAACGGTTGCCCGCACCGCTTTGGAAGCAGATGCCTTGTGGAAAAAGGCGATATATGATCTGGCTATTTTGGATGTATCGCTTCCTGACGGCTCCGGCTTTGATTTCTGCAAAAAAATACGACAGACCTCAAAGGTGCCCATTATGTTTCTGACTGCCGCTGATGAAGAAACAGATATTATCATGGGGCTTGACATCGGGGGCGATGATTATATTACCAAACCTTTCAAACTGGCAGTTTTCCTATCAAGGATCAATGCATTGTTGCGCAGGAGTGAAAATTTCGGCACTGCTGGCACAGAATTAAATTCAGGCGGCATATGTATAAAGCTTTTAGGAGGAGAAGTGTATAAAGGGGGAGAACTGGTTGAACTGACAGCAAGTGAATATAAGTTGCTGTGCCTGTTTATGGAAAATCCTGACCAGCTACTTTCCCAGGAGCAGATTTTGGGTAGATTGTGGGACTGCAACGAAAGATATATAGACAACAATTCCCTTACCGTGTATATCCACAGGCTCCGTACAAAAATTGAGGATGATCCGGGAGAACCGAGACGGATTGTCACTGTCCGTGGTATGGGGTATAAATGGAACACTGTGGATTGAGGTGTAGGATGAAAATATTTGTAAATCGGAAAATCAAACGGCTCTTTGGCGGTATTTTGCTGTGCATATTGTTTTTTACATTGCTTGCGGTTCTGTTTATGGAGTTTGAAGTCAAAAATGCGGCAGTTTACACAATGGTCAGCTTTTGGATGATGAGTGCTGTAATACTCGCGCTTTTGTTTGGGTATTTCAGGCAGCAGCATAAAATCATGGAAAACGCTATATCACAGATTACAGAATATATCTCCGGCAATAAGGATGTCACGATTGAATGCAATGATGAGGGAGAATTGTACCGGCTGTTCCATGAAGTGAATTCTCTGGTGGCTATCTTAAATGCTCATGCCGAGAATGAAAAAAGTGCAAAGAAATTTTTAAGGAGTACAATATCTGATATTTCCCATCAGTTAAAGACGCCTCTTGCCGCTCTTAATATTTATATCGGGCTCATACAGGACGAGGCAGAGGGAATGTCAACAATCCAGGATTTTTCCCGACTTTCCGAGCAGGAACTTGAGCGGATTGAGGTGCTGGTGCAGAACCTTTTGAAGATTACAAAACTGGATGCGGGCATGATTGTGCCTCAAAAAACATTGGAAAATGTATCGGAGATTGCGGAAAGCGTCAAAAAACACTTCCTGTTCCGGGCAGATCAGGAAAGAAAAGAAATCTGCCTGTCAGGTAGTGGGGAAACTGTATTTTTGTGTGACCGCAGCTGGATGATCGAAGCAATCAGCAACCTTGTAAAAAATGCCCTTGACCATACCGGAGAAGGCGGCTGTATACGCATGGAATGGCGTATATCTGCCTCTATGCTCCAGATCGCCATAAAGGATAATGGCAGCGGCATTTATCCGGAGGACATATACCATATTTTCAAGCGGTTTTACCGGAGCCGTTATTCGAAAGACACGCAGGGTATTGGTCTTGGGCTGCCGCTTGCCAAAGCCATTGTAGAAGCCCATAACGGAACAATTGAAGTAGACAGCGCTTTAGGTGAAGGCACCTCCTTTACGATGAACTTTTTGGTGTAATCAATCGTTCAGCACGCGCCATTCGCAAAACCGCGCTTACAGCGCTCTTCCGCTGCTGACGCAGCTCTTTTTGCTCATAAACGGGCGTTCCCTCAGAACACAGCCTGTACGTCAAATTCGTGCGAGCACGATTTGCCGCCAAAACTGAGTTCTGGATAAACTTTTCCAACAAAACTGTAAGGTAATTGTAATATAGGTGGAGGATTTCTCTGCTATATTTGGGATTATCAAAACGAAAAAGAGGTGTTTACACAATGAATTTATTAGAAGTCAGTAATGTCAGTAAGACATACGGAAGCGGCGAAGCAGCCGTAAAGGCATTAAAAAAAGTTTCGTTTTCCGTTCCCAAAGGTGAGTATGTGGCGATTGTGGGAGAATCCGGCTCTGGGAAAAGTACGCTCCTTAACATGATAGGAGCACTTGATACGCCCACATCCGGAAAGGTAGTCATCAGCGGAAAGGAAATTTTTTCCATGAATGACCGCAAGCTTACCATTTTCAGACGGAGAAATATTGGTTTTATCTTTCAGGCGTTCAACTTGATCCCGGAACTGACCGTAGAGCAGAATATTGTTTTTCCGGTGCTGCTTGATT
This sequence comes from uncultured Lachnospiraceae bacterium, assembly GCA_946554445.1. Taxonomy (GTDB): domain Bacteria; phylum Bacillota; class Clostridia; order Lachnospirales; family Lachnospiraceae; genus UBA3282. Next base: position 14,806 of record CAMNSD010000051.1, on the reverse strand, counting down.
ATCAGAAACCGGACAGAAAGTATCTGGAAGAACTGCTTTCGGTACTGAACTTGAAAGAACGCCGGAATCATCTGCCTAGTCAGTTATCCGGCGGACAGCAGCAGAGAGTGGCGATCGGGCGTGCTTTGTTTACTCGTCCGGCATTAATACTTGCAGATGAGCCAACGGGAAATTTAGACTCGCAGAATAGCAGCGAAGTGATCGCGCTGTTAAAAGAAGCATCCAAGAAGTATGAGCAGACAATTATTATGATCACACACAGCCGCAGTATTGCACAGACGGCAGATCGTATCCTGCAGGTGTCAGATGGAGAACTTACTGATTTGGGGAGGTGCAGGGAATGAAAAGTTATTTAAGCCTGGTGCCTATTTCGGGAAAGGTGCGGAAACGGCAGAACCGTATGACGATTTTCTGTATTATTATTTCCGTGCTGCTTGTAACTACGATTTTCAGTGTGGCGGATATGTGGATTCGGGCATTCAGTGAGAGGCTGCAGCAGGAACATGGAAACTGGCATATCCGGTTGGAAAATATCTCTCAGGACATAGCAGAAGAGATTAGCCAGCGTCCGGATGTTGCCGCCAGGGGCTGGGCAGAAACATTTAACACAGACGCAGACCAGCCTTACTATATCGGGGAGAAAAAAGCTGCATTATACGGCGCTGACAGTATTTATCTGGCAGTGCTTGTCAATGCCCTGGAAGAAGGCAGTCTGCCGCAGAGTGACAATGACATTATGCTGAGTTCTAATGCGCGCCTTGCGTTAGATGTAAAGATTGGTGACCATGTGACGGTGAAGACACCTTCGGGAGATACGGATTTTACGGTATGCGGTTTTGGGTCGGATGACGCTGACACTTATCAGGGGCAGACCTATCTGGTTGCTGTATATATGACGCGGGATGCGTATATCTCAATCATGGAACAAAACCATATTCCGATCAACCCGAGTTGTTATATTCAATTTCAGGATGTGTCAAAGGCATCCGGTATCATTGCGGAAATCAGGCAGCAGTATGATCTGCCGGAGGAAGATATTTCGGAAAATACAGCAGTTATGGGGCTTGCCGGACAAAGCAGCAATGAATCTATGAAGAATATTTACGCAATAGCGGCAGTCCTGTTCGTTTTAGTATTAATGGCTGGCGTATTGATGATTTCCAGCAGTATGAACAGTAATGTGGCGCAGCGGACAAAATTTTTTGGAATGATGCGCTGTATTGGTGCAAGCCGCCAGCAGATTATCCGGTATGTGCGGCTGGAAGCGTTAAACTGGTGCAAAACGGCTGTGCCTGTTGGGTTGATTACAGGTACGGCAATTGAATGGGGGATTTGTGCATTCTTACGTTATGGAATTAGCGGTGAATTTGCAGCTATGCCGGTATTTGCCTTAAGCCCTGTCGGGCTGATCAGCGGGGCGATGGTTGGAATTGTAACTGTCCTGCTGGCAGCGCAGTCTCCGGCAAAACGTGCGTCTAAAGTTTCACCGATGGCAGCGATTTCCGGAAATTCGGATACGGCGCTTTCTGTACGCCATACAAGAAAACGGAAGATTAGAAAGGTGGAAAGGACACTGGGTATCCACCATGCAACAGCATCTAAGAGAAACTGGTTTTTATTGACAGCCAGCTTTTCACTCAGTATTATACTGTTTCTCTGCATTTCAGTAGGGTTGGATTTTGTGCATGAGCTGCTTCCCACAATGCGGTCATGGCAGCCGGATATTACCCTTTCCGGCTATGCAAATGAGCGTGTACTGGATCAGAGTTTAAGTGATGCTGTCAGCGGGATTACCAGTGTAGAACATATTTGGGGCAGTTCTTACATGGAAAATGTTCCGGCCACTTCTTCGAGGCAGGAGATTGATCATGTCAATATAACGTCATACAGCCAGTATATGCTGGACTGTGCAAAGGATAGCCTTGTGCAGGGAAATATATTGGAGATCTATGGGGACAGCGGCAAGGCTATGACTGTTTTGAATAATAAAGATAATCCAATAAAGGTTGGAGACATCATTCAGGTAGCGGGACAGGAGATTGAGGTTGTATGCGGCATATCCAGCGGGCTGTATCCCAGCGAATACAGTATCATCTGCTCGCAGGAAACGTTTGCCCGACTGACGGGGGAAGAAAATTACAGTATGATAGGGATACAATTAAGCAGACAGTCTACAGATGAAACGATAAAACAGATCAACAGTCTTGCGGAAAGCAATGTTATTTTTGAGGATCATCGTCAGCGGAATCAGGAAGATGCCAAAACCTGGCTGGCTACAAAATTTCTGCTGTATAGTTTTATGGTAATCGTTGCCATGATTACACTATTTAACATGATCAACAGCATTTCTATGAGTGTAACTGCCCGGATAAAGCAGTATGGAGCTATGAGGGCGGTTGGTATGGATGGGGAACAGCTTACCCGGATGATTGCTGCGGAAGCCTTTACTTACGCTGTCTCCGGTCTTATTGTTGGCAGTGGCACAGGAATTGTTTTAAGCCGCTTTTTGTATGTGAAACTGGTTACAAGGTATTTTGGAAGCCAGTGGAGTCTGCCGATCGTTTTGCTTGCTATTATTGTTGTGTTCGATACAGCTTCTGCTGCGGTAGCAGTATATGCACCTGCAAAGCGGATTCGGAACATGTCGATTATAGCAACGATCAATGAATTGTAATATGTTTCAGTTTGCACTGCATTTTTATTCATGATGATGTTATCATTGATGCGCTCCGGGATGACATGACTTAAGGTAAATGTTTCATGACTTAAAATAGACATTTGGTGCCGTCTGGGATGGAATAGAGGGAGGTTTTGGCCGATAGATTCTATGAGACTAAGCCAGAGGTGTATAGGAGGGCATGAAAAATGAGCATTGGTCAAATTGGAACAGTGGGCGGTTTCCCAACAGGGTATACAGAAAATAAAGCTGCAAAAGCAGAAACAGGAAGAACATTTGCGGATATAGTCGGTCAGAAAGAAACGGAAGTGGACAAAGAAGTAAAGGGTAGAAATGCAGGTCGCGTTTTGGATTCTATTGCGGAACATGCTCCGGATGAAGTGAGACAGGCGTTTTTGGAGGCGGAGAAAGAAACAGGGGGAGCTTTGACAGTGTTTGGTCTTTGGATTTCCAATGACGGGAAACAGGCCTATATGACGCAGATGGGGATAGACCGTTTTGTCAGATGGTATCATGGTGATTTCAATCAGTCTGATCTGTTGGGAACTTCTGTGGAAAGTGCGATCAATGCGGTGAAGAAGTGGATTTATGATGTAGACCATCCGCTTGGCGGACAGCCCACAGGCGCGGAAGAACGGAAACTGGCGGCCATGGAACGGGCATTTTATGAGTCATTTCTTGAGAAACTAAGAAAGCTTGCAGAGGAACCGGACAGCATCCGTGAGAGCGGGTTTTGGTAAATGGAGGGAATAAGAGTGGGAATTAACGGACTTTTCCTGAGTTATCCGGAAAGATATAAAACAGGGCCCATAGGGAAAAATAGGTCTGAAATAGGATCGGCATTACGAAAGAATGACGTGCAAAAGCATTCCGGCAGTCAATTGGCAGATGGTGTTGAAATCTCATCAGATGCCAGAGAAATGCTTCGGATAATGGTAAGTAAATTTGAGGCCGATACAGATGATACCATGGCCAGGGATCTGACCATACAAAATACAAATGAAATTGCCTGGGATCATTATACGACTATGCGTGGTATCAGCAGTCTGGCATTAAAAGATGGGAATTATACTGTGGAAGATGTAATGCGCTCAATCATGGATGCCTACGAAATACGCTATCATGAAGTAGTAAAAGGACATGAAATCGGAGACAGGGAGGTTTCCTATGAACTTACCGGCAAAAGGTCTTTGGCATTGGAGGAAGACCTGGCCGGACTGGACGAGGCTTTTAAGATGCGGCTGGCAAACCTGGCGGGTTATATTACCTGCCAGCAGACAAACAAGGCATTTGAGAATTCGGACAGTTCCTGGTATTTCCATAGAAATAATTCTTGGAATGAGAGAAATACGAAAGACAGTGTTTCGCTTTTTGATACGGAGTATAGGGATTTGGCGATATCTGTCATGGAGCAGGCCAGAGAAGATTTTTTGACTGCTTTCAAGAGTGTGGGATATAAAAAGAGGATGGGAGTAAGTATATTGTCGGGTATTTTAAACAAGTATGATAAATTTGAAAATGATTAAATTTGAGAAAGCATTTGGAGTGGAATCCAGATGCTTTTTAATGTAAATAGAGCAAATCTTATATTTTAGAATGGATAGCAGCAGGGGAGAAAAATTCATCTTTTTAGCCAGATGGAATTCGTGCTATACTGTATAAAACAGAGTGATGGAGCAGTCAATGAATGAAATAAGACAGGAGCAGAGAGAACCAATGAAATTTCAAAAAATTTTGTATGAAGAACTTCTTCCAGAGGAGTTTGTGGAACGTATCAATCATTTCCCGGTCGCTTATCTTCCGCTTGGCACCTTGGAATGGCATGGGCAGCATTTGCCGCTTGGGGCAGACGGCTTGCAGTCAAAAGGAGTGTTTGAGAGGCTTGCCAGTGAGATTGGAGGTATTGTTCTACCCATGCTTTTTCTTGGGCCTGACAGAGTTGTGCATAAGGACAATCGTGTGTTTTATGGGATGGATTATTACAGCTTTGACGAATCCTGTCCGCAGCAGTTGGAGGGCAGCGCCTATTATATTGATGAAGAGTTGTTTTGCAGAATATTGGATACGATCATGTGCAATCTTGCCCGTGCTGGCTTTAAGGTGGTAATCGGTCATGGGCACGGACCGTCAACCACAACATTCGGAAACAGGAAGCAAATTTTCAAGCAGGATTATGGACTGTTAACTTTTAATCTATGGGAACTTGGTTTTACGGGGGATGATGGGATTCAGACTGATCATGCGGCCGAGAACGAGACCTCTCTTGTTATGGCGCTTAGGCCGGAGTTGACGGATATAGGTAAATTGCCGTTCCATGACACACTAGTTGGAGTGTGGGGCAAGGATCCCCGTCAAACAGCGTCAGCATCGCTCGGAGAGGAACTTATTCAGAAGAATATCGAGCGGGTATCGCAAAAGATACAATCCATCGTATCTGATCTGCCAAAGAGTGAAAGAACCATGCAATATCATGATGTCAAAAATCTTTTAAGAGAATAGAAGTAGGGTAATAGATTCAACCTGTGGCAGAAGGGGAAAAAGATGAGATACATATTGTCCAAAATGAGCCTTTTTGGTTGTTTCCTTTCTATTATTGGCATTATTATTACAATAGAGGGAATCATAGTCAGGTACAATTTAGAGAATATCGAAGAGTCATACAATAAGACTGGAATAAAGAATGGATGTTATATAGAATGTGATATATCGAGAAAACATCTGCTTGGGACGTATTATACTGAGGTAAATGGGGCAATTAAATATAGCCCATATTGTGGTTCGGATGTTTATTCTTCGATGCAGACATATATTGTTTCTATAGACGGGGATTCCAACTACTATGTTCCATTGATGGTTGCAAAAGAGTATCAAAAAGAGTTTAAGAAAATAATCAACAGCGATGACAAGTACCATATGTTTGGCAAATTCGAAAAATTTAAAGGTATTTTAGTGTATGAAATAATAGCTAAATGTATAGGGACAGATAATCAGTCAAAGATTGACCAAATCATATCGGATGATCATCAAATCAGGGTGGTTAATCTGGAAGATGAGAGAAAGATATTATACAAGGGACTTTCTTTTTTAATAATTGGTGTAGTTGTTTTGGGGGTTACGGTGGAAAGGAAAAAGTCGTCTTAAAGAGGGGATAGTACTTGAAAAACTCGTAGAAATAACCGAGATACAGAGGTATTGTTTACACCGCTTGCATCTTTTGAAACTCCTGATGCTCTCGACAGGATATGTGGGGAATATAATCTTGTTATAGGAAATGGAATAATTTCATGGCAAATATTTTAATTGTAGAAGATGAAAAGAATATGCAAAACATCATCTGTGAATATATGCACAGGGACGGACATACCTGCTTTACCGCGGACGACGGGATAGATGCCTTAATGGTACTAAAAAGTAACCCTATGGATTTAATGATATTGGATATTATGATGCCGCATCTTGATGGTTTTTCTGTATGTAAAATGGCAAGGGAGATGAACAGCCTGCCAATTATCATACTGACCGCCAAAAGTGATGAGGAAGATAAATTGAAAGGTTATGAATATGGTGCCGATGATTACATGACAAAACCGTTTAGCCCGAAAATATTGCTGGCAAAGGCAAACGCCTTGCTGCGCCGTACTTCTGTAAATTTCACAGGTACAGTCAATGATGCGTCGGGAAATACACTTAACGAAGCACTGAGAAATATGCTCAGTGCAGGAAAAATAGCAATAAGCCCTGCTGCGCATAAAGTGTTCTTAGACGGTACAGAAATTACGCTGACGCATAAAGAATACGAACTGCTGTATTTTTTTATGTCAAACCCCGGACAGGTATTTTCGCGGGAACAACTGTTAAACCGTATTTGGGGATATGACTTTGCGGGAAATACACGGACAGTTGACACGCATATCAAAACATTAAGGCAAAAATTGGGCAGTGAGGGAAAATCCATTGTAACGCTGATTCGTTCTGGGTATAAATTTGAGGTGAAAGGTTGAATTTGTGACGCTTCGGAATGGAGGAAAAATGAAAGGACAATTTTCACTCCGCACGGTACGGAAAAAAATAATCATGGTTTCAAAGATAGCAGGTATCGCTTTGATTGTTTCATACCTTATTTCAACAGGGTTACCTTTGAAAGAGGATGTTTCTTTTCTGCTATGGATCATCTTTGTTATCTTACTGACACTTATGATAGATTACTTATTGGGAAGATTTATTTCAAATCCAATCAGTAAAATTTGTGAAATGGCGCACAGAGCAGCAAGACTAGACTTTTCCCAGCCTTGCAGGGTAACATCGAAGGACGAATTTGGTGAACTTGCCGATAATCTTAACAAAATGTCCGAAAATTTGCAGGATACGCTTGAAAAACTGGAACAAGCAAATGTTCAGCTTGAAAAAGATGTGCAGCAGGAAAGAAAGCTGTTGGAGGAAAGAAAGGAATTAACAGACCGGCTTTCCCATGAAATGAAAACACCGATAGGAGTTATCCGTGCCTATGCGGAGGGAATACAGGATGAAACGGATGAAGAAAAAAGGCAGAGATATTCAGAAATTATCATTTCCGAAACAGAGAGAATGAGTATGCTGATTGAGGCCTTGTTAGATCTGTCAGCCTTGGAAAACGGAGCTGTTTCATTGGTGCCAGAACAATTTGATTTTGTAGAATTTGTGGAAACAATAGCAGGACGGTTATTGATTGACATGCCGGAAACCGATTTTGAATTACAGTACGAACTTCCGGAGCATAAAGTTTTTGTTGATACGGACAAACAGCGTATGGAGCAGGTCTTGGACAATTTGATTGTCAATGCGAAAAAGAATGTATCTCCAAGGGGAATTTTACGATTATCACTAACCGAACAAGACAATATGCTTTATTTTTCCATTTATAATCAGGGCGCTTCCATACCGCAGGAAAAGCTGCCTAAAATATGGGAAAAGTTTTACCGTGATAAGAATGTAAAGTACAGCGGTTCGGGATTAGGGCTTGCCATTGTTGCACAAATTTTATCCATGCAAGATTTAGAATACGGAGCAGAAAACTTATCAGATGGTGTGAGGTTTTTCTTCTCCATTCCAATCATAAAATAAGTTTTTCTTTATAAGCGGCTATTCCTTTAGAAGAAAAGGAAGGCCGTTTTTAAATTAGCGAAGCAAATTCCTTTTTTCACCTCAATTTCACAGCAATCACATTTTAATTTCACTCCATTTATTTACTTTATATGCATACAACTGCAACGTGAAATGTATTTTACTACATTATTTCACGCGCATATTGCTGTTTCACAACACGTGGATGAAGCAGATGGAATTTTATCAATGGAAGAGGAGGGCGGTATATGTTTTTAGGAGTGGAGTGGTATTGGTGGCTGATCATTGTGGCGGTGCTAGTGATTTCTATCCCTTTCAAGGTTCGATTTGTGCAATGGTGGAGCAAACACCAACAGGAAAAGAAAGATAGTCAGAGTAAAAAGTGGGGTGATGACGAATGATCGAAGTCAAAAATCTGACCTTTTCTTACGGAAAGGATAAACAGGCGCTGCATGGCTTGGATTTTACGGTAGATGACGGGGAAATCTTCGGTTTTCTAGGGCCTAATGGTTCCGGAAAATCAACCACACAAAAAATTCTCACTGGAATTTTAAAAGGTCATGGCGGTTATGCGTCATTGTTCGGACAGGATATTTCCACAGTACATACACAGGATTTTTTTAAGAAGATAGGTGTCTTGTTTGAATTTCCCTATCTGTATGCAAATTTAAGTGCCATTGACAATCTGAGATACTTTTCTTCTTTTTATCCTGCAAAACAGCGCAGAGATGTTGGGGAACTTTTGGAAAAGTTGGAGTTTAAGGCTGATTTTATGAAAAAGCCGGTTTCATCTTACTCAAAAGGCATGCGGCAGCGTGTAAGTATGGCAAGAGCGCTGATCAGCAGTCCTAAACTATTATTTTTGGATGAGCCGACCAGTGGGCTTGATCCTTCCGGGGCTGTTCTGTTTCGCAGGATGATAGAAGAAGAACGAAAGAAGGGGACAACAGTATTTCTAACCACGCATAATATGCTGGATGCAGATTTATTATGCGACAGGGTGGCTTTCATTACAAACGGAAATATTGTCGCATTGGATACGCCTAAAAGATTAAAAGAACAAAACAGCGATCACCGTGTACGGATTGAATACCTGTATCAAGGCAGGCGTGAGGAAAACATAATAGAAATCCCGGAATTAGAAAGGGGCATTCCTTTCCGGTATGATGAAATTGTCAGTGTCCATTCAGAAGAACCAACGTTAGAGGATATGTTTATCCAATATACAGGAAGGGGGCTGTCTTGATGTTCTGCTCTCTATTCAAAAAGGATTGCCAAATAATGTTAGCCGGAAAATTTTTTCTTGTCGCTTTTGGTTCACTGATTCTGTATACGTTGTTTATTAACTTTGGCTATGTCAATTTTATGAATGCTGAACTCTACAATGTGTATTTGTATGATCCGCAGGGGACACAGAAGGAAGTGTCTGAATTGATTTATCCAGTGGATTCGTTAGAAGAATTAAATACGGCTCTTTCTACGGACGCGAATGGCGTAGGAGTAGATGCCAGTTCCGATACGCTGGATATTGTTTTTTATTTTGGAAGTGAAAAGGCTGATAATCACCGGGCTGACTATGCATTGTCACTGCTTCATCAGGAAAATGAATACACTGCGAGGATAGTAGGTACAAATACACTGGAGTCAAAACAACGGAAAGAAATGTGCTGCGAATTATTGTTTATCGAAATTGTTGCCGTTGGCTTTTTGGGGATTGCCTCCATATTATTTAAAGAAAAGCAGATGGGGGTTATCCGTGTCCATGCAGTCCTGCCATTCAAAAAGGGATTGTTTATTATGGCTAAATTGACTGTTTTCCTGCTGTCTGATTTGATTTTTGCGGTATTGATGACGGCATTCAATATAGGATTTCCCGATGCTGTTGCTATTTTACCTGCAGTATTGGTGCAGACTGCAATTTTGTCATTGATTATGACGCTGACGGGATTTGGATGCACTATGATGCTAAAGGATTTCAGGCAGTTTTCCCTGGCCTATGTGCTGATCGTCATCTTTGTTTCGGCACCCGTGTTTTTATCAGCAAATACTTCTGTAAAAATGGCGTGGATAGACCTATACCCTTTCTATCATGTATATATGGGGCTAAAAAATGCCTGCTTTGGAATACCTGTCACCGATCCGGTTTACTATATATGTTCTGTTGGTGGAATTGTCATTCTGTTCCTGATTGTCCGGACAGCATTTCACAGGGAAATGGGAAAGGAGGGCTGATTATGAGAGGCTTATTTTATCAAATCAAAAGTGTATGGAAAGACAAGCTTTGCATTGTATCTTTTTTCCTGCCAATCGTCGTTGCTTGTGCTTTACATTTTATCGGTGGAATCGATCTTTCTTCTGTGGCGGAATTTCAGTTTGGTGTATTGAAACATGATTTGTCGACTCAGACAGCATCATGGCTGGAGCGGTATGGTTCTGTGAGCGTATATGAAACGCAGGAGGAATTGATTACCGCAATCAATGATCCTTCTACGTACATGATTGGCGTAATGGCTGACGGTGATACCATTCAAACCATGGTATCCGGCGATGAATTAGATTTGTTCCGCCGGACGGCTGATACGCTTCCGGCGTTATATAAGGGGAGAGAAAGTACAGGGCAGATAAGCATAACCGTTTTAGAGCGTCCTGATATGATGGAAGGACTTCAAAATATATTTATTGCAATTACGTTAGTTGTTGCTATGTTTATGGGATGTACTTTTAACGCCATGAACATCATATCTGAGAAAGAAAATGGTGTCGAATTGCTCAACCAGACATTGCCTATGACACAGAGCGAGTATGTGATGCAAAAGATTTTTGTGGGGTTTATAGGAGGATGTCTGTCTGCCGTTTTAACTGCCTGTTGTTATTTCCGTCTGCCGGTTTGGAACGCACTTCTTATGTTTGCACTGATTATTCTCTCTGCGTTTATTGCTGCACTGATTGGGTTATTTATTGGCAAATTGTCTGAAAGCCTGATGGTGGGTGTTGTTTATATTAAGATAATTATGATTATATTTATGGCAGTGCCATTGGTGTCCTATTTGTTGGCGGCAGGCGGCTTGATTTCGGTGCTTTGCTATTTGGTGCCTTCCAGTGCGTCCTTTGAAGGGATTATGAACTTGGCTGTCAACAATAATTCAATGATTGCAAAGGATATGTTGATTCTTGCGGCGCATTGTGTCATTTGGTTTCTGCTATATCTGTCAATTTCCAAATGGCAGAAAAAGCATATGTGGAGATAGGAACATGGCGATCAGCCTTTGATTTTATGGCGTCCCACCTCTGAATTTACAAATTTCACAGTTGAGTATGTGAGGGTGTGAAAATGCTGATTGACAAAATGCAAAAGTATGATATTCTATAACGATACAGTCATAAGAGTGTATGGGCGGCATGGGCGGGAAGGAGAACTATATATGTACCATTACATTCAGGACAAGGATTTCTTGAAACGTCTAAAGGGCGCTTGCGGCGATATCGTCAATCAATTGGTGCAAAGTATCAACAACGATTCTGTTATGACAGTGGAAGCCTGTCTTGTCGGAAGTGGAGCCAAAAATCTTATAACACAGAATGAAAACGAGGCGATAGATTTGGATTACAATTTATGTATTGTAAGTACTGAATCTATTAATGTTTTAGAGTGTCGTGGGATAAAGGAGTATGTCAGAAAGCAGTTTAACAAAGTACTTAATGCAAATGGCTGGAGAGATTGTCAGGATTCAACATCTGCATTTACAACAGAGGAGCGGGTTTTCAAGAAGGGAAACCAAACGGCATTTAAGGTTGATATCGCAATAACTTGTAAATATCATAATAATTGTCAGAGATTGATTCATCAAAAAACAGGTTTAGCCATTCTGGACGGATATTACTGGAATGAAGTTCAGAATCCAGGGAGGCTGGAAGAAAAGGTACACGCCCTAAAATCTGAGAACTTGTGGGGTGAAGTGCGTACAGCATATCTTGACAAGAAGAATTTTTACCTGTGCAGAAACGATTATAACCATCCATCCTTTATTGTATATGTGGAAGCGGTTAACCAGATTTATAATAAATATTTTAGGTATTAGGAAATTAAAGGTGGAGAGTAGTAGTAAGTCTGATTGATAGTAATAAGTGGAAAATCACATATAGAAAGATATATGAATAATAAATCGTTTTGTTTCATATAATAATATTGATTAGAGTATGCAGTTGACAGCAATAGCCGATTACTGTTATAATCTAATCAATGGATAAGGCTTCAGAAACTTGAGATGCCTGAGGCCGAGGGAGAGCCCTACCAATGTCACTAAGTTAAGATTGATTCGCAAGATAACTATTACAAAAAGGTTGGAGAAATTTTTTCTTCAGCCTTTTTGTGTACTTCAAGAGCAACACAAATAGACAGATTTGCATCTGCCTAAAAAGAATATATATCAAATTGATACAACTTATGCTACTCTATATAAGAAGCCTTGAAAGTTCTTAGCTTTTATATTTCGTTCCCGATGACGGTCAGGTCTTATAGGAATGAGATTCTTTGCTATAATGGCTTCTAAATCAGGTGGTGTTGTTTTTCCTCGGTAGAATAATCTGCATATGTGTGCAGCAACTGAAAAATTGGCTTTATATGTGTGTTTTCTTTGCTTTTTTTCAATGACTACGTGCGAGGTAATCATTTCAGCAAAGTTATACATTGTCATATGCGCATAGATTTCCTGAAGAATACACATCACCTTTTTAGAGTGAAAATTTAATAAGCCGATTGTATATTTCAAATCTCTAAATGATGTTTCGATTCCCCAGCGGGAAGCATATAGTTTCTTTAAGTCAGCAGGGGGATATTTGTCTTTGTCCAGATTCGTAACTACTGTTTCGTATGTATCTTCTGATATAGGAAATCTTACTATTCGAAAATTTAATTCATAAAATTTTGTAGGTTCTGCTTTCCTGTTTTTGAGTGGTAAATAGTCAAAAGGCTGTGTGGAAGATACCATTCGATAATGGTTTTTGTCTTTAAAAAGGTCTTTTACCGCATTTGTCTTCTTTCTTGTTAATTTCAAAGAAATATTGATGTCAAAACATTCTGTTTCAGGCAAATCCAACCCTTGCTTAATTCCGTTATTACCATCTTTAACACGTATTAGGAAAAACCACCCTTTTTCCTGGATATGAGCCATGCTGTTGAAAGATTCATAACCTCGGTCAGCTATTACAAGTGCTCTGGTGATTTCTGAATAGTCTACCAGGTCCTGAAGTGCTTTATGCTCATCACGTTCTTTGGCTTTTTGTATGATTACATCAGAATATATATGTTTATTTAAATCATACAAAGCATTTATATGCAGAAGATTGTAGCCTTTGTGTCCGTTAGTACCTGATATGTAAGAGTCTGAATCATTCGGATTGGTAGGTATTTGGATGTCCGAACCGTCGATGGCAAATACGGGCATATCTTTATCAAATAAGTCCATAAGATTCTTTGAAAAATTTTTAAATATAGATTCAAACGCTTTCGGTTTAATCTTATTTCTCTGCTGTATAAAAGCTGATGCGGTAGGTGTTTGTGCTGATGCATGAAACAAATCTAATAATTCATTGGTAAGACTTTTGCTTTCCATCCCCATAATTCCGTGAAGCATTTTTTCCATTGAAAGTTTACGGTTACGGGTAAAATCAGTATCTGGATTAGAACAATAATTATGTGGCTGACTTGCGACATTCTTAATCTCAGACATTAAAAGTTTTTTGATATGTTTTGGTTTCATATGCGACCTCCTTGCAATTATATTTCTTAATCACAAGGGCTGCTCTCGCTTCCTCTAAAATCATCAGTAGCGAGAGCAGCCGCATATTTTGGATTGCCTGTCAACTGTTTTATATAAAATGTAGAAAAAAGACCTCTATACTATTTTAATATAATATAGAAGCCTTTTCATTAATCTTAACTTAGTGACATTGGCCATAGAGGGAACATTACTTTTTCTATAATACCCACAGGGAATCAAACAGCGGAAGGAGGTGAAACATGAAGGACAACGCATTCCAGCGGCGGCGTGATATTGAGCGTATGCTGCTGTCGGGGAAAAAGCTGACCACATCGGAAATGATGAAGATGTACGGTGTCGGCAGGAAAGCCATACGCAGGGATTTTGACATCATAGGCGAAGAACTTCCCGTTATTGCAAAACAGGGATATGATGGCGGCTATCTCCTTGCGGACGGTGTGGGGCAGCACCAGAACACGCTCACGCAGGAACAGTTGGAATGCTTGGAAAAGGTTGCTGTGACCTGTGGTTCAGAGGACAGGAAAATTGTTTTATCTATCATACATGAATTTGGACCGTACTGCGGAAGTTTTACATAGAAAATGACGGGAGGTGTGGCATGGACACTGCACACCGGAGAATGGAAATCATCAGCATTTTATCCGCCAGAGGGCATACGACAATGAGGGAGCTTGCATGGGAACTGGATGTTTCAAGGCGCACGATAATGAATGATGTTATCGCATTGTCTTTTGATTACCCTGTTTATACAAAGCCGGGCGAGGCGGCGGGGTTTTCATTACAGAAAATTACAAGCCTTATACCAATACCCTGACACTGACGGAACAGAAAACCCTGTGTCGTTTATATGATAAAGCAGAGGGGAAAGAGAAAGAAATCCTTTTCTGCATCATTCACAAATACGGTGCGGACAAGCTGAAAATTTAGAACAGAAATATCAAAAACTGAATATATAAATCCCACATATGATTCTGCAATTCTTCCCAACTGTTTGCAGAAAAGGTTTAAGGGATTCTGAATATTTATTATCAAACACAGCGCAAGGGCAGTCACAGACTTATGGGAAAAGTCTGGGCTGTCCTTTTTGTACGTTTAAGGGAGGTATTTATGGCAAAGAGGTATTACTGGCTGAAGCTGAAAGCGGACTGGTTTTCAGACAAGCGGATCAAGAAGCTGCGCTCCATAGCGGGCGGCGATACGCATACGATTATCTACCTGAAAATGATGCTGCTGTCGTTAAAGGACGAGG
>CAMNSD010000050.1 GCA_946554445.1 uncultured Lachnospiraceae bacterium | reverse complement strand
ATAAGCGGGATTTACAAAAAAGGTTGAGTTTATCTCAACCTTTTCTAAGTTATAGAGTGAAAAGAACTTCTAAAACTCAGCAGCAGAGGCTGCTTCGCTAAGAAGTTCTATGTTTCACTCAGGAGAATGCCTGAAATACGGCATTCTCCAGGACGAGTATGCTCGTCCGCGGATTTTGAGATTCCGCGGCGCAGAATGATAGCGGTCAGAGTGATAAAGGGAATATAAAATGGGAAGAAAGAAAAAGAACATGAAATACTCTGGGATTGGCGGGCAGGCCGTCTTAGAGGGTATTATGATGAAAAATAAAGAGCAGTATGCTGTGGCAGTCCGTAAGCCGAACGGAGAGATTGAAGTGGAAGTGGAGCATTACTATGGGATTATTCATGGCAGCAAACTGATGAATGTGCCTTTTATCAGGGGAATCTTCCAGTTTATTGATTCCATGGTGTTGGGGATGCGGAGTTTGAACTTTTCGGCGTCGTTCTATGAGGACGAGGATGCCAAAGAGACGTTGGCGGATAAGGCTTTCAATAAAATATTTAAGGATAAGGCGGAGAAAGTATTCAGTACACTTGTTATGATATTTTCCTTTGCACTGGCAATCGGTATCTTTATGGTGTTGCCTTATTATGTGACATCCCTGTTTGCGGAATATATCAGGAGCGCTTCCTTTATGGCCATCATAGAGGGCGGTCTGCGGATTCTGATCTTTGTAGGATATGTGTTAGCCATTTCGCTGATGAAAGATATCAGGCGTGTTTATATGTATCATGGTGCGGAGCATAAGTGTATTAATTGTATCGAGAAGGGCTGTCCCTTGACGGTGCGGGAGGTAATGAGAAGTTCGAAACAGCACAGGCGCTGCGGCACAAGCTTTTTGCTGTTTGTTATGTTTGTGAGTGTGATTTTATTTTTCTTTATCCGGGTGGAAAATCCGGTGTACCGTGTGTTGATCCGTGTGGCCCTGATTCCGGTGATTGCGGGAATCTCTTATGAGATTATACGGCTTGCGGGTAAGAGCAATAATATTCTGGTGCGGATTATTTCTGCGCCGGGAATGTGGTTGCAGAGGCTGACTACCAAGGAACCGGACGAGAGCATGGTGGAAGTGGCGATTGCGGCAGTGGAAGCTGTCTTTGACTGGAAGGCTTATCTGTATGAGACCTTTGGATATGAGGTGGATGAGTCCTGGATGGAAGAAAAGACGGAAGACCAGGCGGAAGATTAAAAACGAATGTTATTTATTTGCTGGATAGCATAGATGCAGATGATGTAAAAAGTAGAAATCGGGAGAAGATCATGTGTCGGTCATATAGCGGAGTATATAGAGAGGGTATGGAGCGCCTTGCGGGAGCCGGAATCGAGGAGGCAGCGCTGGATGCCCGTCTTCTATTGGAATATGTCTGTGGGACAGACAGAAATACCCTGCTGGCGCATGGCGAGCGGGGGGTTTCAGAGAAAGAGTACGAGAGATATGCCACTCTGATTGCAGAACGGGGTGGGCATACCCCTTTGCAGCACTTAACCGGGGAGCAGGAGTTTATGGGATTGACTTTTGTAGTCAACGAAAAAGTGCTGGTGCCCAGACAAGATACAGAGGTGTTGGTGGAAGAGGTGCTTCGAAATCTCCACGATGGGATGCGGATTTTGGATATGTGTACCGGTTCCGGATGTATTCTGCTCAGTCTGCTGCAGTATTCCAATGACTGTACGGGGACTGGTGTGGATGTGTCGGCGGAGGCGCTTGCGGTGGCATGGGAGAATTATCGAAGACTGCAGGGGCAGCGGCCTGAGATGAATGCATATTTTATAGAAAGCGATTTGTTTGCGGGTATACCCAAAGGGGAGCAATATGAGATTATCGTTTCCAACCCGCCATATATAAGAACTGATGTTATTGAAACACTGATGCCGGAAGTGCGGGAACATGAACCGTTGTTGGCCCTTGACGGCAGAGGGGACGGATTATATTTTTACCGGGAGATTACACATCAGGCCGGAGGATATCTGTCCCGCGGCGGGATGTTGTTTTATGAGATTGGCTACGATCAGGCGGAGGAAGTGTGTGGGATTATGAAAGAGGAAGGATTCCAGGAGATAGAGGTTGTGAAAGATTTTGCGGGACTCGACCGGGTGGTGTATGGGAACTGGTTTGGTTAGCGGTATCAGCCTATGAATAGCTGAAATATATAAATTGCATATGTTATGCAGTACAAATCATATTAATTTAGGATAGAATAGCTGTGTGACAGTTGGAGGTAGATATGTTTGATAAATTAGAGGATTTGCTCAGAAAATTTGAGGAGATCATGAATGAGTTGAGTGAGCCTACGGTGGCTGAAAATCAAGAGCGGTTCCGTGCGTTGATGAAGGAACAGAGCGATTTGACTCCTATAGTCAATGCATATAAGGAGTATAAGAAATGTAACCAGGATATCGAAGACAGTCTGGTTATGTTGGATGAAGAGTCCGATGCGGATATGCGGGAGATGCTCAAAGAGGAATTGGCGGAGGCCAAGAAACGGGTGGAAGAGTTGGAACATACTCTGAAAATATTGCTTCTGCCCAAGGATCCTAATGATGAAAAGAACGTGATTGTGGAGATTCGCGCCGGGGCGGGCGGCGATGAGGCGGCCCTTTTTGCAGCGGAGATTTACCGTATGTATGTACACTATGCGGAAGGAAGACGCTGGAAAGTAGAGACCATGGAAGTGGAAGAGATTGGGATCGGCGGCATGAAGAGTGTGACCTTTATGGTGACCGGTCAGGGCGCATATTCGGTCTTAAAGTATGAGAGCGGCGTGCATCGTGTACAGCGTGTGCCAGAGACGGAGTCCGGCGGCAGGATTCATACGTCTACCATCAGCGTGGCAGTGATGCCCGAGGCAGATGAAGATATTGATATCGTGATTGAGGATAAAGACATACGTATAGATGTTATGAGGGCTTCGGGTAATGGCGGCCAGTGCGTCAACACCACGGACTCGGCAGTGCGTCTGACACACTATCCCACGGGTATCGTTGTTTACAGCCAGACGGAGAAATCCCAGATTCAGAACAAGGCCAAAGCTTTTGCTCTTCTGCGGGCGAAGCTCTATGATATAGAACAGCAGCAGCGCCATGATGCGGAGGCGGAGATGCGTAGAAGCCAGATTGGTACCGGCGACCGTTCCGAGAAGATCAGGACATATAATTTTCCGCAGGGACGTGTTACAGACCATCGGATTAACCTGACACTTTATAAGCTTGAAAAAATTATGAACGGAGACATTCAGGAAATCATAGACGCCTGCATTGCCGCCGATCAGGCCGCCAAGCTTTCGAAGATGGGAGAGAACTGAGATTCGGCCTGATCGGCATGATCAAGGCCGCCAAGTTGTCGAAGATGGGAGAAAACTCGTGAGAAAAGTAAAAATAACGGTACTCAGGAAAGAATTTTATGAAGACCTGGCGGAAGAATACCTGACGGAGGGAGCCCAAACCGGTTCCTGTGCGTTGTTGCATGTAGGCGATACCTTTCTGTTTGAGGGGAACGCTAAAATGCCGGAGGGATTTTGCCCCTGGGCGTGGATTGATATCTATCACAGTGTCAGCGCTATCGCATCGGGTTCAACCTTTACTCCTTGGAATCGTGAAGACAACCAGACCATCGTCTGTTGTACGGACGGTATTCGGCCGGTTGTTTTTAAGGTTGAGGCGATCGAGGATAAAGAATAGAAATTCCTTTTGTAGTTTTACAGGAAATACCTTTTGAATATTTACATAGCCGGTCCAATGGGTGTACAATTAATATAATTGAGCGGAATTACCATACAATGAAATAAAGCGGTGGGGACGGGAATGGAAATGCCACGGCAAAGGAGGAATGACGTGAACAACATAGTATGGAATAAACGATATGAGATGGGTGTGGATTTCATCGATAAGGAACATAAGCAGCTTTTTGCAACCATGAGCAAGCTGCTGAAGATCAGTGAGAATGAAGATAAGAGTGAGTATGCCTGTAAGGAAGGCGTTAAATATTTAAAACATCATACCCTTGAACATTTTGGACATGAAGAAGAGTATATGCGTTCCATCAATTATAGTGATTTTGATGTACATAAACGTCTGCATGACAATTTTCAGAACAATACGCTTCCGGCTCTTGAGAAGGAACTGGAAGAGACAAATTATTCCCAGGACTCCATCCGGCATTTTCTGGGAGTCTGTATCGGGTGGATGGTAGCACATACGCAGACGGAAGATCAGGCGATTACAGGCAAGCAGGTGACCAGGTGGGTGGATATTCCCCATGAGGAGGAGATGGATGCCCTGAAGCAGACGATTATCCAGCTTTCCCTGGAAGTACTGCAGTTAAAGGCTAAGGTCGTCAGTGAACAGTATGAGGGAGAGGATTTTGGCAAAGCGTTTTTCTGCCGGTTTGTGTATCGTGGGAAAGCGAAGGAAAAGTGGGAAATCCTATTGGGTTATGAGGAGAGACTGCTCTTAAAGATAGTCAGTGATATGTTAGACACGGAATATCTGAAGGTGGATGACATGGTAATAAATATCACCCGTTATATGTCAAGACAGCTTCTGGATAAGCTGCAGGAATGTTTCCCGTCAGTGAGTCTGTGCGAGTTGGAGAGTGAAAGTCTGATGACTTATGAGCAGGTGGTCAATTCCTTTGAGAGGATTCATCCGTCCTGTAGCCTGTTGTTTGATATGGGAAGCGGATATTTTACCTTCTGTGTGACGACTTCCGATACCCTTAGAGGTAAGATTATATCTCCTTTGAATGCGGAAAATGCCATGAGCGAGGTTAAAAAATATCTCAGCGGCGAAAAGCGGAAGAAAAAGATTCTTGTGGTGGATGACTCTGATTTTATGCGTCAAAATATCCTAAACTTGTTGGGGCAGGATTATGATATGATAGAGAGCAATTCCAGCATAGCGGCAATCAAGAGCATAACGGTCAACAGATCGGATTTGATTCTGTTGGATTATGAAATGCCCGTCTGTGATGGGAGACAGACGCTTGAGATGATTCGCTCGGATAAAGATATTGCGGATATTCCGGTTATTTTCCTCACCGGCAGGGGAGATATGGACAGTGTCAAAAAGGTGATGTCTTTGAAACCGGAAGGCTATTTGCTTAAGACTTTGCCGGAGAAGGAAATCAAGAAGACCATCGACGATTTTTTTGAGAAAAGAAAAAAGGCGTAGCATGGCATGATAATTTGAAATAGTGGTAAGTACAGGGCATGTCAGAAATGATATGCCCTGTTATTTTAAAATCCATGGGGACAGATGAACCTGATGGCAGGACAGTCTTTGGGATAGTTTACAGGAGGGCAGGACATGGCGGAGAAGGGGAATAACAAAATACTTTTTATTTTGCTTGGTATTCTGGCAGTGTTGGTAGTGATTCTGGCGGCGGCTGTGGGTGTGAAATTATCCGGAACGGAACGAAGTGGAACCGGTCCGACAGAGAAGGATTTTGATGTGATACGGGAAATGTCTGATGATAGAGATTCTGCAGGGAAAGGGCAGGCAGTACAGGAGACAGTACAGGAGACAAATGAGGGCGTAGAGGAAGGGAAGCCGGGGATGTCTCCAGAAAACAAAGATTCAGAAAAACCGACTGCAAATACAGGAGGCGAGGATCTGGAGAAACAGACTGCAGATGCAAAAAAGTCGGCCGTGGATGAGAACCATGAGAATAATATTGGTAAGTCTGCATTTACGGCTGCTGATTATCCTGATGACGAGGAAATCCGGGCGGCATTAATGGCCTATCAGGAATATGTGGACCAATATAATGACGGCCGTTGGTTTGACGGATATCTGTTGGCATATTTGGATGAGGATGACATCCCGGAACTGATTGCGATTGGAAATTGTGAGGCGGCAGGTCAGCTGATCATCACATATCGAGACGGGGAATTATTGGAAAATGGGATTGGCAGACTTGGTGGTCTGAAATATGCTAAGAAACAGAATTTTTATTATAATTCCAATGGGAATATGGGAAGTTATCGGGATGAGTTCTTTCGGCTGGTCAATGGAGAACAGGTCATGATCATGTCTGGGTATTGGGGTGATAAACGGGATGAAGAAGGTAAGATAATTATGAATGAGGCAGGGGATTATCCGGAACAGGAGTATGTCTGGAATGATACGGTCTGCAGTGAGGAAGAATACTATGATTCGATAGATAAATTTATAAAGGAAACCGTGGGAGATGCGGAACTGATCAAGGTCGATGCTTACGGTGACGATTTATATGATAATATACCGGAGGCTTATGAGGGCTTAAAATATAGGAAATATTTTGCGTACTGGCCACAAATTAAAGAGTTTACACTGGAAAACGGCATACTTACCTACTCGGTAGGGGGTGCCGGTTATTATGGCTGGGGAGACAGCGATGATATAGTATATACGATTTCTTATCCTGTTGCAAAAGACTGCATATGGGAAGAACGCGGCAGAGGCTGGGGAGAGCATTATCAGTTGGAGGTGGCGGATACCGATTATATCCGGGATACAACTTTTGCAGAAATCAAAGAGCGGATTGAGGCGGAGAGGAAGCAGTTTGAGGAGGCCGTATCTGCGTTGGGCAGGGAGCAGGCGCGGGTGGAAAGCCCGGTCAGTGTGATGGTTGTGGTGAGAGAAGACGTTGTGGTCAGAGTGTATACGGTGAGCTCCTGACTTGTGTGTGGGGGATTGTTATGATGGGGTTTAAAATCATCATACAGCATGGTAAGATGTATGGGAAGATTGAAAAAAGTGTTGTGAAAAGCAGTTTGTGAAGTTACAATCAAATGGGCGGACTATCAATTATGCCA
This sequence comes from uncultured Lachnospiraceae bacterium, assembly GCA_946554445.1. GTDB lineage: Bacteria > Bacillota > Clostridia > Lachnospirales > Lachnospiraceae > UBA3282. The sequence continues at coordinate 14,966 of CAMNSD010000050.1, read as the reverse complement.
AGAATAGAGCAGGAGGAAAATAGAAATGGAATCCATGAAAGATTATGAAAAAGAGTTAGAGGCGTCCTTTCGCAAGATAGCCGAAGGCGATATCATCAAGGGCACGGTCATTGATGTGAATGAAGAAGAGGTCATTCTGGACTTAAAATATTATACCCAGGGGATTATCAAGGCGGAGAACTTAAGCAATGATCCCGATTTCCTGGCGGCAGGCAAGATTGCGGTGGGTGATGAGATAGAGGCTACGGTCATCCGAATGGACGACGGGGAGGGCAATATCGAACTTTCGAAGAAAGAAGCGAACGATGTGCTGGCCTGGGACAAGCTGCAGACACTTTTAGAGGAGGAGCAGATTGTGAAAGTGCGCATCAAGGAGAGCGTACCAAGCGGCGTGACGGCTTATCTGGAGGGGATTCGTGCTTTTATTCCGGCGTCCCAGATAGCCAGCGATTATGTGGAGGATACGGATGCCTGGGTGGGTAGAGAGATTGAGGTTAAGGTTATCACGGCGGATCGGGATAAGACCAAATTGGTACTTTCCGGTAAGGCGGTTGCCAGGCAGAAAGAGGCGGATGAGCGGAACCATAGGATTTCCATGATGGTGCCGGGAACGGTGATGGAAGGCGTAGTGGAGCGCCTGATGCCTTATGGTGCTTTTATCAGTCTTGGAAATGGAATCAGTGGACTGGTTCATATTTCACAAATCTGCCAAAAGCGAATTGCCACACCCCATGAGGTATTAAAAGAGGGGCAGAAAGTCAAGGTGAAGATTCTAAACACTAATGACAATAAGGTGAGTCTGAGCATGAAAGCCTTGGAAGAAGAGATGGTGGATACGGAATCTGATAAGGAAGTGGAGGAGTATGTATCCGGAGAATCAGTTTCCACGAGCCTGGGTGACTTGCTTGCCAAGATTAAGTTATAGGATGGCACCAGTGAAAGTGAGGCGTCTATGAGTATACTTTACGTTACTGACCTGGATGGTACTCTTTTAAATAGTAATGACCGTATAAGTCAATACAGCATAAGGACAATCAACGAGTTGGTGGCAAAAGGCATGCAGTTTACTTATGCCACGGCTCGTTCTCTTGTATCTGCCTCTGTGGTGGCACAAGGGTTATCAACGACCATTCCGGTCATTGCCTATAATGGAGTACTGATCATCAATCCTGCTACAGGAGAGGTGTTGTCATCCCTCTCTTTTACGGAAGAAGAGGCAGCGTATGTGCGTAAGACTTTGCAGGCGCATGGAGCGGCGCCGCTGGTCTATTCCTATGTGGACGGTGTAGAGCGGGTTTCTTATCGGGAGGACAGGGTTAACGAGGGCATTCAACGATATCTGGATATGAGAAAAGGAGATAAAAGATTCCGTCCGCTTGCGGATGAGAACGGGCTCTATCAGGGAGATATCTTCTATTTTACCTGCATTGCAGACAAAGAGGAACTTCTGCCTTTGTATGAGATTTTTGCGAATGACAACCGGTATCGCTGCACTCTGCAGCAGGAATTGTACCGTCCAGAATTTTTCCTAGAAATCATGCCCAAGAAAGCGTCCAAGGCGGAGGCCATTAAGAAGCTGAAAGAACTATGGCGTTGTGATAAAGTGGTATCCTTTGGGGATGCCATCAATGATATTCCTATGTTTGAAATTTCTGATGAGTGCTATGCGGTGGAGAATGCGGTGCCACAGTTAAAAGCGCTTGCCACGGGTGTGATTGCAGCCAATGATGCGGATGGCGTGGCAAAATGGCTGGCGGCGGAAGATTCTGCGGGGCGGCTTGGAAGATAGCGATAGGAGAATGAGAATGGCAGATCATATACAGTATTCGGATCAAAAGAGACGCTGTAGCTGGGCGAATCCCAAAAATCCGCGCTACATACAATATCATGACGAAGAGTGGGGCGTGCCTGTGCATGACGATCAGGTTCTTTTTGAAATGCTGATTTTAGAATCATTTCAGGCGGGATTGTCCTGGGAATGTGTACTGAACAAGAAAGAGGCTTTTCGCCGGGCTTTTGACGGATTTGACTTGGAGACCGTATGTGGTTATGATGGGAATAAGATGGAAGCCCTGCGACAGGATGCGGGAATTATCCGCAATCGCCTGAAAATTAAGGCGGCGGTTAATAATGCCCGTATTTTTAGGGAAATTGTGGCGGAGTATGGCAGCTTTGACAACTATCTGTGGGGATATACGGAGGGAAAGGTTGTGTATGAGAACGACCGGGTGAGTTCGCCGCTCTCGGACGCGATTTCCAGAGATTTGATAAAACGGGGTATGAAGTTTGTGGGAACAACCATTATCTATGCCTATCTGCAGGCGGTAGGAGTGATTTATTCCCACGAAGAAGGATGCTATCTGTGCAGACAGCAAGAATAGAAAATAGAAGGGGAGGACGATTTGATATGGCAAAAAATGTTTTGGCAGTGATTGATATGCAGAATGACTTTATTGACGGCACGCTGGGGACGAAAGAGGCGGAAGCCATTGTGGAAAGAGTGGCGGAGCAGATCAGGGGTTTTGATGGTCAGGTGGTGTATACGAGAGATACCCACTTCGAGGATTACCTGAGTACCCAGGAAGGAGCGAAACTGCCGGTGACACACTGCATTAAGGATACGAAGGGATGGCAGATTCAGGCAGATTTAATGGCGCTGCAGAATGAAGATACCAGAATCTTTGATAAATTGACCTTCGGTTCTGTGGAACTGGCACAGTATCTAAAGGAGATAGCGGATTTGGAGAGCGTCACATTGATTGGGCTTTGTACTGACATTTGCGTCATTTCTAATGCTATGGTGATCAAGGCCTTTATGCCGGAGGTGACTGTAAAGGTCAAGGCTGACTGCTGTGCCGGAGTGACGCCGCAGAGTCATAGCAATGCCTTGGAAGCTATGAAGATGTGTCAGATTGAGATTCTATAGAACAGGAGGCCTTATATGGGGCTTTACGGAAAGCGGGGAAAATCGATGGAAAGCCTAAAAGTGGCTTTACTGCAGTTGAAACCGAGTGAGTCAATCGAGGAGAATCTGCAGAAAGGATTGACGGCTTGCAGACAGGCCAAAGAGATGGGGGCGGATATCGCCCTTTTTCCGGAAATGTGGAGTGTGGGATATCGGATTCCGGAAGATGTGGAGGAATTGAAGAAAACGGCCATTTCCGCAGAGAGCAGTTTTGTGCGGGCTTATCAGGAACTGGCTGGGGAACTGGAGATGGCGGTGGCGGTCACTTTCCTGGAGTCCTGGGAACCGCTCCCGAGAAATACAATGGTCTTAATTGACCGATATGGTCATAATATACTGACCTATGCCAAAGTACATACCTGTGACTTTGGTGATGAGTGCAGATTGACGCCGGGCGATGAATTTCTGGTGGCGGATTTAGATACGGCAGGGGGAACAGTGAAGGTTGGTGCCATGATCTGCTACGACAGGGAATTTCCAGAGAGCGCAAGGATTCTCATGCTGCAGGGAGCGGAATTGATTCTGGTGCCCAATGCCTGTCCGATGGAGATAAACCGGATTTCCCAGTTGCGTGCGAGAGCCTTTGAGAATATGCTGGGAATTGCTACGGTCAATTATCCGGCAGGTCATCCTGACTGTAATGGTCATTCCACGGCTTTTGACGGGATAGCCTACAAGCCCGAACTGCCAGAGTCAAGGGATACGATGCTTCTTGATGCGGGCGAGGAAGAGGGGATATATCTGGCAGATTTTCCCATGGATGAGATGCGGGAATATCGCAGCCGGGAAGTGCACGGCAATGCCTACAGGCGGCCTGATCTGTACGGCATCCTGACTGGAAAGTGCATCCGAGAGCCTTTTGTGCGTAGTGATTATAGATGGAAGTAGAGGGTATAAATGTAATTACATTGCATGTATTTCCCTAAGAAAAGAATAGAAAGAGTGAGATACCATGAGAAAAAAAGAGTTGGCCTTGGCTGTGATAGAGAGATTGAAGGCGGAATATCCTGATGCGGGATGTACTCTGGATTATAATGAGGCGTGGAAGCTGTTGGTCAGTGTGAGACTGGCGGCACAGTGTACCGATGCCAGAGTCAATGTAGTGGTGGAGAAACTGTATGAGAAGTTTCCTGACGTGGACGCCTTGGCGGCGGCTCCGGTGGATGAGATAGAGGCGATCGTACATCCCTGCGGACTTGGGAAAAGCAAGGCGCGGGATATCAGCGCCTGCATGAAGCAGTTGAAAGAAGAACATGGCGGTAAGGTGCCGGATGATTTTGATGCCCTGCTGAAACTGCCCGGCGTGGGCAGAAAGAGCGCCAATCTGATTATGGGGGATGTGTTCGGCAAGCCTGCCATTGTCACGGATACTCACTGCATCAGGCTATGCAACCGCATTGGTCTGGTGGATGGCATCAAGGAGCCCAAGAAAGTGGAAATGGCTCTGTGGAAGATTGTTCCCCCGGAGGAGGGCAGTGATTTCTGTCACCGGTTGGTCTATCATGGCCGGGAAGTATGTACCGCCAGAACGGCGCCCTATTGTGACAGGTGCTGTCTGCAGGATATCTGTAAGAAGAATCTTTGAGTGGGTAGGAGCAGGAGTACGGTCGGAACCTGTAATTGACCATATAAGTCGAAGGTGGAGAAAAATCACACTGATGTGCTCCAGAATGGAGAATATTATGAAATTGACAATGCTTGGCACGGGGATGGCGATGGTTACCGCGTGCTATAATACATGTTTTGCCTTGGAAGAGAAAGGGGAGAACTTTCTGATCGATGGCGGCGGGGGTAACGGGATTTTGGTACAGATGGCAAAAGCCGGAATTGATTGGAAAGCCGTTCATCACATGTTTATCACCCACAAGCATATCGATCATATCATGGGAATCCTGTGGGTGATCCGCAAGATTGGCCAGGGCATTAACCGAGGAGAGTATGAAGGGTGTCTGGAAATTTACGGACATGACGAGGTGATTCATATTGTCAAGAAGATGGCGGATACGCTTCTGCAGAAAAAGATAAAGAAGCATTTTGGCAGCAAGATAAACTTTCAGGTGGTAGAAGACGGGGAATACAGGCAGATTCTTCATCATAAAGTGACTTTCTTTGATATTCACTCCACCAAAGACAAGCAGTTTGGCTTTACCATAGAGTATGCGGAAGGAAAGCGTCTTACCTGCTGTGGGGATGAACCGTATAATGACCAAAACAGTCAATATGTATGCGGGAGCGAGTGGCTGATGTTGGAAGCTTTCTGTATGTATGGAGAGGCAGATATTTTCAAACCCTATGAAAAGCATCATAGTACGGTGAAGGAGGCCTGCGAGCAGGCAGAGGCGCTGCAGATTCCGAATCTAATCCTGTATCATACGGAGGATAGTCATATCGAGCAGAGAAAAGAACTTTATGGTGCCGAAGGCAGGCAGTATTATCGGGGGAACCTCTGCGTGCCGGATGATTTGGAACAGTATGTTTTGACGTAGGAGAACGAAAGGTACAAAACAGGAGCAATAGCGGTATGGACAGGCCGAATTATTTTCAAACAGCATTATCCAATTTTACCACAGATGTGGCCTGCGGCGGCGCTATCAGGCATCTGACAGATATCGGCTATACGCTGGATCAGATTGTGGAGCGGCTGGATTATCCTGCATCCCGGACGAAAGTGCAGAAGATTATGATGGATTATCTGTATGAGAGCCAGGTGCTCCTGCGGGAGGAACCATCTGCCGCCTTATTTGCCGGACGGGAAGAATATGTACAGGAACAGGATGTCTATGGAAGACGGACTTTGCGCAAAATTATTTATGACCAAGATAGTCAATATAAAATGACGGATACGCCAAATTTGACGCCGATGTCGTGGAGTGAAGTAACGACGGGAAAACAAGATATTCTCTGGAAAGAAACATCGTATGATAGCAGGCGGGATGGAAAACTGACAGAATTGTTATATAGGAAGTGTCAGGAGAACGGTGAAAATTTCAGTTATGTGTCCTGCTGTTTTAGATTTTTAAATATTGACTCAAGTGGTTATCCTGTAAAGGAAGAAAACACTGTAGGGGCAGAGATAATCAACTGTCTTCATAAACGTCAGCAGGAGTATCTGAGAGGAATCCGGTGGGAGAATCCGGTAATGTATCACAGACTCAACCAGAGAATGCGGGAGATCATTGGCAAACTCTATGAGGCGGGCGCTTACAGCGGTGTCTGCTATTTTGCTGTCAGCCGGGATAAAATAAGAATTGTAGAGGACATTAAAACAGTCTGATTTCTATGTAATTGTAATAAAATAAATTTGCAGGAAGAGAGGGTATAAGATAGATGAGCAGAAAAAATAAAGAGAACGAAACATCTTCTTATCAGGATACTTCATATTTAGAAGGGCTGTTTGATTTTATAGATCACAGTCCCACCTGCTTTCATGCGGTGGCAAATATGGAAGAAGAACTGCAAAAAGCTGGCTATCAGCAGCTTTCCGAAAAGCAGATTTGGCAGATTAAAGCAGGTAATAAATATTATGTAAACCGAAATGATTCTGCGATTATTGCTTTTTCCATTCCGAAAAAGGAGCAGAAGGGTTTTCATATCGTGGCGGCGCACAGCGATTCTCCCTGTTTTAAACTCAAAGAATTGCCGGAACTTTCCATAGAGGAGCATTATCTGAAATGGAATGTGGAGAAATACGGAGGGATGATTCTTTCTACCTGGCTTGACCGGCCATTGTCGATTGCCGGCCGAGTGGTGTATAAGGGGCATGAGGGATTACTGACTAAATTAGTCAATATTAATCGGAATGTGGCGGTAATTCCCAATGTGGCCATACACATGAACTGGGATATGAATAAAGGAATCGAGTATAATCCGCAGACGGACATGCCGCCGTTGGCGGGCAGTATAAAGGAAAAGGGTGCATACCTTTCCCTGCTTGCCAAGGAAGCGGGAGTAGATGCCGAAGAAATTCTTGGGCAGGATATTTTTCTGTATAACAGGGATAAATGTGGTAGAATTGGCTTGGCAGGGGAATATATCTGCGGTCCGAGACTGGACGATCTGGAATGTGTCTATGCGGGATTGCAAGCGCTGGTGAAAAATGAGCCGGCAAACTATATCAACATGCTGGCGGTATTTGATAATGAAGAAGTGGGAAGCGGCACCAAACAGGGGGCGGATTCCTCCTTTTTGCGGGATGTGCTTATGCGTATCCGGGGCGGACTGCAGCTTACGGAAGAACAATACCAGTGCATGCTGGCGGAAAGTTTCCTGATTTCTGCTGACAACGCCCACGCCGTACATCCGAACCATCCGGAAAAGACTGATTCGGTCAATAAAACATATCTCAATGAAGGAATTGTGATCAAATATCACGGTTCCCAGCGTTATGCGACTGACGCCTATTCTGAGGCGGTGATGAAGGATATCTGCAAGGAAGCCGGGGTGCCTTACCAGGTTTATGCGAATCGCTCGGATATTGCCGGCGGAAGCACCCTAGGCAATATTTTGATGGCGCAGGTGTCCATGAATACAGTGGACATCGGGCTGCCGCAGCTAGCCATGCACTCTGCCTTAGAGACAGCGGGCGCGGAGGATTTAGATTATCTTATCCGGGCACTTTCTGTATTTTATAACAAATAGGAGGAAACTACGCATATCCGAGTCCGCGAAGTGGATCTCGTAAAGTTAGTTTGCTTTGCAAATAGGAAAGTTTGCGCATATCCGAGTCCGCGAAGCGGATCTCATAAAGTTAGTTTGCTTTGCAAATTAACTTTTTTTATTGTAATATTCCTCATCTGTTATATAATATAAAGTATAAAAATTCGACAGGAGGTATTGATATGGTACAAATGGTAGAAACGTTTGCTTCATTTGTGGGCAATGGATTGTGGTCGGTTTTGAAAGCAGTTTTGATTCTGGTGCTTGCATTTATTGTTGCGGCAATCGTAAAATCGCTGGTGGTGAAGTTGCTCACCAAGACAAAACTTGCTTCCCTGCTTGGTAAAATGAATGCGGGCGGTGCCAAGGCAACGGAAAGCATTGGAAAAATTGTGTATTTGTTAGTATTTTTGTTATTTGTACCCGGTATTTTTGAATGTCTGGGGATGAATAATATTTCCATGCCGATTTTAAATCTCTTAAATACTATGTGGGGATATTTGCCGAACATTTTGGCGGCGGCGATTGTTTTGTGGGTTGGGTTCTTTATTGCAAAGATTGTGCGCGAAATCCTGGCGCCGATTTTTGGCAAATTGAAAGTTGACCAGCTTCAGAAGATTGCTGGTATTGAGGCAGCGGACACGGCGAAACTCTCTAACACGCTTGCTTACATAGTGTATGTGTTGATTTTGATTCCGGTTGTTATCACGGCGCTGCAGGTACTTGATATCAGCGCAATCTCCAATCCGGCAATCGCAATGCTGGATATTATCTTTGGCTTTATTCCCAATATCTTTGTGGCGCTTGTCCTGATCATCGTGGGCTGCATGGTGGCGAAGCTGTCCGGCAACATTGTTGAGAATCTGATTGCTTCCGCGGGGCTGGATAAGAAGCTGACAGCATTACTTGATGAAAAGAACAAGAATTTTGTGCTTTCCAAGGTGGCTGGCAGAACTGTCCAAGCTGTCATGGTGATCTTCTTTATCGTGGAGAGTTTTGGCGTACTGCACTTACAGGTGCTTACCGATATCGGAAGCACGATCATTGGCTACATGCCTTATGTGCTTGCGGCGGCCTTGATTCTTGTGATCTGCTTTATCGGTAACGCGATTGTGCAGAAAGCATTGGCGAAGAACGGACAGACCACTTATGCGCTTGTCATAAAATGTGGCATTTATGCTCTGGGCGGATTTATGGTGCTGAATCAGTTAGGTATTGCACCGGAGATCGTTAACACAGCGTTTATTCTGATCATTGCAGCAGTAGCGGTTGCGTTTGCTCTTGCTTTTGGTCTGGGTGGAAAAGATTTCGCCGGCAAAGCGTTAAAGAAGCTTGAGGATAAACAGGATGAGGAGCAGAAGGAAGAGAAATAAGAGTTTTAAAGAACTTCCTATTGAGACAGAAAATTTAAGAGAATATTAGAACAACATTAAAACAATAAAACCGGGGAATGACAGTGTCAAAAAGTCATTCTCCGGTTTATGCTTTTTAGAGCAGGTTATCAAAGCAGTCCACGAAGTCCCCATCTTTGGACAGAACCTTGTGTGTCCTGTAATAGGTAGGAGTGCAACCCAAAAATTTTTTAAAGAGTTTATTAAAATAACTGGTATTGTTGAAGCCTACAGAGAGCGCCAAATCGGCAATGGAGAGAGGCTCCGTGGAAGGCATCATTAGCTTTTTAGCAGCTTCAAAAATACGATATTTCATTAGATATTCAAACGGTGTCATCTGCAGTGTCCTAGTGAAACAGCGGCAGCATTCACTCTTGCTGACATGGATGCTGTCCGCGATATCTTCCAGAGATACCTGTTCCGCATAGTGTGTCCGAATATACAGCATAGCCTGTTTCACCCGTTGTTCATCCAGGGAAACATGGGTGGAAATCTGTTTCTGGCGTTGTGGCAGACGGCTGATCAGATCTGCCCAGAAAAGGCATAAATATCCCTTTGCAGCAAGTTCATACCCGTAAGTCTGTGTCATGTCAACAGAAATGGCGTTATTCAAAGAAGCCAGCATACGTTTGTGCCAGGGATCTTTTTCATCTAACAAAAATATCTTAAAAAGTTGATAGTTCTGTACTGGCAGCAGATATTGTGTCTGTAAATAGCTGGTCTTTTGTCCAAATAAATATTCTGGCTGAAAGACAATCGTATAGAATGTACAGTTATTTTGATCCAGGGAGTGGATGCAGTGCATGACATTTTGGTTGATGATGATGCCCTGGCCGGGACGGATCACATAGGAAGCATCGTCCGTAAAAATCTCTGCCGTTCCGTCCTGGATGAGCAGGACTTCCATTTCCTCATGCCAGTGCCAGCGGATCCAGTTCATATAGGATTTATGAAGGTCCAGAAAATAGGCGCTGATAGGATAATCCAATGTGCCAAAATTCTTTTTTTCATAAAGGTTATCGTAGGTCTCAATTTCATTCTGCTCCTGATCGGGAGTTATCGGTCGGCCGTTTTCTAGGAGCATATTCTTTACAGGTGTCATAAGTTTTCCTCTTTCGTGTAAAAATTCCAAGCGAGTATACTAAATAATTTTTGGAAGCATTATAAAAATATATTAGCATAATGAAAACAGAGAGTCAAAGGGAGATTAAAAAGAAAATATGGAAAATATATGCTAAAAATGAACATAAATAAGGCGTTGCATATGATGGTAGTAATAAAACTATAGTAGCCTGTTAGCACGTTGCCTCAGTAAAACTGAGACAAAGACACGGTGGAAATAGGAAAAAGATGGACTCACAAAAAAATGAAAATCTGCTGAACTTGGCATTGGATACATCCCTTGCGGAGCGGGAAAAATCGCTGGAATTAAATGTGGGATATAATATGGAAGAAAATACCTGGGAGGTTATCGTAAAATACCATGGCAGCTTACAGGAACTGACGCAGAGCGGCATTGTGGTGGAGGAATTGATTGCCGGTTATGCTATTTTGACAGTGCCGGCATCTGCCATGTACATCTTGGCTGAGACAGAGCAGATTGAATATGTGGAAAAGCCTAAAAGACTTTTCTTTGCAGATATCCTGGGAAGTTCGGCGGCCTGCTTTGCACCGGGCAGCATGATATCCCAGAATCTTACTGGCAAAGGTGTGTTGGTGGCAGTCATAGATTCCGGCATCAGCTATTGGAATGAAGATTTCCGACGTCCGGATGGAACGACCAGGATAAGATTCCTTTGGGATCAGGTGCTGGGACAGGAGTTTGATGAGGCGCAGATCAATGCTGCGCTAGCTGCCGGCAGCAGACAGGCGGCACAGCAGATTGTTCCCAGCATAGATACTACCGGACACGGAACCGCGGTGGCCGGTATTGCGGCCGGAAACGGAGGCAGGGCGGGGGCAGCCTATGCCGGGATTGCCAGGGAAAGCGATTTTTTGATTGTGCGGCTTGGTACACCCAGGCCGGATTCCTTTCCCAGAACGACGGAACTGATGCGAGCACTGACTTATATAGTCAACAAAGCGGTAGAACTGCAGATGCCTTTAGCAGTCAACCTCAGTTTTGGCAATACCTATGGCGCCCATAACGGAACTTCTCTGGTGGAACGGTTCCTAGATAATCTTTCCGAGATCGGGCGCAGCGTCATCTGTGTGGGCAGTGGCAACGAAGGAGCTTCCGGAGGACATGTGGGTGGCAGTGTCAAAGTGACTGGACGGGATGTAAATGAATCGACTGCTATAGTCAATCAATTTGACAGTACTGTCGATGAGAATGTCACCAGGATAGAACTGGTAATTGGAGTCTATGAGACTGGACTCAATATACAGCTTTGGAAGGAGTATGTAGACCGTTATCTGGTGACATTGGTGTCGCCCTCTGGGGAATTTTTCCAAGTAGATACTGACCAGCCTGGTAAACAGATATACCGCCTGCAGCAGACACAGATTCTGCTTTATAATGGAGAACCGGCGCCCTATATGACTGGTCAGGAAATATATTTTGATCTGCTGCCTGCAAATGGGAACCGATACCTGGATCAAGGCGTATGGACTTTCCAATTAAAGCCTCTACGTACCATCACCGGCAACTATACCTTCTACCTGCCTTCCGGCACAGTACGCAGCGCTAACACCCGTTTCGTCAGACCTACGCCGGATGTGACGCTGACCATTCCCTCCACGGCGGTCAAAGTAGTTACTGTGGGGGCTTATGATCCTGCCTATGACTCGTATGCAGATTTTTCCGGAAGAGGGTATCTTTATCAAGAACAGGTCAACAGCCGCACTTCCGATACCTATGTGAAACCGGACCTGGCGGCGCCCGGCGTGGGAATCCTTGCGCCTGACAGGGATGGAGGCTACAATCCGGTCACGGGTACGTCTTTTGCCACGCCCTTTGTAACCGGTGCGGCAGCGGTGCTGATGCAGTGGGGGATTGTGGAAGGGAATGATCCGTATCTGTATGGGGAGAAGGTGAAGGCATATTTAAGGAAGGGCGCGAAAGAAATCAGGGGGGAGCGGGAGTATCCGAATGCTAGGGTGGGGGCGTATGGTAATATAGTGTCAAGTTAGCAAGGAGCCAGTAAAATCAAGGGCTTCCGCTGATTTAGTCCTATGAAAAAACTGCTGTGCAAACAGCAAAATTGGATAAGGACGGGCCTGTTTTTAACCAGAAAACCGAAAATCAAGCAACTTGACACTAATATACCATCAAGCCGTTTGGTGTTGTAAAACGTGTGCCAAAAAGGGGTGATAACTGAATATTTTTAAGTTTAGGTAGGACTAAATTAGCTTTTCATGCAGACAAGTATCGTGTCTGCGTGGCTGATTTAGTCCTATTTTTATTGAATCATATTAACAGGAGGTACGAATGAAGTCAAGAGAAATGACGGTTTACAGGGCAAGGGGAAACGGTAAAGACCTTACGGTTCCAATGATTATGATGCAGGGAAAGTGGCTGCGTGATATGGGGTTTGCCGTTGGCGACAGGGTATCCGTAACCTTGCAGGATGGAAAACTTGTGATAGAGAGGACAGGCCGGGTATGGTCTGACCCGAAAGGGATTACGGCTGTGAAAGAGGAAGCCGGGATATGCGATGGAAAGGCGGTATAAATATGGCAGATTTAAACACGGTATTAAAGGAAACCCAAAAGCTGAATGGAAGTATCAGGAGCCTGCTGAGGCTGTCTACATATGACGATTACGATGATCTGAGCGGGCTGCATATTGACTATGAGGACGGGCAGCAGCTTTTTCTTCAGACCGAACTTAGGGAGATCATGGAGAAACTTTCGGACGTGACGGGCAGGATTGCATATCTTTCCCGCCCGGTAAAAGAAACAAGCCGCCTGCATAAGAACAAAAGCGGGAGGTATGAGACAAAAGGCGGTCATTATTATACCAGTGGGAGCGGCATTGAGGCGCTGATAAAAGACGATTATCAGGAAGTGCCTTATTGGGTGTGGACAAGCGTGGAGCATGACGGAAAAGACTACTATCTGGTAGGCCATAAAAATATACGGCTGGACGGCCTGACCGTCCGGGTGAGAGAGGCGGTGTGAGTATGAGTGCAACAATCTACTGTTTATGTAACCAAAAAGGGGGCTGTGCAAAAACAGTCAGTTCCATCAGCATCGGGATCGGCCTTGCCCGTGAGGGCAGGCGTGTCCTTCTGGTGGACGTGGATTCGCAGGGTTCCATGACCGCCAGCCTGGGATATCAGCAGCCCGACCAGATGGAAACCACGCTTTCGGCTATCCTGGGCGGGATAATCACGGACAAGCCGCTTCCGCCCGGAAGCGGGATTCTCCACCATGCGGAGGGCGTTGATCTGCTCCCGGCAAACATTGAACTGGCCGGCATGGAGGTTACTCTGGTCAACACTATGAGCCGGGAGACAATCCTGCGGCAGTACCTGAATACGGTGCGTGAGGAATACGATGCGATCATTCTGGATTGTATGCCTTCGCTTGGTATGCTGACTATCAATGCGCTTGCGGCGGCGGATCAGGTCATTATCCCGGTGCAGGCACAGTACCTTTCCATAAAAGGGCTGGAGCAGCTTATCCGCACGATTGCGAAAGTCAGGCGGCAGATCAACCCGCGCCTTTCCATAGCAGGGATAGTGGTCACAATGGCGGATATGCGTACCAACTACGCAAGGGATATTGTGGAGCTTCTGCACATGAACTATGACGGGAAGCTGCGGATATTCGACAGCATTATCCCCCTCTCCGTGCGGGCGGCGGAAACCAGCGCGGAGGGCAAGAGCATCTATCTCCATGACCCCGCCGGTAAAGTGTCAGCCGCTTATGCCGCACTGACGAAAGAGGTGATGATGAGATGAAAAGCAGCGCAAAAAATATCCAGGTGACTAAATTTGATGACCTGTTCTCCGCTGGGAATCCAGCGGGGGCAGGAGGGAGCGGGAACGTGCAGGAAATCCCGCTTACAGAACTGTTTCCCTTTAAAGACCACCCATTTAAGGTGCTGGATGATGAAACCATGCAGGACACGGTGGAAAGCATCAGGATACATGGCGTCCTTGTCCCCGGCATTGCAAGGCCCCGTGCGGAGGGCGGCTATGAACTGATTGCCGGGCACAGGCGCAGACATGCTTCGGAACTGGCCGGGAAAACTACGATGCCGATGATCGTGCGGGAACTGGACGATGATGAAGCGGTACTGTTCATGGTGGACAGCAACATCCAGCGGGAAAACCTGTTCCCCAGCGAAAAGGCATGGGCGTATAAGATGAAGCTGGACGCATTGAAGCATCAGGGCGTGAAGGACACTTCTCGACAACTTGGCGAGAAGTACAGTGTGGATGCGCTGAGTGAAAATTCCAATGACAGCGCCCGCAACATCCACCGGTTTATCCGTCTGACACAGCTTCTCCCGGAACTGCTCCAGATGGTGGACGATAAAAAGCTGTCCTTTAACCCTGCCGTGGAACTGTCCTATCTGACGCGGGAGCAGCAGGGGGAACTTATGGAGATTATGGGGGAATTACAGGCTGTGCCCTCACTGGAGCAGGCGAAACGCCTGAAAAAGTACAGCCAGGAGGGGAAACTGGACAGGAATGTGATGGATGCCATTCTGACAGAGGAACGGCCAACACCTGTGCAGGTGACGCTTAAAAATGACAGGCTGAAACAGTATTTCCCCCAGACCTATACCGCGAAACAGATGGAGGAAGTCATTTTCTCCCTCCTGGAAACGTGGAAGACACAAAACACATAAAACGCATTAAGCCGTCCGGCGACTGACTGACAGCCACCGGGCGGCTTTTTTGCGTTTACCAGACAGATCATGCCCCGGCGACTATTACCATGCCGGGGCTTTTTTAGTACCGTAAAAGTGTAGTAGTCAGAGAGTAATTAACTCTGACATC
>CAMNSD010000049.1 GCA_946554445.1 uncultured Lachnospiraceae bacterium | reverse complement strand
AAATGGAGCTGTTGCTCCGGTAGATTATTCATCTACTTTTGCAACAGCCCCTTTTATGTTCTCACACTAATCGTCTTTCTTTTCTATCTCATGTATCTCTTCTTTCAACTTCCGCTTCTCTTTTTTGGCTGCTAACCTCGCTTCTTTTTTGCTCAATCTCTTTTCCTTACGGCTTCTCTTATCTATGATCAGATAGAAGGTCGGCATCAGCAAAAGGATCAGAACGGTGGATGCAATCAGTCCGCCAATGATAACCAGTGCCATACCCTCCATCATGACGGAACCTTCCCCAATTCCCAGGGACATAGGCACCATGGAAAGAATGGTGGTCAGTGTGGTCATCAGGATAGGCCTAAGACGCAGCTGTCCGCTCTGAATCAGCGCCTCCTCAAGGGGCATTTCCTCCCGCAGCCTATTGGCCGTGTCCACATATAGAATACCGTTATTTACCACGATTCCGACCAACATCAGCACACCCATAAGAGAAACCATGCTGAGGGTGGATCTCGTAAGATACAATAGCCCAAAGGAACCGATCAGTGCGAAAGGAATACTCATCATGACCATCATGGAAAATCTTGGCGATTCAAACTGCATCGCCATTACCAAAAAGATCAGGAACACTGCCACAAATATGGCCGTGATGATTGCCGTAAATTCGTCAATGATCATATCATCCATCATCGTGGTAGTACGGGAAACACCTCTCGGCAGAACCATCTGTTCCATTGCTTCATCTGCCACCTCCTGTGCCGTAAACCTGGCGTCATCCGTAGTATTGGCTGTCACTGCCACCTGATAAATTCCATCCACACGTGTTAAGGTGACCGGAGCATCCACATATTCCACCGATGCGATCTCTGACAACGGCACCTGGATCCCATATGGCGTAGTCAACGTTATATTTAGGAGGTCATTCATATTATCAAATTCGCCCTCCGGATACTCTACCCGCACTGAAAACTCTTCACCGCTTCTGGTCAATTTCGCCGCTTCCGTACCGCTTAAGGTGCTGTACATTTCTCCCGCCACCTGCATGGGTGGAAGCCCCACCGCCATACTCTTTAGGGGATCAATGACCACCTTTGCCTGGGTAGATGCATCAGACATATTGGAAGAAGTCTGCAAAACGCCCGGAATCTGCTGCAGCATCTGCTGTACCTGTCTGGAAGCGGTTTTTAAATCATTCAAATCCCGTCCCTCCAGATCGATCTCAATCCCGCTGCCCATCATACTGGTCATGCTTGCGCCGCTTGCTTGGATACTGATATCCATGTTGGTCATATCGGCAAGGGCCTTCGTATAACTCTCGATTGCCTCGCCCGTGGAAAGTTCACACTCATCGGTCAGATATGCAGTCAAAGTAGCTGTAGAACCGGAAACGCTATAAGAATAGCGTCCCACATTCTCGTCTGCCTCCGCCATCTCCTCTAAGAATTTTGTCCGCTCCTCGATCACATCCATCTTAGTGCCTGAGCGAAAACTTGCCGTGATAGAGAATGCTCCCTCATCCATGCTGGGCATCAGTTCCGTATTAATATGGCTGACTAACATAAAGGCGGCGATCAGAAGGAATATGGAGACACATAAAACCAGTACCTTCTTAGGTAACAGCCTACGGAGCAGTCTGTCATAACCGCTGTTTATCTTACGCAATAATTTGTTAACTGGTAATTCCTTCTTTTCCACCGGTTTAAATTTGGAAAAAAGCAGCGGAATAATCGTCATCGCCATGACCAGGGATGCCAGCATAGCCATGATGATCGTCATACCGAGTTCCGAGAACAGCTGTCCAGACAAACCCTTCATCGTACTCAACGGCATATATACCACAACTGTAGTAATGGTGGAAGCCACAATAGAAGCTGTCACGATACCGGTTCCCTGCAGTGCCGATTCATGGTACTCCCCAGTCTCATCTTTGAGTCTGAAGCAGCTTTCCAATACCACGATGGAACTATCCACCATCATACCAATGGCGATGACCAGCGCACCCATCGTTACCACATTGAAGGTAAAACCGAGCATATTCATGCCGATCATCGTTGCAAACAGAGAAATCGGCATGGAACTTCCCACGATCAGACTGGCCCGCAAATCTCCAAAGAAGATAAACAACACCAGCATGGAAAATAAGACACCTAAGAGCAATGTATTGGCCACAGATGACAGAGAGGACTGGATCATATCACTGGCATTATAGATAATACTGATATCCACCGTATCATTATCAGCCTGCAGCCTGTCCAGTACCTTTTCCACATCTCTGGTAACGTCCACCGTACCGTAACTTTTCTTCTTGGTAACTGCAATGGTAACATTTTCCTGACTATTGTATCTGCTTACGCTGGACGCCTCTTTCTGACTCTCGCTGACATGGGCAATTTCAGAAAGCGGAATAATCTGTCCCTTGGCTGTGGTAATGGGAATGTTCTGAATCTGCACTACGCCTGAAATATCTGCGCTGCTGGATACCGCAATATCCTGCGATCCCTGGCTCACGCTTCCGGCCGGAACTGTAAAATCCATAGAGCCGATCGTTTGTGCAATGGTACTCATGGATAACCCGTACTGCTTCATAGCCTGGGTGTCCAGCTGGACTCTGATATAATTTTCATGACCGCCATACACTGAGACATCCGCCACCCCGGAAATGGTCTCAATTTCCGGCACTAACGTATCATTGACGTAACTCAGCACATCGCTGTCACCCACTGCCGTAACGGAAATATCCATGGTCTCCATCTGATCCATGGCCATCTCTATGACCAGCGGATCGTTCACGTCTTCCGGCATGGATGCCTTGGCCGTATCCAGCGCTGTTTTCAAATCCATATAGGCATCTTTTAAATCTGTTCCATACTCATACTGAAACATGACCATGGACATATTCTCTGCCGACTGTGATGTATAGGTAGTGACACCGCTCTGTTCGGAGCCGGCCGACTCCACTTCCTTGGTCACCAGTTCCTCCACGCTCTCCGGATCTGCGCCCGGATAGATGGTATACACCAAAAGCATGGGAAGTTCCATGTCCGGCGTCAATTCCAGCCGGAATCCTGCCACCGAAGTGAGTCCAAAAACCACAAGTGCCAAGATAATCATTGCTATGGATACCGGTCTTTTTAAGGCTAATTTAGTCAAATTCATGTATGTTATTTTCCATTCTGCTGCTGTACCGATATCTCTGCCCCATCCCGCAGATTCGCAGACCAACTAGTAATTAACACATCCGCTGCATCAAGTCCCGACAAAATAGTGATCGTCTCGGCATCAAAAATGCCTGTCTCGACATCCTTTCTCCTGGCGATGCCGTCCACTGCCACATAGACATAGGGCTGACTGTCATCATAATACACCGCATCATAAGGAATCAAAAGCGCTTCATTCTGACTGTATGTATCTGCAATGACTTTTACACTGCTGCCCGTGAGCAGACTGTCATCCGGCGTGCTCACACAGGACTTAACTGCAAACAATCCCGTGTTCTGATCGATCATAGTGCCAATCTCGGTGATTGCAGCATCGTACTGTCTCCCGTTCCGGTCTACCTGTATCTTCTGGCCCACCCGCAGAGTGCTTCGGATTCCCTCACTCACGTAAAAGGTGACCGTCATGGTATTCTTGTTAGAAATCACAAAGGCCGGTCCGTTAGGGGAAGCAAAATCATGTTCCTTCACGTTCACCGCCTCGATCACGCCATCGATGGGAGCCGTCAGTGTATACATATCCAGCTGATATTCCGCGCTGTCAATGGCAATCTTTGCGCCTTCAGCACCCACTTTGGCGGAATTAACCGTAGCTGCCGCAGAATCCACCCCCAATGCCGCCGTCTTCTTGCTGGCATCCTGCACCGGTGTGGTATCTATATTAAGACTGGCTTCCGTCATATTCTTGATGGCCTCTGTCTGTTCCAAGCTTTTATAGGTATCGGAAAGGGTGTCACCCAGCTGTTCCTGACCGTCCTCGATGGATTCGATGCCGGCCTCAACCTGCTCGTAGGCTGACTCTGTTTGGGACACGGCGGCTCTAGCCCTGTCCATGGATTCTTTATAGTATTCTATTTCTGTTTCTGCTTTTTTCAAGTTATCACCAGCAGTTTTTAGTTCTTCTTTTGCCTTTTCTACTGCTTGCTTATAATTTTCTTCACTCCCACCATATTGATTCTGTATAATATCCTGTTTTGTCTCTTCATCTTCCGGCTCCAACGCTGTAACCGCTGCCACTGCCATCTGGTACGCCGCCTGTGCATCATCATACTTATAAGCATCCAACGTCTTATTATACACTGCTTCCGCCTGTTTCGCATAAGCGTTTGCCTGATTCTTCGCTTTCTTTAAATCGTCCTTCTTCTCCTCCGCGTCCCTCTTATCTTCGCTCAAATCCGCCATCTGCTCATTGATATCATCTATGCCGCTGTTAATGCTGTCAATCTGAATCTGCATCTGATACAGCTGCAGATCCTTCTGTCTCTGTGTCTGCTCATTCTGCACATCTATCTGTGCAAGTGCGCTCTCATACTGGGCCTGGGCAATCTGATATCCCACCTGGGCTGCATCCACATTGGCTTCCACACTGTCATACTGGGCCTGGGCACTGGCAAGCTGTAACTCGGCCGCCTCAGAATCAAGTTTACATAACTCCTGCCCGGCCACTACCGTATCTCCCACAGCCACGTCAGCGCTCAACACCTCCGCAGACACTAGGGGAATCACATACACAAACTCCTCCGGGCTTACCGTACCCACGAACTCGTTTTTTAAAGTCAGTGTCCCAGCCTCCGGACTCTGCACTTCCACCGGAATCAATTCACTGACTGTCTCTTCCTCCACCGTCTCCTGGCCGCAGCCTGTGAGCATCATACCTGCACACGCCGCCGCAAGCAACATGGATATCGCCCTGCGGGAGAACTTTATGTATTGTTTCTTCATCGTAAAATCAAATCCTTTCCGTCAACTGTCATCTTCGCACGTTCATTCTTTAGAATACATTCTTTTCATCAAAAATCAATAGCCAGCCATCACATTTAAGACTTTTTTTATATTATAAAAGATACCGATTCCATCCACATCCAAGAATCGGTATCTTCTTTACTGCAAATCATTATTTGAGCCATCTGGCTAACATCTGTTGCAGCTGGTCGATGTCCAGAGGCTTCATCATATGTTCATTCATTCCGGAAGCCTTGGCCTTCTGTACATCCTCCAAGAAGGCATTGGCCGTCATCGCTACAATGGGAATCCTTCTTGCATCCTCCCGTTCCATGGCGCGTATCGCACAGGTCGCGTCATAGCCATTCATGATCGGCATCTGGATATCCATCAGGACCAGATCATAATAGCCCGGTTCTGACGCTGTCATCATATCCACCGCTTCTTTGCCGTTCTCCGCGGTCTCAATCTTGACGCCTGTCAGAGAAAGTATCTCCGTTGCTATCTCCCGGTTTAAGTCATTATCCTCCACCACTAAGAGACGTTTATCCGAATAATCCTTTTTACCAATCTCATCCAAGGAACTATTATGCTCTCCCGGATTGTCTTTCGGCAAAAATCCTTTAAAGGTATTGATCAACCTGTTTTTATAGAGCGGTTTCATGATATAACCGTCTATCCCCGCGACTCTAGCCTCCATCTCGATATCTACCCAGTCATAAGATGAGACTATTGCAATGGGCACTTCCGACTGTGCCTGCCTGCGTATCGCCCTGGCAGTATCCAGACCATTCATACCAGGCATACTCCAGTCTAGGAGCACAGCAAAAAGTTCCTCTCCCTTTTGCTGCTTCTCGATCACACGGGCAACTGCTTCCTCTCCAGACAACACCCATTCACCCTTCATACCCAGCTTCTGCAGCATCCTGCAGGAACTCTCACAGATAAACCGGCTGTCATCCACCACGAGCACCGTCTTACCTTTCAAGTTCAGTCCTTCCGTCTGATCCTCCTCCAGATATTTCAGTGGAATCGTTACAGTGACTATAGTGCCGATTCCCTGCCCGCTCTCTATCTCAATATCACCACCCATCATCTGGATGATATTCCTCGCGATTGTCAGGCCCAGCCCTGTTCCATGAATCTTGCTGATCCGCACATCTTCCGCTCTCTCAAATGGTTCAAATACCTTCTCCAAAAATTCTTCCGACATGCCAATCCCGTTATCCTGGATCACAAACTCATAACGCCCGGTATGGCTCTGGGGCGAGGGATTCTCCGTAACATTAATACTAATCTCACCTTCATTGGGTGTATATCGGATGGCATTGGTCATCACACTCATAAGCGCTTGCTGGAGTCTCATGATATCTCCCGTCACATTATCATGTTCCAATTCATGCGTGACCACTTCCACATTCTGCTGTTTTTCCCCTGCTTCGGAAGCCGTCATCCGCACCAGGTTGTCTACCATATCGAATATATTGAAATCTTCCTCATTTAACGACATTGTCCCCGCTTCAATCCTGCTCATATCAAGCACTTCATTGACCAACGAGAGTAAATGCCTGCTGGCTGAAGAAATTTTGCCCAGACACTCTGCCACACCTTCCGGATCATCCAGTTTTGTACCGGCAATGGCTGTCATGCCTATGATTGCATTTAATGGCGTCCTGATATCATGGGACATTTTGGAAAGGAAATCCGTCTTCGCGCTGCTTGCACGATCGGCCGCCTCATAGGCATCCAAAAGGGCCCGCTTGGCATCCCGTTCCTTTTTTCTTGACTCCGTTATATCTTTCGCATTAATGAGGGCGAATACATCCCCGCTCTCCGTATCCTTGGTGAGCAGAATCGTATAACGCAGAATCTCCGGCATATCATCCGATCCGGCCGTCTCAACCTCCAAAATCAGTTCATTCTCCCCACAATCATATGAACGCAGCAAATGTTTGGTATTGACAGTCTGGATAAAAAGTTCCCGATCTTCCGGAAATATCATCTCCTTACTCCAGCGAATGAAAAACTCATCTGCCTCGCAGGGCACCTGAAGCCCCACCAGTGGTATCACCGCCGTCATTTCCCCATTCCTGATCTCATAGAAATCCTCTTCAATCAGATTGCGTGTGACATTCACCGTATATACAAATACCGCCTCAGAGGTGATCGCATGTCTGTACTGCTCCTCGGCGCTTAACGTTCTGCGGAGCACAACATTCGACTCGTTTACCTTCTGGTTAGCCTGCTCAAGTTCCTGCTTTGCCTGCATCAATTCCGCGTTAGAACGAAGCAGCTTATCCGTCATCTCCGCTTCCTTGGCCTTTTCCTCCGATATGTTCCTCACATACCACATGACGCGGGCATTCTCCTCACAGAAGTTATCCACTGGCACGATCTTGGAGCGTACCCATTTCCATTCTCCCTCCACCATACGGTGATAATTGAAGTATATCGAAGCTCCCCCGTCCAAAAAAACGGACTTCAGGTTTTCTGCGGCCATGATATTAGCAAAACTATCTCGATCTTTCTTCTCCACATGATTATTCGCGCAAGACTCAATCGTCTTCCTGTAATCACCATGCAGGCCCTTTATCTCCTCCACTTCACTTTCTACAATTTTCATATCAGTGATGGAGTTTTTGTTAAGATCAATGGAACTGATTCTGAAATAGGAATCCTGCAGCATCTGAAATGCTTCACGATTCAACTGGCTGCTCCGGCGTGCTTCGTCCGTCAGCCGCACCGCGCTGATCCATATCATTTTGCCATTACCGGCTATGGACTGGGTTCTTTCCTCCTGCACCCAAACACACTCACCATCGCTGTTTATCAGACGATATTCAATACTGCTTACACCGCCTCTTTTCACGTTTTTGAAGGATTGCATAAAAGCATCACGATCTTCCGCATATATGGCTTCCAGATAGTTACCGCCAGTAGCCTCCATAAACTGTTTAAATGTCATACCGATATTGTTAAGTGCAAAAGAACTGATAAAATAGACAGGATATCCCTCACTATAAAAACCACCGACTACACCCACTGCCCCGTTTCTGTTGAGCATATCAATGATCTTTTCCTGATTGACTTCCCTGAGACTCTCTTCTTCATTGGCAAAGAATAATTCTTCCTGATAAAACCAGCGTTTGGACATCTTTGTTCCTCCCCCGTTCTGACAGATAGTATGATTATTCCACTTCAAATTTGTAGCCCATTCCCCAGATGGTCTTAATCAAATCCCCTTTTTCACCCATTTTACTGCGGAGTTTTTTTACATGGGTATCAATTGTCCTCGCGTCTCCAAAATAATCATAGTTCCAAACGCTGTTCAATATCTTTTCCCTTGATAATGCAATTCCCTTATTTTCCATAAAATAAGACAGCAGTTCAAATTCTTTATAACTTAATTCCACTGGCTGTCCATCTACCGCTACACTGTGCGCCGCCTTGTCTATCCGTATCCCGCCGGCCTCTAAAACCGTATCTGCGCTCACCTGACTGGTCCTTCTTAAGATTGCCTCCACACGAGCCACCAGTATTTTAGGACTGAAAGGTTTGGAGATATACTCATCCACCCCTAGTTCAAAGCCAAGCAGTTCGTCCCGTTCATCCGACTTGGCTGTCAGCATGATAATAGGTACTTTGGAATATGCCCGAATCTCCTTGCATACCTGCCATCCGTCCATCCGCGGCATCATCACATCAAGAATCACCAGATCAATGCCTTCCGTCTCAAAGAAAATATCAAGCGCTGCCGCACCATCTTCCGCTTCCAGCACCTCATAATTACTCTTGACTAAAAAGTCCCTGACCAACTTTCGCATACGACTCTCGTCATCTACCACCAGGATTCTTAATTTATCCATACACCTTTGCTTCTCCCTGTCATTTATTGTGCATTGTCAAGTTTCCGCTGCGCTTCCCGCAGAGCATTTTCCCGTTCCGTAAGTTCCTGTTCCCACTGGGAATACTCATCCACCACAGTCCTGCGGTAATTGACAATATTTGGCACATCGCTGCGCCAGGAGACTGCCAACATCGCTGCCACTAATAATACCAGAATCACATTGATCAGTACGGATGTAATAAACCTTCCCTTATATTCTATCTTCGGATGTCTTGCAGCGAAACTTTTCCTGATGGAACTGTTATTCTCCGTCTTATTACTGAATGTTCCATAAAGAGGGACCGGTCGGATCTTATCCGCCGGAACCCCCCACTTGACCATCTCTTTCTGCATTCTCTGCAGGTAGGTAAACCCAACCGGCGTCAGGAACACCTTATTATCAAGTGCCCTGTTATAGACAAGCAATACATTCTGCGGTTGGCGGTAATCCAGATGTTTTTCCAGATTGTCTACCTTCTTTTCTTCCATCCTGGCAGTCTCCGCATCCGCTATGGTCGCGAACCGGTAACCGCCCACGATAAAATCGTCTTCGTTCCTGTCCATCCTGTTCTCCTGCATGTCTTTACAGATAATTTTAAATCTTAAAAATATTCATATTCTGCTCTAAGCGTGTCGCTACGTCCTTAAGCTGTGTCGCATTCTCGGAAATATTGTAGACAATGCTGCTCACTTCGGTGACAGAAGCGGAAGTCTCTTCCGTACTGGCCGCATTTTCTTCAGCGATAGCTGTCAGGTTCTGCACCACGTCTACCACGTTTATCCTGGCCTCATCCAGCTTCTTTGTCTTATCGGCAATCCGATTGATGCCGTCTATGGAGCCGGTGATACCAGTCTGTACCTGCGCGAAAATCTCATTGGTACGTCCCACACTCTCATTCTGGCTGTTCATGATCTTCTTCACATCTTCCATGGTCGCCACAGACTTCTGGGAATCTTCAATCAGGGAATCTATGATATTCTCGATCTGTCTTGCAGAGTCGTTGGACTGCTCCGCAAGCTTCTGGATCTGTCCTGCCACCACTGCAAATCCTCTGCCCTGTTCTCCTGCACGGGCCGCCTCAATACTGGCATTGAGGGATAACAGATTCGTTTCTTCCGCGATGGAAGTGATCAGCGTGGTCGCCTCCCTGATCTTTAAGGCAGACTCATTGGTCGTGTTGGTCTGTTCATATATCACATCGATGGCTTCTCTTGCCTGGTCATTGATCTTCTCCAACGCCGTCAATGTGACAAAAGCTTCCTCACTGGACTTCTTCATATCATTGGCATTATCGATCAGATCGTCTACCTCCTGGGAAGTCTCTTCCACCATATTGCCCATTAAGATGACGTTTTCCGTAGCCTTCTGTGTTTCATCCGCCTGGGAAGACGCGCCATCGGAGATCTCCGCCACTGCCTTCTCCACCTGTTCTATGGTAGTGGCCGTCTCGGATGCATTGGTACTCAGCGAATCTGACGCCTCAAAAAGCTGTTCGCTCTGATTCTGCAGATCGGACACCACATTCACCAGCTGGCCGCGGAGTTCTGCCACAGCCCTGCTCATCTGACCGGTTTCATCCTTTCTGGCCGTCAGTTTTTCCTGACCGTCGATTTCAGAGAAGTCCATATTCGCCAGACGGCCAATAACCTTCGTCACCCGAATGATCGGATTCACAATCTTACTGATAAACAAAAATCCTATGATACTGGCAAGAATCACCATCACCACGGTACAGCATGTGCCAATAAGCGTTGCCCGGTTTACCGTTGCCATCAAGTCGTCTTTATCCGCAGATACTACCAAAATGCTGTGACCGCGCTCAGCAACGTAATAGGATGCATATTTTATGGAACCTTTAAACTCATATTCCACCACATTGGGCTGCGGCACCACACCGGATTTTAACTGCGAGACAATACCCTTGACCACTTCATTCTCCACCGGCTGGCCGACTTTGTCCTTGGTCGGGTGATAGAGCATCGTGCCATCTTCCGCCACTATATACGCATAACTGGAATCCACACCCCTAAGCCCGATTCCGCCGATAGTATCTAACAGATTATTATACTCCATCGCCGTATTATACCCTTTGGTCTCTATCTCGGAATTAATACAGCCGCCATAGGCAACCGCCAGATCATACAGGTAACATTGATTTAATTCCATCAGAGGGATTCTGAGATTTCTGATAATGACTACTGACAGGCAGACTGACAAGATGACCATCGCTAATACCATGGCCCCCACAATCTTTGTCCTGACAGAATGCAGGAAGTTCGCCTTATTGTTGTTTTCGTTTGCTTTTCTTGTTTTCTCCGCCATACTCCGCCCTCTCTGTGTACTGAATTATGTATTATGATATATTCTTATATATTTTACAGCAAAATAGAGAATGTGTCCAGCGAATTATTGGAAGGCTGCCGGTTCGATGACGGTTCGGATAAAAGAAAAGAAAAACAAAGGGAATGCCCAAAACATCACATTTCAGGCATTCCCTTAAGTGGACCAGACGGGAGTCGAACCCGTGTCCAAAAGCCCATTCCCTGTCCTTCTACTATCATAGTCTGTCATTGTGGATTGCTCCTCATTCCCTCCCCCGCCGGGAGACAGACACCCCGGCGGGTTCAGTAGCCTCTGATACGCCCGCAGGATAGAGGCGTCCCCTGCGTCGTTTCCTACATAGTCGATGCCCGGTTCTTAATGTGTAGGTGCACTAAGGCGGACAGCTGCCCTTAGGCAGCGTATGCTAAATTATCTTCAGCGTTTATATTTAAATTTGCGATTTAACGCATCAGCCTGCGGATAGCTTCTCCAGCTGCAAGACCCCTGTCGAAACCTTGACTGGCCCTTATGATAAATAGCTGTTATCCGGGCAGTTTACCACCCGTTTTCTATAAATAGTATACCACATCACACGCCATTTCTTCAATCATAAGTTCTTAATCTTAAACTCTCTCTCATGCTCCCTGCGCATATCCTTTTTGGCAATATCCTGCCGCTTGTCATATAATTTCTTACCTTTGGCAAGCCCAATCTCCACCTTGGCTTTTCCTTCTTTAAAGTATACCTGCAAAGGCACCACCGTATACCCCTGTTCCGCCATTTTTCCTGCCAATTTGGCTATCTCTGACTTGTGCAGAAGAAGTTTGCGTACCCGCAGCGGATCCTTATTGAAGATATTGCCTTTCTCATAAGGGCTCACATTCATCCCATAGACGAAAGCCTCTCCGTTCTCAATGCGCACGAAAGCCTCTTTGATACTGCACTTGCCCAGGCGCAGGGATTTTACCTCCGTGCCGTGCAGGGCAATCCCCGCCTCATATTTCTCTTCGATAAAAAAATCATGATATGCCTTTTTGTTGTTGGCAACCAATTTCATGGCCTCTTTCGCCATATTATCACCTGCCTTCCTATTCTTCCCAGGGAATCTCAAAATCTATGGTCTTCATGAGTCTGTCCACACCCCGGACTCTAACCTTGAGTTTTTGTCCCAATTTATACACAATGCCTGATTCCCTGCCCACCATTTCATAATTATTCTCGTCATAGACAAAATAATCTCCCGGCAGGGTGGATACATGAATGAGTCCCTCTACGGTGTTGGGCAGTTCCACATAGATGCCCCACTGGGTAATGCCGGATATCACACCCTCATAAGTTTCCCCAATCCGTTCTTCCATATATTCCGCCTTCTTCAACTTATCGGTCTCCCGCTCTGCCTCCTCGGCACGTCTTTCCATCTTCGAAGAATGTTTGGCTACTTCTGGCAGTTTTTCTTCGTAATGCTGTATGCGTTCTTCTTTCAGTCTGCCTCGCAGCTGTTCCTTGATGATGCGGTGAATCTGCAGATCCGGATAGCGTCTGATGGGGGAAGTAAAGTGACAGTAATACTGACACGCCAGGCCGAAATGTCCCGTACACTCTACCGTGTATTTGGCCTGTTTCATGCTGCGCAGTGTCAGGCGGCTGATCAGTGTCTCCTCGTCCGTATCCACAATCCTGCCCAGCAGTTTCTGGAGTTCCTTGGGATGAATCTCCTCCCCGGAAAACTTGATATGATAGCCAAAATTCCTGATAAAAGCAGAAAGTTTCATAACCTTCTCCGGATCCGGCGTTTCATGGGTACGGTACACAAAGGGAATATCCAGCCAGAAGAAATGCTGCGCCACGGTCTCATTGGCCGCCAGCATAAAGTCCTCGATCAGCTTGGTCGCCACATTCCTCTCATAAGGTTTGATCTCTGTCGGGTGTCCCTTCTCGTCGAGTATGATCTTGCTCTCTGCAAAATCAAAGTCGATGGAACCTCTCTGATGTCTCCTTTTTCTCAAAATGGCTGCCAGCTGTTCCATCTGCTCAAACATGGGAACCAACTCCCTGTATGCCGCAATCTCCGCCTCGTCTTTATCTTCCAAAATCTTTTTCACGGAAGTGTAGGTCATCCTGCGGTCCACCCGAATCACGCTCTCGGCAATCTGGTAATCCCGCACATCCCCCTTATCATCTATGGTCATCAGACAGCTTAAGGCCAGGCGTTCCACCCCCTGGTTGAGGGAACATATGCCGTTGGAAAGTTTATGGGGCAGCATGGGAATCACGCGGTCTACCAGATATACGCTGGTGCCACGCTCCAACGCCTCCCAGTCCAGGGCGGAATTTTCCTGTACGTAATTGGTCACATCCGCAATGTGGACACCCAGATGATACAACCCTTCTTCATCCACGAAAAGGCTCACCGCATCATCCAGATCTTTGGCGTCCTCACCGTCTATGGTCACCATCTGCATCTCCCGCAAATCGAGCCTTCCCTGCTTATCGGCCTCTGACACCTCATCCGGCACCCTGGCCGCCTGATTCATAACCTTCTCGCCAAACTCCACCGGCAGTTCATAGCCGCGCACAATGGACATGATATCCACACCGGGATCATTCACATGACCTAATATCTCCACCACGCGTCCCTCCGGTTTATGCGTCTCATCACCATAGGATGTGAGTTCCACCACCACTTTATGGCCGTTCACCGCCCCCTTGGACCGTTCTTCAGGTACAAAGATGTCTTTGCCAATCCTGGAACTGTCCGGGATCACAAAGCCAAAATGTACCGACTCTTCATAGGTGCCCACCACCTGCTTCGTCCCCCGCTCCAGAATGCGCAGGACTGCCGCCTCCTGCCTCTTGCCGCGTTGTCCGGGCAGAAACGTCACCTGTACCTTGTCCAAATGAAAGGCCCCGTTCACCTTATCTTCCGGCACATAAAGGTCTTCCTCCCGGCCTTCTACTTCCACAAACCCGAATCCCCTGGCATTGGCGATAAAAGTGCCCACCGGTTTGTCTTCATCGGGCTTGCTGTATCTGCCCTGTCCGTTCACCTGCAGTCTTCCTTCCATAAGAAGCGCCTGCAGCACTTCCCGCAGGGCGGATCGCTCCTGCCTCGGCACCTGCATAAAGGCCGCCAGTTCTTTTTCTTTCATGGGCACATATGCCTGGTCCGCTACCAATTCGCATATTAAATTTTTACGTTGCTCTAATTTATCATCAATATGATACATATTTCCTCCATAATTCCAAGCGTTTTCTTGCCTTCCAAAACGTATTTCGGCAAAAGCGCTTCTGCAATTGAAAAAAGCACCCTTCTGCAAGAGTGCTTTTGTCCGTCTAAAACAAGGTCAGATTCAGGATGACCGCCAATACCATGAAGCCAACCGCAAGACCTGTAGTGATCTTGACCAACTTACCTTCCATAGAACGTCCTTTGTTCTTGCCCCAATATGTTTCGGCTGCACCGCTCACTGCGCCAAGGCCGGCTGTCTTGCCCTCCTGCATCAACACCAGGACTACAAGCGCCACACATATAAGAATATATACTATCGTCAATACGATTCTAAGTGCTCCCATCTCTACACCTCCTAATATCATACGGCTATCATCATACCATACAACCCTGTATTATGCAAGCCAAAATATTAATCTACAGATCAAATTGCGAAAAAGCGTCACTCTCTCTCCGCATACCATCATGATACCGCATCAGGTACGCCTTCATCTCTGTATGCCGCTCTCCCATATCTTCCATCATCCCCGGAAAGTTTTCCTCTGTCACGCCGCCAAGCTTTGTCAGGAACTCATAATATACTTTATCGTCCCCATGTTCTTCAAGCACTACCCGCCAGGTTTCTTCCGTCTCACAGCCTTTGATATGGGCAAGAAGATAGGTTTCCAGTTCCGCCCGCAGTTCCTCTCCCAGTCCATAATCATGCATCAGACGAAGCATGGCCAGCCGCACTTTGCCGCGCCGTTTCTGCTCCATATAATATCCCAGATCATTCTCCTTGCTGCCGTAGTCCTCCTCACCGCACAAAAGCATCTTAGAAAATCCATCGCTGTCCTTTAGATTCATCAGCGTCTTTGCTCTCGCATCCCATCCGGCAAGCCAGCTGCGCGTGCCCGCATTTTCCAGATCAAAGAGATAAAAGGCGTCCAACTGGTTCACCGCAGCCGCCAGAAGCCATGCGATATCCTGCATCCTGCCCTTCTCTTCCCCAGCGCCTTCTCCTCTCTCAGCTTCCTCGCTGTTCTCAATCTGTTCACGCCGACTGCACTCTCTTCCCTCAGCTTCCTCTCTGGCCTCAATCCGCTCAAGCCGGCCGCATTCTTTAAACACCCCCTGACCTGTCTCTATCTGATGATAAGGCAGTGTCACACCGGCCAGATTTCCACAATAGGCAAAAGCCCAGTCGCCAATGCCGGCCAGGCATTTCGGCAGCACAATCTTTCTCAGTGTCTTATTGCTCAGAAAGGCTTTCTTCCCAATCCATACCACGGGAAAACCTTCTATCGCTTCCGGAATGTCTATCTCTGTATCCCGGCCACTGTAGTTTGTGATCACCGCCGTCTTTTCGATTATCTCATATTCCAGACTGCCCTGCTCTGTTTCCAGATTCTTCTTCATATGCATCCTCTACAATTCCAGTTCCCGAATCTGCTCCCGGAGCGCATCCCCTCTCTCCGTCAGCATCATCTCCTCATTATGCCTGGTATAGTCCTCACAGCCATAGGCGCTGATAAACGCCGCGCAGTCAGCCTGCACCGTACACTCCGTCACCAGCACCAGCATTTCATTTCCACTGCCAAAAGTATCTTCCACAAATACAAACAGGAAATGCAGTCTCTCCTGTAATGCTTTCGTATCCCGTTTATACTGCGC
This sequence comes from uncultured Lachnospiraceae bacterium, assembly GCA_946554445.1. Taxonomy (GTDB): domain Bacteria; phylum Bacillota; class Clostridia; order Lachnospirales; family Lachnospiraceae; genus UBA3282. Next base: position 6,870 of record CAMNSD010000049.1, on the reverse strand, counting down.
CACCTGTGTCTCAAACTTGTCCCGGATCAGCCCGAAGGCTTCCTGGCCGCTCTCCACGTCCGCTGTCAACAGCAATTTCTCACATTCATGTAAAAAGCCGATGATGGTACGGCTCTTTTTCTTTTCCTTCAAAGACAGGGCACCGGCGGCCAGCAATGACTCATAGGCCTGCTGCCTGGCCTGTATCTGCTTCGTCAACATCGCCGAAAGCTCCCCGACATTTCCTTCCTCCGCCTTCGCTTTCAAGGCTTTCAGGGGCTTCATCAGTTCCTGCAGCATGGCGGAAGTCTGCATATTCTCCCGGATTTCCTGCTGTATCTGGTCGATCAGCATTCCCATCAGAGACAGCCTCTCGTCAAATCCGGCCTTCCTTGCCTTATCCTTGACCTGCTCATTGACTCTTCCGGTCAGTATATCTTCCACCCGATAATCGTTCTGATACTTCTGATAAAGGTCGTAGTAGGCCGTAAACTCCCTGGCCACGCGGGCGCTGCGAAGATACTGACATATCAGGCTCTCCTCTACGGCAAGCCCCTCTTCTTCATACAAGAGTAGAATCTGTGACAGATCTTCCCATCCTCTGGCCGTAACGTAATCTTTGCCCCGCACGGTGGTCTCCACCTGATAGAAATCCTCTTTCTTCATATCCAGATAATTTAAGATTGCCGTGTGGATGCCTCGCTCTTTGGCATATTCCCGCCAGATCTCATATTCGGCCTCCACCTCCAGAATCTTCATCCTGTCCAAAGTCACCACATCAAACTCCCGCACAGATTTATTATACTCCGGCGGATTGCCGGCCGTCACGATCACCCAGCCCTCCGGCACGCTATGCCTGCCAAACACCTTATACTGCAAAAACTGCAACATGGACGGCGCTAACGTCTCCGAGACACAGTTGATCTCATCCAGGAAAAGAATGCCCTCCTTGATGCCGCTTGCCGCCATCACATCATAAATTGAGGCGATAATCTCACTCATGGTATATTCCGACACATCATAGGATACGCCCTCATACTCCTTATGGGTGATAAAAGGAAGTCCCAGCGCCGACTGTCTGGTATGGTGCGTCATGGAATAAGACACCAACGCAATTCCCAATTCCTGGGCAATCTGCTCCATAACCGCCGTCTTGCCGATTCCCGGCGCCCCCAGCAGAAACACCGGCCGCTGTCTGACCAGAGGAATCCGGTACTCTCCTTCTTCATCTTTTTTAAGATATAGGGTTACTGTATCCTTAATATAATTTTTCGCTTCCTTAATATTCATATTATCGCATACCTTTCACCATTAATATTAATTCGCCATGCATATCGCTTTTCTTTTCCAGACACCTAGATTGTCCTGCAAGCCTGCCAAACTCATACACGTATATCAGGCCTGCATCCGCCTCCCATACTTCTATGTCAATCAGACTGCTTCTCTTCCTCAAACGCCTCAATCTCCTCGTCCTCCAGCACCAGCCTGATAACCCACGGCGGCACTTTCGGCCGGTTCTCATCCTCGTTTAAAAACACAAAGGCCACCTCATAATCCGGCATTCGCTCCGGATAGATCCCGTATCCGTCCGTAAAGTAGATAAGGCCCTTCAAATCCTCGAACTCTCCGGCCTTTTGCAGTTCTTCCACATAATCGAAGATCGGCCTGAAGTCCGTGGAACCAAAACCAGTCAGTTTCCCCTTTTCGATAAAGGCATCAAAATCTTCTTTTCCGGTAATCTTCACATCCTGCTGTATCTCACTGTCACACTGGATAATATGGACATTGATCTTGGCAAAAAAGTTCTCGCTCTCCTGCATGATATTGTAGGTCTTCCGTAAAAAAGCCTGTACAATCTTACCCCGGCAGGATGCGGAAGTGTCGATGGCAATCACAAAGTCCTTTATTTTATTCGTATCACAATATTCTAACGGCTCCACCAGGGGCAGATTGCCGTAGGTCTTAAGCCCGTACGTATAATAAATATAGTCAAACTCCTCGTCGTTCACCTGGATGGACTCGCCTAACACCATAAAGCGTCTCAGAAAATCACTATAATCATAGCGCTCCCTGGTGGCCTCCCCCAGATTCTCCGACATGCTCTCAGCGTTATTTTTATCCTTACTGAAACTCTTTAGATCCGCCTTGATCCGCTCGCTGATCTTACGCCACTCGGCCTGAGATAATTCCAGTTCTTCTTTCCTGTCCCAATAAATATGTTCATCATAATGACAGAGTTTACGCCATTCGCTCACTGCCTTCGTGGAGGGCTCCTCAATCCTGAAATGCCGATATATCTTCTCCGCCGTAAGACCGCCTGCCTGCTTGCGCAAAAGTTCCAGTCTGCCCCGCAGCGTATCGTCAGAGGACATTCTCGCCGGATGTATGTCAATCTCTAAAATGGTGTTCTCCACCGCAATATCCGTCGCCAGATCCCAGTACTCCGGCCGCAGTTTCTCCGTCTGAAAGCCATGATAAAAAATACAGTGCAGTAAGGTGTGCAGATAAAGCCTGGCCGCGTAACCCGGTTCCGCCTCATACTGCCTTAAAAGAAGCGCCGGATCATAGTAAAGTCTTTCCCCGTCAAAGAGATGGGCGCCCGTGTGCTCCCTGCATTCCAGCGTAAGTCTGGCAAGGGCCGTATCCAGGAATCTCAGGTTAATCAGAAGTCCGTCATGGGAAAGCCTGAGAATTTCCGCCGCCAGCGTTCGTATCTTCTGTTGTCTGTCTGCCACTTCTGCCATGCTGCTATCATCCCTTTCCCGTCTTCCACGAATACACCACTCGCCGGCTATCTTTTCATCCATACCGCGGCCAAATACAAAATCAGCAAATGTGCCGGATAAAATATGTAAAAGAACCACTTGGAAAAATTTCTGCCATGCTCCGCTCTTTTTCCATTATACAAAAACAATACCGTGACACCCGCCGCCACAATCCCCATACATCCCAGAATGCCATGGAAAATCGACGCAGGAAGCCCATAATTTTCCCACATATAATTCCTAGTGATAAAGAGACAATAAACCAACGCAATCACACAATAGTGCTGCATCATTTTCTTCTTATCGCCCCAGTCTTCCGCCAGCAGATATACCAGAAACGCCGCAAAAATCTGCCAGTCCCCAATGATCGTGACCAGTATGAGCATGCCACAGACTGCCCCGCGCCACCTGGGGTTTGCTATCTTTTCCCGTGCCACAAGAATCAGGAAAGAACAGAATAACGTATAAAACATATTCATGGTAAAGGGCAGACCAACTGTCCCCAGCCGCAGCGCCAGGTAGAACGGCAGCTGTGATATCACCGTGAATATCAGAAGTCTCATTCCGTATCTGCACTTCGATCTGGTGTAGGCGTACCCTTCCACCAGAAAATAACACATCACCGGCGCCGTAAAATAGCCCACATCCTCAAACACTTCATGTAGGACGGTCCCCTGTGTCAAAAACACATGAGCAATGTGATTGAGCAGCATGGTAATCATGGCAATGTATTTGATCACATCCCGGTTTAGTCCCTGCATTCCTGTCTGCCTATCCATCCTGTCCATGATGACTTTCTCGCCTTTCCCCTTTTTTAGACAGCCTTACGCGAAAACAGGCGATTGAAACCGACTCAACCGCCATCTTTTCTCCTCTGTACGGCCTAATCTGTTATCCTGCGGCCGATTCTTTTTCTTAAAAGGCACATATCTTAAAAAGCACAGTATCTATGCCTAAAGCATCTATCCTAATATACCTATCCTATTGTACAAAGGGATTATATTTCTTTTCTTCCCCGATCGTGGTAATCTCTCCGTGCCCCGGATAGACCTTCGTCTCATCCGGCAGGACAAACAGCCGCTCCTTGATGGAACGCACCAGAGCGCTCATACTGCCTGTTGCCAGGTCCGTCCGTCCCACAGACTCCTGAAACAAAGTATCTCCCGCCACCAGGATACCCGCTTCCTCAAAATAGTAACAGCAGCTTCCTACTGTATGTCCCGGCGTGGCAATCAACTTACAGGTCATGCCCGCAATGGTAATCTCTTCATTATCCTTCAGATACCCGTCCGGTATCACCGTATAGGGCCGGCCTACCTGATCGGATACATTGACTACCGCATCCTCGCACAACACCTTCTCCGCCTCATAGGCATAAATAGGCGCGCCGGATAATTCCCGCAGCTTATTGGTGCCCCAGATATGATCGAAATGTCCATGTGTCAGAAGAATCCCCTTGACCTGGAATCCTTTTTCCTTTAAAGATTCATAAATATAATCGCCCTTGTCCGCGGGATCAAAGAAAATCACATCCTGACTTCCCTCCCGATACACAAAATAACAGTTCGTCTGGCAAATACCCAGCATCAATCTGCCAATTTTTAAATCTGACATAGTTTTCCCTCTTTGCCTGCCTATCACATCATGTTTACAGGCCGCCTTAAAATGTTATGTTAACCAGTTGTCCTCTCGATATCAATTACACTCTCAATGGTCCTGATCTTATCGATGATACGCTGCAACTCTTCTCTGCTGCTGATTTCAAAGCTGACGGACATGGTAGCTGTTCCCTGCTTGCTTGCCCGTGTATTTAATGCCAAGATATCGATATCCTTCTCCGTCAACGCCCTGGACACATCCGCCAACAGTCCGTTTCTGTTGTTGGCATAAATATTAATCTCCGCGAAATATTTCTCATTACTGTCCTTGGCATCCGTCTGCTGCCACTCTGCATCAATCAACCGGTGTCTGTCCAGTTCTGGCAGATTCATGAGATTCACACAATCCGTCCGGTGAATGGATATACCCCTGCCCCTGGTGACAAAACCCACGATTTCATCCCCCGGCACCGGGCTGCAGCATTTGGAAAAACGAACCGCCACGTCATGGACGCCTTTAACCACAATGGCGCTGGTGTTCTTTCCGGGACGCCTTCTGTTGGTCTGCACATTCTCCTCAATCTCCGCCATCACCTCGGCATCGGTCATCTCCCGCTTGTGATCGTTGTCATACAACTCCCGCATACGATTGACAATCTGGCCTTCCTTGAGTCCTCCGTGCCCCACTGCAGCCAGCACAGAATCCCAGTTCTGGAAACCGTACTTCTTCATGACGGCTTCCTCGTACTTCGGAATCAGGATTTCCGCCATATTGATGGATTTGGCCTTGCAGTAAGCATTAATCAATTCCCGTCCCTTGACGATATTATCTTCCTTCAGTTCATTTTTAAACCACTGATTAATCTTATTCTTAGCCTGGGTGCTCTTGACCACATTGAGCCAGTCACGGCTCGGTCCCTTGGAGTTCTGGGATGTCATGATCTCCACCCGGTCGCCGTTCTTAATCTCATAATCTATGGTCACCAGTTTGCCGTTCACCCTGGCGCCAATCATCTTATTGCCCACCGCACTGTGAATGCTGTAGGCAAAGTCTATGGGCGTGGAACCTGCCGGCAGACTCTTCACATCGCCTGTGGGTGTAAAACAATATACATTATCCGCAAAAAGATTCAGGTCATCTTTCAGCAGATTCATAAATTCCTTATTATCTGACAAATCCTGCTGCCACTCCAGAATCTGGCGCAGCCATACCAGCTTCTCCTCTTCCTGTGTCTCCACCTTCTTGCCGTCGGAAGCCTCTTTATATTTCCAATGAGCCGCAATACCGTACTCCGCCGCCTTGTGCATCTCATAAGTACGGATCTGAATCTCAAATGGCTGGCCGCTGGTACCGATCAGCGTGGTATGCAGGGACTGGTACATATTTGATTTGGGCATGGCGATATAATCCTTGAAACGCCCCGGAATCGGTTTATACATCTCATGGATCACGCCCAGCGCCGCGTAACAGTCCTTCACCGTATCCACGATGATACGCACCGCAAACAGATCATAAATCTGATCAATGGACTTGTTCTGATTCTTCATCTTCTTATAAATACTAAAAAAATGTTTGATACGGCCATCTATCTGCGCCTTAATCCCCGCGTTTTGAATATGCACGCTGACTTCATCCACAATGGTCTGGATATACCGTTCGCGCACACTCTTTCTCACCGCAATCTTATCTACCAGATCGTAGTAAGCCTCCGGTTCCAGATATTTTAAGGACAGATCGTCCAGTTCCACCTTGATCTTGGAAATACCAAGCCGCTGTGCAATCGGTGAATAGATATCCAGCGTCTCCCTGGCAACCTCCTGCTGTTTCTCCGGACGCATGTGCTGCAGCGTCCGCATATTGTGAAGCCTGTCGGCCAGTTTGATCAGAATCACCCGGATATCTTTGGCCATGGCCAAGAACATCTTGCGCAGATTCTCCGCCTGTCGTTCCAGCTTCTCCGTATCCCGGTCCTGATATCCATGCTCCCCATGAAAACTCAGTTTATCCAGTTTGGTAACGCCGTCTACTAAAAGCGCCACATCCTCGCCAAACTCTTCTTTAATCTCCTCGTCCGTCATGATCGTATCTTCTACAACGTCATGCAAAAGACCTGCCACAATCGTCTCTTTGTCCAATTCCAAGTCCGCAAGAATAATCGAAACGCACAATGGATGGATGATATAGGGTTCTCCTGACTTACGTACCTGCCCCTTGTGGGCATCGGATGCGATTCTATAGGCTTTCCTGATCAGGCTGATATCCGTTGAGGGATGATATTTGCGCACACGAACAATAAGCTCCTCGTAGAGCGTTCCGGGAGTCTGAAACTCATCTATGGATTCTATTCTGCCATCGTCAAATACGATATCCTTCTTCTCTTCTGTCGTCATACACTCACCAGCACCTTATTTTGTCGCCCAACTGTCGTTTTAAGACATTATAATATTATTTACCGTACAAGTCAAAATATTTCGTATTATGTATACTCCATGCCTCATATGTCCCTATTATACTGTCCTCTATCTAA
>CAMNSD010000048.1 GCA_946554445.1 uncultured Lachnospiraceae bacterium | reverse complement strand
TTTCATTCATGGTAGCACCGACAAAGCGGCATGGGGGGTTACTGTGAACGTCTCGCCGCCGAATAGACAGCATAAGTTCAAGTATGCCTAATGTGCCGGCCAGACTTTTCTATGCGGTGGTGTACCAGCTTCCGGGCACATGCAAGTTTATTTTTTATCCTCCATGATCAGAAGCTTTACCGCCTCACATGCAGTCTGTATGGACTTGTCCACTGCACTGGCAATGTCCTCCACGTCGGAATATGCCATAATTCCGGATGCGCGGCATCCCCGTATGGATGAGATCACCAGCACGGCGGAGGCTTCCATCTCTGTCAGCAGCACCCGGGCGCGCTCCCACACAGCTTGTCTGTTCTGATACAACTCGGCCAGAGGTACTGTCTCCGGTGAAATGTGTGTGTACAGAGAGTCTTTGGTATAGGTAATTCCCTCGTCAAAGCGGTATCCCAACCTCTGTGCACTCCTGGCAAGGGCTTCCACAATATGCCTGTTTGCAACCGCCGGATATTCAACTGGCACATACTGTCTGGTGGTTCCCTCATCCCGCACTGCCGCAGTCACAATCCCTCCCACCGTCTCCTGCGTTCTCACATTCTGGCTAATGCACCCTGCAGTCCCGATTCTGATAAATGTGTCCGCTCCGCATGCGATCAGCTCCTCCAGGGCAATGGCAGTTGAAGGGCATCCCATTCCTGTAGACGTAACGGAAACCTTTTCCCCAAGCAGCGTTCCTGTCCACGTCTTATGTTCCCGGTTATATGCAATCAGCTTCGCCTCTTCCAGGTAGGAGGCAATCAAATCTGTCCTAAAGGGATCTCCGGGAAGCAGCACATACTTTCCGATATCTCCTTTCCTGCACTGAATGTGGTACATTTTTCCATCACGTTCCCACATAGCTCCTTCCTCCTGTCAGCAAAATTTCCTGATAGCTTCTATCACGCCGTCAATATATCTTCCCTGGCAGACATATCCCGCCTGTTCTTTTAACTCCTCTACCGCATTATTGACAGCCACCCCTATGCCGGCGGTTTTCAGCATTTCCAGATCATTGAAGCTGTCTCCCAGCGCCATTACCTGGTTTAATTCAATCCCCAGATGTTTTGAAAGTTTCCGAATGCCGGAAGCTTTGGTGCAGCCTTCCGGGACGATATCCACAGAGCCGCCGAAATCTACAAATGTAATCCGGGATCTATAGCCTTCAAGCATCTCCAGCATCTGGCGGTATGCCTGCGGATTCCCTTTGTCTATAATCAGTATTTTCTGTACAGAAACAGAATCCCAGCCCCTCCTGCTTAAATCCAGAATATCCCCAAAACGTCCGTACTGCTTAACCACCTGTTCCACAAACGCCGTCTTTCTGACCGCATATTCCTTGTCGGGAAGGCTTACGATAACACTCATTCCCGCCTCGTCAGCCTGGCTTATAACGTCCTCCAGAATATCTGCGGGGATTGACTCACACCAGTAAAACTGCCTTTCATCTCTGGCGGCTGTCCCATTGCATAAAATCACGGGTATACGGATATCTAAAAGTTCCTGCAACCTCTTAACCTGAGAATATTCCCTTCCGCTGGCAATGGTAAACAGCACCTTCTTCTCGCCGATCAGCTGTCTTAAATCGTTTATTTTTTCAGGTATCTGCTCCGTCTCATCAAGCATTGTTCCGTCTACATCGCTGACAACCAGACGAATCATTGGCATCCCTCCTCGATATTCGTATATAAATCCATAAGATACCGGCCAATATCCCAGGCCAGTTTCAACGCCGAATCAATGGCGCAATCCGGCAGTGCATTCAGATAATTGTGTGCCTCATAAGAAAAGCAGCCGTTGTACTCTATGTCGCGCAGCGCCTTCATGATCGGCTCCCACCGGATCATCCCTGTCATGGGAAGCCGGTGGGTCAAATATACCGGCGCATATCCATGCTGTTCCGAAACATGGGTAGCAATCAGGCGTTTTCCCAGATAGCGCACAATCTCCGGCTGATTCTGCCCCATCAGGTCTCCATGTTCAAAATCCCAGCAAATACCAAGCCGTTCATCATGGATGCTGTCAACCAGGTCAGCCAGTTCCTCTGGATCTGCACAATATTTTCTTTTGGGAGCAGTATCTACATCGGCCATATTCTCCAGGGCGATCCTGATATTCACGTCCCTCGTCTCTTCCAAAAGCTCCAAAAAATACCTGCGGTTTCTTTCTTTAGATATTGTCCGATAATTCCCTTCCTGTGCAAAACAGGTGCACGGGTGCGTCACCACAACCTCTGCCCCCAATACCCCGGCTCCCCGGATGGAACGCACCACTTGTTTCTGCTGCCACGCCCGCTCCTGATCTCCCAGCGTATCCGACGCAAAATTGTAGAAATGCGCATGGGCCTGGCAGTACCTAACCCCAAGCTGCCGCGCCTGTACTGCCATCCCGGCCAGCCACGCATCCCCATCCTCCTCCATATACGGAGAACCCTTTGTGATGACCCAATCATAAAAGTTAAAGTCCAGCGTATCAAAACCTGCTTTCACGATTTTTTCCACTGCCTGCTTGGGCGGGTAGATTCTCTTATCTGACCTTAAAAACAATAAATTCGTAGATGTTGATAGTTTCATTCTCCCTCCATATGGCACTATGGCTTTTTATTATTATAACACACATCCAATTTTTTGCAATATTCTTTTACATTTTTAGTGATTATTCATGATATATTCCTAAGTTTTTGTGCATTTTATACACCTCTTTATTCTATCTATGACTTTATCGGTTTTATATGGCACTAAAATGGCACTAAAATGATATTTGAAACAAACGCTTGTGGTATCCAGGCCAGAAGAAATGGAAGAACGGTTCCAAGAGCATCCAGAAAGCGGGACATCCGCCAAAAACGGCATAGCCCCAGGCTACGCCGTCTCAGAAAACACGAAATAATATATTGAGATACTGGTTTTTTATAACAAAAAGTGGAGACAACAGGACTCGAACCTGCGACCCTCTACACGTCAAGCAGATGCTCTCCCAGCTGAGCTATGTCTCCACAAAATCCTACTTGGGCACAATTGGTATCAACTCTGTACCCCGAACTTTCTTTTATGTAAGTATACCATCTGCCCCCCAAATCTTCAAGAAGATTTTTCAAATTTCCTTTCCAAATTTCTTTTTAATTTTCCTTTTAAATTTTAATCCTCCACAACGGTTCAGATGACCTTTGAACGGTTACAATCGTCAAATCTTCCATCGCTCCGTCTTTGTCCTCTTTTAGTTCCCATTTTCCTCAATCATCCCTTTCATCTTCTCCTTTGCCCCCATCCGCCCTTTAAACTCCACGGCCACCTGTTCCATCCGTCCTTCTGTCACCGGCACCATCAGGATATCACCATCTGTGTCAACCACCCCTGCCACCACCATCTTTGCCCGTTCCATCTCCACCCATTGCCCTGTCACATCCACGCCTCCGAACAACTGTCTGGCCAGACTCTCTGTGAGGACGCAATAGTCTTCCTCCACCGCCAGCCCATAACGCCCAGACAGAATAGATGCCTTACCCACCAATTCCATCGAACCATATACACAGAGGATATAGGCCCTGTGGCTTCTTCCCGTACTTACAGAAGCCACCATCTTCTGGCTCTCAATCCTCCATCCGGCTATACGGATCATCCCCATAGAGCCGTCTTTCTCCCGTTCCTCCCAACGTTTTATGGTCTCTACGTCAAAGTCTCTTCCTCTGCAGTCCACCTGGATACAGTACGGCTTATACGCCATCTGATACCAGATGATCCCCGCTGCGATTCCCAATATTCCCATACCCAAAACCGCTGCCAGCAACCAGCGGATGATCCTTTGTCCTGTCATGCCATTTACTCCCTTTCTATGAACATATGCTCACAGTTAAAATCCAGACACAGGCCTCACCCTGCTTCCTTCTCCAACAGCCTGGCTCTCCCCTACGATTACCCAGTCTCCCTCAAACAAAGCACCTTCCACAGCTGCCTCCGTGCTTCCCTGACAGATCAGCTCCACATCCACCCGCTCGGCCCGGAATTCTTCTCCCAGTATGGTAGATCTGGTTTTCGCCACCAGACAATAATACCCTTTCATATCCTTTCGAAGCCCTGCAAGAGGAATCACATTGGGGAACAGATCGGACTGTTTCGTACAGGTATAGCTGGTTATGGTTCCCAACTCCAGTTCCAGCCCGTCTAAATCCGCCTGAAAGATCCCTTCCGTGTCTCCAAGCAGGTTCATTCGGCTTATGACCGCCTCCTTATATCGGTTGGTGCCAGGAATGGACAGTTTGACGGTATCTCCTTTTGCCAATTCCTGCTCCTCTTTCAGAAAGGTTCCTTCAAACTGGCTGTCCCCTACAGCCAGGGATACCAACTCCTCACCGGTTGCCGTCTTTCCTGTGATAATTTCCAGATCGGTCACCACACCGCTCTGCCAGGCCAACACCTGCCCTCCTGTTTCCATCAATTCTTCCACCTGGTGTAACTTGCGTTCCTTTTCCTTTTGATCCAGCTCCATTCCACGAACAGTCAGATTGGAAATCCGGTTTTGCTGTTCCTGGGCCATCTGCGCAGCTGTATCCTGTTTCTGTGCCACAGCCAGTTGCCACTGGGCTTTCTCTACCGCCCGCTCCAAGTCTCCTACCTGTTTAATTTCCGTGTCAAGCTGTTCCTCAAGCTGCTTTACAGCTACCTCATAGGCTTCCTTCCGCGCCTCCTGAGCTGTGGTTAAGCCAGCCTGAATTCGATCCTCCTGGTCACTAGCAAATTCCAGCTGGGATCGGGCAGCGTCCACCTGATCCTCCCAGGAATTCTCCAGGTCTTCCAGATCTTCCCTCGCTCTCTCCAACTGTTTCTCCAGCTTCCGCCTGGCCGATTCATCCTCCTCGGTCATAGAACTTATGTCTTCTTCCAGATCCTCAATGACTCTCTGGGCTGCCCGCATCTCCCGATCCCTGGAATTCTTTGTGATATCCAGATGATTTCTGGCCGACTCCCAGTCTCTCTCCTGCTGCATCCACAGTTCTTCTTCCGTCAGATCCATGCTGTCAATGTACTTCTCCTCCAGCCGCTTCTTTTCCTGGTCATGCTCTGCCATAGATGCCTCCAGTTCCATCCGCCCTTCCTCAAGTTCCCTCTGAGCCAGATTAAGTTCCCACAAGGCCAGCTCCGCCTGGGTCATCTGTGATACCGGCTCCTGAGAAATCTTTTCCTTTTCTACAGACAACGCCAGCTGCTCCAATTCCCAGGTCAATTTCTCCTTGGTTTCCGCCAGAGCTTCCATATCATACCAGAAAAGAACCTCCCCCGCCTCCACTTCATTTCCTAAAGATGCCTGGATCTTCCCAATCCGCAGTCCTGGGATTATGGTATGGTAGGTTTTCTCCTTCACCTTCACAGTTCCTGTTCCTTCTATCACAGTTTCCACGGTCTTTCGCTTGGCCACAGTGGTCCGGACTTTTGGAATGGTAACGCTGTCATAGATTCTGGAAATCACGGTACACAAAAGCATAACCAGGAAAAATGCCAGGAGAACCCAACGTTTTACCCCTCCTCTCATTGCTTCACCCCCGATGCCGCCACTCCCTGTTCCAGTTCCTCCTGACAATTCAGATACATGAGAACCGGCAACAGACAGGTAACCAGAGCTGCCGCAAATGCCACGGAAGCCTTATCTTTTGCAATATCAGGCAGATACAGGGAAAGAGGCCACAAGGTCTTATCTTTCAAGTAGGTAACCGGCTGTTCCAGGGCATTCCACCCTTCTACAAAACTTAGCATCATCGATGTCACAACTGCCGGATACCCCAGAGGCAGACCTACATGAAGAAAGGTATAAGCCTCCCCTGCTCCATCCAGGTATGCCGCCTCCATCAGGGCTCCCGGTATCGTTTCAAATGTCTTGGTCATAATGTACACCGGAAGGGTGGACCAGATTCCCGGCAGAATCATTGCCAGATGGGAATCCAGAAGCCCGATCCGATCCAACACCAGGTAATTTGACACCTGGGTCACCTGAAAGGGCAAAACCATTAAAAGCACATAAATCCCAAACACCAGTCTTTTCCCTTTAAATGAAAACCTGGCAAATGCCCATGCTGCCGGAGCCGCCACCACAAGCTGCCCTGCCAGCATAGGAACCACCTGAAAGACAGAATTCCAAAACATGACAAAAAATCCTGGAGAGCGGATCAGCAACTCAATGAAAGATTCTGCCGAAGGATAGGAAGGAAGAAGGGCAGCCCGCACCCGATCCCTGCCCAGTTCCAACACAGACAGATACCGCCAGTACAACTCGTCTTCCGGCATCAGAGAAGCCGCTGCCATCAAGAGAAGGGGAATCCATATAAGCAGACAGGCTACCGCCAAAATTGTCTGCGGCAGTCCATTCGTCTGTTTCATTGTCTTTCCTCGCTTCATGATCCGCCCTTGCTTTATGGTTTTCCCTTGTTCCATGATCCATTCTTGCTTCATAGTCCACTCTTGTTCCATGATCCGCTCTTGTTCCATGAGTTGCTCTTGTTTCACGCTTCCCTCTTGCTTCACGGTTCTCCCTTGCTTCACGGTTCTCCCTTGCTTCACAATCCGATCTCGCTCCATGATCCTGCCTCCTTTCCTTCTATATATACTCTCAAAACCTCTCTGTACCTGGTTTTTGCCAGATGATTCTTGTCAGATGTGCGTAACCTTAGATATATAGGGCAGAATATCAGACATAAAGCCAGGTGTAAGAGAGACTCCGGGAGTATATTCATCATCTTCTTACCCTTTCTCTATGGAAACAGTATTTCATCTTTCCCATCATCTGCCAAGCGCCGGAGAATGATCCGCCATCCCAGTACCGCCGGTGTCACAAAAACTGCCGTCATCATCACCGCTGCCGCCGTCATTTTCTGAATATCCAGACTGAGAAACCAGTGGGCAAACAGGTGCGGGATCAGGTAGATGGAAGAATCCGGATATGTCCCCGCTAAAAGATACGCTTCCCGGTATACCCGGAAGGAATTGACTACCGACAAGATCCCTACCATACCCAACGTTCCCCTAAGCCCTGGAACAGTAATATACCAAAATCGGGCTGCCGAACCTGCCCCATCCATCTTAGCCGCCTCGTAAAGTTCCCCCGGAATTCCCTGAAGCCCGGCCAGCCACAGAATCATGTCATATCCCGTGTGCTTCCACAGATAGGTGATAACCAACACCGGAAATGCATGTCGGGAAAATGCCCAGTCAACCTCCCACAACTTACCTGTCATCCAGGTCAACACTTGGTTCAGCACTCCGTCCCGGCATAAGATGATCTTCCATACAAGAACCATGCTGGCGGTCGGAATCGCCAGAGGAAGCACCAGCATGGTCCTGCTGTTCTTTATCACTGCACTGTTTTGATGTTTCTGTGCACTCCCTGATATCAAAAGCGCCAACCCTAAAGAAATCACCATCAAGGTGGGAATACATACCACCAGAAACCCCAGGGTATTGCCTGCTGCCAGACGAAATGCTAAGTTGTCCAGCACTGCCTGATAATTTTGAAATCCTGCGAATCCATTTCCCATGGTATCCATGAAAGACCGTTTCACTACATCCAGAAACGGAAATCCCATAAATACAGCCACACCTGCCAGGCTGGGTGTCAGAAACAGCCAGGGAACCAGGGCTTTTCTCCATCTTTCCAATCGTTTCTTCACAGCTTTACTCCGACAGATAGATGGTCATGGTCCGCAGAATCTTATCCGCCGCCTGTTCTACAGATTCCTTTCCGTCACAGTAATCTCTGGAGCCGTCTACAATCATTTTCATCACGGTCTCATCCACTACAATGGGAACGGCCAGAGTCTCTATCATTGCAGCCACTTCCTGCCTCACCTCCCTGGAAGGAAACTCTGCGAAAATGTGATAATCCCCAATGCCGCTTCCCATAGAAAATCCGTTCCTATCGTTTTCCACATTGGCTTCCATAGCCTTTCTGTTGACCGGAAGACCGTCATAAAGTTCTTCCTTCTGCACCTCATAAGACAAAAGGCACCTTAAAAATTCTTTGGCCATCTCCTCATTGGCCGTGGAACGGTTAATAGCTGCCACCGTGGAAGGCAAGTAGAGATCCCCCGCCGGCACCATCAAGGTTCCCGGATGAAGCCTTCTTACCTCCGCCGGAATACACAGGCTGCCAAAGCCGGACATCTCTGCAACTCCGCTGTCAAACCTTCCATCATCATACTGGATCGCTGACTCGATAATCCCACTTTTGACCACATTATTGCTGGTCCACAAGCGTTCCATCTCTTCTTCCGAAAATGTGGTCTTGGCTCCGTTCTGGTCTCCCAGCGTTTTGACTGTCTCCAGATACTGAATCAGTTGCTCTCTATCCACCAGCCTATTGCCCTCATAAAACAGTTCCTTATATTGAAGATTGGCCGTCTCCCGCAAAAGATTTTCATAATTGGCCGCCGGAAGAAGCGGCTTCTCTCCCTGATATCCTGCCATAGATGCCAGGCTGGAATAAGCCTCCACCGCTTTTTCCTCTCCGATCAACAACGGAAATGAAAATCTGGCTGGCACCTGGTACAGGCTTCCTTCCTCTTCCCGGAATCCTTCCAACAGCTGGCTGTACATCTGGCCACTTTCCTCAAGTTCCTCCACAAGGTTGCTTATATCCATCAAAGCTCCCTTTTCTATGTACGATCTGGCAGGAAGGCCATCTAAAATCAGGATATCCGCCCCTTTCCCGCTTAAAAGTTCTGTGTTCAGCGCCTGAATCATCTCCTCTGTGACGTTACCACCATCTTCCACCCCGATCCGAACCTCCACCCGAACCTCCGGATGCTCACTCTGAAACTGGGAGGCGGCCTGCCTTACTGTAGAATTGTCGTTCAAACTGTAGACGGTTATTCCGGAAGGGGGAACAGCTGCCATCTCCGGATCGTATTCATAGTGGAACATCTGAATTCCGATTCCCCCATCATTACAGAAGACTCCATAGTAGTCCTGGTTGTCCCCCTCTAAAAAACTTATCATTTGCAAGCTTCGCATTCCCATATGATTCAGGCTTCCGTCGATGAGTGTCTCCCACAGCGTTCCACCTTTATTGATGTGAGACAATCCGATCTCCGTTGCCATATAGATTCCGCCTGCCCCATCCCCAAACAGTTCAGCACTGCTTCTGACTCCACCCACCTCATCGAGAGATATAGCCTCTGTCACTTTCCCGCTCTGCAGATCATATCGCACCACCTGGCCGTCCAAAACTGTCACCATCTCATTGCCCTCTGAAAATCCTCTGGCATCGCTGGTGGTTCCAGAGAAATCCTTAGCCATAGAAAGCAACCGGTTTCCTGCTGTGTCATACAGAAACACCTGCCAATAATCGTAGATCAGAAATCGTCCGTCCTCCAGAACTTCAAATTTAGGAGGCAGCATTCCATAATCCCTTCCTTCCTCAGGGTCAAACGCCCCTTTCAGCTGCTCGGTTGCCGTTCCATCCTCTTCCAGCCGGAACATGTGGTATCTGTAATCCTTGTCTGTGCCTCCAAGATAATACCTTCCATCTGATCCATAGGTGACAAACATGGGATCAATGCCATGTTCCTTAAAGGCAGCGTTCCCTGCCCAGTTCTCGTCCTTCTCCCACGCGCCGTCCTGATACACATAGCGGAAGGCATCTGCAGCGCTCTCTGAATAATAATCCCCTTCCCTGGTGTACATCTCCAATCTGCCGCCTTCCCCCATGCCAAACCAGCATACCCGCTGGTTCTCTGTCCCTTGGGGAAGTTCTACTGCCGTCTCTCCATAGCGCCCCTTGGCATCCGATTCTGGCAATCCCTGAGGCAGTTCCTGTACTGTGGTCTCCCTTATATCTCCTTCCGTCTTTTTCTGGCAACCGCCAAGGGCTCCCAGAAGAAGGCCTCCTATCAAGATCCATGCTATCTGTTTCTTCATTCTGACAATCTCCTTTCACTGCTTTCATACTGCTTTCTACCATCATACCAACTTTTTCTCTAAAAAAACTGGAAAAGCCAGACCACTTTTTAAAGATTTTTTAGAGAAATGTGTGGTAAACTGTTGATAGTATAAAAAAGAGGAAACCAGCTATGAGAATTTTAGTAATCGAAGATGATAAAGACTTATGTGGTCTGGTCTGCCAGGCCTTAACTGTATCTGGCTATGAGACTGACAGCTGCCACAATGGCAATGACGGCTTGTTCTATGCTCAGAATCAGGTCTATGATGCCATCATACTGGACCGCATGCTTCCAGAGATCGACGGAATCACGGTTCTTGAAGCCATCCGCCGCAAAGGTATCTACACTCCGGTCATCCTCACCACTGCCCTAAACGGCATCCACGATCGCATCACAGGCCTTGATGCTGGGGCTGATGATTATCTGGTGAAACCCTTTGCAGTAGAAGAATTGATGGCCCGGATACGTGCCGTCACAAGAAGGCCGGGAAACTTACAGATTTCTTCAGATTTAACAGCCTTCGGCCTATGCTTAAATCCTGCCACCCACCAAGTAAGCTTCAGCGGAAGCTTTGTGACCCTCTCGAAAAAAGAATCAGCCCTCCTAGGATATTTTATGAGAAATCCTGGCCAAACCCTTCCCCGGGCAATGATCCTTTCCTACGTCTGGGGATCCACTGCCGATGTGGAAGAGGGTAATTTAGACAACTACGTGTATTTCCTGCGGCGGCGGTTGAAATCTCTCCATGCTCCTGTGAAACTGACCACGGTTCATGGGGTGGGATACCGGTTGGAAAACATATAGATGCCTGCTGGCAGAATACTGCCTTTCCACGACAGCACAGCAATGCCTACCACTAGCTTTAGAAAGGAATCTTTGTATATGAATATTCTGCGAAAACGCCTGACTGCACTCTATACGCTTACCACCGGCGGAATCCTTCTCCTAGTCATAGGAACCTTTCTGATCTCTTCCGTCAAAAAAGCGAAAACTGCACAGTTGGAGCAGTTCCAAGTCGTCTGGAGTTCCCTCAGTTCCAGACTCCAGTCTGCCAACGCATTTTCCCATGGTTTTCTGGCACAGACAGAGGCAGATTATCACATGATCATTCACATTCAGGAAAATGGAATTCCGTTTTTCTACCAAGGCTCCTGGTTGCCTGATACCGAACGGGATATCCTTATTAAACAGGCCATAGAACTGGCCCAGTCCCAAGGTGTTTCTATGAGTCTGGCCCCTGTCTCCTCTACTTCCAACACCACTTCCCTGATGACTATGGAAGGACGGCACAATGACCATTATTATGTTATGGTCGAAACATTATCCACCAAGGGAGGTGTCAAAAGTATCTGTGCCATCTCTTACATTCCGCCTGTACGGGAACTTTTAAGGGGAACCGTTCTCTATCTGATTCTTCTGGCAGTCCTGGGCATCGGATGCCTGTGGCTAATCAGCTGGATATTCGTAGGCTGGTCTTTAATCCCTGTGGAGGAAAGCCGGAAAACCCAGGCCCAGTTTATTGCTGCAGCCTCCCACGAACTACGTTCGCCCCTGGCGGTTCTGCGGTCTGCCGTCTCCGCCATATCTGATTCCCCACAAAAAAAGGACACCTTGCTGCCTCTCATCGACAGCGAATGTGTCCGTATGTCCCGTCTCATCGACGATATGCTCCTCCTTGCATCCGCCGATGCCAAAACCTGGAAGCTTGAGAGGAAAGAAGTGGATATGGATACCCTTCTCATTGATCTATTGGAATCTGTTCAGCCTGCCTGCAGGGAAAAAGGAATTTCCCTGCATCTGGAACTGCCCTCCGAAGCCCTTCCTCATGTCTGGGGAGATCCGGACCGTATCCGGCAAATCTTCATGGTTCTTCTGGACAATGCCAGGTACTATACCCCTTCTGGCCAGTCGATTTTCCTCCAGGCCCAGATGAACCAAAAGAAACATGTCCTGTATCTCCAGGTTGTAGATGAGGGCTGCGGAATCTCACAGGAAAACAAACCTTACATCTTTGACCGGTTCTATCAGGCCGACTCTGCCCGCAGTGACAAGCAGCACTTCGGCCTGGGACTTAGCATCGCCAAGGAGCTGGTACTGCTCCACCACGGAACCATCACCCTGTCCGACAATCCGAATGGCGGGTGCTGTTTTACCGTGACCCTTCCTTATATATAACCTGGTGTCTTGACCGCATTATATCTGGCAAAACTCCGCAGGATATTTGTTCATCTGCAAGGCAGATTTTCGACGGCGTAGCAGTGGCTGCAGCTAGAAAATCCAATGCAGCAGATAGGCAAGTTGCACCGAAAGCTACTATCTGTCAAGAACGTTTTGAGTTCTGGCGGTATTGGAATGGTGAAATACCAAAATATTTGTGAAAAGCTTCCGCAAAATAACTTGCGCCGCTGAAACCAACCTCATATGCAATTTCAGCGATATTCAAGTCTGACATAAGCAGCAATTCCGTGCTTTTATTCAACCGGTATCCGTTTAGATAGGTATTTGGCGTTTGGTGGATATACATACCAAATAATTTACAACATTTACTTTGCCCCACATTTCCAGCTGAAGCTATTTGCGCAAGGGATATCTTTTCACAATAATGTTGTTGGATAAAGTGAATCATTTTTTTAAGTATAGAAAGATCATGTTGATGGCTTTCCCTTTCCTTGGTGGAACGGGGCATATTTTCATATACTAAACTCCATATCCATGAAAATATACTATGTATTTTTAAAATCGCAGCAGGAGTTTCTTGCAAGTCATATATTTTTTGTAGTCCATCAATAATATCTTTATGCCATTTCATATCTGTAAGATGAATGTATGGCATCTCATTATTTTGCACAATGGGAGATATAAAATTTTGCTCTATTTCAGGTGTCAAACATAATATAACAGGATGAAAAAGAATACAAATAAACTCACATTCTTTATGAAGCTTAGAAAAACCAAAATGCATTTGTCTTGCGTTAACCAATATCCCCTCATTCGATTTTAGCGTTAAGGTTTCCCCGTTCACATTATATTCCATACAGCCATCCAACACCATGATAAATTCAATATCGTCATGCCAGTGTAGAGGTGCTGCATAATTTGGATAACTGCTTAAACAGGAACGGCGAATGGAAAGGGGATACTCAGCGTTATCATAGGATATGTTTTCTGAGAGGTCATCTTTTAAATCAATCAAAATACTCATACCACGCTCCTTTTTTCGTAGGATTGTTATTAAAAACGGAAGAATAATTGTACATTTTTGTCAAAAAGAGCAGTATAATCATATCAAAATAAAAAAATGATGTCAATGGGAGTGAAAGAGCATTTCTCGCGACTTATTTGGGAGGTGAAACAAGGACAACAGATGATGGGTATTATGAAAGCTGTATAGAGGATAAAGAAAAATATGAAAAAGAACAATGAATTTATTAAAAAACTGATGACGCTGGTTTTTCCCATTGCTTTTCAACAATTTATGTTAGCGCTTGTAAGCGCTTCGGATGCGTTAATGCTTGGAGAACTGACACAGGATGCCCTGTCTGCTGTTTCCCTTGCCAGTCAGATTGCGTTTGTGCAAAACCTGTTTTTGGCCGCTATGACCATTGGCTTATCCATGTTTGCCGCACAATATTGGGGAAAGGGGGAAATAAATGAAGTAGAGAAGATTTTTGCATATGTACTGAAAATTACCATGGCAGCATCCATGGCGTTTACTTTTGCCACCCTATGCGTTCCTGACTTTCTGATGCGGATATTTACATCAGAAATTGTTTTGATAGAAAATGGGGCAATTTATCTGCGTACGGTCTCGGCATCTTATTTTTTGACAGGAATTTCCCAGATTTATTTATGTATGTTGAAGAATAGCAAAAATGCGCTGAAAAGCAGCATCATCAGTTCCGTCAGCGTGATATTGAATGTCGTGCTGAACGCTATACTGATATTTGGTTTATCCGGTATCCCTAAGATGGGAATCGCAGGAGCCGCCCTGGCAACCGTGATTGCACGGACAATGGAAGTCCTATGGTGCGTTTTTGAAACGGTTAAAAATAACACCGTAAAATTGAAATGGAAGCATTTCATAGAAACAGACGGACATCTTCGCCGAAACTTCTGGAAATACGCATTTCCTGTACTCGGAAACGAGATTGTGTGGGGATGTGGATTCACCATGTACTCAGTCATTATGGGACATTTGGGAAACGATGCAGTTGCGGCCAATTCTATTGCAAACATAGTGAAAAACCTTGTCGCCTGTTTCTGTCTGGGACTTGGAAGCGGCGGCGGGATAATCGTTGGAAATGAATTGGGGGCAGGAAATTTAGACACTGCCAGGGCTTATGGGAAAAAGCTTTGTATTATGTCGGTACTTTGCGGAATCCTTTCAGGATTGTTATTGCTTGCCCTTAGCCCAATGATTCTTTCTGCTGTAAATTTAAACGAACAGGCGGCAACTCATCTGGAAGGAATGCTTGTAATGTGTTCTTATTATTTAGTGGGAAAGTCGGTAAACGGAGCGACGATAGCAGGAATCTTTTGTGCGGGAGGCGACAGCAGATTTGGATTTCTATGTGATGCAGTTACAATGTGGTGTATCATGGTACCTTTAAGCTTGATTGCAGCATTCATAATAAAAGTACCTGTTCTGGTGGTATATTTTATTATCAATCTTGATGAAATGATTAAGCTGCCTGCCGTTCTCAAGCATTATAAAAAATATCATTGGATAAAAGATTTGACTCAAAAGGAGGATATGTAAAATGAGCATGAAGGGCAAAATGCACACAGGTGATCTTTATCTGCCTAATGATCCGGAAATTATGGGGGAGCAGATAAAAAAATTGGACAGACTTTATGATTTTAACATGACACGCCCAACTGAAATGGAAAAGAGAGAGGCCCTCCTCAAGGAAATGTTTGCAGAAATTGGAGAAGGTTGTTATATTGAACCTCCATTTCATTCTAACTTTGGCGGGGGACATGTACATTTTGGGAAGAATGTCTACGCCAATTTCAATTTGACTTTGGTAGACGATACCCATATTTATGTGGGTGATTATACCATGTTCGGACCTAATGTCACAGTAGCTACCGCAGGGCATCCTATTCTTCCCGAATTACGCAGGCAGGGCTATCAGTATAATGCCCCGGTCTATATAGGGGAAAATTGTTGGATAGGTTCAGGAGTTCTTATTATGCCAGGCATTACCATAGGTGATAATGTTGTAATCGGCGCGGGAAGCGTGGTGACAAAGGATATTCCATCAGGAGTTGTAGCCGTGGGCGTTCCCTGCAAGGTGATTCGGGAAGTGAATGAACATGATAAGGAATATTACTTTAAGGATCGAAAAATCAATTTAGATTAACGTTAAGTTCCTCTGAACTCTCGCTTGGGTTTGGAGGAATTTTTTTGCCTTGACCAGAAATGAACTTGAAACCAATTTTTTATTCGGATACACTATAGGTGAGTTTACAAAAGCGGACATGAAAAGCGAGGAAACTATGCCCATGTTCATGTATGCTTATATATGAGGAGGTAAGTAAATGGAATGGTTGAAAAGACTTGGAGCAGCCATTAATTACATAGAGGAAAGCCTAGATAAGGAAATTTCCTATGATGAAGCAGCCCGCGTTGCCTGTTGTTCAACATATTATTTTCAAAGGATTTTTTCTTATGTAACAGGAGTGTCGCTGTCAGAGTACATACGCCGCCGTAAAATGACACAAGCCGCATTTGAGTTACAGAGAACAAACAATAAGGTTATTGATGTCGCTCATAAATATGAGTATTCATCCCCAACATCCTTTAACCGTGCTTTTCAAAGCGTACACGGAATAGCACCTATAGCGGCAAAAAGTATGGGCTGTACTTTGTGTGCATACCCGTCAATCCAATTTTCTATAAAAGTTTTGGGAGGCAGTGGAATGTCATATCACATTGAGGAAAAGAAAGATATTCGCATCATAGGAATCAGAGTACCTCTTGTTGAAAATGCAGAGGAAAATATGGAGAATGTTCCTGCATTTTGGAAAAAGGCTGTATTGGATGGCAGTATATCAAAATTGGCAGAGCTGTCAAATAAAAACCCAGACGGCATTTTAGGAGTCAGTGTTTATAATCATCCAGAAGATATCTATTATTATTCGCTGTTTCGAGCAATGTTCCTGTACCAGAGGGATTGGTAGAATATATTATACCAGAGGGTATGTGGGTTGTTTTTGAAAACAATGGAGTATTTAAGGAAGATGTGCAAAGTGTCTTTCGCAGACTTTTGACTGAATTTCTACCGTTTTCTGGTTATGAATATGCAGGACTTCCCGATGTTGAAATATATCCACTCTGTGAAGGACAGCCATCCAGAGGACATTCAGAAGTGTGGATTGCAATCAAAAAAGCAAAGGAGAATGAAGTATGTATCATTTAAGATTAAAGGGTGACCATTATCAGATGGGCGAAAAAAGAGGGAACCTATTTCAAAAAGCTCATATTTTCTTTTCGCTTCAGTTGGATAATTTTCAACTGGAACATGGAAAACAAAGCGAACGAGTTTTAAGAGCGTTTTTCCCGGAAATATGCGAGGAAGTAAGAGGCGTGAGTGATACTGTTGGTGCCGATTATCTTCACTTTATCTCTTGGATGTTGTGTATGGGCTGCTGTATGTATAACTTAGAGCACAACACCCCTGTTGAGGTCAAGGGCTGTACTGCTTTTGCTTATTCAAGTAATGGCAGGATGATATACGGTAGAAATAATGATTTGCCGCCTTATCTGCGTGAGGGAAGCAAAAGTGAAATCTATGTACCGAAGAATGGAAACCGGTTTACTATCACTACTTCCTCTTTCATTAACGGCGAAGAGGGGCTCAATGAGCATGGACTTGGGGTAGCAATGACTTTTGTGATGACCAACCTTGAAAAGATAAAAGCAGGTTTTAATTCTTGCTTTATTGTAAGGTATCTCCTTGAAAAGGCAGATAACACAGAACAGGCGGTTTCCCTGCTTATGGATTTGCCAGTAGCTTCAAACTGTAATATTTTACTTGCTGATAAAAAGGGCAAAATGATGGTGGTTGAATGTACACCGGCTCTCAAAAAAGTTCGGACAGCAGAAACTTTTGAGAATGGCAGTATCATTTGTGCTGTCAATAGCTTTACATCTGATGATATGAAACCGTATGATGATGCAAACGGAAATGATTATGACTCATACAAGCGTTACAGAGTTGTATTAGACAGCTTTTCTTCAGAACGCATAAAAGATGAATACATTGAAACTACCAAACATCTCTTAAAAGGCGATTACGGGTTTATGTGTCAATATGATAATGAGCCAGATTTTGAAACCGTTTGGAGTTCAATATTTGATTTAGACAGCTTGATAATCTATCGTGCAGAGGGCGACCCCCGAAAAAAGAAATTTATTACAGACAGTCGATTGCATGACCTTATAAAGCGGGGATAATATGGCAATCTCCTCTGCCAGCTTCGGCCGCTGCTTCGGTTTCAGTTCAAATTTAATATCCATCTGCATATGTATGCCCTCCTTCGTTTTGGTAAGCACATGTTCGCTCTGTCCGCACAGAATAGCAAGCAGAAATCCCCAGAATACTGGACAATTTTCTGCCGGGATGTTTGTGCAGTTTATGGCACGGAATCAACTTGCTATTATCGCACACCCGATTTAACATGTCCGTACCAAAAGATAAGGAGGCAGCTTATGCAGACAAAGAAAATGAAAGTACAATATTCCTCACGCGCACGGCAAAGCAAAAACCATTACTTCGGCAGCGGGTACATCGAAACGCCAAAGATACAGATGGAAGGAAAATGGCTGGAGGCGCTCGGTTTCCACATCGGGGATGCCATCCAGGTGGCTTACGAAGAAGGCTCCATCCACATCTCACTTGCACCCCAGACACAATCCGAACCCGCTATGGTCTGCGATACAAAGGCAGGATACGCGTCAAAATAGCGTTCTCTAAAAACTGTAAAACCCCAGGGACGGTATACATACTGGTAATGCCTCAGCCATAACGTCCTTGGGATTTTTGCGTCTTATCATGCTATTTTTTCTCATTTCTTCGTTAATATACAACATATTCAATAAAATATAGCAGGAATTGCACATCTGCTATTTTTCCCCAATGCTCAGCCAAAATCAACACATTCTTACATAATATTTTGAAAATCCCCCTTGCTTTCTACAACCATACACATTTCATCCCACTATATATCGGCATCACGGTTCTGCCTATTGTATAGAAAGCGCCTAACTTCCATAATTTTCTCCGGGCCTTCA
The DNA here is from genome assembly GCA_946554445.1 of uncultured Lachnospiraceae bacterium. Classification (GTDB taxonomy): domain Bacteria; phylum Bacillota; class Clostridia; order Lachnospirales; family Lachnospiraceae; genus UBA3282. The sequence continues at coordinate 6,377 of CAMNSD010000048.1, read as the reverse complement.
TCATCAACCACGACATAATAAATCACAAAGTTCTTTATATAGATGCGGTAATATGGATATCTCCTCTCTTTCAATGAACGGTACGGCTCAAAAAACTCTGCATTTGGCAAACGCTCTAAGATAGCCGATTCAACTAAATCCAGAAGATTATTTGCAGCCTGCGGATTCTTTAATGTTTCGGCAATATAAACCACTTTTTCTTCTAATTCCTCATAGAATAATGGCAAATACCGCAAAATATATTTTGTATCAGCCATTTACTCTCCTTCTAAGTCCCTCAAAAACCTCATTATGCGTATAACGCCTGCTGTCACTTTCTGCTGCCAAATCCGCTTCATCCATGGCATTTTCTGCCCCATCCGTCAGTTTGGAATATTCTTCAAGGCTTAGTACCACCATAGCGCCATACCCATTTTTAGTTAAATACACTGGTTCGCCGGAATTTACAATCTTTTCTATATCAGGGAATTTATTTCTAAGATCGGAAACTGGTTTTATCTGTATCATGGTTCTTCTTATCATAATTTTATCAATATTCTATCTCAATTCTCATTATAAACAAAACTTGTATATTTTACAAGCAGCAAAATAATTATTTTAATCAGGATATTCCTAACTATTAATACAAATATCAACAGCATCTTTCAGAGTAGAACATGTTGTCGGGCAAATAGTTCCCTGTTTAACCATCCATACAGTATATCCCGATGTGTCTATCACTTCCTGACGCTCATTATACTTTTTTTCACTAACTAATTTAATGATTAATTCTTTACCCTCACATGCCTTTTCAATATAAAAAAGTTTTCTATTGCTATCTTCTGCAATCAAATGGCTGCCTTTTGTGTCTAAAGCCAATATTTCATTTTCTGTCCACACAATAAAATCTGGATTGAAAGTATCGGTTCCTTTTCCATCTAATAATGGGATCTTTAAAAAACCATTGGCCGGATTCCGCATCCATAATACATTTCTGCTATCTAATTCACGTGCAAATTCAAGTTCAAAAATATTAAAATCGCTATATTGTGGATGAACTGCATTGTGAAATTCTTTACTATCCTCTGTAATAAACACCTCTCCTATTGGTGTTGTATCTAACGGATTCTGCATAATAACTGAATTGCGCCTATAAATATCCGCAACCTTTTTTGCTTCGTTTTTTATGTATATTGCTGCATTACTATTATACTCTACCAAAGCATCAAATTTTTTTGCGGATATATCACACAAGGTTATAGCATTTTTAGCCAGCTTATCCATCTCTCGTTTAAATATCCATCTTGCAGTTACTTGATTACTATGCTGTGTTGTGTATCCAATCTCTTCTCCACAATAGCTTCCAACCTCAGCTACAACCTGTATTTGATTACCAGCTCCTATTGTATTATTAACATCATAACTATAGTCAATCATTTTATCAATTACGTCCTTAATTTCCAGCATGGCTTTTTCTGAATTTATTACAATATCAGGAACTTCGACTTCCATTTTCGGCTGGACAGTTGGTCTATTTTTTCCACTGCTTTTCGCTACATGATAGGATATCGCTATTTCCGGAATATCAATTGATAAAGTCTTTCTAATGTCTTCTATAATGGACTTAAACACATCTTTTTCGTCTGTTTTTATATAAAAATTAGCCATGTTAAGTTTATCATCCGCATAATGCGTTGCTTTTGGCTGCCTTAAAACCCTTCCTATAACCTGGGTTATTTGCGTATTCGACCCCATATCCTTATCTATATAAGCAAAATAGCAGGATGGATCATCCCATCCTTCTTGTAATGATTGATTGAATATAATATGCCGATAATTTCCCGCAATAAATTCCTCATAATCATTATCCCCACCACTAAAAAGATTAAAATTTGAAGGTTTAGGAAAACGCCTATCAAATTTCAGATTGCAATACACAGCTATTTCACGAGGATCTATACCTTCGTCTACTAAATGTTTCCAAATCTTAATCGGTCTGGCTTTTCTTTCTTCAAATGGAACCAAAGGATCATCAATTTCTGAAGTTTCCAATAACATATTTGTATCACTTACATAAATTGCTTTTGGTTTGAAATCACATGCCAAATTCAAAACAGATTGTTCAACTTCCCTAAAATCCTCAAGTAAATTATGTATGGCTATTTCCATAGGCGTCATATAACCACCTATGGAAATAAACTTTTTAATCAAACCACTTTTAACTACCTGTTTATTGCTGACTACAGTTACCAAATCACTATCTTTTAATTCCTTTTCTTTTTTCAGCCTGGCAATATACCATTCTAATTCTTTAGGAACTTTCGTAGTCGCACTTGCCGCAATCAATGCTGTTGGATTTAAATCTAATAGCAGCCTTGTTTGTTGATCAGACAGATTATGCCCTTCATCATATACGATAATCAAATCCCTTATAACTCCACTATAATTTTTTCTTATTTTTAGCATCTCCCATAAGGAATTATTGGCATTATCTATACCTGTTTGGAAAACCCGTCTATCACCATCCGCTTTATCCTTTTGATTGATTTTTCCCACTGTTGCAATCAGCAATAATCCTTTTGTATCATCCAGCAAATCTCTTTCCCTGCATTCCAATAAAGGCTTTGCCAAAAAATCAGGAATGTTTTCCACATACTTTCCCGATGTAAAATTTTCTAATGTCTGGCTAACAATTACTTTTCCCTTAGACAACCATAATACTACTGGCTGTGTGGTCGAGTAAGCTCTTATTTGCTCAATACAATCGGCTAAAATCAATGTTTTTCCGGCACCTGTTATCGCTGACAAATTTTGATAAAATGGAACAAATTTCCCTCCCAATCCCGGTAAAGGCTCTTTCATATATTCACTATATCTACCTGCAATTTGCTCAGAAGCCTGTATCTGAAATTTCATCAATTCCATTCTTCTGTTTCCTCCTGGTTATTATAACGATCACTATTTTCATTAAGTCCTAAATGCATCAAAACTTTATCGGGAATTTGATAAAATTTCACTTTAGGCGTTTGATATACCTGATATCTTGCATAAACATGAAACGGGAATTTTACACCTTCTTTTTTTGCTTCTTCTAACAATTCCATGTAAGTCTTCTGATTTAATTCTCCAACAGAATCTTCTCCGTTCCAGATTATAAAAAAGCCTTCGTTTAATATATTATGCCCAACCAAATATTTGTAATCTTTATCAATACGGTCTATAACACTTGTGGCCCTCCTTCTATCATCTTCCCAGTGTGTTGTAATAATTATATCAATCAATTCATCTCTTTTCATTTCTAATATGGCTTTTGCATCTACTTTTTTATCTAATTCCCAATATTCAAAGCCATTAGATATGGATTGCTCTAATATTTGCAATTCTCCTGCTTTGTTTACCCGCTCACCAGTAATTGCACGTTTTATTCTTTCACACGTCAATGTTTTAGCATATTTATCATCATCTTCGCCCTTTTCTATAAGAATAAAATTTCTTCTTGTGCCAGACAGCTCATTCAATTCCAGTACAGCATGTCCCGTTGTTCCTGAACCGGCAAATGGATCAAATACAATACCGTTACTTGGACACCATAATTGAATAATTTTCTCAATCAATTTCAACGGCTTAACTGTTTGAAAATCATGTCCCTTTCCCATAATATAATCTAATTCTTTTATTCCTGTCTGACTATGACCGCTTTCTTCATATGTCCATGATTGGCAGTCCAGTTCAAAAATCTCGTCATAATCTTCATCTGCCCAAAATGTTAATGGCACTTTCCCTTGTTTAACATATTTTAAGTAACGTTTAATGGCAGGTCTCCCATAGCCGTTTCTTAAGAAATAAAGTTCCGGCATTGTCTTCGTATTTCTTATTTTAACAGCCTTTTGCTCTGCCTTCGTAACTATTTCATTCTTTTCACATTCCAAGGTGACAACGGGATTGTTATCAAGATTTTGATCTTCTGGTACATGTGGAATCGTTGCCCCTTTTATAACTAATGCCTTGGGCCTTCCCTCTCCCAAATCCTTTTCCACATATTTTGATCCCCACGCCTCTAAAAAAGATTTCATATTCCTTTTTGTATTCCTCCAAGAACCTGTGCCAGGATAGTGCAATGCTCCTGTGAACGGAGACTGTATTGCATATCTATCCTTATCTGACTTAGTACGTGCGACAGGGTTATCATCTCGCCACAGTCCTTCGGGATCATTATCCGGATTCTTATATTTCGCATTCATCTGTTCGGTGCGTCCTAATAGTCCGGTCTTTGTCTGTTCTTTATTTTTAGCATATACCAAAATGTATTCTGTTGCACTCGATAAGTGTGTACTGTCATTTTTGGGTGCATAAGATTTTTGCCAGTTAATTATGCCCACCCTATTTTCTTCGCCAAATACCTCGTTTAAAAGCATTCCCAAATGAAAAAATTCCCGTTCATCTATACAGATTGCCAAAACACCATTGGACTTTAACATTGCTCTCATCATCTGTATTCTTGGCAACATAAATTTCATCCATTTTGTATGCCTTGAACCATCTTCAATAGTCACCACCTCTCCCAAATCTGGATCATTAGGGTCAGTATCCCATTTATCATTATATCTAAAATCCTTTCCCGTATTATATGGTGGATCGGTAATAATTAAATCAATCTGTCCTTTATATTTATATAAAGTAACCATTGCCTGTAAATTTTCACCATCAACAAGAATATTTTTTCCTATTGATTTCTCAACATTAAACGATAATTTTTTATTTATCTTTATTATTCGGGGCATAACTTTTCTTTCGATAACTTGAGCTGTCCTTTTTCCATTAAACGATAATGTGATACCACCATTTACCATTTTCTTGGCAAAATCTAACAGCTCCTCTTTACTCATTAATTCTAAACCGGCCAAATTATTTTCCATATATGTCAATCTCCATCCGCTTTAATATAATCGACAATATCACCTATATTGCAGTCTAATTCGTAACAAATTTTTTCTAATACTTCCATGCTGACGCGTTGATTCTTGGTTAACTTAGCTAAAGTTGATGGACCTATTCCAATACGATCTCTTAAATTGACCTTATTCATACCTTTGTCAATCAGAAGTTTCCATAACTTGTTGTAACTCAATGCCATAAATCCCTCCACACTCTTCATTTGTCAATACAGGGTAAGCTAATAATACCACAAAAGTACAGATTTAGCAACTTTTCATACAGATTTTCATACCATTTTTACATATATAACATTTTGAAAAATGTAGCAAAGAATATCTTATTTTTCAAATATAACAGCTTTGACCATACACAAATTTTTTGTGCTTTACTTGATAAAGTATAACCTTTACTATCTCTTTTCATCTTTTTACCGTGTTACATAACTTTAAACACCACCTAAACACCAAACAGTTCCGAAAAATGCCCATTTTACCGCATTCTTCGGAACTTTCCCCGTATAGAAGTCTTTCTTTTTGAAAAACTATCCAATTTACTATTCGAAGTGCAAACAGGAAGTATTAGTTGAAGTCAAAGACTTTCAAGCAAACGATTTGTTCCTGTTATTTCCGCATCTACTAAATCAATCATTCGTTTTACATTTGCAAAATGGGTAGCGGAAACCTCATTTTCCCATAATGGATTCACTTGCTTTCCAATGCCTGTACGGTATTTTTGCAGGATGGTAAGACGCTCCTGTAAAAGTTCCTGTTGTTCCTCTGGCGTAAATGTATTCAAAAAAAATGCGGCAATGGAAAAGAGGTTTGTGTCATAATTGAATTGTAGGACGGATGTTTTTAGTGTAGCTATAAACTCGTCTTTCCCTTTGTCAGAAAGACTATAAACGGTATGGTCTGGCATGTTTCCGACTTTCTCAGTCGTACCTAATATATACTCCTTTTTTTCAAGGGTTTTCAGCGTAGAATAAACGGTTGAATCAGCGATATTTATTGAATATTTTATTATGTTAGTACAAGAATGGCAAAGGGTTATAGTGAACCTCTGCTATTTTTATTCTCAAACCAACATAAGGAGCAAAGCGACGCTGTCTCTTCGAACCATGTTGGCCCGAAGCCGGGTTTGGGGAGACTCTCCAACAAGCTCCGAAACATATTCCTGCGTCCAGCCCCGTTCTTCTCTGACCTGACGGATTGCCTGATCCAGCCCGTGAAAATCAAACCTTCCATCGTAATCTTCCATACACTATCACTCTATATCATTTTACATCTCGGGTAATAGTATGTGAATGTAATTAAATTTCATTTTACGATTACATATCAATCGTGAATTGAAAAAGTAAAGTCAGTATGAAAGACTTAGTTCTACATCTCTCTGGAATTGCTCAGAAAGTGCTGACTTGAAATTTTAAATTCCAGTGCAGAATTAAATTCCATCTCATGTTATTT
>CAMNSD010000047.1 GCA_946554445.1 uncultured Lachnospiraceae bacterium | reverse complement strand
CAGGCAGCATTTATACAGGCTTTGTTTGAAAATATCTGCTGGGAAAGTTGAGTAAGGAATTAAAAATTCATTAAAAGCAAAAGATATATTGCCTTTTCAGAGAAAGACATACTATTATAAATAAGGGTAACCCGATATAAGATATGAAAATGGATGGAAAGGCAGTGAGGCAATGTATAATCCGCAACTGGAGACATTTATCCGCGTGGCAGATGCCGGAAGTTTTAACAAGGCGGCAGAACAGGCATACATTACACCTACGGCGGTTTTGAAACAGATCAATCTGCTGGAGGCAGATTTGGGGGTACAGCTCTTTGAAAGAACCCACAGGGGGCTTTCTCTGACGAAAGCAGGGAGCTCTCTGTATAAAGACACAAAATACATTATCCAGTATTGCAAGGATTCTGTGGTACGAGCGAAAAATGCCATGCAGGAAAACACAGACATCATCCGTATTGGGACATCACCGATGACACCTGCGCAGGTTCTTGTGGAACTTTGGCCACAAATTCATGCGTTGTGTCCAGAGATCAAGTTCCAGCTTGTCCCTTTTGAGAATACTCCGGAAAATGCAAGGGAAATATTGAAGAACCTTGGACAGAATATTGATGTGGTGGCAGGAATTTTTGATGAAACAATGCTGAACCTGCGCCAGTGCGCGGGCTTTGAACTTTTCGAGCAGCCATTATGCTGTGCGGTATCCATTCACCATCGTCTTGCGGATAAGATAAAACTGACGGTTCAGGATTTATATGGGGAGAACCTGCTACTGATGCATCGTGACTGGAGCCATTATGTGGACAGACTTCGGGATGACCTTTGGCAGAACCACAGTAAGATCAGCATCGTGGATTTTGATTTTTACAGTGTGGATGTATTTAACCGCTGTGAGAATGGAAATGATGTGCTGATGGCGGTGCCGGTATGGGATAATGTCCATCCCTTATTAAAGGTAATCCCTGTAGATTGGAGTTATTCTATTCCCTATGGCCTGCTGCATTCCCCGGAACCTTCCGTAACGGTAAAGAAATTCCTCTCGGCATTGCAGAAAGTATTGTAACAGGGTAACAACAGAGTTGTAACCTCAAAGTATAAACTGATTAACCAATCGAGACTTCTTTTGAAGCCTCGATTTTTTTATACTAAAAAAGCAAGGGGGAAAGGCGTGGTTATGAATAATTTCATTTTTGAAAATTCTACAAAGACATATTTTGGAAAAGGCTGTGTGAAAGAATATCTTGCCTGCCTGACCAGACATTATGGAAAAAATGTGATGTTTGCTTATGGTGGAGATTCCATCAGGAATAACGGTATTTATGATGAGATCCGGGAGAGTCTTGCAAAAGCGGAAAAGAATGTGGTTGAATTTTCAGGCATTTATGAAAATCCAACTTATGAAAAAGTGCTGGAGGGCGCGAAGCTGGCAAAGGAAAATGAAATAGATTTTATTCTTGCCGTTGGGGGCGGAAGCGTGACGGACTGCTGTAAAGCCGTTTCTATGGCAGCGGTTTATGGCGGCGATCTTTGGGATGATTTTTTTGCAAGGTATGGAATTATGGAGTTTGATCCGATTCCGCTTGGCGCTGTTGTTACGGAAATGGAAACAGGGAGCGAGATGAACGGAAGGGCAGTCATTACCAATAGAGCGTTGAAGGTCAGAACAGGATGGGACTATCCCAAGTGTAACCCTAAATTTGCGTTGATCGATCCTGCCTATAGCTGCCATGTTCCCAAAAGGCAGATGGTATCTGACGGTTTTGATACATTATCCCATATGATGGAGATTTATTTCAGCAAACCGGATGAAGATAATGTTTCCGATGACATTGCGGAGGCGCTGATGAAAAATGTAATTCAGAATTTAAGGACGGCAATCAAAGACCCACAGGATTATAGGGCAAAAAGCAACCTGATGTGGGATGCGGCTATGGCGGAGAACCGTATCCTGAAATTAGGAAAACAGACAGATTTCCAATGCCGTCAGATGGAGCATCAGCTTGCAGCTTATACAAATTGCAATCAGGGGGAAGGGCTTGCAGTTCTGCATCCTGTCTACTATCGCCATATTTATAGAAGCGGCTGTCATAAGTTCAGGAGGTTTGCCGTCAATGTATGGGGAATTTCGGACAGGGGCAAGACGGAGGAAGAAACAGCCTGTGAAGGGGTTGAGGCACTGGCTGGATTTATTAAAGAAGTGGGACTTCCCGTTACACTCCGTGATTTAGGGGCAGACGAGAATACGGATTTGAGGCAGATCGCAGATTCCTGCAGTCTTTCTGCCGGCAGTTATAAACAAATGACGCACAAGGAAATCCTTGAAATTTTTCAGGAATGTTATTAAAGGAGGAAAAACAATGAGAAAGAAAATGATGAAGAAAGTAACAGCGGTATTGACGAGCGTAGTTCTTGCCATTGGTCTTATGGGGTGCGGCAGCCAGAACAGCGGGAACAATACGCAGCAGGTCCGGCAGGAAAGGGAAGATGTGACGCCGGAAAGTACACAGGAGCCGTCCGCCCCGCTGGAACAGGAAACGGAAAACCAGACGGATGCAGCACAGACTGAGCAGGAAACGGCAGTACAGACAGAACAGCAGCCGGAAAACGATGTGGATACTTCGGCGGAGAATACCGATCAGCCGTCTGCGGAAGGCGGAAAAACGCTGGTTGTTTATTACTCAGCTACAGGAAACACGGAAAGCGTGGCAGGTTATATTGCAGCGGCGACAGACGCCGACATTTTCGTGCTGGATCCGGTGGAGCCGTACAGCAGTGAGGATCTGAACTGGACGGACGAAAACAGCCGTGTTGTGTATGAGCATGACAATCCGGAAGCAAGAAACGTGGAATTGGTGTCAACGACCGTAAATGACTGGGAATCCTACGACACCGTATTTATCGGTTATCCCATCTGGTGGCACATTGCGGCATGGCCGGTGGACGGGTTTGTTGAGGCAAATGATTTCACCGGGAAGACGGTAATTCCTTTCTGTACCTCATCGAGCTCTGATCTGGGTGAGAGCGGGGAGTTGCTGGCAGAGGCAGCCGGAACAGGGAACTGGCTGGAGGGAGAACGGTTTTCATCCAGTGCCTCCGAGGAAACGGTCCGGGCATGGGTGGAAGGTCTGGATCTGTAAAAACAGATAAAGGCAGATTGCAGGAAACAGGAACAGTTGGAAGTAATCAATGAAACAGGGAGAATTGTAAATGAATAAAAGATATATTTTTACAGCGCTGCTGGCAGGATTGCTGACAGTATCCGTACTTACCGGCTGTGGTAATGAGGCGGCTGGTACAACGCAGGAAGCAGTAACGGACTCAAAGCAGGAAACGGCCGCAGATGCAGGGCAAAGTACACGGGAAGATGAACCGCAGAATGTATCGGTGGATGCAGAGCAGGAAACATTGATGGAAAAAGAGAATACTGATGATGTACTGATGATTGCACAACAGGGAATGTTCTCTTCCGGCGGCATCGTTACTGAGCCGGTGGAAGGAGAATATGATCCGACATCAAACTGGCTAGATGCAAGCCGTGCAGGGAATACTGCCCATGTGGATCATGCCAATGTATTTTACCAGATACCGGTGAATGATAATGGCAATCCGATTGTTTATCTGCATGGTTATGGGCAGTCCCGTATGGGATGGATGACAACTCCGGACGGGCGTGAAGGATGGTCTGACCTGTTTTTGAAAAAAGGATATGCGGCATTTCTGGTGGATCAGCCGAGACGCGGTGAGGCGGGAGCAACTTCATCCATGACGGCGGATGGATTTCTTGATGTATGGGCTGAGGATTCCAAAGACTATAAACCGGGAGACCAGGCATGGTATACCCATTTCAGAATCGGACGTGTGGCGCCGGAACGGTATGAAGGCTCGCAGTTTCCGGAAGGGGACGCGGCACAGGATCAGTTTTTCCGCCAGATGACGCCAAACACAGGAAACTTTGATCAAGCGCTGGATGCTGCGGCTCTGGGGGCTGTAATGGAAGATGTGTATGAAATGACGGGCAACAAGGCAGTCTTTGTGACACATTCACAGGGAGGAGCTGTAGGGTGGGATGTGCCGGTGGAGAATATTTCCGCGATTGTAGCCATTGAGCCGGGCGGAACGCCTGAACCGGGTTCAGAGCAGTATCAGAAACTGCTGGAGGCAGGGATTCCCATTACGATTTACTTTGGAGATTATATTGACAATGGACCGGAAGATATTATGTCCACAGGCTTCTGGCAGGCAGTCCGGGACGGTGCCATTCAGTTTGCGGAAAGCTATAACAGTGACGGCGGCGATTGTACCGTAGTTTATCTGCCGGATGAAGGAATTACCGGGAACAGCCATTTTATGTTTCAGGAGCTGAATAACGATGTGATTGCAGACCATATTGCCGCATGGCTTGAGGAAAGAGGACTGCATTAGGAAAGCTGGAAGAGAAGCTTATGAAAAATAAAAAAAGTAGAACGGTGGTCGAACTAATCGTATTAGCGGTGTTGGCAGTACTGATGTCATGGTACTTATTCATGGGCAGAAGGATTACAGGTGCAGATGATAATGTGATTCCCGGAGACGAAGGGACGCATTCGCTGGTCGTTTATTTTTCCAGAGAGGGTGTTATACCGGATGGAATAGATGCCGCATCCTCCGCTTCGCCCAATTCCAATCAGTACGAGGCTGAAAGCGATACGGAGGCTGCGGCTAAAATGATTGCGCAGCTTACTGGGGCGGATTTATTTCAGATCCGCACGGACAGATATTACCGCAGCGCTTTTTGGGGAACGGCAGCTACCGCATGGATTGAGGAGGCGTTGAATTTAAGACCGGGGCTGGCGGCAAAGCCGGAAAGCCTTGATAAATATGATGTGATCTATATTGGTTATCCTGTCTGGTGGTTTAATGCACCGATGGCGGTCGGGACATTTTTAGAGAGTTATGACCTGACAGGGAAAACAGTGGTTCCCTTTTGTACCAGCACGGATAATGGGATTGATGTAAGCATGGATTATATCCGGGAGGTTTCAGGCAGCGCGACGGTTTTGGACGGATACCGTGCCCATAATTCCGGTTTGGAAGATGTATCAGCATGGCTTGAACGGATTGGCATGTTGGAGCAGACAGACGAACAGCAGGATACAGAAACCGGTCTGACAAAATCAGAAGCGGATATAGCGGATACTGACCCGGAAGTGAGTGAACTTTCCAATGTCACGGAGGGAACAGAAGCTTATCGGGACTTTGTGATTGACAATGTGTACCATTCCGCAGATGTAGGGGATATTCATTACAATGTATATATTCCGGAAAGCTATGATGGCAGTAAGCCGTATGCCTTGTATTTTACGCTGCCCGGTTATGAAGGGCTGTATTTTCAGGGAGTCGCTGCCAATATCGAGTCGGAGGAATTTGGATTTGAGGCACAGAAGTACAATGACGAGATGATTATTGTTGCGCCGCAGCTTAACGACTGGGGAGAAACTTCGGCAGATCAGACGATTGCACTGGTGGAATATTTTCTGCAACAGTATCACATCGACACATCGAAAGTATATGGGAACGGTTATTCGGGCGGAGGCGAGACCATGTCTATCGTAATGGGAAAGCGTCCCGATCTGTTTACGGCATATCTTCATGTCAGTTCACAGTGGGACGGCGAATACGAGCCTGTTGTGGATAACCGGCTGCCTGTTTATTTTGCCATAGGCAGGAATGATGAGTATTACGGTTCCGCCAAAACGCAGAGAGCGTATGATACGTTTTACGGCTTGTATGAGCGGCAGGGATTGTCGAAAGAAGAAATTGACAGCCTGCTTGTGCTGGACATTAAGGAGCATGATTATTTTACCGGGAGGAATACCCCGAATGAGCATGGCGGCGGAGGACTTTTTGGCTATGATGAAGAAATTATGGGCTGGCTGTTTTCAAAGTGATTGGGATATAACGGGAAAGGAAAGGCGGAGATGACGATGAAACGAAAGAATATTTTGTGTCTGTGCATGACGGCATTATTGATATTAGGCATAGCCGGATGCGGGGCAGAGGGAAAGGATAACAGTACAGAGAGCAGTCCTGTTCAGGAGTCAGGAGAAAGTGAAGTGTCCGGCAGTGAAAATGAAAACGGCGATTCGGGAGCTGGGGAAATCGCTGCAGATAAACAGGGAAGTGCCGGTGCAGGCAGTGAATCCCAGTCAGGCAGCTCTAACATATTGATTGCCTATTTTTCCATACCGGAGGATGTGGAAACAACGGATGCGGTTGCCGGAGCCAGTATTGTAGTCAGGGATGGGGAAAAAATGGGCAACACCGAGTATGTGGCAAAAGTAATCCAGCAGACAGTCGGTGGGGATCTGTTTCGTATTGAGACGGTAGAAGAATATCCGCTTGACCATGATCCGCTGGTAGATCAGGCGGCGGATGAGCAGGATGAGAAGAAACGCCCGGAGCTTTTGAATCATGTGGAGAATTTTGAACAGTACGAAACCATTATTTTAGGGTTTCCGAACTGGTGGGCAGATCTCCCGATGCCGGTTTATACATTTTTGGAAGAATATGATTTTGGTGCAAAGACCATTATCCCCTTTGTGACACATGGCGGCAGCGGTTTTTCGGGAACCATCCGGACTATATCGGAACTGCAGCCCGGCGCCCATGTAAGTGAGAATACATTGTCCTTATCCAGAAACAGTGTGGCGGACAGCGGGGAAGATGTAGTGGCATGGGCGGAAAGCCTGGGACTGAACGCGACAGAAATTGCGCCGGAAAATAGTGGTGATACAGTGGCAGATGCGGTGGCTGATCCTGTGAACCAACAGATTTTATACCTTTGGGAAGAAGGCAACATGCCTGCGGTCACAGAGTATACAGAGAACAACGGAAATTATGCGGATGATCCGGATTTCCGTCCTTATATGGTAACATTTCCTGTTCCGGAGGGAACAGAAGTGAAAGGTGCTGTCCTGATCAATGCAGGCGGCGCTTTTCAGTTTAGAAGCGACCAGATGGAGGGAACCCCTGTAGCGCAGGAACTTAGCAGACTGGGGTATCAGAGTTTTGTGGTAAACTACCGCCTGCGCCCTTATACACAGGAGGAAGGAGCATTGGATCTGGCCCGTGCAGTTCGATTTGTCCGTAAATATGCAGATGTCTATGGCATTGATGAAAAGGATATTGCCGTTATGGGTTTTTCGGCAGGCGGTATTCTTGCAGGGGAAATGCTGTTGAATTTTGACGGTACAGTGAACGGAAGTGCCTTGGATGACAGTTATGTTCCGGATGAGCTTGACGGTATATCAGCGGATGCAGGCGCGGACGGCATGATTTATTCCTTTTATGGACGCCTGAGTGTCGCGTCCACTGACACGGACAAATTTGCGTCGTCCAATCTGCCGCCTACCTATTTCTGCTACGGCACCCGTGATCCGTTTGTAGGTGAGTTTGAAGAATGTGTGGAGGCGTTAAAGGAAGCGGGTGTTCCGGTAGAAGTGGATGTGCTGGAAGGCAGACCGCATGGGTACGGCTATACAGAGGGATGGATTCCTGCCTATGATGCGTGGCTGACAGGAATTTTTGAGAACAACTGAGTGTAGATACCTTTAGGTAATAACTTAGAAACCATTCGGAACTTCTGCAAAAGGTGTGGATTGATTAAAATAGAATCATCAAGGCAAAAGCAAAAACACGGTTGAAGAAAATCATGGAGGTTGGCTATGGAATATAGGACACTGGGAAAAGATTTGACAGTATCCGCGGTGGGGCTTGGCTGTATGGGAATGAGCCACGCTTACGGGGCACCGGCAGATAAAAAGGAAATGACGGAACTGTTGGCGGAGGCTGTGGATACGGGATACACATTCTTTGATACAGCGGAAGTTTATGGTACGCCGGAAAATCCCCATCACAATGAAGAATTGGTAGGGGAGGCGCTACGGCCGTATCGAAATAAAGTTGTGATAGCGACAAAGTTTGGAATTTATTTTGACATGGAAAGCAAACAGGTAAATAAACCGCTTCTGCCGGATTCCAGACCGGAGGTTATCCGTGTCTCGGTAGAAAATTCCCTAAAGCGGCTGGGAACTGACCATATTGACCTGTACTATCAGCACCGTATTGACCCGTTTGTACCGGTTGAGGAGGTGGCGGGCGTCATGCAGGAGCTGATGCAGGAGGGAAAAAATACGCACTGGGGACTATCGGAAGCTGACGAGAAAACGATACGCCGCGCCCATGCGGTCTGCCCGGTAACGGCGATTCAGAACCGCTATTCCATGATGGCGCGCTGGCATGAAGCATTATTCCCCGTACTGGAGGAATTAAACATTGGTTATGTGGCATTTTCGCCATTGGCAAATGGATTTTTGTCCGCAAGGTATGGGAAAGAGGCTAAGTTTGACGCGGGTACGGATTACCGGAGCGTGATGCCGCAGTTTACGCCGGAAGCTGTGGAACAGAATCAGAAGCTGCTGGAGCTGGTCAGAACGGTTGCGGAAGGAAAGCACGCCACGCCCGGTCAGATTGCCCTTGCGTGGATGCTTGGGAAAAAACCATATCTGGTGCCAATCCCCGGAACGAGAAAGTCAGACCGTCTGAAAGAAAATGCGGGGGCATCGGATATTAAGCTGACGGAAAAAGAGATTGCGGTTTTGGATAAACAGCTCGATGCGATGGAAATGTCAGAGGTATTCGGCGGCACAAAGGTTAAGAACGTTTCATAATAAAACAGGCACATGGCTGCGGTCAAAGAAAATAGAAAATAATCAGGAGGACATCATAATGAACGAATTTGTTTTCACTTATCCCACAAAAGTATACTTTGGGCAGAACTCTTTGGAAAAGGCGCTTCAGGCGGAGTTAAACAGACATGGAAAGACAGTGATGCTCGCTTATGGCGGCGCTTCCCTGAAGAAGAACGGCATCTATGACAGGGTAAAGGAGCTGCTTGCAAAGGAAGGAAAGGAGGTTGTAGATTTTCCGGGCATTATGCCCAACCCTACCTACGCAAAGGTGCAGGAAGGCGCGGCGTTAGCGAAAGAAAAGGGCGTGGATTTTATCCTCGCTGTAGGCGGAGGCTCCGTCATTGACTGCTGTAAGATCATAGCGGCGCAGGCAAAAACAGACAAGGACATCTGGGAAATGGAGTTTTCGGAGGGTAAATTTCCGACGGAGTATCTGCCGATGGGTGCGGTGGTTACCGCTTCCGGCACAGGAGCCGAACAGAACTGCGGCGCAGTTATTACCAATGAGGAGAAAGGGATTAAGACCGGTGTGTTTGGCGCATATGCCTCTTTTGCGGTACTTGATCCCGGACTGACGGCTTCCGTTCCCACCATGCAGGTGATTTCCGGCGCTTTTGATACGCTAAGCCATGCGATGGAGACTTACTTTGGCAATTCTGATCAGGACAATGTTTCCGATGACCTGGCGCTGGCGGTGATGCGCAATACTGTGGTCAATATGCGCCGTCTGCTTGAAGATGTGAACGATATGCAGGCGAGAAGCAATCTGATGTGGGATTCGGCCATGGCGGAGAACGGTATTCTGAAGGTCGGCAGGGTTACGGATTTTCAGGCGCACCAGATCGAGCATCAGCTCGGCGCATTTACAGACTGCAATCACGGACAGGGACTTGCAGTGATCCATCCCGCTTATTACAGGCATATTCTAAAGGATGCAGAAGAAAAATTTGAACGGTTTGCAAAAGCTGTATTTGGAAAAGATACAGCAGAGGAGGGAGTACAGGCACTCAGCGATTTCATAAAAGAGTGCGGACTTCCGACCAAAATGGGCGAACTGAGGTCAAAGGTGGAGATCACGCCGGAAGTGCTGCGCAAGGTGGCTGATACCTGCAACATTATCAAATGCAATCCCCGTGAGCTTGGCAGGGATGAGGTGTATGAGATTTTGATGGAGTGTATGTAACAAAGGTAAATTCCTTCGGAATTAACAAATTGAACAAGTTCGATTGTGAGATTTGCTATGTAATCTCGGTTAAAAAGTATAAAAAGGAGAAGTCGATAATGAGTGAACAGAAATATGTGAAACTAAATAACGGTGTGGAAATGCCCGTAACAGGCATCGGAACTTTCCTATTAAGCCCGGATGAAGCGGAGGCTTCCGTATTAAGCGCGCTCCAGGGCGGTTATCGTCTGATTGACACGGCAAATGCCTATGTGAATGAGAAGGCTGTGGGCAGGGCTATGAAAAAGTCCGGCGTGCCCAGAGAGGAAATCTTTCTGGAAACTAAGATTTGGCCGGCGTTCTATGAGCAGGAGGACGCAGTGGAAAAAACGCTTCAAAGGCTGGATACCGATTACATTGACCTGCTTTTGATCCACCAGCCTGCGGGCAATTATCGGGCGGGCTACCGGCTGATGGAGAAGGCTTATAAAGAGGGAAAGGTGAAAGCCATCGGACTGTCCAATTTCAACAAAGAGCAGATTCAGGAAATCCTGAATATCTGTGAAGTAAAGCCTGCCATCCTGCAGACGGAAGTGCATCCTTATTTTCAGGAGAAGGAGCTGAAAGCGTTTCTGAATAAGGAGAGCATGGTAATTCAGGCGTGGTATCCGCTTGGACATGGCGACAAGGCATTGATTAACGAACCGGTATTCACAAAACTGGCTGAAAAATATGGAAAGAGCAATGCGCAGGTTATTCTGCGCTGGCATATTCAGGCGGGCAATATTGTGATTCCCGGTTCCAAGAACCCGGATCATATCCGCGATAATTTTGACCTGTTTGATTTTGCACTGACGGACGAAGAGATGGCACAGGTGGCGGCTGTTGATAAGAATAAGAGATATTATACGAGTACGCCCCAGATGCTTGAAGGGTATGTGAAGATGGTACCGGATGTAGACGGGCAGAAATAAGTATTTGTACCGTAAGTTGTAACGGGGAGAAGCTATGGTAAAAAAGATTTTGATATTTTTTTCAATGGGATTATTCACACTTGGCATGGCAGGATGTTCTTCATCCGGTCATGCCGGTTCAGCCCCCGCACATACGGGTCCGGCGGAGAAACTGCCGGAGCAGGATATCATGTGTTCTATTCATATAACGGCGGGAAATACGGTGTTAGACGGTGTATTGTATGATAATCCGACAGCACAGGGATTTGCCGAAATGCTCCCAATCACAACAGAAACATGGCATGCCGCGCCGGGCTTTGCAAGGGCTTTTGACCTGCCGGCGCAGATTGCTGAGAAAGGTGAACCGGGATACGGGTATGAACCTGGTTCGCTGGCCTATTGGGATGAAGGACCGTCCATTGCGATGATTTACGAAGCAAGCAGCAGGGAAACGGTGGTGCCTGTTGTACCAATCGGGAAGATGACATCGGATGCTTCCATGCTTGAGGAATATGAAGATATCATTACCATTGAGCTTGTGGAAGATGAGGAGTCGCTGTCCGGGACTGGCGATACGCTGACGGAAAACAGCAGTGGAATGACAGAGAACGAGGGTGTGGCAGGAGGGAATGAGACTGTGTTTACGGCGGATACAAAGGTATGGGATGTGATTCATGATCCGGCGTTTGGGGATTATGGACGACTAATCTTTTCTGCCGACAGATCGATCAGTGACCGCCTGACTCTGGGAGATGTAGGGAGTATTCTCACATGGTATTCCTATGTCAGTCCTGAACGGACGGTTGAGATTACAAATTATCTGAGAGAACAGGCTGCATTGGGAGAGCAGATTTTTTATGAGATTTACACGGAGGAGGAAAAGGCGGCGGATCCGGCGAAAGAGGATACCGGACTGTTCTTTTTCCGCGGAACACCTGGAGAAAAATTTGCCATTGCCAATGCTGGCGGCGGATTTGCTTATGTGGCCGCCATGCACGACAGTTTTCCCCATGCGCTGGAGTTGTCGAAAAAGGGCTATAATGCCTTTGCGCTCATCTATCGCCCAGGCGCGCAGACGGCCTGCGAGGATCTGGCGAGGGCAATCGTTTTTATCCATGAAAATGCGGAAGAATTGGGAGTGGACGTGTCCGATTATTCCCTTTGGGGCGGCTCTGCGGGCGCACGTATGGCGGCATGGCTTGGAAGCTATGGAACCGCCGCTTTTGGCGAGGCGGACTATCCGAAACCGGGCGCGGTTATCATGCAGTATACGGGATTATCTGAGATTACAGGCACAGAACCGCCTACTTATGCGTGTGTCGGGACAAGTGATGGAATTGCCTATTATGGAACAATGGAAGACCGTATCCGGCAGATTCAGGCGCAGGGAACAAGCGCCCGAATAGAGATTTTTGAGGGACTGCCGCATGGATTCGGACTGGGGGAAGGCACCGTGGCGGAAGGATGGTTTGACAATGCAGTGGAATTCTGGGAAGACAATATGGTACAATAAAAAAAGTAATGATTAGCATCATAGCAATAGGAGGAGAAGCATGAAAGACAAAGTTATCGAGCAATCACAAAAATTCTGGCAGTCGCTTGAGAAGGCGGATTCCAAAGGAATGCGCGAGGTCTGTGATCCGGGATGCTGGTTTGTCCACATCGGCATGAGCTGCGGTCTGGATGAGGAAATGGAGGCTTTTGATAAAAAGCTTTTCCAGCCCACCCAAATTGACATTCACGGACAGGAAGTCAGGGAATGGGGGGAAGTTTCTGTCTGCATGACAGATGTGGATTACAGCCTGCTTTTGGGCGGCAAAGAGACCACTCACCACTTTATGACCACAGAGGTTTACCAAAACCGGAACGGGGAATGGAAACTGATCCAGTTTACCTTTACCGCACTGGTAAACTGATTCTGTATTTTCCGCATACAGAACATAAGGAAATCTCTTAACAAGAATCATATGACAGGAGGGAAATATCATGGAATTTTTAACACTGAACACAGGAGCAAAGATGCCGCTTGAGGGATTTGGCGTATTCCAGATTCCGGATGCGGCGCAGTGCGAACAGGTTGTTTATGACGCGGTCAAGACCGGCTACAGGCTGCTCGATACGGCAGCGTCCTACATGAATGAGGAAGCGGTTGGCAAAGGCGTAAAGAGGGCGGTTGCGGACGGACTGGCCACAAGGGAAGAACTTTTCATCACCACAAAGGTATGGGTGCAGGATGCAAAAAGCGAGGAAACCGTATATGAGGCTGTCAAAGCATCCCTGTCAAAGCTGGACATGTCCTATGTTGATCTCATCCTGCTTCATCAGCCTATGGGAGATTATTTTGCGGCATATCGCGGGATTGAGAAGGCCCATAAGGAAGGGCTTGCAAAGGCTGTGGGCGTGGCAAACTTTTATCCGGCAATCCTTGCCAACCTTTGTGAAAACGTAGATATGATTCCTGCCGTCAATCAGGTAGAGCTGCATCCGTTCTTTGTGCAGGCAAAAGCCCTTGAAAATATGAAAGCATATGGCGTGGCGCCCCAGGCATGGGGACCGCTGGCGGAAGGCAAGCATGGCATTTTTACCGATCCGGAACTTGTGGAGATTGGGAGAAAATACGGCAAGAGTGCGGCGCAGGTCGTTTTGAGATGGAATGTACAGCGCGGCGTGTCCATTATTCCCAAATCAGTGCATGTGGAAAGAATGGAGCAGAATATCGACATCTGGGATTTTACGCTTACGGATGACGAGATGGCGAAGATTGCGGCAAGGGACCTGGGACACAGCGAGATTGTCAACCACGATGATCCTGCGTTTGTCAAAATGCTCTGTGGAAGGAACATTCACTGAGCCAAAGGACGTTTTAAGAAAATGCAGGTGTGAACGCAGGGCATTGCCATAATGCCCTGCTAACTGAAACAGGAGAACAGGAAGAAATATTAAAAAGGGAAAGGTGGTAGGAATTTATGGCAAAAAAACAGACGGCAGGGAGAGACAGACTGGGAAAACTGGCACCCAAATTTGCAGAGTTAAATGATGATGTTTTGTTTGGAGAGGTATGGTCAAGGGAGGAACAGCTTTCCGCGAGGGATCGGAGCATGATTACCATTGCGGCGCTCTTTTCAGCAGGATTATACCCGCAGTTAAAATCCCATCTGGTACTTGGAAAGGAACATGGAATTACAAAGGAAGAAGCGGTGGAAATCGTGACACAGCTTGCATTTTACTGTGGCTGGCCGAAAGCGTGGAGTACATTTCCAATGATTCAGGAAGTATATGGAACGGAAGGCTGATTCCAAGGAGATCAGGCTCTACTGGTAACGTTCGGCAGAAAGAGTCAGTTAGGAATATCTGGCGAAAGCAGATGAGAGAAGCTGTGAAAAACTGACAGGAACATTATAAATCAGTTATAAGTTTAAGGTATAAACTGATAAACAAATCGAGACTTCTTATGAGGCCTCGATTTTTCTATAATAAAAGAAAGTGATGCAAAATGAAGTTCGGATATTCCGAAGGAGTGATCATTAAGGAGTGTTGACAATGAAGAACAGAAAAAAATGGGGAGTATATTTGATGGGTGTGGTTCTTGCGGTGCATACAGTAGGATGTGGAAGCACAGAGCCGCCTGCAGGAAACAGAAGCGAGCCTCCAGTATCTGATGAAGCAGAACAAAACGGTGTAGGAAATCAGGAAGATAATATGTCCGTTGAAGACAGAGCACAGATGGAAACAGCAGATACAGATGGCAGTAAAATCCTGATCGCCTATTTCTCCGCAGGTGAGAACAGTGATGTGGACGTAGTTTCCTCCGCAAGCGTGACGACAGTGGATGGGGAGGCAAAAGGCCGTCTTCGGGCAGTGGCAGATATGATTCAGGCTCAGACTGGCGGGACGCTTTTTTCCATACAGACATCCGTGGATTATCCCGGAGACGGCGGTGCGTTAATAGATTATGCTGCGGAAGAACAGGAGGAAGACGCGCGGCCGGAGCTGACAAGCCATATAGAAAATCCGGACGATTATGATGTTATTTTTATCGGATATCCTACATGGTGGTATGATATGTCGCAGGCTCTATACAGTTTTTTTGATGAATATGATTTTTCGGGGAAAACGATCATTCCTTTTAATGTGCATAACGGAAGCCGCTTTTCGGGGACCATTGAAACCATTCAGGATCTGGAGCCGGATGCGGAAGTGATCACAGACGGTTTTACCGTCAGCGAAAGAGATGTGGCAGGAGCTGCCGATGATGTGGCGGACTGGCTCGGAGGATTAGGATATTAGCAGGGAGGGTAATTCGCATGAAACGCAGGATGAGCCGGATACTGGCACTGACATTGGCTGTATTGTGTACGGCATGCTCCGGGAGGCAGACAGAAACAGAATACAGAGACAGCACAGTTATTTCGGCAGAGACAGAAAATGCGGATACTGTAAAGGAAGAAACTACAGGATCAGAGGAGGACGTGGTCCCTATGAATAAACAGACGGGTTCCGGGCAAATACCGGAAGAACTGGAGCAGATACCAGAGGAATATTTTGGAGCGGCATCAGAGCAGGGGACAGTGGAGCGATTAGAATACCAGACATGGGAATCCATGAGTTATGAAGCTCAGACCACTCAGCTCACAAAAACGGCATATGTATATCTGCCATATGGCTATTCGGGAGAACAGCAATACAATGTGCTTTACCTGATGCACGGAGGATGGAGCAATGAGGAGACATATCTTGGCACGCCGGAAAACCCGCATGAATTGAAAAATGTACTCGACCATGCCATACAGGACGGGAGAATGATGCCGGTAATCGTGGTATGCCCGACCTATAATAATACGAGTCCGGAGGACAGTGCGGATTATGGTCTGGCGCTGCGGCTGACGGACAATTATCACAACGAACTGATGAATGACCTGATTCCGGCTGTGGAGGGAAAGTATCGTACCTACGCAGAGGGGACTTCTTGGCAGGAACTGACGGAAAGCCGCAGCCACCGTGCTTTTGCCGGATTTTCCATGGGTTCGGTCACCACATGGCATGCGTTTCAGTATTGCATGGACTATTTTCGGTATTTTCTGCCATCCAGCGGCAATCTGACTTCTGACGGGGCGTATATGGAGCGGCTGGTGACGGAAGCGGGATATGGCTCTGAGGATTTCTTTATTTATGCCATGTCCGGCACGGAGGACTTTGCTTATGCGGCATTTACCAATCAGATTCAGGCAATGATAAATGCGCCTGGCGGTATTTTTATTGATGCGGATAATGAAAGAGCGGGTAATCTGGCATACCGGGTGCAGGAGGGAAATGTGCATGATGGGAATGCCGCCCTGCAGTATATTTATAACGGTTTGATCTGGCTGTGGGCAGAGGAAAAGTAGGCGCCCGTCTATTGCAGGTTACAGTAATTCAAATCATATACAAAGAAAATGGAGGAAGACAGGATGAAAATTTTATTTATTAACGGAAGCTCGAATAGGAAAGGAAACACGGCTGCACTGGCGGAAGCGCTTTTGGCAGGGAAAGAGTATGAAACCTTAAACCTGACAGATTACCGGATTGGAAGCTATGGGCAGACGTTTGAGGACGACCAGCTTGTGGAGGTTATCGCAAAGATGAAAGAAGCGGAAGTGGTCGTGGTCGGTTCGCCGCTGTACTGGCACAATATCTGCGGTTCCGTGCGCAATGTGCTGGATCGTTTTTATGGGCTGGTGGAAAACGGTGTGTTTTCGGGGAGAAAATTATATTTTCTGTTTCAGGGCGCTTCCCCGGAGAAATGGATGCTGGAGGCGGGTGAGTATACCATGAACCGTTTTGCAAAGCTCTATGGATTTACGTACGAAGGAATGGCGACGAACAGAAACGAGGCGGAGAAACTTGGAAGAAACATCTGAGAAGGAATTGTTTGAAACGATTCCTGTCCGCAGGGCGGTTGCGGCGTTAGCGGTCCCCACGATCATTAGTCAGATTGTTAGTATTATCTATAATCTGGCGGATACCTTTTTCATCGGACAGATGGGAGATCCCTATATGGTGGCGGCGGCTACTTTGGTATATCCGTGGTTTGCGCTGCTGACCGCATTGGGTAATTTATTTGGCATAGGCGGCAGTAGCCTGGCATCGCGTATGCTTGGTGCGAAAAGGGAAAAAGAGATAAAACATGTATCTTCTTTCTGCTTTTATAGCGGGATTTGCGTTACACTGGTGTTTGCAGCATTTTCTCTTTTATTCCGTACACACCTTCTTCGGTTGCTGGGTGGCAGTGAGGAAAATATAGGCTATGCGGAAACCTATTTAATCTGGGTAGTGGTGCTGGGCGGAGCGCCCACCGTACTGAGCATGATTTTAGCGCATTTCCTGCGAAGTGAAGGGCATGCAAAACTTGCAAGTGCAGGGATGATGACCGGCGGCATCCTGAATATATTTCTGGACCCACTGTTCATTTACGGTCTGCATATGGGATTTATGGGAGCAGCAGTGGCAACGGCGCTTTCCAATCTGATATCTATGCTGTTCTTTTTGGCTTGTTATTGTAGGATGAAAGAGAGGACAGTAGTATCTCTGTCGCCGCATCATTTCAGTATGCGGTTTGCGGGGCAGGTGTTTTCCGTGGGAATTGCTTCGGCGCTTACGCAGGGACTGGCCAATCTGTCTAATATGACGATTGTGAAATTATCTTCCGGATATGGGGACATTGCGGTTGCGGCATATGGAATCGTGAAAAAGATAGATATGTTTCCGCTTGGCATCAGTATGGGATTGTGCCAGGGGGTGATGCCGCTTGTAGGTTATAATTATGCCGCGAAAAATTATAAGCGTATGAAGGATGTTTCCGTATTTTCATGGAAGGCAGCGTCCGCTGTTGCACTGTGTTTTATGGGCAGTTTTCTGGCATTCGCGCCCTGGCTTTTTCAATCCTTTATCCGTGACGGTCAGACAGGGGAACTGGGAACGACATTCTTGCGGATCGCCTGCCTTGCGGTGCCGGTTCAGTCTGTAAATGCACTGATTATCTATACATTGCAGGCTATGGGAAAGGGGACGCAGTCAACGGTGCTTACGATATGCAGGCAGGGGTTTTTGAATATCCCCATGCTTGTTATGATGAATTGGATGTTCGGACTTTACGGGATGATCTGGACACAGTTAGTAATAGAACTGATCATGCTTCCGGCGACATTGGGAATGTATGCGGTAACATGGCGGAAACTGACAAAGCAGGATTCAGTATAGGAGGAGAAGTCTGTGAAAACATGGCTGATCACAGGCTGTTCTGCAGGACTTGGAAAAAGTCTTGCGAAAGCTGTATTAAAAAAGGGAGACCGTGCGGTGGTTACAGCGCGAAAGGTAGAGACATTAAGCGAGTTTGCGGAGGAGTTCCCGGAAACAGCATTGGTTCTGGCGCTTGATGTAACCGACGAAAAAGCGGTAACAGATACTGTTAAAAAAGCAAAAGAGAAGTTTGGCAGTATTGATGTGCTGGTGAATAATGCCGGATATGGATACCGCGCCGCAGTAGAAGAAGGCAGTGTGGCGGATACTCAAAAACTGTTTGATACAAATTTCTGGGGACCGGTTGCTTTGATAAAGGCGGTGCTGCCTGATATGAGGGAGAAACGAAGCGGAGTGATTCTGAATGTATCGTCTATTGCAGCCTTACAGACGGCACCGGGTTCCGGGTATTATGCGGCATCTAAATGTGCGTTGGAGGGATTGTCCGGCGGGCTTCGTGCGGAGGTTGAACCTTTGGGGATAAAAGTGATTGTGGTAGAACCGGGAGCTTTCCGGACAGATTTTGCCGGACGATCCCTGACGCAGTCAGAAAAAGTGATTAAAGATTACGAACAGACTGCCGGTGCAAGAAGGATTGGGAAGGATACTTCCCATGGAACACAGCCCGGTGATCCGGATAAGGCTGCGGAACTGATGATCATGGCGGCTGAGACGAAGGATGCACCGTTCAGATTATTGCTTGGAACAGATGCGGTTACTTTTGCCGGTCATGTCATGCAGGGCAGGATAGAAGAATATGCGAAGTGGGAGAAATTCAGCTGTCAGTCCGATTTTTGAAGTATGGGACTGCAGACAGAGAAGGGAGAAATGATGACATGGAAAGACCGTATGTGATCTGCCATATTTTAAGTTCCTTAGACGGAAAGATAACAGGACCGTTTATGGGAACGGAAGCAGCAGGAGCCCTTGGTGCAGAGTATGGGAGATACCGGACAGAGATGAATGCGAGAGCGTTACTGTATGGAACCACTACAACAAAGGAATTTATCGGTTTCCGAAAGCCTGTATTGGAAGAAGCGGAGGAAGTGCCGGAAGGGGATTTTGTGGCGGATGACAGGGCAGACCTGTATTTTGTTTCAGCGGATGTGGACGGCTTATAAAGCCTGTCTGCGGAAAACAGGAGTTTCCTATATTATTGCAGGTGAAAAGGAACTGGACTGTGAGGCGGTAATGAAAAAGCTGTATCAATTTTTTTACATCGAAAAACTGCTGATCTGCGGGGGCGGTATCGTAAACTGGAGTTTCCTACAGGCAGGCATGGTGGATGAACTCAGCCTGTTTTTGGCGCCGGTAACGGATGGCGGCTGCGGTACGGCATCTTTATTTACACAGATTCAGCCCTTTACGGAAGGCGAACCGGTAGAGTTCCTATTAAGGGAAATAGAGCAGATAGGGGGCGGGGGGGGGGGCTACGCTTGAATTATCAGCCCCAAAACAGAAAGATATAAAAATGATAGGAGGAGAAGCAATGAAGGTACTTTTAGCAAATGGCAGTCCCCATAAGGAAGGATGTACTTATACGGCGCTTTGCGAGGTGGCAGATACCTTGAATAAAGAGGGTATTGAGACAGAAATTTTCTGGATTGGCAATAAACCCATAGGGGGATGTATTGCCTGTCTGAAATGCGGGGAAACGGAAATAAGGCGTTTTACATGAAACCTGCAGCGGCAGTCGTTTCCGCACGCAGGGCCGGTACAACGGTGACATTTGACCAACTAAATAAATATTTTACCATTCAGGAAATGCCTGTGGTATCCTCCCGCTACTGGAACATGATCCACGGTGCAAATGCAGAGCAGGCAAGACAGGATGCGGAGGGACTGTATACCATGCGGGTTCTGGGCAGGAATATGGCGTATATGCTGCGCTGTAAAGAGGTGGCGCGCAAGGTTGGTGTAGAACTGCCGGAACAGGAAACGCCTGTATTTACAAATTTTATCCGTTAGAAATGCGAGGGAACCGGAATGAAACCGAAGATGATTTTAAAACTGGCAGTTGATATTGGAATGACGGCGGCGCTGCTGTTACTCATGGCATATGAGCTGGTCGGACAGGCAGCCCATGAATGGATCGGCATTGGAATGTTTGTCCTTTTTGTCATCCACCATATCTTAAACGGCAGCTGGATCAGAAACCTTCTAAGAGGGAGATACAATCCTGTGCGCATCATGCAGACAGGACTTGTATTATTGATACTTTGCGCAATGGCCGGCTTAATGGTAAGCGGAATTATCCTGTCCCGTCATGCGCTGTCTTTTCTTCCCATAAAAGGTGGGCGTTCTTTTGCGAGGAATCTGCATATGCTTTCCGCTTATTGGGGATTTGTATTGATGTCCGTTCATCTTGGGTTTCATTGGAGCATGATGATGGGAATGGCAAAGAAGTTTTTCCCGAAACCGTCTGCAGTACGGAAGTGGGTGCTGCGCATTCTGGCACTGGTGATTGCAGGATATGGCGTATACGCTTTTATAAGGAGAGACATCGGAATTTATATGCTGCTCAGGAGCCATTTTGTCTTTTTCGATTATGAGGAACCACTGGTATTTTTCTACCTGGATTATATTGCGGTTATGGGACTGTTTATATGGATTGGGAATTATGTCTGTGTGGGCCTAAGAATGATTGGCAAAGGGCAATGTGAAGGAAAACACTAAGCTCGAAAAAACCTCGCTAAGTGTTTTCAGACTTCACATTAAAGAATGCCAAAAGCAGGCATTCTTCTGGGGAGTGAAGAGATATGAGAATAAGGAAATCCGGCATTTTTTGCATGCTGTGTATGTTGATTTTGGGTATCGGCGGATGTTCATGGAAACAAAATCAGGATATGGCGGAGCATTCGGAGTCTTTTTTTGCAATGGATACATACATGACTTTTACGGCATACGGGACGGATGCAGAGCCGGCTGTCCTTGCAGCGGAAGACAAAATAAGGGAGCTGGAGGAATTATGGTCTGTTACAGATAAAAACAGTGATGTCTATGCGGTCAATCACAGCAGCGGGCAGACTGTAACGGTGGACTGGAAGACTGCGGAACTGCTTTCTTATGCGTTAGATTTGGCAGAGGAAACAAACGGAGCTTTGGAACCAACGATTTACCCGGTTCTGACTGCATGGGGATTTACAACAGGAGAGAACCGTGTCCCGGCAGAGACAGAACTGGCGGAACTTTTAGAAAAAGTCGGTTACGATAAAGTTGAATTGAATAATGACCAAATTCAAATGGAACCCGGTGGTATGATTGATCTGGGTGCCGTGGGGAAAGGATATGCAGGGGACGAAGCCGGATGGGAGTGACTGGCGTGTCGGATTGAAAGATCCCTTTTCGGGTGGCGTACTTGGAATCATTCAGGTTTCAGACGTGGCGGTGGTTACTTCCGGAAATTATGAGCGTTTTTTCATTGGAGAGGATGGAGAAGTGTATGGGCATATTATTGATCCGGCAACAGGGCATCCGGCGGAAAACGGTATTGCTTCGGTATCAGTCATCGCCAGTGAAGGGAAATTGTGTGATGCGCTTTCTACTGCGCTTTTTGTCATGGGATTGGAAAATGCACAGGATTACTGGAGACAGCGCCGGAATTTTGAAATGATCCTGATTATGGAAGATGGAGATATATATCTGACAGAGGGTATAAGGGACAGTTTTTCCTTAAATAGTGAATATAGAAATATGAAAATCAATGTCATCGACTGATGGAAGGAGGAGCAGTAAGTGATTTACAGGGATTTTGGAAAGACAGGGCTAAGGGTAAGCGCTATCGGCATGGGCTGCGAATATGTGTGGACAGCAGATGAGAAACAGATTTTTGATCTGGTGCGTGCTGCCGTGGATGCAGGAATCAATTACTTCGATTTGTTTGTAGGGACACCCAAAACGAGGGAATATTACGGAAAGGCATTGAAGGGAGTCCGGGATAAGATATGCCTGGCCGGGCATCTGGGATGTGCCGATAAAGACGGACAGTATGTAAAAACAAGGGATGAAGCGCTTTGCAAAGATTTTCTACGGCAGTTTTATGAAAAGCTGGATACAGACTACATAGACGTTCTGTTTCTGCATAACTGTGATGATGAAGCAGATCTGAATGAAATACTAAATGGCTGGATGTATGCCTATGCCAAAGAGTTAAAAGATACCGGGCGCGTGGGATTTATCGGTCTTAGCAGCCATAACACGAAGATTGCACTGAATGCGGTAAAGAGCGGAAAGATTGATGTGCTGATGTTTCCGGTCAATCCACTGTTTAATCTTCTTCCGCAGGATACGGCGGATGCAAGGATGAAGGGCCGGGAGGTAAAATCCATGACAGAGGAGGAAAAGGCGGCATATCCATCAAAGCAGGAACTTTATGAACTTTGTGGGAAGCAGGGCGTACCGATTGTGGACATGAAACCATTTGCAGCGGGTAATATTCTTAAAAACCATGAAGAAGGGAGAATGAAAGGCTTATTAAGCCTTACGCCTGTCCAGTGTATCAGCTATGTCCTTTCGTTCCCGCAGGTGGCTTGTCCCGTTCCGGGATTTGCAAACGTAGATGAGTTGAATCAGTCATTGGCATATCTGACAGCGAGCGGGGAGGAAAAGGATTTCAGCGAAATTCAGGAAAGTCTGGTGGGGCAGTTCGCAAACCAGTGCATGTACTGTAATCATTGTCAGCCATGCCCTAAAAAGATTGACATTGCTGAAGTGACGAAACTGGCTGACATGGCGGAAAAAGAGATGACGGATGAATTGAGGGAACGGTATGCAGCGCTATTGGTGACAGGAGAGGACTGCGTTCACTGCGGCTCCTGCACGAGAAGGTGTCCCTTTGGTATTGATGTATCGGAGAACATGCGGAGGGCACAGAGGATTTTTGGATGTTGAGGCGACTAAATCCTGCATTTATATGACGGAGGACAATGGATGAAATTTATAAAAAAACTGATGTATATTATCCTGGTTTTGCTTGCACTTGGCTGTGCATTTGTCCTTGTCTGCTCATTTAATCCGGATATTACAAAAAAAGTTGCAGCACTGCTATATCCGGAAATGCAGGAATTAGCGGAAGCAGCTGAAGATAATTTGGATACTGGACAAGGACAGGACGTGGTAAAAGATACTATTCAGGAATCGGAAACGCCGTTTTATGTTCCTGAAAGGGCAGATCAGGAACATATATGGGAAGCAGATGAACCGGATATAATGGATACTTCCAACAGTAACAGCATTGCTGAGACTGTTACTTCCGGTTATATTCTGCCTGACAGGGATAACATTGTCATTCCTGAAAACGTATCAGGCAGGAATGGTTATCAGGAGGTTCAGGAGGAACGGGAGCAGGTAGATGATGAGACTGCAGCCGTTCTCCAAAGCCGGCTTGATGTTGGAAACACGGGGGACGGGCTTGAGTTTGATGCCTTGTATTATCCCTATTATGCTATGCTGGATGATAAAGGACAGCATATGTATCGTCAGATTTATGCAAATGCAAATGATGTTTATTCCCAGTTCCTTCCTGTTGAGGAGATGACGGCAGGCCAGCTTAGAAATATCTTCTCGGCAGTTTATAACGACCATCCGGAGCTTTTTTGGATGGATACGGCATATGCCTGCAAATACAGGAGGGACGGACGATGTGTGGAGATTGACCTGAGATTTAACCGCACTGCACAGGACTTGGAAAATGCACAAGGTGCTTATGAAAGTAATGCGGAAACCATTATTTCACAGGCACAGGGGCTGTCCAGTGATTACGAGAAAGAAAAGTATGTCCATGATGAGCTGATCAGCAGGATAGCTTATCATATGGGCGCTGAAATGAACCAGAGCGCGTACAGTGCATTGGTAAACGGGCAGACAGTATGCGCAGGATATGCGAGGGTCTTTCAATACATTTTGCAGCAGCTTGGCATCCCGTGTTATTACTGTACGGGATTTGCAGGGGAAAGCCATGCATGGAATATCGTCATGCTGGATGGTGAATTTTATAATGTGGATACTACATGGGACGATACAGGTGACGGTACTTACGATTTTTTTAATAAAACGGACGAGGATTATGCCGGGAACCATATCCGGCAGGAACTTTCCGTATACCTGCCTCCCTGCAATGGACAGGCATACCGGAATTTGGAGCGGGAAGCGGAGGATAACGGTCTTAGAAGCCTTGCAGATTTGGGATTGACAGATGAGCAGGTCATTACGGATATGGAGGGATATTATAAGGATTGTTACGAACAGATGCTGCAAAACGGCAGGGGAAACTATACTTTTTATAATGTGATAGAAAGTGAAGGACTGCTGGCACAGTGGTATCAGGAATATCAGTTAGATAATTACAGGCAGGCATATATGGAAAATGCCATGATAGAACTGGGGGCATCGTCTTGTGAAATGGAGATGGAGATAGAAGAACTGCAGGATAAGAGGTTTTTGATTGCGCATAAATTTACGGTGCGTTAATTTGGAGAGTATAACCTGTTTTGCTGAATCTATCTAATTAAGTCTGCAAATAAAAAGTCAAGCAGAAATTTGTGAACTTTGAAAATTTTATAC
>CAMNSD010000046.1 GCA_946554445.1 uncultured Lachnospiraceae bacterium | reverse complement strand
TGATATTTGCGGAGAGGAAGCGGTTAGACCAGCCGGAAGAAAAGACTGCCACCCGGAATATGTTTTATGACGAGCAGGGACATCATGTGCGGACAAAGAAAGAGATACTTGACGGGGACGGAAATATACGTAAAGGGTGTAAAGTCATCAAAAAAGGCGAAGTGTATGAGCGTAAGATTTTTACCATAAAAGACGGGCGCTTTAAGCAGGAGTCTTTTCTTGACGAGGCGAAGGTATTTTACACAGATCTGATTAACCAGATGGTGATTGACGATAAGGACAGGCTCAGCATATTTGATAAGAACGGTCCGTACCTTGCCACAAAGAAAGTCGGCAAAAATAACCCCAAAGCTGAGGAGATAAAGGCAGATAATGAGATACGCATGGAATGGAATAACGCCGTAGACCGTGCTATTGTCAGCGGGATATCCGAAACGGAGGTTGTAGAGATTAAAAAGACAGAGATTACGGAGAAAATAAGAGAATCCGTGGAGCAGAACGGCAGCAAGCCGGAACTGTTCGGGGATATTGTAAGGGTGGCGATTTTATTATTAGAGTCTCTGATTGCAAAAGTTATGCAGAAGGTAATGGATACAGCGGGAAAAGTTATCGGCAAAGCTGCTGATATTATAAAAGAAGCACCGAAAGAAACAGAAAATTCTGTCCATGCAAAAGATGAGCTGGTAGTCCAGCCGGAAAGGGAGAAGATACCGTTTTCTGCTATTACGCAGCGTAAAATAGATACGCAGAATAAAGAAGAACTGCCACAACAGAAAAACACTGCCGCAGTCAAAAAATCTATTGTCGCACAGATAAAATCAGCGCAAAAATTTGTTCCTGCGGAAACAAAGCAGTTGGAAACAGAAAGACCGCCACAGCCAAAACCTTCCGTACTTGCGAGTAAATATCTCCGCCTGAAAGAGATTGAGGACAAACTGAAAGACCAGAACAGGGTAATTTTTGGACGGGAACAAAAGTGGGATGAACTGAAAAAGGAATTGTCCGAATGTACGGGCATTTTCAAAGGCGGCAGGCGTAAGGAGTTACAGCAGGAGATTGACAGAGTTGAAAAGCAGATCTCTAATATGAAAAAGCATCTTTCCTCTATTGTGAGGGAATATAAATTTGATTCTGTTCAGGCATTTAATAAGGAATTTAATGCGGCAAAGAAAGAGTATCTTGATTATCAGGTGGCTCGTGCAGAGTGGGAGAAAAACTGTGGAGACAAAACGACAGATTCCGTGAGCATCAGAGACAGGCTTAGGCAGAAAGAGCAGATCGTAAAGATAAGGGAAACAAACAGGGTGCATCAGGTAAAGCAAAAAGATAAAGGGGCAAGGTAGCAAAGAATGTGCAGATATAGACATAGAAAAACCGTAAAGCTGATAAAACAGTAACAGTTGGTATTATATAGCTTTGGAATTTATTTTGTCTGTTTTTCAGGGTATTTTTACATTGGATAAGATGAAAATATTTGCTCTGGAATTTATAAGGTATGTTTAGGTAGCATATTTAAAATGAACACAAAAAATTCACAAAATTATTAGCACTCACTATTGACGAGTGCTAATAATAGTGCTATAACACATGCAGAACAAATAGAACGAAAACGGATTTTAAGCATGATGTTTTCTTTCTGATGTTCAAAGTCCTAATTAACAATTGTTTTTAGTCTAATAAAAAGGAGAGATGACTTATGATGACACCTAGTATTTTTGGAGAGAACTTGTTTGATGATTTCTTTGATGACCTTTTTGATTTCCCTGTATTTGATGACAAGGCAATGCAGAAAGCGCAGAAAAAACTGTATGGACGTCATGCGGCGAACATGATGAAAACAGACGTGCAGGAGCACGATGACCATTATGAGGTAGATATTGATCTGCCAGGTTTCAAGAAAGACGAACTTTCTCTGGAACTTAAGGACGGATATCTGGTAATCACCGCAGCTAAGGGGCTTGACAAAGATGAGAAAGAAAAGAAAACCGGAAAGTTCGTCCGCCGGGAGCGTTATGCAGGCAGCATGAGCAGGTCTTTCTATATCGGTGAGGATATTAAGGAGGAAGATATCCATGCAAAATATGAAGGCGGCGTGCTGAAGCTGAATGTGCCAAAGCCGGAAGAGAATCAGCCGCAGATTGAAGAAAAGAGACTTATTGCCATTGAGTAACAGGATAAAACGGGTAACGGGCAGGGGGCAGGACAAGTCCCCTGCTTTTCAATTCATGAATTTTAAGGAGGCTGGAATGGAAAAGTATTTGGTTGGTCAGATGTTGACAGAATTGAAAAGTGATCCGGAGAGAAAAGATATTATATTCCTGCTTTTCTCTTCCGGGGAGATAGACAAGAAACTTTCTATTCCTGAATTGGAAGATAGTTTCCGGCATATGCCTGCTGTAAGGGATGCCCATGTCTGCAAGGCAGAGATCCGAAGGGATTGCCTTTGTGGGACTGTTGTTACGCCGCGGTTTACACAGCAGGGAAAGAGAATCTCATTCAGCTATCTGGTTAAGGAGAACAGGCTGGCAATCTGTGATGATTCCGGTGCAGTTCATTCTTTAGTCAGACGCCTGATACATGATAAATGCAGAGTGGACAAAAGCATAGGGCGTATTTTCTATGAAGTCCTGGAACAGTTAGTTGGCAAAGACCTTCATCATCTGGAAACATTAGAGGATCAGATGATACAGATGGAAGATATGGCTCTGAAAGGCGTATTGGACGATTTTAACGCAAGGCTCATGTCCTTCTATAAAGAAATCATTGGATGGATGAAATATTATATCCAGTTGGATGATATGGTCTGTGAACTGGAAGGAAATGAAACAGGCTTGTTTGGCAGTGAAGAGGAAACGCTTTTTCATATGTATGAGAAAAAAATTGGACGCCTGCTAAATGAGTCGCAGCTTTTGCGGGAACATTGCATTCAGGTACGGGAGTTGTTTCAGGCGGAGATTGACATCAGGCAGAATGAAATCATGAAAATACTTACGATTGTAACGACTGTTTTTTTGCCGCTGTCCCTTTTGACAGGATGGTATGGAATGAATTTTACGGGAATGAAGGAGCTGTCGTGGGAATACGGGTATGAGGCAGTAATTGGCGCTGGCATTTTAATTGTATGCCTCAGTATATGGATTATGAAAAAGAAAAAATTCTGGTGAAAACAGATGAAAACAGATTTATCTGAAAAAAGCATTTTTCACGATCATATCATTTCAAATAGCGGCTGGTCATATCAGTCAATTTTATAACATCTTAATTTCATTTCGCATACTCTTTCACCCTTTTAATTTTTTGTGTTGTATGCTTAATAACACAAAGAGGAAAAGGAAGTGAAGGTTATGCGTATCTTAAAATCAATTCAAAAGTTTGAATATGAATTTGATATAAAAGCGGAAAGGTTTCTTTGGAAACATCCGTTTCTTGGCTTCCTTTCTATATTTGTTGGAATGCCGGTTTTTGTGTTGGGCTGCGTATGCATTTGTACTGTCCTGATTACATTCCCGATGGCATGGCTTTTCGGATGGCTTTAGTCTTTATGTGATTTTAAGACTGCCGTTCAATGCCTAACACTGTTTTTAGAGAAAAGAGAGTATCCTGTTTACGGAAAAGGAGGAAAACATTATGGAGTTTATGGTTACGATTCTTGGCATATGCGCAGCGGCAATGCTGCTGTGGTATGTCTACATTCTGATGAAAGGAGATGAACAGGCATGATGGCAGTGATACAGTATATTCTATACCCTGCGATTCTGGTTTTACTGGCGGTGCCGCTTGGCGCATACATAAAAAAGGTTATGAACGGCGAAAAAACATTTTTATCAAAAATCCTGACACCTTGTGAAAATCTTGTTTATAAGATGATGAAGGTGGATAAGGAGGAACAGATGACATGGAAAAAATATACGGTAAGCGTATTGATTTTTTCCGGTATCGGGCTGTTTTTCTTGTTCCTGCTCCAGCTTCTGCAGGGGGCGCTTCCAGGAAATCCGCAGAAGTTGCCCGGTGTGAAATGGGATCTTGCATTTAACACGGCTGCCAGCTTTGTGACAAATACCAACTGGCAGGCATACTCCGGCGAGAGTACATTAAGTTACCTTACGCAGGCATTAGGGCTTACCGTGCAGAATTTTGTTTCGGCGGCTACAGGAATTGCCGTTTTGTCTGCACTGATTCGCGGTTTTGTAAAAATAAAAGAGCAGGGGCTTGGAAGTTTTTGGGTGGATATGACACGTATTGTCATTCATATTTTACTTCCGCTGAATCTTGTAATTTCCCTGCTCCTTGTGGGGGGCGGCGTTATCCAAAACCTGAAAGGGGCCAAAACAGTACCGCTCCTGGAGCCTGTGGCAGTCAGCGCAGAAGGGGAAATCTTAGAGGATGCGGTGATTGATGAGAAAGCAGGAACGGTTACCATAGGAGGCGTGCTTGTGCCGGATGCGGAAATCATAACGGAGCAGTTTGTGCCAATGGGACCCGCCGCAAGCCAGATTGCCGTCAAGCAGACCGGTACGAACGGGGGCGGATTTATGGGCGTAAATTCGGCGCATCCGTTGGAAAATCCCAATGCGTTTACAAACCTGATTGAAATGCTGTCCATTTTATTGATTCCCACCGCCCTGTGCTTTACTTTTGGAGCGTCTGTGAAGAATAAGAAACAGGGAATCGCAATTTTTATGGCAATGTTTATCTGCCTTGTGATTGCGCTGGGAACCATTGCAGTCAATGAACAGATGGCTGCGCCGCAGCTTGCGCAGAATGGTGAGGTAAATATTTCCGCGCTTGATCAGGCCGGGGGCAACATGGAAGGGAAAGAAACCCGGTTTGGCATCGCGGCGTCCTCCACATGGGCAGCGTTTACCACAGCGGCATCTAACGGCTCTGTCAATTCCATGCATGACAGCTATACGCCTCTTGGAGGAATGGCAATGATGCTTCTGATACAGCTTGGCGAGGTGGTTTTCGGCGGCGTGGGATGCGGCCTTTACGGTATGCTGGCATTTGCAATTCTCACTGTATTTATTGCAGGTCTGATGGTCGGCCGGACGCCGGAGTTTTTAGGCAAGAAGATAGAGCCGTATGAAATGAAGTGGGCTGTGCTCGTATGTCTTGCAACGCCGATCGCCATTTTGGCTGGCAGCGGTATGGCAGCGGTTGTTCCATCTGTTTTGGGCAGCCTGCATAACGACGGTGCCCACGGCTTTTCGGAAATGCTGTATGCGTACAGTTCTGCGGGCGGCAACAACGGTTCCGCTTTCGCAGGATTCAGTGCAGATACAGTGTTCCTGAATATCAGTCTTGGGCTTTCCATGCTGTTTGCCCGTTTTCTGCCTATGGTCGGGACACTGGCGGTTGCCGGAAGCCTGGCGCAGAAAAAGAAGATTGCGGCAACTGTGGGTACCTTGTCCACGACAAATGCCATGTTTGTATTCCTGCTGATTTTCATTGTCCTGCTGATTGGCGCACTCAGCTTTTTCCCGGCGCTGGCGTTGGGACCGCTTGCTGAGTATTTTGGCAGTATCGCATAAAGGAGGCGTTTATTCTATATGAGTACAAAACAAAATAATGCTTTTGCCGATAAGAAAATGTTCGGCAGGGCGGTAAAAGATTCTTTTATAAAGTTAAACCCAAAAACACAGGCGGAAAATCCCGTTATGTTTCTGGTGTTCGTTTCGGCAATCCTGACAAGCATACTCTGGGCGGTATCTCTCTTTGGCATGAAAGATGCTCCCGGCGGATATACGTTTGCGATTGCAGTAATTTTGTGGTTCACGGTCCTGTTCGCCAATTTTGCTGAGGCAATTGCGGAAGGCAGGGGCAAGGCGCAGGCGGATTCGCTCAGGGCATCGAGAAAGGATGTGGACGCTTATAAGATTCCGTCCACAGACAAAAAGGACAGCATCACGGTTGTTCCATCTGCCACGCTGAAAAAAGGGGAGCTGGTAATCGTAAAAGCCGGGGAGCAGATTCCGGCAGACGGCGAAATCGTAGAAGGTGCCGCTTCCGTGGATGAGAGCGCGATCACCGGAGAATCGGCTCCTGTCATCCGGGAAGCGGGCGGCGACCGCAGCGCTGTTACCGGGGGCACAACGGTTCTGTCTGACTGGATTGTAGTGAGGGTGACAAGCGAGGCAGGAGAAAGCTTCTTAGACAAGATGATTGCCATGGTGGAAGGCGCTGCAAGGAAAAAGACCCCAAACGAGATTGCGCTTCAGATTTTTCTGGTAGCCCTTTCTATTATCTTCATCTTAGTTACGGTGTCACTTTATACATATTCCGTCTTTTCTGCAAAACTGGCGGGAATCGAGAATCCGACTTCCATAACGACTCTGGTTGCTTTGCTTGTGTGTCTGGCTCCGACAACCATCGGCGCGCTGCTTTCGGCAATCGGCATTGCGGGTATGAGCAGGCTGAATCAGGCAAACGTTCTTGCCATGAGCGGCAGGGCGATTGAAGCGGCCGGGGATGTTGACATTCTGATGCTGGATAAAACGGGCACGATTACATTGGGAAACCGTCAGGCGTCCGAGTTTATACCGGTGGACGGTGCGGATATCAGGGAGCTTGCTGACGCTGCACAGTTATCTTCTCTGGCGGATGAAACGCCTGAGGGCAGAAGCGTTGTTGCTCTGGCAAAGGAACAGTTTGGCATCAGAGGACGCAGTCTTGGCGACAAGGGTATGAAGTTTATTTCCTTTACGGCAGTGACCAGAATGAGCGGCGTGGATTTTGACGGCAACGAAATACGGAAAGGCGCGGCGGATGCCATACAGGCCTATGTTACCGGAGAAGGCGGAACTTATTCGGATGAATGCGCCCGGGTTGTCAAGGAAATTGCCGAAAAAGGCGGCACACCGTTAGTGGTAGCAAAGAATCATAAAATCCTCGGCGTGATTTATCTGAAAGATATCATCAAGCAGGGGGTTAAGGAAAAATTTTCCGATCTTAGAAAAATGGGAATTAAGACGATCATGATCACCGGTGACAATCCGGTGACGGCTGCGGCGATTGCTGCGGAAGCGGGAGTTGACGACTTTCTTGCGGAAGCTACGCCGGAGGGGAAACTTTCCATGATCCGCGATTTCCAGACAAAAGGACATCTGGTGGCAATGACCGGAGACGGTACAAATGACGCGCCCGCATTGGCGCAGGCGGATGTGGCGGTTGCCATGAACAGCGGTACGCAGGCGGCCAAGGAAGCAGGCAATATGGTGGATCTGGATTCTTCCCCTACGAAGCTGATTGAGATTGTACGCATTGGAAAACAGCTTCTGATGACCAGAGGAAGTCTGACTACTTTTTCCATCGCAAATGATCTGGCAAAATATTTTGCCATTATTCCGGCGCTGTTTATGGGGATTTATCCGGGACTTTCCGCGCTGAACATTATGGGGCTTCATTCTCCGCAGAGCGCGGTGCTGTCCGCAATCATTTATAATGCGCTGATCATCATAGCCCTGATTCCGCTGGCATTAAAGGGCGTGAAATACAGGGAGGTTTCTGCGGGGAAGCTGCTCTCTCGTAACTTATTGATTTATGGTCTGGGCGGTCTGGCAGCTCCCTTTATTTTTGTGAAGCTGATTGATGTCCTGTTGGTTATGACTGGTTTAGTATAGGGAGGAAGATTGAAATGAAGGAATTAAAATCGGTATTACCAAAAGCTGTAGTTGCTTTTATCATATTCTCATTTGTCTGCGGAATTTTATATACCGGTGTTGTAACTGGCTTGGCGCAGCTTATATTTCCCCGGAAGGCAAACGGGAGCATTATTGAAATAGACGGAAAGAAATACGGCTGCGGCCTGCTTGGACAGCAGTACACGGATGATGCCCATATGTGGGGACGCATTATGAATGTGGACGTTTCCACATACCAGGATGAAAACGGAAATCTATTGATGTATGCCGCTCCGTCCAATCTGTCTCCTGCAAGTGGGGAATACGAAATGCTGGTGGCGGAGCGGGTAAAAAAATTAAGGGCGGCCAATCCCGATATGGACGAAACAGAAGTCCCGGTAGATTTGGTAACTTGCTCCGGCAGCGGGCTTGATCCACATATTTCTCCTGCTGCCGCAGAATATCAGGTGGCAAGGATCGCAGAAGCAAGCGGTAAGACAGAGGATGAAGTCAGGGCGGTCATTAAAAAATGTACAGAGGGCAGATTCCTTGGCATTTTCGGCGAGGAAACCGTAAATGTGCTGGAAGTAAATTTAATGCTGGATGGCATTCTGGACGAACGATAGAAATATGGAAGCCATCTTTATACGGTCTTAATACATAACCCGATATTCTTTTTCTCTCTTAATGCAGTCTGCTTTAGAATTAAGATGCTATAAAGAGGTATTAAGGAGTGGGCTGCGTATGGTTACGTTCATACATAAAAAGAAAAAACCGACATCTTTTCAGGTAATTATTTTTGGATTTTCAGGTGTAATCTTATTGGGGACTATTTTGCTTATGCTGCCTGCAGCCAGCAGGGCAGGGACGTGGACACCGTTTTTTGACGCTTTGTTTACATCCGCCTCTGCTGTCTGTGTGACAGGGCTGGTGGTTCATGATACGGTATCCTATTGGTCAGCATTCGGTCAGTTTGTGATACTGCTTCTGATTCAGATTGGGGGTATGGGAGTTATTACGGTTGCGGCTGCATTTGCCATGATTTCCGGAAGGAAAATTTCCCTGATGCAGAGAAGTACCATGCAGGAAGCGATTTCGGCGCCGAAAGTAGGCGGCATTGTCCGGCTGACAAATTTTATTGTAAAAACCACGCTGTTGATTGAACTTGTGGGAGCGGCAGTTATGGCTCCTGTATTCTGCCGTGATTTTGGCTTCCAAGGACTGTGGCTGGCATTATTCCATTCGGTGTCCGCCTTCTGCAATGCGGGCTTTGACCTGATGGGTGCGAAATCCCCTTTTTCTTCGTTGACCGGATATGCGTCACAGCCATTCATCAATCTGGCAGTCATGGCACTGATCATTGTGGGCGGCATCGGGTTCCTGACATGGGATGACATAAGGATCAACCGGCTGCATTTCCATAAATACAGGGTGCAGAGCAAGGTCATCCTGTGGACGACAGCCATCCTGCTTTTTGCGCCTGCTGTTTATTTTTATTTTTGCGAGTTTGCGTCCCTTGCACCGGGCAAGAGGATACTTGCCTCTGCTTTTCAGGCAGTGACGCCGAGAACAGCAGGATTTAATACGGTGGATTTGACGAATTTAAGTGAGGCGGGACAATGGATCATCATAGTACTGATGCTGATCGGCGGCAGCCCCGGGTCTACTGCGGGTGGGATGAAAACAACAACTGTTGCGGTTTTGTTTGCTACGTCATTAGCAGCTTTCAGGCAGAGGGAAGATACCAATTTTTTCGGTCGGCGGATTGAAACCGGCGTCGTCAGGAATGCGGCGACAATTTTACTGATGTACCTTGTACTGTTTTTTACAGGCGGACTGCTCATCAGTAGGATGGAAGGACTTCCCATGCTTACCTGCCTGTTCGAGACTGCCTCTGCGGTGGGAACGGTAGGGTTGACATTAGGAATTACCCCGGAGCTTGGGACAGTGTCAAGGCTGATCCTGATCCTGCTTATGTTTTTGGGACGGGTGGGAGGACTGACATTGGTCTTTGCGGCATTATCCGGGACAAAGAAAACGGCGTCAAAGTTGCCTCAGGAAAAAATCACAGTGGGATAAGGAGGAAACTGTTGGAATGAAATCAATACTTTTAATCGGGCTTGGGCGGTTTGGAAGGCATATCGCCCTGCATTTAAATGAACTTGGTCATCAGGTCATGGCGGTGGATCATGTGGAGGAAAGAGTGGATGCCGCAATGCCGTTTGTGACCAATGCACAGATTGGAGACAGTACCAATGCAGCTTTTCTGGAATCTCTGGGTATCCGCAATTATGATGTCTGTATCGTTGCGATTGGAAACGATTTTCAAAGCTCTCTGGAAACGACTTCCCTGTTAAAGGAGCTTGGCGCAAAACTTGTCGTATCGAGGGCGGCAAGGGATGTACAGGCGAAATTTCTCCTGCGTAACGGTGCGGATGAGGTGGTTTATCCTGAAAAGCAGCTTGCCAAATGGACGGCAATCCGTTACACAGCAGACCATATTTTGGATTATATAGAACTGGACGAGGAACACGCGATATTTGAGATCCCTGTCCCGGAAAGCTGGGCGGGGCGAAGCATCGGACAGATTGACATCCGTAAGAAATACAATATCAATATTATGGGAATCCGAAAAAATGGAAAGCTGGAACTTTCTGTTTCCCCTGATATGGTTATGGAGGCAAAGAATACCATGCTGGTGCTTGGCAGAAATAAAGATATTCAAAAGTGTTTCAAAATATAAAATATACTTTCGGAAAGATAGAGGTTTTGTCCGTTCATATTTTGGAGGGTATGGGAAAAGGCGGAACACGGAGGTGGGATTATGCAGGATTTCCTGTTAATATTAATTATGCTTGCAGTTTTTATTTTTGGTTGGTTTCTTATGAAAAGAGTGGATATTTTTTTGGAAGAATGGCAAAGGGGGATGGGCGGACAGTATGAAACAGAAAGTCATACTTTAAGAATCGGCTTTGCAGATCCTTTTGTTGCGGATAGCGTTTCCAGTGCTTTAGAGCAATATTCCAGACAATATCCGGACAGTTCCGTCTGCCTGTTTCAGGGGAATACCGAAGTTTTATTGAAAAAAGTGGCAGATCGTGAACTTGATATTGCTATTTTGCCGGAACAGTCCGATATCCCACCAGACAGGAAGTACAAAAGAAAAAAAGTTGTCATGACATCTGGTCCGGTTATTATGAAATATAGCGGGCTGCCAATCGAACCGATCGCAGATGGAAATATCACGCAGACTCTTGTTTGGCTGGATGACGGTAAAATATCTGCTGCCGCACATCTGGTGAAGTGTATAGAAAATGAAATGTCTTATGTATGACAAAATAAAGGCGCATCCCCAGGAGGGAACATGGCCGGAGGACATGGTATAATATCGACAGATATTATACCGGCTCGTAGCGTAGCGGAGTAGCCATAAAAAATACTATGTCCGCTTGCGGACATGGTATAATGAAACGGGATGGGAAAACTGCTGCGAGGAGGAAACCATATGGAATTGCCAAGACAAAATCCGGATCAGCTCTTGAGAGCAATCAATAACAATGCATCGGATACGTCAAAAGGAAAATTGAAAATTTTTTTTGGATATGCCGCTGGCGTTGGGAAGACCTATGCTATGCTTAAGGCTGCCCATCAGGCAAAAGAACAGGGCGTCGATGTTGTAATCGGATATATTGAACCGCATGCCCGTCCGCAGACAGCCCGGCTGACAGAGGGACTGGAACAGATTCCTGTAAAAGAAGTTTCGCATGGAGAAATCACGGTGCGGGAATTTGATCTTGACGAGGCCCTTAGCAGGAAGCCGCAGCTGATACTGGTAGATGAGCTTGCTCATACAAATGCGGAAGGAAGCCGTCATGCAAAACGTTATCAGGATGTCCAGGAACTGCTGAACGCAGGCATTAATGTATATACGACCGTCAATGTCCAGCATATCGAAAGCCTGAATGACACGGTTGCATCCATTACAGGAATCATGGTCAGGGAGCGCATTCCGGATTCCATATTTGATCAGGCAGATCAGGTAGAATTAATGGATATTGAACCGGCGGAGCTGTTGGAGAGAATGTCGGGCGGAAATATTTACAGGGAGGACCAGGCAAAACGGGCGGCGGTTCATTTCTTTACGGTGGAAAATCTGACCGCCCTGCGTGAAATCGCCCTGCGCCGTTGTGCGGACAGGGTAAACATGCTGACGGAGAACGCAAGAATCCAGAGCAGGGGCGATTACCATACAGATGAGCATATTCTGGTCTGCCTTTCTTCCTCTCCTTCCAATGCCAAGATTATCCGCACCGCCGCAAGGATGGCGCGGGCATTCAGGGGGAATTTTACGGCACTTTTTGTAGAAACGAAAGCGGCAGCCCAGATGCGGGAGGAAGATAAAAAACGACTGAGGGAAAATATGCATCTTGCAGAGCAGCTCGGTGCATCTATTGAAACAACCTATGGAGAGGATGTACCTTATCAGATCGCAGAGTTTGCCAGACTTTCCGGTGTTTCTAAAATCGTGATCGGGCGCAGTACAACAGCCAGAAAGGGTATATTTGGTAAAGCGGTTTTGACGGAACGGCTGATTGCCGCAGCACCCAATCTGGATATCCATGTAATTCCGGATGCATCGGCGTATGAGTACCGTCCGGGAAAAGGAACGATTATGGAAACAATTTCCATACGGGATGTAGGAAAGAGCATTCTTGCCCTGCTGGCGGCTACACTGATTGGCTATGTTTTTTATCTGCTTGGATTTACGGAGGCAAATATCATAGCGGTTTATATTTTTGGCGTCCTTGTGACTACTATGATTACGACAAACCGGCTTTGCGGGCTGATTGCCTCCGTTGTAAGCGTATTGGTATTTAACTTCTTTTTCACAGTTCCGCGCTTTACATTCCACTTTAATGACCCGGATTATCCGGTCACGTTTACCATTATGTTTATGGTAGCGTTCATGACCGGTTCCCTTGCGGGCAAACTGAAACAAAATGCGAGACAGTCTGCCCAGGCTGCATTCCGGACCAGGATTCTGCTGGAGACGAACCAGCTACTGCAGAAAGAAAATGACGAAGCCGCTATCCTGCGTGTGACGGCAGGTCAGATTACCAAGCTGTTAAAACGGGATATTGTCATTTATCCATCCGATGGAAAGAGCCTGAAAACGCCGGATGTTTACCGGGCGGATGACAGTGAAGGATGTGAACTGGTAACAGCGAATGAAAAAGCAGTTGCCGAATGGGTGCTTCGGAATAACAAGCAC
Organism: uncultured Lachnospiraceae bacterium; assembly: GCA_946554445.1. Classification (GTDB taxonomy): domain Bacteria; phylum Bacillota; class Clostridia; order Lachnospirales; family Lachnospiraceae; genus UBA3282. The sequence goes on along the minus strand of CAMNSD010000046.1, from coordinate 11,828 downwards.
GCAGGGGCTTTCACAGATACATTGTCAAATGCAAACTGCCAGTATCTTGCCATTCGTCAGGGAAGCAGGGTCTATGGCGTAGTTGGAATCCATATGGGTGAGACTGTGCTGGATGCTTTTGAAAACAGCGTCATGCTTTCCACTCTGGGCGAATGTGCGCTGGCGCTTGAGAATATGAAAAATGCAAGGGAAAAAGAAGATGCAACTGTTCTGGCAAAGAATGAGCAGCTTAGAGCCAATCTGCTGCGCGCTATTTCCCATGACCTGCGCACGCCGCTGACCTCCATTTCAGGCAGCGCCGGGAACCTGATGGCAAATTATCAGAAGATGGATGATGCCATGAGGGAACAGACTTTTACAGATATTTATGATGATTCCATGTGGCTGATCAATCTGGTGGAAAATTTACTGTCCATAAGCAGAATAGAGGGCGGGCAGGTAAATCTGACCCGGTCGGTGGAATTGATGGATGAGGTGGCGGCAGAGGCGCTCAACCATGTCAACCGAAAGAGCAGCGAGCACATGATCCGTATCAACTCTTCCCAGGAACTGCTGCTTGCTAATATTGATGCAAGGCTGATTGTACAGGTCATAATCAATCTGGTAGATAATGCGATAAAGTACACGCCGGCCGGTTCCGTGATAGAGGTCAGCATGAAAAAAGAAGGAGAATGGATTTTCGTGCTGGTCTCCGATAACGGACCGGGAATACCGGATGAGCAGAAAGCACATATTTTCGATATGTTTTACAGCGGCGCTAACAAAATTGCGGACAGCCGCAGAAGCCTGGGACTGGGGCTGGCCCTGTGCAAGTCCATTGTCACAGCCCATGGAGGCGTGATCACGGTATCAGATAATCAGCCGCAAGGTACAGTTTTCACATTTACATTACCGGCAGGGGAGGTAAACTTAAATGAATAAACCTTTAATATTGGTTGTGGAGGATGATACGCCGGTGCGCAACCTGATCACAACGACATTGAAAACCAATGATTACCGCTATCTTTCAGCGCCAAACGGGAAGACGGCTATTTTAGAGGCATCTTCCCATAATCCTGACATCGTGCTTTTGGATTTGGGACTTCCGGATATGGACGGGGTGGAAGTTATCCGGAATATTCGTTCATGGTCGAATCTTCCAATCATTGTCATCAGTGCCAGAAGTGAGGACAATGACAAGATCGAGGCGCTGGATGCCGGCGCTGATGATTATTTGACAAAGCCTTTTTCAGTGGAAGAACTTTTGGCAAGGCTCAGGGTAACCCAACGCAGGCTTTCTTTCATGACGACTCAGATGCTGGAAGCAAGCTCTGTGTTTGGGAATGGCGGGCTGCGTGTAGACTATGCCGGCGGCTGCGCCTATCTGAACAATCAGGAGCTGCATCTGACGCCGATTGAATATAAGTTGCTCTGCTTGCTTTGTAAAAATGTGGGGAAAGTGCTGACGCATACTTTTATCACGCAGCATATCTGGGGACGGAGCTGGGACAACGACGTGGCTTCCCTGAGGGTATTTATGGCAACGCTTCGGAAAAAACTGGAGCCGGATGCGGATTCCCCGCAGTATATCCAGACACATATAGGGGTTGGATACCGGATGATGAAGGTGGAATAGATATCTTCAGGAAGTAAATTGGCGAACAGAGAATATAGAATAAAGCTCTATTATGAAATCAATGTTGCAAGAAGGATAGAAGGAAACCAAACAAGTATATTATCGCAAATAGTTAATATATAAATGAAATTATTATAAACATAAAATATGGAGGAGGCTGTTGTATTTGATGAATAATGCAACAGCCATTTTTGATGTCATATGTGAGATTGTGAGATTTTATCAAGTTTTCCCTGAATTCGTAAACTCATTGGATGCGCAAGTCCTGAAATGCTTGAAAATACTGTGTTTTTGGTAGCATATTCTTTCAAACTGCTTTCACTTTTGGTGAAGGAAATTTTGAAGAGTGCGATTTTCTAAAGCCTTATATTTACTAGATTTTTGACACATATTCACTCAATGGGTTCACGGATTCAGAGTTTTTTCATTCAAAAAGTTTACAAACACACTTGACAATACTTCTCTGAGTTGACCGGAGGGAAGGGCATCACATTCGCAACGGGTACGCCAATTTCAAATAGCATGACGGAACTTTATACAAATATGCGTTATCTCCAGTACAATACCTTACAGCGTTTGGGGTTAGGGCATTTCGATAGTTGGGCGGCATCGTTTGGGGAAACGCAGACAGCGATTGAGCTTGCGCCGGAAGGGACTGGATACCGGGCAAAAACAAGGTTCGCCAAGTTTTTCAATTTACCGGAACTGATTGCGTTATTCAAAGAAAGTGCGGACATTCAGACACCGGATATGTTAAAGCTGCCTGTGCCGGAAGCGGATTATGAAAATATCGTGTTAAAGCCGAGCGAGTACCAGCAGGACATGGTTCAGTCACTTGCGGACAGGGCGGAAGCGGTCAGGGACAGGAAAGTGCAGCCGAACATCGACAATATGCTGAAAATCACCAATGACGGAAGAAAGTTAGCGTTAGACCAGCGGCTCATCAATGATATGCTCCCGGATGAAGAAAACTCCAAAGCCACAACCTGTGTGGAGAAGGCGTTTGAGATTTGGGAGCAGACTAAAGGGCAGAAATCGGCACAGTTAATCTTCTGCGATTTATCAACACCGAAGGGAGATGGGACATTCAACGTATATGAGGACATCAGGGATAAGCTCATGGCAAAGGGAGTGCCGGAGAATGAAATAGCATTTATCCATAATGCCAATACGGAAACAAGGAAAGCGGAGCTGTTCGCAAAAGTAAGAAGCGGGCAGGTTCGTTTTTTGTTAGGCTCAACCGCAAAAATGGGAGCCGGAACTAACGTGCAGGACAGGTTGATTGCGTTACACCACCTCGATGTGCCCTGGCGTCCGTCTGACATTGAACAGCAGGAAGGTCGGATTTTAAGACAGGGCAACATGAATGACAAGGTAAAAATATTCCGGTATGTGACGGAGGGGACATTCGACAGCTACTCATGGCAGCTCATCGAAAACAAGCAGAAATTCATCGGGCAGATTATGACGAGCAAATCCCCGGTCAGAAGCTGTGAGGACATAGACGAAGCGGCTCTCACCTATGCGGAAGTAAAGGCTCTGGCAACGGGCAATCCCTACATAAAAGAAAAGATGGATTTAGATATTCAGGTATCCAAGCTAAAGCTGTTAAAGGCGAACCACACCAGCCAGAAGTACCGTCTGGAGGACAATATCGTGAAGCATTACCCGGTACAGATTGCTTCCATGAAGGAACGCCTTGCGGGGTATCGTGCCGACATTCAGACCTACGCACAGAATAAATTCCCGGACAAGGACACTTTCTCCATAAAAATCGGCAACCGGGTATATACGGACAAGAAGGAAGCCGGGGCAGCGCTGATTGATATGTGCCGGAGCGCAAAACAGCCGAATATGGCGGTCACAATCGGGGAGTATCAGGGATTCAAGATGAGCGTTTCTTTCGATTCGTTCTTTTCCAAGTTTACGGTGAATTTAAAGGGCAGCATCACCCATGAGGTGGAGATTGGCACTGATCCGCTGGGGAATTTGCAGAGGTTAAGTAACGCCTTAGAGGGCATGACCGGGAAAATGGAAACAGTGGCGCAGAAGCTGGAGAACGTGGAGCATCAGCTTGAAACCGCAAAGGTGGAGGTCACAAAGCCATTCGCACAGGAAGCGGAGCTTGCGGAGAAGCTGGAACGCCTGACAGAGCTAAATGCCCTTTTAAACATGGACGAAAAGGGCGGCGATGGGATTGATATGGACGATGAGCCGGAGCATGACGGGGAACAGGAGGAACTTGATACAGAGGAAATGGGGCATGATGCGGAAGCGGTGGCGGATGCGCCTTCCAGACCGCAGGTGAACCGGACAGTATCGGAAAAGGTGGCGGAGCATGGGAAGGAGAGGATGTTAGCCGACAGTCCGAGAGGGCGTATTTCCGTAAAAGAAAAACTTGCCGAGATGCGAGAAAAGGCATACGGGCAGAAAACGCCGGAAAAGCCGGATATTTCAAAAGGTAAAAGAAAAGAGGAAAGTTTGTAGTATTAGGGAGGGGCAACCCTCCCTGCCTAAAAAAGAAGTTATTTACTCAAATGGCGTGTTTTATGGTATAATAATAAATATTTTGTAGAAAATCGCCAGAAGGGGGAATTAGCTGTGTTTTTAAATTATTTGCAAATAGTGAATTATAAAAATCTTAGTTCTACACGTTTTTCTTTTACTGAAGGTGTGAATACAGTTATTGGCGAAAATGATTCGGGAAAATCTAATGCAATGACAGCTTTGAGAATTTTGCTGGATGATACATATTATTATAATACTAAAAGGTTAAAGGAAAATGACTTTTCTGATTTGTTAAGTAATTGGAAGGGACATTGGATTATTCTTTCAGCAGTATTTGGAAAGATTACTTCCGAAGATAAAGAAACAGAAGTTTGTGCAGGAATCATACCAGAAAAAGAGAATGAAGATTTTTTAAAGTCTTATATTAAGAGTGGAACAGATAATATTGGCGTGATTTCCCTTTTTATTCGTCCACAAAAACAAGTGCGTAAAAAATTGAGTGAAATTGCAGATATTGTAGAGTTTGAAAAAGAGAGAAATAAAATAAAATTGTCGGACTATGAGTTTTATTATACAAGTAGATCACAGACTGATTTTACAGACAAAGATATTTATAAGAGCATTGTGGGAGATTTGGAAAATGGCGAATGTTCTAATCCAGATGATGATGACGATGAAGTTTTAGGCTGCAAATTGAATATTGCTGATGTGCAAGATCATATCTCAGTAGTGTTTATTGATGCATTGCGTGATGTGGCAAATGAATTAGGAAAACCGAAAAATCCAATCAGGAGGATTATAGAATCTGTAGAATCCTTAATAAAGGAATCAGAGATAGATGCAATTAAATCAGAAATTGTAAAGTTAAATAAATCTATTTCAGAAGTTGATCAGGTCAAATTAGTAGGGAAAAAAATCAATGAAAAGCTGCTTGATATGATAGGTATGGTATATTCACCAGAGATAATTTTAGAATCTGGATTGAAAGATGATATAAATTCTTTGTCACGATATTTATTTATGAAGCCTTCTAAACAGAATGATATTGATTCTTTGGGATTAGGTCACTTAAACATGATTTATATGGCTTTAAAAATTGTGGAATATGAAGTGAATAGGACACGAGAATTGATAAACATTATGATAATTGAAGAACCAGAGGCACATATACACACGCATATTCAGAGAACTCTGTTTGACAAATTAAAAGTAACAAAAGACTATACACAGATTATAACAACTACTCATTCTACGCATTTGGCGGAAGTATCAGAGATAAGAAATGTTAATATTCTTAAATCAATTGGAAGTAAGAGTATTTCGATGCAACCAAGTCAAGGGCTTGACGAATTTGGAAAGAAGAATTTGCAGTTAAAGAATTTAACATTATCTGACTGTGTTGAACGTTATTTGGATTCCAAACGTTCTGTGCTGTTGTTTTCAAAGGGTGTAGTTTTGGTAGAGGGTGATGGAGAAGAAATATTGATACCTAATATTATTAAGGTTGCGTTAGGGGTATCTTTGGACGAACTGGGAATTGGTTTGGTTAATGTGGGAAGTGTTTCATTTGAATATATTGCCAGCTTATTTTGTGAAGAAAGAATTCAGAGATCATGTGCTATAGTTACAGATGAAGATATACAAATTGTAGAAAACAATAGTACATTACATAAAGCGGGGGCGGAAAAGAGGGGGAAAAGTAGAAAGATAAAATTAGAAAATTTATATGGTAAGAATCTTTGGGTAGAGCCTTTTTATGCACCACATACATTAGAGGTTGATTTTGCTTTGGTTGATGAGAGGGCAAACAGAGATTATATTAGTAAAGTTATAGAATTGAATTATGTTGATTCAGATACGATTGATAAGCATAAAGATAATATAGAAAATGGAACAGATGCTGCCTGTGCAGATACGGTTTTAACATTGGCTAGAGATATGGGGAAAGGTTGGTATGCAACTACTCTTTCAAATTTTATTGATATGGAAGTTAGTGTACCACAATACATTTTAGATGCAATTGCATTTGCATGTAGAGAAGTAATTTCAATAGATATTGTTTTTAAGATGATAGGATATTCGCTAAGTTGCTATGGCGAAGGAGAAAATCTGGATTTAAAAAAAGAAATTCAAAAGGCTAAAACACAAGGAGAAAAAAAGGATTCTATAAAAAAATTTAGAGAAGAGTGTAAGGATAATGTAGTAACAAAATTTTTAGAAGAGGTTGATTGGCATTGCATGGGGTGGTGTGAATAATGGATGATATGCCTTTTTTAAATGAATTAAATACACAGCAAAGACAAGTTTGTATTGATGAAGGTAATATATTACTTAAGGCTTGTCCGGGAAGCGGAAAAACAAGGACATTAACATATAAATTGGCATATTTGGTGGAAAAGTATATTGCTTCTCAAAAACTTAATATTGCAATAACATATACTAATAGAGCTGCTGACGAGATTAAAGAGAGGCTAGAAAGAATTGAGATTTCAGAAAATAAGGTTTGGGTAGGTACTATACATCAATTCTGCCTTGAATTTATTATCAGACCTTATACGATGTATCACAAACGTTTGCGAAAGGGATACCATATCATAGATGAATACGTTACGAAACAGTATATTGAAGAAATTATAGAAGAACTTGGAATTGATATTGGGTATAGTAAACCTTTTGAGTATCCTGAAATATTGGAAAAATATCAAAAAAAATTGCTAGATGAAAAAGAAATAGATTTTAATGATATTTTAAGTATATCATTCGATTTGATAAGTGACAAAAAATTTATTGCAGAGAATATTTCTGGAATAATCAGAACGATTCTTGTGGATGAATATCAGGATACAAATGAGCTTCAATATAAAATATTGAGTAGTATTGTTAGGGCTGATAAGAAGATACAAGTAACTTTTGTAGGGGATACAGATCAGGCAATATATGGAGGGCTTGGAGGTGTTGCAAAAACTTGTGATGAATTACAAAAGGAGTTTGGAGTAAAGTTTCTTGAAAGAAAATTAGATGGCTGCTATCGTTCAACACAACGGATAGTTGATTATTATTCATACTTCCAATTAAAAGGTATGAAGATACAGGCGGTATCAGATATTAAGGATGAAATAGGGTGCTTAATTTATGATAATACTATAAATAAATCTGAATTATTTGAAAAAATCGCTTGTATTGTGAAGGATGAACTTTCTAAAGGAATTCCAGAAACAGAAATATGTATTATTGCACCACAATGGTGGTTGCTTTTTCCATTATCTAAAAAGATGAAAGACTTATTGCCAAATGTAAAATTTGATGCACCTGATATTACACCGATAAAATATGATCCTATGAATATTTTTTATCTCATTTCAAAATTACTTTTTACAGAATCAGGGATAAGAATAACATCGAGAAAGAGAGTTGCAAACGAGATAATAGAAATTTTGACAGAAGAATATAAGATACGTTTGTCTGAACAAATTGATTCATATAGAGTGTTAAAAGTCATTAACTCTATATATCCAACTAATGAAAATGGAATTGCTTATTTACAGGAAGCAATAACAAAGTTTTTGGTAGGAATTGGGATTGAATTAAGTATAGAGGCATCTCTATATAAGGCATATGAGGATTTTATGGAAAGAATTAAGTATAGGGTAAAAAACAATCATTTATCTACAGATATTGATGTGTTCAGACAATGTTTTAAAGAAAAAGAGGGAGTGGTTATCAATACATTTCATGGAGTAAAGGGTGAAGAATATACTACGGTTATTGCGTTTGGAATATTAAAGGGTTATATTCCACATTGGGATATTATAATAAATAAGCCTATTGATTATCAAAAAAATGAAACAAAAAAATTATTATATGTTGTTTGTTCACGAGCAAAGAAGAATCTATTTCTTTTTTCAGAACAAGGTCGTACTACGCAAAAAGGAGCGCCACTCTTATCAACAGATGAGATACTAGAAATTGACTATGAGTATGACAGTTTAGAGGTAAATTAGTGAAGTGATATAACGATATGTTTTAGATGTATTACGAATAAAAAGGAAAGACAATTAGGGAAACTTAATTGTCTTTTATTTTATACAGCGATAAAAGCAGGAAGGAGATAGGACTAAATTGCAGAAATCGAAACGAATAAGGGCAGTAATATTCACTCAGACGTGAGAGTAAATAAAAGACAGTATGCAGAGAGCAGCCAGAAATGGCTGCTTTTATCATGCTAAAAATCAAACGGAGGTATTAAAGAAATGGAAACAGCAGGACAGAACACAAAACAGGTCATGGAGGAAAATGACGCATTAAAGCAGCTTATAGAGCTGCTGAACCAGCAGAACATGAAAGAGCAGTCACAGGATTTTATGGGTGTTTTCTGGTATGTGGCGGGTATGCAGGTACAGCTTGCCGTAATGGTGGATGAATTACAGGGTGTCCGGGAGCAGCTTTCGCAGATGCAGGAGAAAAAGCCGAAGTCCGTTACGGAGAACCTTATGGAGAAAATATCCAACCTTCAGGAGAAAGTCACAAGCCTGTCGGAACGTCTGACAGCGGTAAGAAACCGTCTGGTGGAAACAGCAGCGCAGGCGGTCAATGCTTTTAAGGAAAAAGGCAGGGCGGAGATGTGCAAGGTTCTCCAGAAAGGAATCTCCGGCGTGAAGTCCATGCTTTCCGGCTACCGGGAACGTCTGGTTGACGTGATGACGGACTGTGAAAAGACAGCCAACCAGATTGACAGCATCGGGGACGAATTAAAGCAGATCGGGAACAGCGTTTCCAACGTGGGCAGGCTGTTAGCCGGGAAAGGCACGAAAGAGGTATCGGACGAAAAGCCGGGTGTCGGTCTGACAAGGGCAGTCAACACGCCTGTAAAAAAGGCGGTGGAGAACCTGCGGAAGAAGATTGACGGGGCGGATCAAGCATTTGAAAAGCTGGATCGGCTCTCTGCCCGTCTGGATGCCGGGAAGGAAGCGGAGAAAGGAGGGCGGGTGTCCGTAAAGGATAAGCTGTCGCAGATGAAGGAAAAGGCGGGACAGCAGAAAAAAGCGCCGGAGCCGGATAAGGCAAAAAGCAAAGAGGAATGTTTATAAAAATATCAGCGAATAAAAATATCCAAAGAGGGGGCAGACAGGGAAACTTATCTGCCCCCTGTTTTTATGGAGGAAAAGGAGAGATAACCATATGGCAGATGCAAGAACTGAAAAACAGAAAGTAAAAGAGATAACGGACAGGCTGGAGGAAGGCTTGAAGGAGCTGTTTGAAGGGGAGAAATATAAAAGCTACCTGAACACCATGTCAAAATTCCACAATTACAGCGCAAACAATATCCAGCTCATAGAGATGCAATGCCCGGATGCGACATACGTTGCCGGATACAAGGCATGGCAGAGGAATTTTGAACGCCATGTAAACAAGGGCGAGAGGGGTATCCGTATCCTTGCGCCTGCACCTTATAAAATCAAAGAGGAACAGGAGAAGATTGATCCGGTAACAAATGAGCCTGTGCTTGACCGGGACGGGATGCCCGTCATGGAGGAAGTGGAGATAAAGATACCCGCCTTTCGTGTCGTGACAGTGTTCGATTATTCCCAGACGGACGGGAAAGAGCTTCCCGGACTTGGCGTGAATGAACTGCATGGGGATGTGGAGCGTTATCAGGATTTTATGGAAGCATTGGAGAGGGTTTCCCCTGTCCCAATCCGGTATGAGGAAATGGAGGGTGACAGGAAAGGATATTTTATTGATTTAAGCCGCCCTATCGCCATTAAAGAGGGCATGAGCGAAGCGCAGACCGCAAAGACCGGAGTCCATGAAGTGGCGCACGCAAAACTCCATGCAAGGGAGATAGAACATGAAACAGGGTTTGACAAAGACCGGGAAACGAAAGAGGTGGAAGCCGAGAGCGTTGCCTACACCGTATGCCAGCATTTCGGGATTGACACGTCCGATTATTCTTTCGGGTATATCGCCGGGTGGAGCAGCGGAAAAGAGATGCCGGAGCTGAAATCTTCCCTCGACACCATACGCCGGACTTCCTCGGAACTGATAAAGGGGATTGAAGCGCAGCTTCTGGAGATTGAAAAGGAACGTGCTGCAGAACAGTCACAGGAGGACATTATCCTGCTTGTGTCGAATACAGACCGTTCCGAATATGACCTTTTGAATGTTAAGGGCATGGAGAGGACGGAAATATTTAATCTGCTGTCTGCCATGAAAGACGATGACAGGCAGAGCGTGGAAGCCTACCTTGAAAGAGCCGGGGCATGGGTAACGCTGCTTGCCAATGAACGGAGTGAGGAAGTAGGGGAATACCATTTAGATTATGCCTATGATACGGATACCCATGAGATAACCGATTACAAGGCATTGCAGGAAGAACGGGAAAGGGCGAATGTTCCGATTGAATATGGCGATGTGGTTGTGAGATTCTCCACACCGGACAGTGGGGAATATGAAACCATTAAAATCACAAATATGCAGTCGGAAGTGCAGAATACCCTGTATGACATACTGATGCGTGAAGTGGACGGGCAGGAGGGAAATGCTCTGGATTATCTGCGTGAGAAGGGCTTTGAGTTTGTTCCGATTATGAGAAGCGGCGGTTTGAATGACGGTTATCCGCAGTTCTTTGATTATGACATGGATATGACGGAAAAGGAGCTTTATATCGCTTCGGAGCTTCCGGCAACGGTACAGGCGGAGCAGCTCATTAACCGCATGGAATTTCACAGGTCGGTATATGACAGCGATGAGCGCAATCTGATTATGAACCATGCGTATAAGCTGGATGATATGTATAAGACCACTTCCCTTGCACATTCCATTGCGGAGCAGAAAGACGATTCAGCCTTGCTTTGGGAAACAATCAGGGTGGCGCAGGAAGAAATTGACGCTCTCCCGGACGGAATGGTGGGGCTGTCGGAAATGCACGAATACGGGTATTCATGGGATGAAATGCTCCCTCTGACAAAGGATATGGCATCGGAGCTGTTCGGGGAAGATGTGTCGGTGTACCAGCTCCACGCAGACGGTTCAGAAACGCTTGTGGAGGACAGGGCGGCATTGCAGGAGCATGACGGGCTGTTCGGCGTGGAAAAAGGCGATTGGAACGCTTATAAGGAATACCAGTCCATGAAGCAGGAATTGGAGGACAGCGAGCCTAACCGGGAAGCACAGCTTTTGTATGGCAATGAGGGAAGGTATGGCATCTACCAGCTTAAAGATTCAGCAGAAACAAGGGATATTCGTTTTATGGATATGGATTACCTTGAAAAAGAAGGTATCCCGGTTTCCAGAGAGAATTACACCCTTGTCTATACCGGGGAGCTTACGGAGGGCATGAGCCTTGAAGATATTTATACCAAGTTCAACATAGACCACCCGGCAGACTTTACCGGGCATTCCCTTTCCGTAAGTGATGTGGTGGTGCTGCATCAGGACGGGGAGAACACAAGCCATTATGTGGATTCCGTTGGTTACAGGGAGATACCGGAGTTTACAAAGGAGCTTTCGGTATCGGCGGAAATCAGCACAGAAAAAGATGCAGTCAGGGAGGAAACAGCGGAAATCCCGGCAGAAGCAGCGGAAGAACATACAGCGGCAGAGCCGGACAATGACAAAGTTTCCTATTATGTCATTGAGGATTTATCCACTTGGGCGGAGAACAGCCCGGAAAAAAGCAGGCTGGAGCGTTTTGAGAGCCTTCCGG
>CAMNSD010000045.1 GCA_946554445.1 uncultured Lachnospiraceae bacterium | reverse complement strand
CCGGATCAAGGGGCTATTCTGTCTGTCCTATTCCTACAATAAACTTACGCTATCAAAAAGGAGTTAGTTATTGAAAAAAGTCTTTCTTTCTCTTACAATAAAAAGTAAATAACAGCATCATTCGAGGGAGGTGTTTCCTTTATGTATCATGCAAAAAAAATCGGCGTATTTATTTCCCATATCTTTGGCGCCTATCAGCAGGGCGTGTGCCAGGGCATTATCGACAAGGCGGCGGAATACGGATACCGCACCGAAATATTCACTTCCCTTGACGGCGAAAACCTCGGTATCTATGAGCATGGCGAGGAAAGCATTCTGCGAATTCCCAATTATGAAAGCTTTGACGGCATTATTTTTGCCTCCGATACCTATCTATCCGCCGACTTGAAAGAAAAAATCCAAAACAAACTCAAAACCCTCTCCTGCCCTATCATTGAAATCGCTGTTACTGGCGACTTCTTTCCTGCCGTTTCTCTGGAAAACAATTCGATGGCCAGCGCATTGACCACGCACTTTCTTACGGTACATCAGGCTTCCCGTGTCTGTTACTTAGGCTGCTCTGCGGAACCTCACTTTTCGGATTTACGGGAAGCATATTATAGGGAAGCCTTAAAAAATGCCGGACAAGAGCCTGGCGATAATGATATCTACAGTTGCAACTATGACATCTGCGATGTGAAGAAAGCGCTCTCTTTCTTCTGTAAGGCAGGAACGCCGGAGGCTGTTGTCTGTTACAACGACCGCCTGGCTCTTCTTTTTCTTGCCGCCGCTCTTTTGGCAGGATACCGTGTCCCAGATGATATCGCCCTGACCGGCTGTGACGACACCCCGGAAGGTCGCAATACCTCTCCCCGCCTCACAACCGTTTCCTTCCCAATCTACAAACTGGGAACCGCTGCCGTGGAAAATCTGCTTGCTTTAATCCAAGGCAACAGTCTGCCATCCAATATTACCCTGTCCGCAGAACCTCTTATCCACAACTCCTGCGGCTGTCAATCCTCACAAAGCAGCAACCCCGTCTTTTTTACGGGGGAATTGTCCGCCCGCATTGCAACATTGGAAAACTCTATTTTCGGTTCCATCGACATGTCTTCCTCCTTGCAGTATGTTACTGACCTTGACGAGGGTATGGATCTGTTAGAGCAGTTTGTCCGAAAGATAGAGTCTTGTCAGGCGTTTTTCCTCTGTCTTTATTCTGACTGGGATTCTGTCTCCAGCCATATCCTGGCCATCACAAACAATGAAGAAATTCCGGTGGATACGGACACTATTTTATTGAAGTTTGCCTTAAAAAACGGAGAACGTCTGCCGGAATGCAGCTATCGAAAAAAAGGTCTTCTGCCAGATTATATTTATGAAGATTCTGATTGTGCTTATATCTGTATTCCTCTGTTTTTTGGAGAAAAAGAGTTCGGCTACATCGCCCTTTCTTATGAAAACAACTGCATCGACAATCATTTCCAGCTGATACAATGGCAGATCAACATAAATCAGATGCTCCAGAGCATCCGCGAATCTAAGCGTACTGGTATGATGGTGGCCCATCTGGAAGATATTTACATGAAAGACTCCCTGACCGGTCTTTATAACAAGCACGGCTACAATCATTTTGAAAAACAGCTTTTAAACCGCGCCATCTCCGAGAACCTGCCCGTCACCGCCTTTATGATCGATATGGATGGTCTAAAATATATCAACGACACCTATGGACACAATGAAGGCGATCATGCAATCCAGGTACTTGGACAGGCGCTGCAAAACACCTGTGAGAAGGGGGATCTGTGCGCCCGTTTTTCGGGGGATGAATTTTATATGCTCACGGCAGGGCTGTCAGAAAAAGAAGCACAACTCCGTATAGAGACAATCACCGCCTACCTTCACAGCTACAACAGCCAGAGTGCAAAAGACTATCAGATTTCCTGCAGCTGTGGCTTTGCCTGCGCGCCTCCATCCTCCTCTTTTTCCCCGGAACAGATTCAGGCATTATTCGTTGAGGCGGATCAAAACATGTATCGGGAAAAGAGCAGGCATCATGCCGCGCGCAGATGATAATACAAATCAATAATGACAACCCCACCAAACTATGCTATCATTTTAGCAACAATCCAACTGACAATTACAAAGAGGGAACTGATATGAAAAAACTATTGGGAGAATTTAAAACATTTGCATTAAAGGGAAATATGATCGACCTGGCTGTCGGTATGATCATCGGAAGCGCCTTTACCGGGATTGTGGGCTCTCTGGTAAATGACATTTTTATGCCGCTTCTCAGCATCTTTACTGGCAAGATCAATTTTGACAATCTGGTGATCGTCCTTGGAAGCGGTGAGAACGCCGCCACCATCAATTACGGTACTTTCCTGACACAGGTGGTCAACTTCTTAGTCGTCAGCTTCGTTATCTTCCTGCTAATCCGTCAGATTAACAAACTCCAACATATGCATGCAGAAGAAGAAGTGAAGGAAGAGACAGAAAAAGAGTGTCCTTTCTGTAAAAGCAAGATTTCCATTGAGGCTACCCGCTGCCCCCATTGCACATCTGTTCTGGAGAATGTCTGAACCACTTCCATTTTATTTGGCAGGGACCTGTGAAAACTACTCCACAGCCCCTGCCAAAAATCTTTTCAGTGTCTTGTCTTTGATCGGAATCCCCTCTCCATATGTCACTAATATATAGCCCTGTTCATCATACAATGCCTGCCATTGGGCCTGATATGTCTCCTCGTCTACCGATATCCCGTCAATCTCATATTCCTCGGTATACCCATTGTGTGAAAGGGGCGGACTCAAATGCATATTACAGATCAACTCCGCCTTTCCTTCCTCCACCCTGTAAAAATTGGTATTCTGTTCTCCCTGCCCTGTAAAATGGTCGAAAATCATGCCTCCTCTTTCCACATACTGCATCCGGCCAAAGGAACCAAATTCCCCTAATTCCACCACCGTATCCTGATAAAAGGTAAAAACTTTTACCCCTGCCGCGTGACAATAAGCCTCTATCAATAATAATTCCGGAACTTCATCATCATCAATATAGGCCAGGGTGAATCTTGATAGCCCCTGCTTCACATTATCACTGTACTTTGCATATTCCTCCAAAAATGCAAGATATGCCAGCGCATATGGTTCTTTCAGATCTGCCTCTCTATCGGCACTCACGGGCTGTATTTCCACCACCTCATCGACAACTGTATACGCCTCTCCCTCACAATATTCCAACCGAATATGGGTTTCGTCCTCCAGCTCGATATCATGAATTACCGACATCGGATCTGCCGTTTCGCTAAAATCCCTGTATATCTCCTGATATAAAATCCCTTCCTCAAAAATATCTGTCAAAATCAAGGGATCACCCCACAGATAATTACTCACCGGCCGATATGCAATATACTGTTCTCCAAACAACTTTGCATTAAAAAATGTATCCGACATCGCTCCGTCTTCTTTCCGGAAATAAAACGTATATCTTGCCGGACTTCCCACACTGACGCCAATCTCTAAAATCCCCTCCGATACTTCCTTCACCCATGACTTCTCCGGGAAGACCTCCGAATGGACCCTCTCTCCTTCTTTATCATATAGCGTTATTTTATATCCTTCCAATGTCTTCTGCATGGAAAACTGCTCACTGCATACATCCTTTTCTCTCTCCGCTTCCCGTGGTATGACTGTATCTGCCTCACGCCGTTTCATCTCCTCTTCCGGCCGCATGGCTGCATTTGTCTCACTCTGTTCCAAGACCTGCGTATTTCCGGGGAAAAATACCTTCCTCTGTACTAACGTATCCGCCCCATCCGGAAACGCATCAGAAGAGCTTCCGGTGCAGATCACACCGCTTCGCGCATACAAATATAGCAAAAACGTCACCAGGCCAAGCGCTCCGGCCATCATAATCCGTTTCAATCTTCTGTCTCCTTTACCAATACATAAAAAGCATTATCCCTTTCAATAATCATACTTCCCACGCTTGCTATTTTCAATATGAACTTGACAGACAGTGTGCCAAAGGTAACCTGCCACCACACAATGTCTATTGCTGTTATTTTATTGAAAAAAACACCGCGCGATGATAGAATAAAACGCAATGAGAGTCAGATTTTCACCAGAACAGGAGTATCATTTTATGCAGATATTTATATCACATTCCTCCCACAATGCAGAGGACGCCGCAAGAATCTGCGAAATCCTTGAACAAAACGGAACCAAATGCTTTATCGCGCCCAGGGATATCCGCTCCGGCCGGCCATATGCGGAGGAACTGATCGATGGGATTGATCACTCTGCAGCCGTTATCCTGTTGATGACTGAGGATGCCAACCACTCGCCCCATGTACTACGCGAAGTAGAACGGGCTGTGAGCAAGTCAATCCCCATTCTGGTCTATAAATTAGAAGAAGTGGAACTGTGCAAATCCATGGAATATTTTCTGATGACACACCAATGGATCAGCGCACAAAGCGATGAAAACTACGTGAATGTCCTCCGTTTTGTGGACGACTTGAAGCATAATCTTGCCAACAAGAATATTGGACAGGCCGCTTTCTCTGCCACGCAACACGCCGCAGATGAGGATGCCGCAACACCCCAACCACTTAAAAAGAAACCATTCCTGCCAATATTCATTGCCCTTGCCACAGTATGCACCGTGATAGGGATTTTCTTTGTTTTTAAAAATAACATACGATATTTATCAACTCCTGCCCTATCCATCGGTGACACCGTCACGTTTGGTTCCTATAACGGTGAACCCATAGAGTGGCGCGTGCTGAAACTGTCCGAAGATAACAGACAGGCCGTCCTAATTTCTGCCAAGGTCCTTACCATGAAAGCCTATGATGCTGCCGAAGGCGGCAAGTACAACTGGTATGATTCCATCGATTATTGGTCACGAGAATCTGCTGCAGATACGGACCTTTCCCTGCAGATTCTGGTACGCGGCAACAACGTCTGGAGTTCTTCCAATATCCGTACCTGGCTCAACTGTGCTGACGAAGTGGTAGACTATGCAGACCAAGCGCCTCATGCAGCCGCCATGGCAGAACGTAAAAATGGCTATCAGAACGAGGCCGGATTCCTCCATGGTTTTACGGCAGAGGAATTGTCTGCCATCGTAGAGACGAAAAACATTACGAAGAGCAATCCTTTATTCGATGCCGATACTGTCACTACCACAGACCGCGTCTATCTACTGTCCATCGATGAACTGCAATGGTTTGATGATGCCAAGATAAGTAAATTCGCCCTGCCCACGGAGACTGCCGTGGAACAGGACGAAAGCTGTTGGTATTTATTGGATTACAATGATTTTCATATAAAAGAGTGTTCCTGGTGGCTGCGGGAGCCTGTGGAGGGAACCTCCAGCAAATGTTATCTTGTGGGCAACGGCTACACAGACGAACTGCTGCGCCAGGAAAATGTCGGTCTGGAAGGATTCGGCATCCGTCCAGCAATGACCGTGGATCTGCGCAAGACTGATTTCCACTAATGTCCATGCCGTCCGGTAAACTCCATCACCAGCCCGGTCAGGCAGGTATCTTCATAGGCAGTCCCCGGATACACATCCTCAATCACAAACCGAAAGGTAATATCACCGCCTTCCGCCACCATGATATCCTCCCAGGGCAGGGTGAAATACTGCGGTTTGATCGTATCTTCCAGTTCCAGATACGCATAGGGCTTATCTTCCACATACATGAGCAGCGTCTTGACGCGCCCATTTTCCTCCCAAGTCTTTTGATTCTTGGCATAACCGGTCACGATACATATCTGTGTATATCGTATATAGCCGTCCAACGGATTAATTCGATTCTCATTTTCCAGATACCACTCTTCATACTTAATATAATCCCAGTGATTACGAACGCGCCAGTCATTACAGTCATGATAAGTGATACTCTCACCAATGCCGCTTCCTTCCACACCTTCAGCCCACGCACTTTCTCTTCCACATAACGCATCAAGGTTCCTAGCGGCATATCTGTCATCCGAAGAAGCCAGCTCCGACGAAGCCGTAATCTCAAGGAAACCATCGTACCCGCACCATTCCCCGCAGATTTCATGCCAGGTATCGAAACCGTAATCCGGCGCATCATCCGCCTCTTCACAGGAAAGCCAGTCATCTCCTTCCCCGTTTTCTCCGTAGAAATAATTTCCAATCTCCGGCTTTAACACCAACGGTTCCTGGGGATATCTGACCATCGGCTCCAGACTGTCGATGATGGGAACCCACATCTGTTTCAATCCGTTTGCCGCAGCATATTCTGCCGCCGGATTCGTTCCAGCTTTCGGCTGCTTTTTATACGTGAGATAAAAATCCTCCATACAACCAGCAAAAGCCTCCTCTCCAATCATACAATCTGGTGTCGGCAAATAAACTGTCCGCAAAATCTCGTTATCTGCGAAGGCCCTTCTACCGATAACCAAATCCTGTTCCCCTGCAAATTCTGCCCAGCTGATTCTGCAGTTTGCAAAAGCCTCTTCTCCAATCTGTTCTATTTCTTCCGGAAAGACAATTTCCTGTGTATACAATTTTGTATTTAAAAACGCACGGTCACCCACAATTCTAAGATGTCTGGGCATATTCGCAGGCTTTACTGTGATGTCCCGAAAGGCATCCGTCGCGATTTCCTCCACCCAGACATCGTCTATTTGATCCGGCAGAGGAAACCGAACCGCGCTCGGTTTGCCGACAGTTTTCCCAAGATATCTGGGAAGGGCATCCCGATATTCCTCTTTAATCCCCGTGAGTACCGCATACTCTTTTCCTTCTTCCTCACAAATCTCATATGTGAGCAGTTCTGCCACGTCAAAGACTTCATCTTCTCCCGTAATCCCTTCTGCACCTCTATCTGCACTGTCTTCTATACCCCTGCCTACCTCTTCTTTCGCAAGTTCCTCTGTTGACTCGTCTGTATCCTCTTCCACTGACACATCAGCATATCCCCGGAGTGCCGCTTTTACCGGCACATCGGCATATTCCTGAGCAGCCACTTCTACCGCCTTCGTCTTAGACTGACACCCCACTGCTGCCACCACGATACATCCACATGCCACAACAACAATCTGTCCAATCCTATTCCCCATACAATTCCCCCTTTTATCCCGCGTCCCTCTCAGCAGCCAGCTTCCGGTAAAGCGTAAAATACATGGTCACAAAACAGGCCAATCCCCCGATGGCATTGGAGATCGGTTCCGCCAGGAACACCCCATCCACGCCCAGTCCGACCTTCGGCAAAAGCACCGTCAGGGGCGCCACGATCACCGCCTTGCGAAGCAGGGAGAAGAAGATGGCATGTCGGGAATCGCCCAGCGCCGTGAACGCTGACTGTCCCGTAAACTGGAAGGACATAAAGAAGAAGCCAAAAAAGTACAGCCGCATGGCATCCGCCCCCGCTGCAATCATTGCGGTGTCCTCTGTGAAGATAGCCAATAAAAAATGCGGGCTTACTATCACCAGAAGCCATGCCAATAATGTATAAATAATGCCCAGCGCAGCGGTAAAACGAATCCCCTGCCGCACCCTGTCGTAGGCTTTGGCCCCATAATTATAACCCAACACCGGCTGGGCGCCATTGGTAATCCCGCTGACGGGCAGGGCCAAAATCTCCCTGGTGGAATTGATGACCGTCATCACACCCACATAGAGATCACCTCCATATATTTTCAGTGTCGCATTGCACACCACCTGCACCAGACAGTTGGTCCCCTGCATGATGAACCCAGACATTCCCAACGCCATAATCTCCTTTGCCAGTCCTTGATCCACCCGCAGATACTTCTTCTTAATAGGAAGCAACACCTTCTTGCCAGTCAGAAACCGTAACACCCATACACAGGAGACAGCCTGACTGATCACCGTAGCCAACGCCGCGCCACCAACCCCCATTTGGAGTACAAAAATAAAGATTGGATCTAGCGCCAGATTCAGCGCAGCCCCCAACAGCGTGGTCATCATGCCGATACGCGGGAACCCCTGGGCATTGATGAATCCGTTCAGTCCTGTGGCCAGCATGGTAAATGGCGTCCCCAGCAGATAAATCCGCAGATAGGCATCGGCATATACATAGGAAGCGTCACTGGCACCGAACAGATACAACACCGGCCTGCGGAACAGATAACACACGACTAACATCACGACAGATGTGCCGAGCAGAAGTGTCAGGGTATTACCCAGTATCTTTCCTGCCCGTTCTTCTTGCCCTGCGCCCCTGGCGATAGAAAAGAGGGGTGCACCGCCCGTCCCGAACAGAAAAGTAAAAGCCGCAATCAGCGTGGTCAATGGGAACACCAGACCGATACCGGTCAGCGCCATACTATCCGCCCCCGGCAGATGCCCGATATAGATACGATCCACCACATTATATAGAAGTTGTACCAGCTGCGCCAGAATCAAGGGAATGGACTGTGCCACAATATTCTGCCAAACCTTTCCCCTGGAAAAATCAGTTGTCTTCATATCTGTAATCCTCTTTGATAACTTTCTCTCATTTTATCACGATTGCATGACAACCGACAAGACAGTCCTCTCATAATAGAAAGGCAGTTAAATGCCTTTCATACCTGCATTTAACTGCCTTTCCATATTCTGTCTATAGAGTTCGATCACCTGCGCCGTATTCACGCAGGCATCATAAGTCCGTCCTTCATAAGTAAAATGCCTTGCCAGAATTGTCATCGGATTCCGTTCTCTAATCGCCTGCATTACTTTTTCGGAGAACTCAGGGTGGCTGTCCATCGCATACAGTTCCCCATCGCTTCTTAATATATATAGTCCCACGAATCCGTCCTTGGAGCCGTCTTTGTCATGCCATGCGGCCACGATATCCGTAAGTCTGGCGATTGACGATCCCTGCCTTGGTATCTTCATCCAGTTATCTGTAAAAAGCCCGACATTGGCCTCATCTTCCGACTTGATCTTCATTTTGCCTGACAAAAAGATGAGGACATTTTTCCCTTCCCGAACCTCTCTGTAATAATCATGAATATCCTCTTTCGTATAAAAATTATGATTGGCGTCACAGACGCCCTCCGCAATCGAGATACCCATCTTGCCAAAACACCTGATGCCGAACACACAGCAAACGATTCCGAGAATCCCCATGATTACACTGATCACAATTTTTACCACTTCGCTGTCGGTATCAAAAAACAATTCAAAGGGCAGTATCTGGTGTACCACGCCCAGGATGACAAGGGTAATCCCAAAAATCAGTAACCCGATTCCCTCGTTTTTCATCGTTGTCTTTCTGTCCAATTCCTCATTGGTATAGGACAAAAACTGTCTCTGCTCCTCCTGCATCCGATCAAATACCATCATTTTAAACATGCCGTTCTTTCGATTGAAACCGTAGCGTTCCAATCTTTCCTCCTTCCCCTGTTTGCATCAGCTCTACCATTCTTCATCCGGTATGTCTACGATCACCACCGAATCGCCCAGCACATTTTTATCTGTAAGCGGATTGTCCGCACAGATCACCTTTTTCAGGGACGGCAATCCCATCAGCGGCCGAAGTTCCGTGATATAATTCTCTGAGATATCAAGAATCTCCAAAGTCGGCATCTCCGCGGCAAAGGTAATATCCGTCAGCCCATTTCCTGCCAGATACAGTTCTTTCAATCCCGTAAACCTGGTCAGGAACCCTATGTTCTCTTCAAAGTCCACATCATCCCAGCCTGCCGTTACGAATCCCGGCTGCATCGAAGTCTCCCAGGCATTTTCAAACAGGATCATATCATCCATATGCAGGATTTCCAAAGTCGCGTTCTCTTTGACCGCATCAAAGTCAATCTCACATTCCATACCGCTGATATTTAATTCCTTTAAGTTTGGCAAGGCAAACAGCCCTGAAATATCATGATAAGTTGTCACGCCGTTCAAACTCAAACGTTCCAGCGACTTCATAGATTCCACTGCCGACACCTCCATGGCAATGCCTGTCATATAGGTATAGGAAAAATCCCTTAAAGAAGTCAGCTTCGAAAAATCTATATTTTCCGGAAGTGTACAGCCAGACAAATGCAGCTGTGTCAAACCTGTCATATCCTCTAAAAAAGAGCAGTCATCAAACTGTTCCAACGTCAATTTCTTTAAGTTCGTCAACCCGCTAAGTTCCGGATCCGGACATTGATAAGGCACGTCCAGGGTAAGTTCCTCCAGGTCTGTAAATTCCTGCACCAGACTTAAATCCTTCAATTCTATACAGCCTGTCACAGACAAGCTGCTCAATAACGTGCAGTTTTCCAGGCCTACAAGTGATCTGATCTCTGCGTCCCTGACTTCCAGTCCTCTCAAATTCTGCAAACTCTCTGCAAAATTGAGGGAACGCAGTCCCATGGCCTCCAGTTCAAGCCACTCCAAGTCCGTGAGTTTGCCCAGCACTGTAAAATCTGTCAGCGGCTCTTCCACAATCAACGTCAGCTTCTTTAACTTCTTGAGATTGATCAGTTGGTCGATCGTATCCAGTTCCGAATAATCTACATATAATGTTTCCAGATTTCCAAACGCTTCCAGGCCGTCCAGGCTCTCCGCTCCGGCATTAAAACCCAGTTCCCTGATATTCTCCGGATGTTTTAACATAGAAGCTGCCTCGGCGGGGCTGTCAAAATAAGCGCTGATGCTCTCCAGCGAAAGTCCCTGGATATTCTCCGCAGTGACCGCCGTATCCACATCCAGTCTCTGCAAATTTTTAAATCTAGGCAGGCTGCCAAGTCTCAATTCTGCATCTCTGGAAAAACTCATCCAGGTAATCCCATCATCCGAATCTGTCAATCCATCCTGCTCCCAGGATGGAGATTCACTGCTGTATCCAATCTGCCACGCCTCCCAATCCCGTTTGATATACAACTGTTTTATCTTGGCAAGCTGCGCATCAGATACCTCTTTCGCAGGACATTGGTAAACCGTAGATACAAACTGTTCCAAAACCCCGGAGAACTCCCTTCCTGACGTTTCTTCCGTTTCCTGATACTCCCAAAAATATTCTTCTATCTCCGTGTCTGAATTGATAGCATCTGTTATTTTATCAAACTCTTCCTTCGTTACGGCCGTATTCTCCGCTTTTTCCTCATGATTCATTTTCCAGCGGTCATAAATGGCTTTTGCATTTAATAAGAAAATTGATGCTATCAGAAGGAAAGCTATCAGGACGCCCCGTTTCCAACCATAAGGTTCCCAGCCTGTCTTACGACTCTTGACACCCACCTCCTGGTATTCGATTCCTCTGAACTGCTCCGGTGCAATACTCCCCCTCGTTGCAACCGGACTCTCTCTCAGGATCCTACGGATCCCATGCAGCAGATCCTGTGAAAATCCAATCTTGGACATATCCAGCGCCTGTAAATGGGAAAACTCTTTGGGCAGATTATAAGGATCCATGTCCCGATAAGCCGGAATCAGCACTTTCCTCGCCCCTTGTCTGATCAGGGCAAGGTAACGACTCCATTCATTTCTTACCCACACAGCCTGAAAATTTTCCGGCGATGTCCCCAACACTACCATAACTCTGGCGGAATTGATGGCTGCAAATATGTAAGGTTCATAGGCCATTCCCAGTTTATCTTCCAAGGTAATCCTCGCACAGAACACCCGGTAGCCTTCCCGCGTCAGCATATAATAAATCTCATCCGCAAGCACGCTCTCTTTCGTGCGGTTCCCGTCTTCCCCGGTCTCCTTATAACAGATAAAGATATCATAATGTTCTTCTCTTCTCGAAATCTGCCAGATGCCTTGTTGAATCGTATCTATTGCAGCCGCTTCCTTTTCATAAATCTGCCGCTGCACCACATCCGCATACTGGAGCGCCGCCTTATAGTCCTCATCTGCCAAAACGGAAGTATATTGTGTGCGGTTGATGGTTGGAATCCTCTGATGGCTGTTGGGATCTTCCACATACTCAATTCCATAACGACACAAAACAATCGACCAGTAGGCCTCACTGTCCGTCTGGTCTTCGCTCAAGATCTGCTCATATACGGCCATGGCTTTGTCATAATCATTACTTCGTCTGAAATGGTTTGCTCTATCGTAAAGTCTGAGCCTTTTTTCGTCATCCAGCTTCGGAAGCGTCTGGGTGGTGCCGCAGTAGGGACACTTTGCCGTCGTCATTCCCTCTGTAATTTCCAAATTTCCGCCACACATTTTACATATCAGCACAGCCATGTTTCTATCCCCTTGTATCCCTTGTCTTGCGTATGCCTATCCACCATACTTTCTTATCCTGTCCCGCTCCCGCAAAAGATCTGTGATCTGACCGCACCACTGTCTAGCAGCTTCCACATTTTCTTCCATAACCGCCGCTTCCGCCTCCTGAAGCAGACACGCAATCTCTTCCTCCATCTCCTTTGAAACATCGCTTGAGACCGGATTGCTGTAACGAATTTCCTCCAAAAGCTTTTGTATGATCTGTCCGATTTCTCCTTCCCTGCACTGGCTATACAGAACTTCAACCCGACTTTGTATTGTCCTCATCCAGGCCAATTGCTCCTGCATCTGTCCATCCTGCCTGTCTATCTCTGTCCTCGCCGATTTCGCCCCATAAAAACCTGCCACGGCGCCAGCCACGATCACTGTCTCCACAAGCAGTACCGCATAATAAGGAATCTTTTGGGCAAACCCCAACAACACCAAACTCACGGTCAGCTGTACGATCAGATAGATAACGCTGATTCTGAGCATGGGATAGTCATATATTCTGTCTTTTATAAGCGCCTCTGTCCTAAACATCACATAGAGGGTATATCCCTGCGCCACAACCGCCATCACAGAATAAACCAGGACCGTACCCCAGACAGCGTCCTTCGGAAACGGCGCCATGGCGATACCATAAATTGCACATACAAGCGCCAACAGGATGTATCCCCGCATCAGCTTCCTTTTCATATATCTTCCCCACTCCTTTTCCTACCGCAGTTACTGCAGAAATTACCGGTATTTCCCATCTGCCCGCAGATGCAGTTCCAGGATATCTTCACCATTCCCTGCAGGACCTGTCCCATCTGCCCGCCCTGTTCCATCACAGGGGAGAGTGCTTCCTTTGTCATATTCATCACGCCTCCTAAGGCGCCAAGTCCCACGCCGAGTCCTGCCATCTCTCCTAATGCCGAACCGCCGCCCGGGCCGCCAAGTCCGTTCTTCATGGCTTCCATCCCCACCAGGCGGGCGGTCTCCTCCTGATAAGTATAGCCCTTCATCTGCATCTCCGCCGCCTCCGCAGCCGCCTGCATTTTGTGTCCTTCCGCCTCCGCATTCTTTGCAATCTTATATGCCTGCGCCTCGCCCTGGGCTTCAATCACTTTCAGACGGGCCTGTGTCTGCGCTTCCACCATCTGGCGCTGGGCGGCAGCCTGTGCCTCTTTTCTCCTGATCTCCTCCTGATTAATCAAAAGATAATTCTGCGCGTACTGGTCTTTCAAGCGTCGGTAATTGGGATCCTCATCCGGCATAAGCACCCTGCTGATAAAAAAGTCCGGCATCGTCATCCCATACGCTTCCAGCATCGTATTAATCTCAATCTTCAAACATTCGGAAAGATGTAAAAGTCCAGCGTCAATCTCCAGGACATTGATATTCTCTTCTTTGATGATCCGGGCCAGATTGCTCTTTACCTGCGTCATGACCAGGGCGCGAATATACCCCCGTTCTCCCTGATCTCCGAGCAGATTTTCCTGATAAAAGCCCCCTGACGTACCGACCACCTTTAAGAGAAGCTTTCTTGCATTACACACACGGATACTAAACTCTCCGCAGGCGCCAATCTCAATCGGGACACCGGAAACCGGCTCCAACAGTCGAATCTTAGAATCCGTCCCCCATTTAATGCCCATCTGCACCGCCAGATTGATAAAGTAAATCTCGGACTGAAATGTCTTCTCCGTATCAGAGGGCAGTTTAAAAAACTGATCCAGAATGGGCAGCCGCTGTGTCTCCATCGTATAACGTCCGGGACCAAACTCATCCATTGCGCGGCCGTCCTTAAAAAACACTGCCGTCTGGCTCTCATGAACGATCAACTGTGTGCCCATTTTAAAATTAGTCATCGGATGTTTCCATACGAGCCTGCCGGCATCTTCTTCACATGAAATCACATCCGCAAGTCCCACTTTTTTCATCTGCTGTTCCATAATAATCTGCCGACTCTCCTTTTATTCTTCTATGATCATATTCTCCAATGCAAACTCCAGGCAAGTCTGCAGGATCTCATTCCGTGTCCTTCCTGTCTCTCTTGCAACCCGGTCTACCTCCACCAGCATATCAATCGGCAGCCTCATGGAAATAACCTTGGATTCCCCTGTGTATTTTTGCGGACGAATCACCAGTTTTTTTTCTTCCAAAACTATGTACCTCCATTCGCGAATACTATTATAATACATTCGTATTCTATCGTCAACTTTGTCCTTTCTCGTACTCCTTCAGATATACCCCCATGGAACGGTTCATCTCCCTGGAAAAATCCGATTCATACTTTCTCTTCCAGAAGGCATCCATCCATGCGTCATAATCTTTTGCGCCTGTTTTTCCCCGGAACATCTCCCGTATTTCCTGGCCGCTCTTGTCCCGGTAACTGTTCTCACAGACCATATCCGCCACACGAAATCTCTGCGGCTTTTCCCGCGCTTCCTGCTGTCTGGTGGGATAACCGAACACCAGCATACAGGCCGGATAGACATACTGCGGAATCTGCAGCAGCTCTTTCACCTCTTCCGCATGTTCCATCACATCTCCGATGTAGCAGGAACCGATGCCCAGGCTCTGGGCTGCCGTCACCGCATTCTGCGCGGCGATCAGTGCATCCTCCACTGCTAAGAGCAGATCCCCCGGTCCAGGAACGCGCGGCGAAAGCCCTGCTTCCCGATAAAAGGAAAGCCATTTCCTACAGTCTGCACAGAATACCAACACCATCTGCGCCTTACTGATAAAAGGCTGGTTATCACACAACACAGCCAGCTTTTCTTTCTTATCCTGATCTGTAATATCGAGAATCGTATATAACAACTGACACCCCGCAGAGGGCGCCTGTAAGGCGGCCTCCAGAATACAATTCTTATCTTCCCCTGAAATTTCCTGTCCGGTAAACACACGGACTGACTTCCTTTCCTGCAACGCTTTGATAATTTCGTTCATTTTACTTTAACGCCTCCATCAGTTCTTCGTGGACTTTTCCATTTGTAGCCACCACACTTCCCCGTTTCCGGAAATCCAACGGCCCGCCGTTGAAATTCGTCACCCGTCCGCCCGCTTCCATCACCAACAGCATCCCGGCTGCAAAATCCCAGGGACTTAAAAGAGGCTCAAAGAATCCGCCTGTCCGTCCACAAACCACATAAGCCAGATCCAATGCCGCCGTACCCGTCCTGCGGATATCTTGGCTTTGCTCAAACACCCGCCTGATCCGTCTGAAGTTTTCGTCCGTTACTTCCCTGTCGTAAGGCGATGTACCGATTGAGACGATGGTCTCCCGAAGAGCCTGTGCTTCCGATACATGAATCTGCCGATTGTTCAGGAAACTCCCCTGACACTTCCTCGCATGATAGACATCCTCCCGGAAAGGATCATAAACGATCCCCAACGTAACCTCCCCTTTCTCATACAAGGCCAACGACACAACGCTGTGCTGATAGTCATGGATGAGATTGGTGGTGCCGTCTATGGGATCCAAGATCCAGTAGGTATCCGCCGTCATCTCATGCAGGCCTTCTTCCTCTCCCAAAAACTGTATTTGGGGTGTCAGCTTTCCCAGTTCCTTTGCCAAAAAGTTCTGAATATCCGTATCCACCTGTGTCACATAATCCGCCGGGCCCTTTACCTGAACATGTCCCGCCCGCTCCCTGTTGTCCACAAATGCCTTGGTCTGCTTCACCAACGCGATGATTTCCTGCAATTCCATAACGTTCTCCCAAGCCTCCTGCCATGATCGTATATTCCGCCAGACTGGCCGCTGTCGTCCCGTATCGGCGGTCAACCATATTTTACATTATAATCCATGAAAACTCTTTTATGCAACCTTATGAAACGACCACTCCCAACCACTAAAACAGCCCCTACACAAAGCTTCTCCCATATTGACACAAGTTGACAGGATTGATAGAATATCTATAATTGATAAAATAAATTATATTAGGTAACGAATCACATGCATGGAGGAAAGTTGAAATGTACAGTTGCCGTCTTCCTATATATCTCGTAGGCCGTCCTTGTCATACTTTTGAAGTACTCAAAAAAATACCGGCTCTTGAAAATTTTACCCATATTTTCTCTGAGAGCGATGATCCGGAGGTCTCTTTGACAGCTGCGGCAGATTTGATCGTAGCTGATTTGTCGTGCATAGATATACGCAGCGCATTACCGGCCCTTTTGTCCAACCGCAGCAATAAGTCCCAGCTTATCCTGTTGGCGGATAAGAAACAGATGCAGACGCTTTGTGCTGATCCTGTACTTTTGCTTTCCGATATCACAGATATCTGGATCAATCCCATGTCGGACGAGGAGCTCCGTTTCCGTTTCCTAAGATGGCAGCAAACCTGTAAAATGAGCAAGGACTACTGGCAGACCAGTCATTATCTGGAAGCCACCATCAATAACATTCCGAACCTAATCTGGTATAAGGATAAGGATGGTGTTCACGAAAAAGTAAATGATAGTTTCTGTAAAACAGTCAATAAGACCAAACAGCAGGTAGAAGGCCAGAGACACGCCTACATCTGGGACGTGGAAGAAGATGATCCTGCCTGTATTGAGTCGGAACATCAGGTCATGAGCAAAAAACATACCTTTGTCTCCGAGGAGATCATCAAAACCGGCGATGGCATGAGAACCTTGATGACCTATAAGTCTCCCCTCTACAACCTGGATAACAGTGTCATGGGCACCGTGGGCGTTGCCATCGATGTGACACAGGAACGCGCTTATGAACAGGAACTGGTGAAAAAGAACCAGACTTTGGAGACCATCTTTACCACCATAGAATGCGGCGTGATGAGCCACACACTGGACGGATCCCGTGTCGTAAGCATCAACGCCACTGCACTTAAGATCCTGGGCTATGAAAGTCGGGAAGAATTGGAATCAGACGGCTTTGACCTGATCGCCGCCTCTGTCATCGAAGAAGACAGACCTTCTCTCCTAGAAAGTATCAGAACGCTGAAAAAACCTGGGGACAACATCAGTGTGGAGTACCGGGTACGCCACAAAGACGGGGAACTTCTCCATGTGATGGGCAATGTCAAACTTTTTGAGGAAAACGGAGAGCTTTTCTACCAGCGTTTTCTGCTAGATTGTACTGCCAGAAAACTTGAGGAAAAGAGAATGGAAAGACGCCAGATGGAACTGGTACAGGCGCTCAGTATTGATTTCAATCTAGTGTGCTTCGTGGATTCTGCGACAGGACTGGTCACCAAGATCCGAACCGACGGCCAGACATACAACTATCTTTTCAACGGCAATATTCCCTTGCAGGAAAGCATGGAACAATACATACAGGAATGGGTGCATGAAGATGACAAGGAACTCCTTCGCGAGGCCATCTCCCTGGAAAATCTGCAAAGACAATTATCTGTAGCTAAAATATATACGGTCAATTACCGCAAATGCAAGAACGGGGAGACCATCTATTTTCAGATGAAAGCCGTCAGCGCCGGCACCGGGGACAGTGGCACCGGATATGTTCTGGGATTCCGCAGCGTGGATGCGGAAATCCGCAAGGAGATGGAACAGAACACTATGCTGGAAGCCGCCCTTTCCCAGGCTAACAGGGCCAGTAAAGCCAAAACCGTGTTCTTATCCAACATGTCCCATGATATCCGTACCCCGATGAATGCGATCGTTGGCTTTACGAATCTGGCCATCACCCATATCGACCAGACGGAACAGGTGGCAGAGTATCTGCAAAAGATTAAAACTTCCGGCAATCATCTGCTGAGCCTGATCAATGATATTCTGGATATGAGCCACATTGAAAGCGGCAAGATTCATCTGGATGAGAAACCCTGCAGTCTACCGGATATCCTACACGGCCTGCGCAATATCCTGCAGGCAGATATCCATGCCAAACAGCTGGAACTGCAGATTGATACGGTGGATGTCTTGGACGAAGATATCTATTGCGATAAACTGAGACTCAATCAGGTACTGCTTAACCTGCTCAGCAATTCCGTAAAATATACGGGCGCCGGCGGCACCGTCAGTATGCGGATCACGGAAAAGTCCGGTGCCCCCAAAGGATACGCCAACTATGAATTCTGTATCAAAGACAACGGCATCGGCATGAGCAAGGAATTTGTAGAACATATTTTTGAACCCTTTGAACGGGAGCGCAACAGCACCATCAGCAAAATTCAGGGTACCGGTCTTGGCATGGCGATTACCAAGAACATCGTTGATATGATGAACGGTTCCATCAGCGTTAAGAGCGAGCAGGGGGTAGGCACGGAATTTATCCTTTCCTTCACCTTCCGTCTTACTTCCAGCGTGAAGGAACCTCTGACCATCCCGGAACTAAAGCATTGCCGGGCCCTGGTGGTAGACGATGACTTTAATACCTGCGACAGCGTTTCCTATATGCTGGGACAGCTGGGGATGAACGCGGAATGGACGCTCTCCGGCAAAGAAGCTGTGCTGCGCACCCACCAGTCCGTGATGCGCAATACGGATTATTCCGTCTATATCGTAGACTGGCTTCTGCCAGATATGAACGGCGTGGAAGTGGCAAGACGGATTCGCAAGGAGACAGGCGGAAAGGCACCGGTGATCATTCTCACTGCCTACGACTGGTCTGATATCGAAACGGAGGCCAAAGAGGCCGGCGTTACAGCGTTTTGCAGTAAACCTCTGTTCTTATCGGAATTAAGGTCCTGCCTGCAGTCTGTGATACAGCCGGAAACCGATAAAACGGCAGAACCTGCCGGAGAAGAGATTATTGTCCACCATACGGGCCGTGTCCTGCTTGCTGAAGATGTGGAAATGAATCAGGAAATTGCGGTGGCAATTTTGGAAAATGCTGGATTTACCGTGGATGTTGCCGATAACGGCCAGATTGCCCTAGATATGGTCGCACATTCCAAACCCGGATATTATCAGGCTGTCCTGATGGATGTGCAGATGCCGGTGATGGACGGCTATGAGGCGACACAGAAGATTCGACAGCTGCCTGACAAAGCCCTGGCCGAAATACCGATCATTGCCATGACCGCCAATGCTTTCACAGAGGACAAGGAAGAAGCCCTCAAAAGCGGCATGAACGGCCATATCTCCAAGCCCATTGACGTCCATGTGTTATTTGAAACTTTGGATCGTATCATCTAAAAAAGGGAATTTCTTTTGGAGATTAACAAATCGAGCAACTTCGATTGCGAGATCCGCTTCGCGATCTCGAATGAACGAAAGTATGATATATCCCCGGTATACATGGTGTATGCCGGGGATTATTTATGATTATAATATCAAATGCTATAAATCTTCGCTGTACCAGACGTAGACTGCTGAAGCTGCTCCATTATATTCTCGAAATCTATAATCCTGCGTGTAAACCTCCACTATACCAGCATCCCCTTGATCCGCTCCATCGCCTCCACAAGCGTCTTTCTCGGACATGCCGCGTTAATTCGCTGGAAACCCTTCCCGTCCTCTCCAAACATAGCGCCGCCGTCCAGCCAAAGTTTCGCCTCATGGACAATCTTATGTTCCAGCGTCTTCTCATCGTAGCCTGTCTCCCTGAAATCCAGCCACACCAGATAAGTTCCCTCATGTTCCACCATACGGACGCCTGGAAGATTTTCCTTCGTGTATTGACCTATATAGTCAATATTGTCTTTCACATAGCTGAGCATAGCCTGATACCACTCTTCTCCCTTGCTGTAAGCCGCCTCGCAGGCCGTAATGCCCATCGCCCCAACCTGACTGGTGCCAGCGCTATCCATCTGCCCACGGAATCTCCTGCGCAGTTCCTCATCCGGAATAAAGATATTGGACAGCACGAGTCCTGCCAGGTTAAAGGTCTTGCTGGGCGCCGTACAGATGACGCTGATAGGCTCATATTCTTTTTTCAAGCCGGCAAACACCTGATGTTTCCCTTGAAATACAAAGTCCGCATGAATCTCATCGCTGACTACGAGCACATGATGTTTGACGCAAAGATCCCCCAAACGACACAGTTCCTCCCCGGTCCACACACGCCCTACCGGATTGTGGGGACTGCAGAGAATAAACATTTTAATCTTCTCCTCCACTAACTTCCGCTCAAAATCATCAAAGTCTATATGATAACGGTTGTCATCTCCCAGATACAGGGGATTGTTGACTATCCGCCTGTCATTGTCCCGGATGACCTGTGAAAAGGGATAATATGCAGGCTGTTGAATCAAAACCCCATCCCCCGGTTCCGTGTAAGCCTTGACTGCCATTGCCAATGCAAAGACCACGCCGGGCGTTTTCACCAGCCAGTCCTCCTGTACCTCCCAGCCGTGCCGGCGCATCATCCAGCTCCTCACCGCCTCAAAATATTCCTCCTCCGATTCTGTGTAACCGAAGATTCCATGCTGCAGTCTCTGCGCCAATGCATCTATCACATAAGAGGAAGTCTCAAAATCCATATCCGCCACCCACAAAGGCAGTACATCCTCCGGCATCCCCCATTTCTTTGCAAAATCATACTTAAGGCTCCCGGTCCCCCGTCTCTCCACTACCTTGTCAAAATCCAGATTTCGTTCCGCCATCCTTCGTTCCTTTCCGGCGCCAGCCTGGCACACTCTTTGGTATCTTTTCTTCTTTATAAAAGATTATATTATATAACTTATATAAAATTCAATATTTCTCCCAATCTGTTTTGCAATTGTCATATAAAAGCCTATCACTCCATCAATCATTCACAATTACTTGTAACACCAATAAGCTTTCAAAATCTGTATAAAGTATGTTAAAATATATACTGAAAACAGTCCCTCGCAGTTCAACCAAATATAAAACCTGCTTCGCGGACTTACTTTTATCGAAAAATTCTCTAATACAAATCTGAAAGGAGATTAAATCATGAAAAGTATAGACCAGACAAATTTCTTAGGCGGGGAAGGCACCGTCCACTTCGACCACATCCTGGACGCAGAAGAAATGCACGGCATGAACCGGGTGTATGCCAAGATAACCCTGCAAAAAGGATGTTCTGTCGGCTATCATGTACATAATGGAGACGGCGAAGACTACTATGTACTCAAGGGAACGGCCACCATCGATGACAACCATGAACGGACCGTGACGCTCAAAGAAGGGGAACACCTTTTCACCGCTTCCGGCAAAGGCCACAGCCTTGCAAATCTTCATGAAGAAGAACTGCAGATCATGGCCCTGATCATTTACGACCATGAAAAAAAGTAATTTGCTTCGCAAGATTAACAAATCGAGCAAGCTCGATTGCGAGATCCGCTTCGCGGCCTCGGATAAGCGGGAAACTTTCCTGAATTATAAGAGAGCAACAGGCAAGAGGCGTCCTGAAAACACAATCCTCAGGAGCGCCTCTTAATTGTTGCCGCATTTATTATATACTTCGTACTGTCAAAAATCCGTTTACCTCTCTTGCTGTCTTTCTCAGTTTCTATACTTCGTTGCCCGGAAACTGTGGGATACCCGCAAGCCCTTTGGCCAAATCCTCATCCGTAGGAATATAATCCGTCATTTCTCCGTTATTATAGCGTTCATAAGCCACCATATCGAAATAACCGGTTCCTGTCAGACCGAAGAGGATCGTCTTCTCCTCCCCTGTTTCCTTACATTTGAGGGCTTCATCTATAGCCACGCGGATCGCATGGGAACTCTCAGGCGCAGGCAGGATACCCTCCACTCTCGCAAACTCCTCCGCCGCTGCAAATACGGAAGTCTGCTCCACACTGGTGGCTTCCATATACCCATCATGATACAGCTGGGAGAGTACGGAACTCATACCGTGGTAACGCAAGCCACCCGCATGGTTCGGCGCCGGCATAAAGCCGCTGCCCAGCGTATACATCTTCGCCAGAGGACATACCTTACCGGTATCACAGAAATCATATACAAATTTACCTCTCGTCAGGCTCGGACAGGATGCCGGTTCCACCGCCACGATACGGTAATCAGCCTCCCCGCGCAGCTTTTCTCCCATAAAAGGTGAGATCAGGCCACCCAGATTGGAGCCGCCGCCCGCACAGCCAATGATGATGTCCGGCTTCACGCCATACTTATCCATAGCCGCTTTGGCTTCCAGACCGATCACGGACTGGTGTAAGAGTACCTGATTGAGTACGGAACCCAGTACATAACGATAACCTTCCTGAGAGACAGCAGCTTCCACCGCCTCTGAAATGGCACAGCCAAGACTGCCTGTCGTTCCCGGGAACTCTTCCAGGATCTTACGTCCCACTTCTGTGGTATTAGAAGGGGAGGGCGTCACATGCGCCCCGTAAGTGCGCATCACTTCCCGGCGGAAAGGCTTCTGCTCATAAGAACATTTTACCATGTATACCTGACAGTCCAGATCCAGATATGCACACGCCATAGAAAGCGCCGTGCCCCACTGCCCTGCCCCGGTCTCTGTGGTCACACCCTTTAAACCCTGCTTTTTCGCATAATAAGCCTGCGCGATAGCCGAATTGAGTTTATGGCTGCCGCTGGTGTTATTGCCTTCGAATTTATAGTAGATTTTCGCAGGCGTCTGCAGTTTTTCTTCCAGACAATACGCCCGCACCAGAGGCGAAGGTCTGTACATCTTATAAAAACTCCTGATTTCCTCCGGTATCTCGATATATGCCGTGTTCTCATCCAGTTCCTGCCTGCTCAGTTCCTCACAGAAGATTCCCTTTAACTCGTCAAAGGTAATCGGCTGTAAAGTGCCGGGATTTAACAGGGGTGCCGGCTTATTTTTCATATCTGCCCGTACATTATACCAGCTTGTAGGCATCTCATTTTCTTCCAGATAAATCTTGTAAGGGATTTTTGTTGTTTCACTCATAATGGCCTCCATTTCTGCGCTCTTGGCGCCCTCCACGCTCTTGCACTGCGCGGGTTGTGCTGTTGCTATGTTATCACAATCCGGATTGGAATATGCTTTTATAAAGGATGGCATAAAAAAACCTGTCCCAATCCAAAATGCTGGGACAGGAGTCATTCTCCTGCGGTGCCACCCGGCTTGATACTTCACGTATCCGCTCATCGCATACTATCATATGCCCGATTTGATAACGAAGTCTCCTCTCCGTCTCGTCTACTGTCTTCGACTCGCCCTCCGAAGCCCATTCCTCCAAGCTGCCCATGCCGCCTTCCACCCTTAGCGGCTCTCTGTGATGAACGGATTCTTACGAATCACCGGGAGTACTTACTCTTCTTCAACGGTTTCTGTTTTCCTTTATAGCATAGTATGCAGGAATTGTCAATATGTTTTCCGCTTGAATTTCCGGACATGCCGGATGGAATTTTCGGATTTGAGTTTCCTAATCCTAGCGTTTCTGAATCCTGGATTTCCAGATTGCAGACTAAGGTTTACAGTTCCCACAGGGATCATCGTACTCTGCCGCCACCGCTTCTTCTTTAGTTTGGAAAGGCACCTGATTCTTATCGGCCGGCAGTGAATGACAGGAAGAGCGGTGCAGTTTATGATTTCTCCTGTTTCCGATATAATTGCCGGTGGAAGGAACATCCGCCGCAGACGGCGTATCTGCCGGCGCAGGGTTTTCTATTTGGCCGCTCTGCTTAGCCGTATTCTGAGTACTTTCCCCAGCTTTCCAGGTATCAGAAGGCGCGCAGTTCCATGTAATCTTACTGCCGTCAGAGGAAGCCGTAATGGTTCCCTGTTCATCCGTTCGGAATACCTGTACCCCCATTTTACGTAGTACATTTAATGTCTGTGAATGAGGATGCCCATAACTGTTGTCTTCCCCACAGCTGATTACCGCATAAGAGGGAGACACCGCCTCTAAAAACGCCTCGGAAGACGAACTGCTGCTCCCATGGTGCCCCACCTTGAGCACATCTGCCTGCAATGAAACTTTACCCTGCAGGATATCGGCCTCCGCCTGCTCCTCCATATCCCCCGTAAACAGGAAACTATTATCCCCATGCGTCATCCGAATCACGATAGAATTATTATTAGTATCCTCATAAGCTTTCCCAGGCCCCGCAATTACAAATCTGGCATCTCCCAGCGTATATGAATTACCCGGTTTCGACACCGTATTACGATACCCCTTTGCCTTCATTGCATCCAGCACATCCCGATATGTCGCCGTATCACTTGTCACATCCGGCATTATAACGGTATTGCAATCAAATTTATATAATACAACATCCATTCCGCCGATGTGATCCGCATCCGGATGTGTTCCCACCACATATTTTAAAGTCTTTACCCCCTGTTTGGTCAGATAATTCTGTACAGCAGTACCCTTGCTATTGTCCCCAGCATCTATCAACATATATTCCCCGCCGCAGGCAATCAGGACTGCATCTCCCTGCCCCACATCCATAAAATGTACTGTCAATTCGGAAGAACGCTCCATCCTGCCGACCTTACCACCCAAACTGCCAGTGCCCATGACAGACATACTACCGCACGCAGTCAACGTCATTAAGAGTATAAGTGATATGATAAATTTTCCTAACCTCAGCGTCTTTCTGAAATTACAATCTGTTCTCATCCTCACAATATTCCTCATTCATCCTCTTCCTGAACTTCCTAAATGTTCTTAATCTGGGCCTGCGTCTCCTCTATTATATCCACAGACGCTGTAATCCTCCACTATGCCAGCAAGAATTACGTAGTAATTCTTGAGACGCAGGTTGCTGAACCTGCGTCTATTATATCATACTCTCAGACGCTGTAATCC
>CAMNSD010000044.1 GCA_946554445.1 uncultured Lachnospiraceae bacterium | reverse complement strand
TTACCGCCATTGTTTTCCCAAACCTTCTTGGTCTGCTGGAACAAATCAACGGTCTGTCTTTTCCGATACGACTATTCGTATATTTAATTAGTTCCGTCTTATCCACATATAATTCAGAATTAACAGAAACCACAAACTGTTCATTTCCCGGATTTAAATATATTCCCATACTTATACACTCCCTGCTGTTTAAAATGCATTCTATACACAACAGTAATAATCATTTTGTGCAATACTCTTATTAATGCACTTATTGATATCTTCCTCGCGTTTAGCATTCCAATCCTTGGGATAATATGTCGCTTCAATCATGGTAAGTGTAAGTCCCGCTATTTTTGATATAAATACAGGATTAATCATATTATCAACCATCATTTGAATAACCATGTTTTTAATCGGCTCTACAGCCAATGTCTTTTTTATTTTTGCACTCATCCTCCATTACCCCAAAGTCCTGTGCTGCATTATAAAGCCATGTATTAAGACTTTCCACCCGAAATTTGCCCTTATATTTGTATAAATACTCAAAAAAATTATCCTCTCCCTTAATGGGTTCCTTGTTTTTAGATTCTGCATATTTTAATGCCGCACACAAATCCCTTGACAATCCACAAGGTATATTGACAGCTATACCATTTATAAACAATTTTTTATAATCTTTTGTAATATCTGATTTTTTATACTTGTAATCACACCTCTTTTGGCTGGTGCAATTAATGTCAGCTTAATAAACAGTCTTAAGATTATTCTCTGAAGATGTCTTTCTTCCTCTCTGATTCCGGCAGATTTATTCTGAAAATTATCAATAGCTTTATCCAGTTCCATTAAAATAGTTTTGATATCTTCACATTTATAGCTTCCTCTCTCTACAGGTTCCAACAAGCTATATTTATCAACGATGTCATCTTTAAATTTACTGTAATTGTAATCCGAAAAAATATCAGTTGCTTTACCAGTCTCACTTAAGTAGTCATAAAAACTTTTAACCGATTCAAGCTGCGACTCCATGGTCGATCTGGAATTAAGTTCGCCTTTATTATGATAATATCTGATACATTCCTCAACTATATTTATATTAATTCTGGCAGGCGCGTTTGATAGCTGTACATCTGGCAAGCTTAAATAATTAACAAATTTATTGATATGATTTCGATAAACATGATTTTTGCTAAGTAGATCTTTGCGTTCTTCAAAAAATTCATTTTTGAATTTTTGCATAACATCCATTTTCACTCCTCCAGTCAAAATATTATGATAAAAAGATAGTTGAATTTTCAATTTCATTCTAATTTATTTTTTATATATTGTCACTGACACTTGCAGATATAACAGTGACACGGATATAAAAGCGACATAAAAGCGAAGGGCTTTCACACTCTCCGCTTCCTACTATTCTTCATTTTGCAATACACCACCGCCACCAGCGTACTAATAAACGTTGCAACAATCGCCGGCGCAATAATCCCTGCCGGATTCACACTCCCGTACTGCTGCCTGTACGCAATCATATTCACAGGTATCAGCTGCAACGAGGAAATATTCAAAATCAAAAACGTACACATCTCGTTGTTGGCAATCCTGCCGCTCTTTCCGCTTGTCACCACGGACAGTTCCCCACCGTTCTTACCTGCCCTGTTCTGCCTTTTCCTTTCATCCGCTAAAATGCCCTTCCCACCCGCCGCATACCCCGGTGTCTCCCTCTCTTCCTCCAGCTTCGCCAGTTCCTCCATAGCCTTTAACCCCCCTTGTGTCAAGTTAATGACACGAACTTTTTGAAAAAATCCACCCATACGGTTACAAGTCAACCGCATAGATGGATACTTTTAACAATTCCATGAGGCTCAAAATCAATACCTATTTCAACAGCAAAGACAACACCTTGGGACGCGCACCTTTTTCATACTTAAACTTTAAAGCATGTCTAATAATTTCAGGCAAATAATATCGGTCATTATCAATTTTTAGATAACCTTCCTGTTTCATAATCTTTTCTTCTGCCTGCGTAAGATTAAATGTATCTGCCGCAAATGGTAAAACTTTTTTTTCTTCCGATGCATGTTCCAGTTTGTCAAAAATCGGTCCCAATGCTTTAATTTCATCTCTTATTTCGCCAATCTTATCATTGGAACATTCTGAAACCGCCTTTCTAATTTCTGTAGGCATTAAATATCTATCATCGTACACTGTTTTGCCTACATGGTCAGTCGCTTTCTCCAAAAATCTGATAATGTCACGCGCCTGCAACTGTCCATTAAAATCTGACAATGCCGCCAAAATCCATCTTGATGAATTTGCTTCATTAGATGTCGGTTTTCCTAGCTTAACTCCCCACAATCTATTAAGTATCTGTTCTATTACTTCTCCCGACGCTGTTTCAATCGGTATATTTCCCCGATAAAAATCTGGTACTGCCTGGCTCGTCAACCACGCTGCCAATCTTAATGCTTCCGTATTAGACCATTGCAATTCAACATCACGATACAAAGAATAAAATTGCTCATAATTGATAGTTAACGAATCCCTTGCCATATCTTTTCTCAGAAATATCATAAGACCCACATTATGATAAGCTATTTTTACTTCGTCAACCAGATCCCTACATAATGCCCTAATTGCATTTTTTTCATTTTCCGATGATATTGTATGCTCAAAAATCTCCTCTAATCCATCTATCAAAAATACAATCTTTATATGCTTATACCGCAATTCTTCCTCAAGTTCTGCCAATGACTGATATGTTTTATCAAATGCACATAAAATAACTTTTTTCCATATTTCTTTCCATTCTAAAATATCATGGTCTTTTCTCACATGCGTTAACAGCATGTCCTTACTATTCACATATACTGAATTATTAATTCCCCCTTTCATTCCACATTTGTTGTAATTAGCTATGGCATTTTTAATAATCTCAAGAAATCCTCCCGCATTTCCTGAAGCCAAAAGGGGTACTGCCAGTATACATGCATCACCGCCCAAGCCTTTCGATACTGGTTCATTTTTGCCCATACGTTCAACGAACTTTTCCCAATATTGATTTCTTAACATTTCTCTATATAAAAATGTTTTACCAGATCCCTTCGCACCCATAATTACTGTATTAGGAATACTATTTTTGTACTTTCTAATTAAATTCTGAATTGACTCTGTCATTAATACTTCAAATGTTCCATTCCCTTCTGCTGTAATTTGGTTTGCGGCAAACTCGTGAATATTATTTATCACTTTGTTTCTTGATATCTTTAAACTATCATCCTTTGTTTCTTTGGAAACCATGTAACTATTTTTAACTATTTCAAAAATATTTTTGTAGAAATCTCTGCCGCTTAAATTTGCCATAATTTTAGGCAATGTTTCTAAGTGTACCAATTCACTTGCAAATGGAAGCTCCGTCACTATATTATCCGTTATTGAATCATCGCTTTCAGCCACATTTGGATGATAGACAGCAACTAATTCGCTAATGATTTCATCTGTTTTCATTCCATTTTGCACCATAGTCAGTAAAACTTCGGGGATTTTAGAATTCTCATTCAAAGGCAGACCTTTGTTTAACTGTTGTAAAAGTATTTCTGTTCCTTTAACAGACTGATAAGATGTTGATGTCACAATATATTTTTTTACTCTGGGATCAAAAAGTATCGGCGCAGAAAATTCACTTAGTCCCGCCCTCAAGTCAATCAACACCAACCCTGCATTTACTTTCTTTCCTAATTTTGATAAAACTTCCGCTAATATATATTTTTTATTATAGCTAGTGGCAAGACTTTCAGGGCTTGCATACATGTCAAGCAATTGCTCCACATATCTATACGTTGGTAAAACAATATGCTCTGCCCTTCCCCTTTCCGTTTCTATTTTAACAATCAATTCCGATATTTTATCTGCAATCAATTCAATAATCTCATCCGTATTATCCTTTTCCTGCGTAACTTCCAAAAGATCTAAAAAACTAAATGCCGTTTCCTCTTGCTTCATAGTAAGCCATGTAATTCCCGGCGCCTCAATATCCGCATCAATAACAAGAAGTTTTTGGGCATTCACTAAGTTGTTTAACTCAGACCATGCTTTAACAAAAGCCAACAAAGATAATGTACGTCCCACCCCTCCTTTGTACGAATGAAAAGCAAGGACGGGAACTCCCGGTAATTCCTTTTCTATGAGCTCGTTAAAATACGCTGTATTCTGATACAAAACATTTCTAAAAAGCGGTGTGACTACACTATCATTTTCCTCATCCTCATCACTTTCAAATAGCACACCTAAGTATTCAACCGATAAATCTAGTAATATTTTCTCGCCATCGTATTTATCCCCAAAAATCCCCCTTAATATCCTTTTAGCATCTTCCTCAGTTTTTCCCTTCTTTAAATGAATGATTATTTCATCAGTATATATTTCCGAATCGAAAATCACTCCCTGCCACTTATCTTTATTTAACAACAGCTCTCTTTCTATGTCTTTCCATGTATATAACATCATCGTCTTCTCATCCCTTCTTTTATCCAACAGGCGATATCATTTAATGAGTCCTCTATCTTTTCTTCTTTACCTAATTGTTTTTCCTGTGTGTTAATGCAGTATCGATAAAGCTGATGATAAGCTTCCGCGTCTACAATATTTTGATGCACAGTCTTCAATCGCGGAAATTTAAAATTTCCCTGTTGTCCTAACTCTTTTAATATTCTTTCCAAATTATGGGATTTCAAAATATTTATCTTTTTTTTATCACTGCCCTCCAAAATTTTTAGAGGATTTTCCTCATTCCATTTATCTAATAGCTTATATTTCAAACCGCACTCCACACTATAAACCAGTAGTAATCTTCTGCTGTTTATATCTGCATTTTGGCTTTTAAGTCGTTTATATGACTGGTAATGCTTTTCGTATCCTCTTCTATAATCTCTTTTATCTGCAATCA
This sequence comes from uncultured Lachnospiraceae bacterium, assembly GCA_946554445.1. Taxonomy (GTDB): domain Bacteria; phylum Bacillota; class Clostridia; order Lachnospirales; family Lachnospiraceae; genus UBA3282. The sequence continues at coordinate 21,390 of CAMNSD010000044.1, read as the reverse complement.
GCATTTCTTATACGCCTTCCGTTTTTCATCTGTTTCAAATAATTATATCTTTTCTCATAAAACACGTCAACAAAGAGATTATATACATTGTCTAAATAATGTTAATATCATCTCTGTTTTCTATTCTTTATTTTACAATACACCACCGCCACCAGCGTACTAATAAACGTTGCAACAATCGCCGGCGCAATAATCCCTGCCGGATTCACACTCCCGTACTGCTGCCTGTACGCAATCATATTCACAGGTATCAGCTGCAACGAGGAAATATTCAAAATCAAAAACGTACACATCTCGTTGTTGGCAATCCTGCCGCTCTTTCCGCTTGTCACCACGGACAGTTCCCCACCGTTCTTACCTGCCCTGTTCTGCCTTTTCCTTTCATCCGCTAAAATGCCCTTCCCACCCGCCGCATACCCCGGTGTCTCCCTCTCCTCCTCCAGCTTCGCCAGCTCCTCCATCGCCTTAAGCCCCGCCGGCGTACAAGCCCAACCCAGCCCCAGCACATTCGCAATTAGGTTCGTTGCAATATATTCCCTTGCCGGATGCCCCTCCGGAATCCGTGGGAACAGAAATCGAATAAAGGGCTGTATTCCATGTGTCAATTTTGCAATGAGTCCCGACTTTTGTGCAATCTCCATCAAACCAACCCATAATGCCATCACACCGATCATTGTAATACAAAGCGAAACTGCATCACCCGCAGAATCCAGCGCCGCATTTGTCACTTCCGCCATTTTTCCTGTAATCGCGCCATACACGACCCCAATCAAGATCATAAATGCCCAGATATAATTTAACATAGACCAAAAAGACATGCCTATTCAGAATTATATGCATGCCCTCTCTCCATTTTATTTACTTCTATTGTATGAATCCCGTTTTCGTTTTATACTTCCAGAAATTTTATCCTGTCTTATATAATCCGAACATCCATGTCTCACGGCAGGCTTGCGGGCGTCAAACCTGCACCGCTACAAGCCGCGGGGGATTTCACCCTCGCAGCAGCCGCCAATATATCCAGGTCAATCTTTAGCCGGCTTTATACACAGCCACCTGGCTCGTTGCGCGCGGAAGTGAAGCAGATCATCCACAAAAACTCTCTATCTTTACCACTCGATCACCGCCGACGCCCACGTCAGCCCGCCGCCAAAGCCCGACAACGCGATCTTCATCCCCGGCTTTAACATTCCTTTCCGGTTCATCTCATCCAACAGGATCGGTACACTGGCCGCAGAGATGTTTCCGCAGTGATCCAGGCTGATCGGGAACTTCTCTTCCGCCGCTTTCAACCGCTTTGCCACAGACTGTAAGATACGGATATTAGCCTGATGCAGTGCAAAATAGTCAATATCTTCCACGGTAAGTCCCGCCGCCTGAATCGTTTTCTGCAAGGAATAGGGCACTGCCGTCACAGCAAACTTATAGACTTCCTGCCCGTCCATATGCACATATGCCAGTTCTTTTGATGTCTCCACCAACGGATTATTATTTGAGCGCCCTTCACAGGCAAGCACACCGCCCTTTACGCCATCTGAACCCTGATCGAAAGCAAGCACCCCTACAGATCCTTCCTCTGCCCGCACGATTGCCGCGCCAGCGCCGTCGCCAAACAGGACACAGGTACTTCTGTCATTCCAGTCCATGATCTTAGACAGTGTCTCCGCACCCAGGATCAACGCAGTCCTATAAGTATTCGTCTGCAAATAGGCATTCGCAATATTCAGCGCAAACATAAATCCGGCACACGCTGCATTGATATCAAACGCCACCGCATTCTTTGCCCCGATCTGTGCCTGTACCTCACAGGCACAGGATGGAGTCACATGATCTGCCGATAACGTACCCACAATGATCAGGTCAATCTCTTCTGCTGTTATGCCAGCGTTATCCATAGCACGTCTTGCCGCCTCCGCAGACATGCTTGCGGTCGTCTCTTCTTTCACCAGATGCCGCTCCCTGATGCCCGTGCGGCTGCTGATCCACTCATCTGAAGTATCCATAATCTTTGCTAAATCATCGTTTGTTACGACAGTGGCTGGCAGGCAACTGCCAGTTCCTATAATTTTCGCTCCCATCTTCTCCCTCACCCTGAATCCGTCTACTGCACTATATTTATAGCATACCAGTGTAGAATATCTTCACTTTCTGCCTGTCATCAGTTATCTTTCATCGTCATACAACGTGCTGGCATTTATAAGATCCATAATTTCTCGATCCTTTACCGTCCATATCATCGCCGGCCGCGAAGAGGAATCCTTATGCCCGAAATTCATCCATAATATCTTTCACGTGTTCCAGTCTCGTTGCACGATAGGCATTCGCACCACAGAACAAAAGTCCGTCTTCTATCTTTCCTTTCACTGCATTGACCAGCGCGTCCGTGATACAATACGGTGTCTCTTCCGGTTTACAGGTGCTGATGCAGAGATGACATTTCCCGTGAGGAATCCGTCCTTTCTTCGCCCTCTTCATAAAAGGATTCAAAATGGCTCTTCCAGGCATTCCCACCGGGCTCTGCACAATAACAATGTCTTCCTTCTTCGCATCAATATAACTCTGCTTGTAAGCATCTGATGCATCACACTCATAGGTCGTTACAAACCTCGTTGCCACTTGCACCCCATCTGCTCCCATCTCCAGATAATGTTCCATATCCTGCCGGGTATAAACACCGCCCGCCATGATCACCGGGATTTTTACTCCGTGTTCCACCGCTGTTTCTTCTACTTTCTCAATGATATTTTGCACTTCATCATCATACCGAAGCCCCTCTATATCATCAAGCTGTTCCCGATGAAAGCCAAGATGTCCGCCTGCCAGTGGGCCTTCAATAACGACCGCGTCCGGCAGCCGCGTATACTTCTTCCACCAGTAACGCATGATCACCTGCGCAGATTTCACGCTTGACACGATTGGCGCCAGTTTCGTCTTTGCATCTCCCACCAACTTTGGCAGCTCCATAGGCAGTCCTGCTCCGGAAATGATCAAATCGATCCCAGCCTCCACAGCCGCCCTCACATACGCCTCATATTTTCTGGTGGCAACCATGATATTGACCCCCAGAATGCCGCCCTGTGCAATCTTTCTGGCTTTCTGGATCTCTGTCTTAATTGCGCGCAGGTTTGCGCCAATAGGATCCGAATCAAAATCCGGCTCCCTGTAACCGATCTGTGCCGTCGAGATCACGCCAATACCGCCCTCCGCAGCCACAGCGCCAGCCAGAGAAGACAGGCTCACTCCCACACCCATACCGCCTTGGATCAAAGGCACTTTGGCTGTTAGATCTCCTATCACAAGAGGTTTTACCATTCCCATTCGTTTTTCCCTTTTACTTTCTCAAACTATATTTCATGCTTCTCCGATTGCAAATGTCAGTTCCGCCTGTGTCACCAGCTTACCGTCCACATATGCTTTCGCCTCACCCACGCCGATCGGCCCTTTGATCTTAATGATCTCCGTCTCCAACGTCAGCACATCTCCCGGCACGACTTTCCCTTTAAACTTTGCATGATTGATCGCCGCGAAATAAGCCGTTTTTCCCTTGAATTCCGGCTGACTTAAGATGGCCACCGCACCTGTCTGAGCCAACGCCTCCACGATCAACACCCCCGGCATCACCGGCTCTTTCGGAAAATGTCCTGCGAAAAAAGGCTCATTATAAGAAACACACTTCTTCGCCACGACCCGTTTGCCCGCTTCCATTTCCTCAATCGTGTCAATCAGCATAAAGGGCTGCCTGTGCGGAATAATTTCCATGATCTCTTTTGCCGTCATAAGTGACATATTCTCTCCTCCTTCGGCGCCAGCCGTTCTGTATCCTGTTGTTGCATGATCTATCGATCCATGACATTCTTACGCGTGATATTTCTTCACCAGAAGGCTTGCATTATGTCCGCCAAACCCTAACGAATTGGACAATGCGTACTCCACATCCTCCGCATATGCTTCCTTACAGTAATTCAGATCCAGTTCCTCATCTGGCTCCTGATAGCCTACCGTCCTGTGAATATAACCCTCTTCGATCTCCTTCACGCAGGTTACAAACTCGATCGCGCCTGCCGCGCCCAGCAGATGACCCACCATAGACTTTGTGGAATTAATCTTGATCTCCTTTGCATGTTCACCGAACAATAACTTGATCGCTCTCGTCTCAAAGAGATCATTGTGATGCGTGCCTGTCCCATGCGCATTGATATACGTAATATCCTCTTTTGCAATGTCTGCGTCCGCTATCGCATATTCCATGGCCTTCGCCGCCCCGGCGCCGTCCTCTGCCGGAGAAGTGATATGATAAGCGTCCGAGGAACAGCCATAGCCGGCTACTTCCGCATAGATCTTCGCGCCTCTTGCTTTCGCGTGCTCCAGCTCTTCCAATACCACGACAGCCGCGCCCTCGCCCATCACGAAACCGCCCCTCTCCTTGTCAAAAGGAATAGAACACCGCTTAGGATCCTCACTGGTAGACAACGCAGTCAAAGCCGAAAAACCGCCCACGCCGATCGGGCAGATGCTTCCTTCTGTACCGCCTGCAACCATTACCTCAGCGTCTCCATATTGGATCGCGCGGAATGCCTCGCCGATGGAATTCGTACCTGTAGCGCAGGCTGTCACCACATTAATGCTCTTACCCTTTAAACCAAACTGGATTGACACATTGCCCGCCGCCATATTAGAAATCGTCAGCGGCACGAAAAGAGGTTCGATTCTACCCGGTCCTTTCTCCACCAGCCTTGTATGGGAACGCTCCATCGCCTGCAGCGATCCTGTACCGGAACCGACGGCTACACCCACACGATACGGGTCTTCCTTCTCCATGTTAAGCCCTGCATCCTCTATCGCCTCTTTCGTAGCGGCCACTGCATACTGAGAAAAAAGCTCCATCCGCTTAGCAGCCTTGAAGTCCATGTAATTCTTTCCCTCGAAGTCTTTGACCTCCGCCGCCAGCTTACACTTAAAGTCTGTGGTATCAAATCTTGTGATCCTGTCAAAACCGATTTTTCCTTCTTTGACCCCGTCCCAAAATTCATCCACACTAAGTCCGATCGGCGTGATCGCACCCATACCCGTCACTACTACTCGTCTACTCATATCTGCCTCCGTTTCTCTTTCTTCTACTACTTTTTCTATGCCGGGAAGAATCGCATGAAGCGATTCTTCCAGACGAGATTTAGATTTTCTTAGGCTGCGTATTATGCAGCTTTAGAAAATCTTCTCGTCTTTTTACATCGCCATCCCGCCGTCTACAGAGATGACCTGCCCTGTAATGTACGCTGCCCTATCGCTTGCCAGAAACGCTACTGTCTCCGCAATATCTCTCGGAGTCCCCACACGTTTCAGCGGAATCTGCTCCACTGTCGCTTCTTTTGCCGCGTCCGTCATCGCCTGTGTCATATCTGTATCAATAAAGCCTGGCGCCACCGCATTGACCGTGATATTCCTGCTGGCCAGCTCTCTCGCCATGGACTTCGTCAACCCGATCACGCCTGCCTTGGAGGCCGCATAATTAGCCTGTCCCGCATTCCCCAGCACCCCTGTCACAGAAGACAGATTGATGATCCGCCCCGCTTTCTGCTTAATCATCGGCCGGTACATATGCTTGATCGTATTAAAAGTTCCTTTCAGATTCGTATCAATGACCGCATCGAAATCCTGCTCCGTCATTTTGATCACCAGATTATCCTTTGTAATCCCCGCATTGTTCACCAGAATATCAATATGTCCGAATACCGCCAGCATATCCGTGATCATTTTCCCGCAAGCCTCAAAATCCGCCACACTGCACTGCACCGCCACAGCCTTATGTCCCATCTCCTCAATCTTCGCGGCCACTTCCTGTGCTTTTTCCTTTGAGCCATTGTAATTCACAATCACATCCGCCCCGTACTCTGCTAACGTCAATGCGATCTCTCTGCCGATCCCTCTGCCTGCACCCGTCACAAGCGCAACCTTTCCCTGTAACATACATACCCTCCAATTCCATTTTCTATAAGTTAACGACATCAGAAATGTTACTTACGTCTCTGCAAAACTTCCGTATATGGCTTTGGCAAACGCCAAAATCTGAAATTTGTGATGTCGTTTACTATAATGCTTCCGTTAATCATCTAAATCACTGCAGTCTACAATGTTAAGTACGATTTCCCATCATAAAGACCGGTCAAAATCCTGTACGGTACTTAAGATAAATAACCTTACAGCAGGTCATTCAGCTTCTCCAGATCTTCCACTCTCTCCACGTTTACGACCTTCACATCCCTACTGATCTTACGCATAAACCCGGACAATGTCTTTCCCGGCCCGATCTCCACAAACGTATCCACGCCGTCTGCGGTCATCCGCTCTATCGTTTGCTGCCATCTCACAGAAGAAGAGACCTGCTTCTCCAAAAGCGCCTTCACCTGTGTCCGATCCGTCACATAATCCGCAGTCACATTGGCGATATAAGGGATTTTGATCTCCTGTATCTCCACATGTTCCAACTCTTTTGCCAGCTTTTCCCCGGCACCCACAAGCATCGGCGAGTGAAAAGGCCCGCTGACCTTCAAAGGCACACATCTCTTTGCCCCTGCTGCTGTCAGTTTCTCCACCGCTGCCTGTGCCGCGGCCTCTTCACCAGTAATAACGATCTGTCCCGGACAGTTATAATTTGCAATTGACACGCATCCTTCTGTCTTTTCACAGATCTTCTCGATCACAGCCGTATCTAAGCCCAACACCGCCACCATAGCGCCGCCGTTGGGCACTGCTTCCTGCATATAGATGCCGCGCTTACGCACTACCTTGAATACGTCCTCTTCGCTCATCACGCCACTGGCCGTAAGCGCACCGTACTCTCCCAGGCTCAAACCCGCAGTGACATCTGGCACTAAGCCCTTTTCCTCTATTGCTTTTAGCATTGCCACCTCTGTCGCCAACATGGCAATCTGTGTATACTCCGTAATATTGATCTGCTCGTTTTCCTCAAAGCAAAGAGCCGTCACATCAAGTCCACTGGCTTTGCCTGCCAACTCGAACATTTCCTTACTCACAGGGATCTGCTCATAGAAATCTTTTCCCATCCCCACATACTGGGCGCCCTGCCCCGGAAACATAAATGCCGTTTTTCCCATAATCTCCCTCTTTCTGCGCACGTTTCCTGCGCTGTCCCTACTTTAGAAGCACACAATAGCAAGCCACCGCTTCCACTGCTTCTATCACTTTATCTGCTCAATACTTTGAAAATCAAAGTAAATGCCCCTAAATAAGGGTTTGCCCATGGGCAAACCCTGTCAAATTTGCTCATATCCTTATTTGATTAACAAACGCTCCGTCTGCTCCATAATCTCCTGAATCATCTCTGCGCAGGTCATCTCTTCCTTGATCATGCCCGCAATTTGTCCGGCCATCAGCGTACCATTGACAGTATCGCCTTCCACCACTGCCTTGCGCAGCGCTCCCAGTGTCAGATGCTCTAATTCCTCAAAAGGCGCTCCGGCCTTCTCCAATTTCAGGTACTCTCTGGTCATGTTATTGCGCAGTTGGCGGACCGGGTGTCCGTGGCTTACGCCTGTCACCTCCGAATCGATATCCTTAGCCGCCAAAATCTTCTTCTTATAATTCTCATGTACGATGGACTCTTTGGCAACTACGAACCTTGTTCCCATCTGCACCGCTTCCGCGCCCAGCATCATCGCTGCCGCAAAGCCTCTGCCGTCCGCAATACCACCCGCCGCGATCACCGGGATCTTCACCGCATCCACTACTTGGGGAACAAGCGTCATCGTCGTAGCAGCACCAATATGTCCGCCAGATTCCGTGCCCTCTGCGATCACCGCATCCACGCCGGCACGCTCCATCATTCTGGCAAGCGCCACGCTGGCTACCACCGGTATTACCTTAATACCGGCCTCTTTCCACATCGCCAGATACTTGCCCGGATTGCCTGCTCCGGTAGTAACGACCGAAACACCCTCTTCCACAATGACCTTAGCGATCTCATCTGCCTCTGGGTTCATCAACATGACATTCACGCCAAAAGGCTTCTTCGTCAGTTCTTTCGTCTTCTGAATCTGTTCTCTGACAAAAGATGCCGGCGCGCCGCCTGCCCCGATGATTCCGAGCCCACCTGCCTCTGAAACCGCCGACGCAAGATGATATTCGGCAACCCACGCCATGCCGCCCTGAATGATCGGATATTCAATCCCCAGAAGTTCTGTAATCTTAGTCTTCATGCTATCGCCTATGCCTCTACACCTTTGCTCTTCATATATTCAATGACAGCGCCTACTGTCGTGATCTGCTCTAAATCCTCGGAAGGAATCTCAACGCCATACTCTTCCTCAAAAGCCATAACAAGCTCAAATAAGTCTAAAGAGTCAGCACCCAAATCATCTTTGAAGGAAGTCTCTTCTGTGATGTCCGACCCCTCATAGTTTAACTGTTCCTTAATAATCTCGATAACTCTCTCTAACATTTCTCTGCTCTCCTTTTCGCCGTTGATAAAATAGTTTGACATTCAAAGTATATTCTCTGTTACTATGTTTGTCAACCTTAATTTTACGGGTTTTCTACATTTTGTCAATTCACTTTGATAATAAATGTTGATAAATCTCTCTTTTTGGCACTCCACGGTCCTTCGCCACCTGCTTCATGGCGCTTTTTTCATCCATACCAGTCTTTTTGTAATGCGACAAATGCTCCTCTATACTCATATTAAGCCACAATTGCCGCGCTTCCTCCCGTTTCTGCACAAGGCTTTTGCCCTCGATCACCAACACATACTCTCCACGGGGCTCTTCCTGCTCATACAGGACAAGTGCATCCTCGATTGTAGTCGGCAGCACCGTCTCGAACCTTTTCGTCAGCTCCTTGCAAAGTGTCAGCCTCCGGTTTCCCAGCGCTTCCAGCAACTCTTCCAGCGTCCTTACCAGATGGTGCGGCGCTTCATAGAGAATGATCGTCCTGGACTCTTCCTTCAGCTCCTCTAAAATCACCGCCTTTTCCTTCTTATCCGCAGGCAGAAAAGCCTCGAAACAAAACCTGCGCGTGCTAAGTCCTGAGAGCGTCAGCGCCGTAATACAGGCTGCTGCTCCTGGCAGGGAAGTCGTCACGATCCCCGCCTCATGGCATTTTGCCACCAGTACCTCTCCTGGATCTGAGATACCAGGCGTTCCCGCATCTGTGATAAGCGCCACATTTCTGCCCTGCTGCATCTGCGCCACAAGATAGTCTGCCTTTTCTACTTTATTATATTCATGGTAACTGGTCATAGAAGTCTTAATCGCAAAATGATTGAGCAGCTTGATACTGTTGCGCGTATCTTCCGCTGCAATCAGATCCACCGCCCGCAGTGTCTCCACCGCCCGCGGCGTCATATCCCCCAGATTCCCAATGGGCGTCGCACATAAATATAACATTCCTGCCATGTCCTTTTCCTCCTGAACCGCCGCCGGCCCTCACTCTCACGGATTCTGCTGTCCGGCTGATTCCTGCTTCGCCGTTTCTGGTTCTCCGGCCTGCATCCCCGCATTTTCTTCTGTTTCCTACTCTGCAGGCTGTGCCTCAGCATTGTCTCCTTCCGTTTCCTGCTTTACCGGCTCTGCCTCTGCACCCTCTCCTTCGCTTTCCTGCTCCGTCGGGTACGCCTCACCGCCGTCACTTTCGCTTTCCTTCTTTACCCGCTCTGCCTCTGCACCTTCTCCTGCCTCCTCCGGCTCCTGGGTCTTTTCCGCTTCCGTCTTCTGTCGTTCTGCCTCTTTCTCCTCAGCCTCTTTCCTTTCGATCTCCCATTGCTGCCGCTCTGCTTCTGCCTCTTCCTCTGTCAGAAGCGAATCCCTCTGATACTTCACCGCCGCATTCCACAAGATCCACTCATCATATCCTGCGTCATAGGCGCCCTTGATCTGAGCTCGGATCTGCTGCGGCCCATAACTAATATGCCCCGGCACCCAGCTTGCCGTAAAGCTCTGCAACCAGGCCCGCACCTGCGCCCTGTTTTCCTCCGCCAATACTCCAAGTTCCTGCACAGAAGCAGAACATGCTCCATAAATCGTCCGGTATGGATCCGCATCCGGCACCGCAATGCCATAAGAACCATTCCTGTAATGAGAAGGGTAGACCATCGGACAGATATAATCCAGATGCTCCGCCATCTTAACATAGTCTTGGCCTACAATCTGCTGGTCCGTCTCATTTTCGATCACCGTGCCAAATACATCTGCCGCCACATATACCCCTAACGGCCGCAGCCTCTCATACATATATTCCGTAAATTCCGTAATGATCCCAATCTTACCAATGCTCTCATCTTCCGGCCCGTAGTCCACCTCCTCTGTCTTCACATCGGTAGAAAACCGAATATAATCAAATTGTATTTCATCGAATCCGGCAGCAGCAGCCTCCGTTGCAATTTCTAACAGATAATCCCACACGCCTCTCTCATACGGGTTTACCCACGCCAGTCCACTTTTATCCCGGAAAATCCCGCCGTCCTTCGTATGTACGGCCCATTCCGGCTTCTTCTCCGCCAGATAAGGATCCCGGAATGCCACAATCCGGGCGATCAGATAGATGTTCTTCTCCTTACATTTCTTTACCAATACCTCAATATCCGGTATGTACCCTACGTCCGCTTCAAGATCCTGCACCTGATCCGACTGCATCTTGTACGTGACCTTACCCTCATCATTTTTGATGTCAATCACAATGGCATTCAGTTCCGTCTGATCCACCAGCTTGATCAGCTCATCCATCCGGGCTATTCCCGCCACCGGGCCGCTTACATAGATGCCTTTAACCTTGACAGGTTCCCTGCGCGGTGTATCCTCCTTTGCAGACATATTTGTCTTTTCTCTGTCGCGTCCAGATGAATTACTGCTAACGCTATTTCCTTCCGATATCACCCTTTCTTTTCCATCGTCTTTTAATTTAGACGCTTTGTCAAACGCATCCTTCGTCTTGGCTTCTCCCTGTGCTCCACCGCTTTCCAACACATTTCCCACGTCCGCTGCTTCCGCATCAAAACCGCCTTCCACAGCTTCGCCTGTTCCGGTACTTGTTTCCGCTTCCTGCCCAGCATAGTCTGCCATTACCTCTTCCTGCGCATTGCCGCACCCACAGCACAAACCGCCGATCAACGTTAGAATAAAAACCCTGTAAAGATATTCTCTTCTTCTAAGTAAATTTTTAAGAGTCCTTTTTGCTCCCTTCTCCTCAGTACCCATAGATCTCATAAATCTCCTCCTGATACACCCCCGGCTCCCGGTACACGATCAACGGCTTCTCCACCGCCATCCGCGGCTTTCCACCCCTGTTCGCCTCGATCAATACCATATTGGGTTCCTTATCTACAAACGGATATACAAGCTGCATCCTCTTTGGCTCCAACTTATATGTCCGCAGAAGCACAATGATCTCCGCCAGCCGAAACGGCCTGTGCACCATGAAAAAGTTTCCGCCAGGCTTTAGCAGCCGTGCCGCCTGCGCGATCACATCCTCTAACGTACACAGGATCTCATGTCTGGCAATGGCTTTCGCACCTTCCGGATTGGTCAGTCCATGCTGTGCCGTCATATACGGAGGATTGCTCGTGATAACGTCAAAAGAAGCAGCGTCAAACAGACTCCCTGCCTCTTTTATATCCCCCGTCACTATAGTGATCTTCTCCTGCAGACCATTCAAGTGCACACTGCGTCTGGCCATATCCGCACTGTCTTCCTGAATCTCCAGTCCTGTCAAATGCATTGCCCCAGTCTTGGCCGCAAGCAGGATCGGAATAATTCCTGTCCCTGTTCCCAAATCCAATACGTTTGCCCCATTTTTCACCCTGGCAAATCCAGACAACAACACCGCATCCATGCCGAAACAGAAGCGGTGCGTGTCCTGTATGATCCGGTAGCCGTTACGTTCCAGATCATCAATCCTCTCATTTTCCTTCAGAAGAATTCCCTTCTCCGATATCATACTCATTCCCTGCTATTTCCGATATGCTGATGCCCGCTTTTCCTGTCACCGTACTGCATCAATTATCATCCAGCTTTGATTTCGCCGAATCCTGCTTCTCCAGCTTCTCTAACTCCTTTAGTTCCGCCTCATTGACATCCATCTTCCGGTTCTTGCCATGTCGTCTCTTGAAGCGAAGCTGATCCACCCGGTACTCCTGAATCTCTTTCTCATCATCGACATTGACAATCACCTTTACAAGCTGCCGCAGCACATTCACACTGTGCACCTCACCCTTATGTCCATCGTCCGTGGTCACGAAATCACCCACGTTCGGCAGGCGTCTGTTCAATTCCTCGTAAGTCTCTTCTTCATTCTTCAGACAGCACATCAGCCTGCCGCAGACACCCGATATCTTCGTAGGATTCAGAGAAAGATTCTGCTCCTTCGCCATCTTGATCGACACCGGCGCAAATTCCGATAAATGTGTATGGCAGCACAACGGTCTACCGCAGATACCAATGCCTCCCAGAATCTTTGTTTCATCTCTTACACCGATCTGGCGAAGCTCTATTCTCGTTTTAAAAACTGCAGCCAAATCTTTCACCAACTCGCGGAAATCGATACGCCCATCCGCAGTAAAATAAAACAGAACCTTATTATTATCAAACGTATACTCCGCATCAATCAACTTCATCTGCAGATTATGCTTTCTGATCTTTTCCAGGCAGATCTTGAATGCCTCTTTCTCCTTCAGTTTATTCGCCGCCTCCTGCTCATCGTCCTTCGGTGTCGCGATACGAAGTACTGACTTTAGCGGCTGGATCACCTTATCCTCCTCTTCCTCCTTCGGATCACCTACAACGGTGCCGTACTCAATCCCCCGTGCCGTTTCCACGATCACATGATCGTTTCGTTTGATATTCAGCTTGCCTGGGTTAAAATAATATATCTTGCCTGCGGTGCGGAACCGCACCCCTATCACTCGTATCATAATCTATCAACCTCCAAATTTATCATTCCCTAATTCTCCTGGATCGCCAGAAGCAGCAGTTCCATCGTCAGATCAAAATTCACATTGGCTTCCAACCTCTTCTTCGCACTCTGCAGCGCATTCACGATTGTCTCGATCCCCTCATAAGTGCTTCTGTCTGACATTTTCATGATCTGCTGAATCTCCTCTTTGAAGACAAGACTGTTCACATCCTTGGTTGCCTTGAAAAAGAGCACATCCCGATACCAGGCCGTCAAAATATCCAGATAGTCATTGACGTCAAATTTATACTCAGAAATCTTCTTGATCGCCTTGACGATCTCGTTGATCTCCATGTCATTAATATTCTTCACCAGAGAGATCGCTTCCTCCTTAACTTTCTCAAACTCTTCGCTGCTGGCAAGCAGCTTTGCCTTACCGATATTGCCCCTGGCAAACGCCACGCAGATATTCGCCTTATAATCCGGTATCGCCAGCTCTTCCATCAGATATTTCTTCACCAGCTTGTCCGGCACGGGCTTCATGTGCAACACAACGCATCTGCTTAGGATCGTGGGAAGCAGCGCCTCCACATTGGTCGTCAAAATCAGGATCACGGCATAGGCCGGCGGCTCCTCCAATGTTTTCAGAAGAGCATTCTGCGCCTGTGGCGTCATTTTCTCTCCTTCATTGATAATATATACCTTCCGCGGGCTGCTGTACGGTTTGATTCCAATATCATTGTTGATCTGCGCGCGAATGTCCTCGACCCCGATTGTGTTGGGCTTCTCATGACTAATATAAATAATATCCGGCTGATTGTTGCCAAGCGCCTGTTTACAGGAATGACATTCCCCGCAAGGCTCGGTTTCGCCTTTCTCACACTGTAATGTCATTGCAAAGACTCTGGCAATAAACTCCTTGCCGGCACTGCGTTCTCCGTTGATGATATATGCATGTGATACCTTATTTGCAGCAATCGCATTCTGCAAATGCTCTTTGAGCTGCTCCTGTCCTACTATGTCTGTAAATTTAGCCATCTATAACCCCACCCACTCTGTCTCTTCTGTCTGTATCTGCCTTTTCGCTCTCCTGTTTCTTTCCTTTCTGTTTCCGACTCCTGTACTGTTACGGATCTGTTACTTCTACGTAAAGATATCTAACAGTAATCCTCTAATCTCGCCAATCTTGCTTAAGATCGCCAGATTATCCTGCTCGTCTTTCACTAACTCCTGTGCAAGCTGATCCAGATTCTCATCGATCAGCCGGATGATGCCGTAGACCCTGTGCCTTCCCTTCCGATCCAGAAAATTCTCTCTGGAAAAAGCATGCGACCGATTAACAATCTCATTCAAGAAATCCTTGATCAATGCCCGATACCGCTTCATATCCTTGATGTCACGATGCTTTGCAAGCTTATCTCCTTGCCTGGTGATCTCTTCCATCATGCTGGTCAGAGCGTTCTGCAATTCCTGCTCTTCGATCCTGCTGACAAGCGTGAACTTAAAAGTGCCATCCGTCTCCTGCTGCTGCAGCGTCTGCTCCACCGGCGCCGCCTGTTGTATATTATTGACTTTAATATCCATGCCTGCCGCCTCCCTTCACGCAGGAATGCACACCATTTTGCTCAAGATATTCTATGATCTCCTGCAGACAGCAATCCAGCTCATCATTATGAAATCTTCTCCCGATCCCCGTCCGTCTGATTTTCTCCTCTGAGAAATCCTCCGCATCTGCCAGAAACCGCCGGCACATCTCTTCATATTTCGGCTGGTCCTGCGCTTTCTCCCGATCCAGCGCCCTCTGAAGTCTCACACCGTCATCTAACTCGATCAAAACCGGCAGCACCTTATCTGCCCCATAAAACTCCTGTATTTTCGTATATGCCTCTAACGTAGCTATCATCACATAAGAATGCCTTTCCAGATTCATGGTTGCATCGGCAACTGTAAAATACCGCCATAATCCGAGGTAAGTGTGATATGCCCGATCCTCAATCACACGCCCATCCTTCACAAGATTCTGGAATTCTTCCTCATTCCGAAAATGATACTCGACGCCTTCCTTCTCCCCTGCCCGGATCGGCCTGGTCGTGTAAGGAACAATCTTATGCAGATCCATTTCCTCCTGAGATAAAAGCTTCTTATAGATTGTATCTTTTCCTGATGAGCTCTTCCCCATCAGGCATACGATTTTTCCCATAGCGCCAAATACCTTTTATCGATAACTCCCTCTCTTTTAATAATGCCATACTTTAGCTGGAATTTCAAATTATTTTACAACTGTTACTTCAGCTGAACCGTTACATTATTTTACCGCAATTCCTAACTACAGCAATTTTCCCTTCCTGTGAGACACCTTGCACCTGCAGCCCTGTATTCACACTCCTCCGGATCTGTGCGGTCAGTTCCCGGCTTACCGGTTCTCCGGGTACAGCCAGTGGAATCCCTGGTGGATATAGATGAATGAAATCTGCCGCCACTCTGCCAACCGCTTCCGTAAGAGAGACTTCTTCCCATTCGCCCAGGAAGGCTTCTTCTGCCGTCATATAACCTTTCCCACTCACAGCTTTCTTCCGTTGTGGTTTCCTGCAAGGTTCCTCCACGTCTGTCTCTTTCGCCTCCTGCCTTGTCGCCTTAACTGGCCAAGCGCTCTGCAGCCTGCTTTTCTCTGTCTCTATCCTACCATCAATCTGCAGCAATGCGTCAGCCAATCTCTGCCAGCCTTCTTCTGTATCCATGATCGTCATGATCGCCAGAGCATATCGTTCCGCGGCCATCTCCATCTGCAGATGGTATTCATCCCGCAGCAGATCATACAACTGTCTGCCGCTCATGATTTCCTGTTTTACATGGATCAGCAGCTTTCCTATATCCCATCCACTCATACAATACTGCTTTTCTGCAATACTGTATTTCTCTGAATCTGACCCTGTACGCAGTTTTTCTTCTAATTCTGTCTTTTTCCTATAAGCTATATTTCCTATTTCTATAAAATGGCATTTTTCTACTTTTTTACAAAAAAGATCATACTGCTGCTCCATAAATGCCCGGCGAGCTGCTCCGTTCTTTTCCAGATACCGGATACAGGAATCCATGCTGGCCATCAGCACATACGATGGGCTGCTCGACTGCAGCATAGCCAGATACCTGCGAAGTTTCCCACGGTCTGCCCGTTCTCCCTGTACATGAAGAAGCGCTGTCTGTGTCATCGCCGGCAATGTCTTGTGCAGGCTGTGGATCACCAGATCCGCCCCCTGTGTGAGCGCGCCATGCGGCTCCCCACCCTGTAATCCCAGATGTGCGCCATGCGCTTCATCTACGATCAGTATTTTATCCCGCTCATGCACCACCTTTGCAATCGCACCTACATCCGACAGGATTCCTTCATAAGTCGGCGAGGTGATGACTACTGCGCTGCAGTTTGGATATTCTTCCAACACAAGAGCCATGCCCTCTGCAGAGACACCCCCACAGATTCCATAGCTTTCCAACACCGGCGGTTCATAATAATGAATCGTCAAACCCTGCAGGATCACCGCATGGTAGACCGACTTATGGCAGTTGCGCGCGATCAGGATCTCCCCTCCCCGCTCTGCCACCGTCATAACAGATGCTAATACCCCGCAGGTACTACCATTGATCAGATAAAACGTTTCCGCCTTTTCATTTCCATAAAGCCGGTTTGCCCTCTGCTGCGCCTCCAGCAGGATCCCTTCTGCATGGTGTAGGTTATCAAATCCATCAATTTCCGTAATGTCAATGCCATAATACTGCGCCATCTCTCCCGCTTCCGCATTCCGCTTGTGCCCCGGCATATGACAGGGATAGGAATCACTTCCACAATATTTGACCAGCTCACCATATAAGCTGTCAGGCTCGGTTTCTATATCTTTCCGGCTGCCATCTACAGACGTTTCCTTTATCTTACCTATACCCAAATTCTGCTCTCGCCCTCTCCTATTGTCTCCTGTATCATCTTTGTATTGTGATACGGTTTTGATATTCTCGTAATTCCTGTCCTGTTCTCCTCTTTCCTTAAGCGTATTGCAGCCACTCTCAAGACGCTTTCGCGCCATGTCCTTTGTGTAGCCCGATCGTTTCCATCAGAGAACAGTACTTATCTGCAGTGGTGACCACCCAAGCTTCTCTGCACGTAGGCGGTACAACGGACAATGGCCACATATGTTTCTTGATGATCTCCCTCTGGACATCACTTAGCTCATATTCCTTCTCCGCATTGCGAAGTGCGATTCCCGGATGCCAAAACCCATGCAGCCGCCTGCGCTCTGAAAGATGCTCCTTATCATGCCAGTCATAGAGGAAATAATCATGTAAGAGCGCGCCTCTGACCAGATCATGTTTGTTGCACCCAATCCGAAACTTTTTGTTCAAGAGCAGGCTGTAACGCGCCACATTCATGACGTGGCTGTGCACCGTCATATTCCCATGCTGAATATGTCTCCTCGTATTCCTGAAATTCTCCGAATTCAAAATATCCGCCCCATGTTCTTTCAGCAAAGCATGAAGCCTCTTCTGTCTTTCATACAATCTCTGGATACGCTCTTTTCTCTTCTGCCTGCGTCTGATCAGAATACTCTCAAACATTCTCTTTCCTTTCTCCGCATTCGCGGCAATCTGTCTAAAAACATCCTTTTCTTATTTATATGATCTGCTGTTACGATTCGTCTCTTTCAGACGCACATAACAACGGCTTCTCCCGTTTCGTGACATTCTAGCCTGTTGCAAACACCAGCTGGACCAGAACCATATAACATATCGTTCCAAGACTGATACTGAGCAGAATATTTTTCTTCCATAGATGCAGGCCTGCCACCAGAAGACCTGCCGTCAAAGATGGTACAAAACGAGAGGCCGCAGAAAAATCCACCCCTCTTAAACAATATACCACCAATACAGCCATAATAGCGGCCGGCAGCATAGCGCCCAAATACTGTACCGTCTTCGGCATTTCCTTCCTGCCGCCAAAAACAAGAAATGGAAAAGCCCGCAGCAATATGGTACAAACTGCCACCACCGCAATGATCGCCAAAGAATAGACTCTGCCATCTGCCATCTTTATGCCGTCCCCCTTTTCTCAAGCATCAACCCTTTGCCCCGCCCCTGCACCGCAAGCAGAACAATCACACAGGAACACAGAGCAGGCAGGATAAATCGGTCCGGACCCAGAATAAGCAGCCAGGAAACACCGCATACCGCACCCAGCAGAGCCGCAAAATGTGATTTCTGTTCCTGCCACTGTTCTACAACGATTACAATAAAAAGGGCTGTCATGGAAAAATCGATTCCTGTAGAATCAAAACCAATCCCACTTCCAACCAGTGCACCCAACACGGATCCGATCACCCAATAGCAGTGATCCAGCAATGAGATCCAGAAAAAGACCTTCTCCTCCTTCATTCCTTCCGGCACCTTTACGCTGCACAGCAGAGAATATGTCTCATCGGTCAGCGAAAAAATCATATATGGGCAGGCTGCACCCATTTTCTTATACTTTTCTACAAAGGAAAATCCATAGAAAATATGTCTTCCATTAATAAAAAGTGTCATAACCGCAGCATAGAACAGACTTGCTCCGCCAGTCAACAGACTCACCAGAACAAACTGCATACTCCCCGCATAGATGACGACACTACTCAAAAAAGCCCACCAGAAACTATAACCCGCATCTTGCAGCAGAAGCCCGAACGCGATACCCAGAAAAAGATACCCTAACATGACTGGCACAGACTGCCGGAACGCGAATCCCAGATATCCTTTTTTATTCTCCACCGTTTCCATCTTTAGGTTCTAACTCCATATTCTCAGTCATTTCTCATCGACGTATATAACCATAAAAGACCTGTAGGCTTGTGTCATACACTGCACGTCTCCTGCTCAACCAATGCGTGCAGCTGCATCGCTCTGTGCGCCCAGGTATGGCCTGCTTTTGCCAGATGATATCCCATGTCAGCAATCTCCTGCATATGGTCCGGATCCGCAAGCAGCTTTTCCGTGATTTCCGGCAGGTCTTCTAACTGTTTCAAAGAATATATCCTGCTGTCCACATCATCATGCAAAATACTATCCAGGTATATGCTGCTGTCGGTCAGACAAACCGCCCCATTCAACATAGAATTAAAGATCCTGTCATGCGCCCCATCTTTAAACCACGGCATCACATTCAAGGAAATTCGCGCCTGGCATAGCTTCTTCAGACATCCCACAGAATCAAGATGGTTCATAAGCATCAGATTTTCCCTGTGCTTACATGGTAACAGATCCCAGCCGTCTCCAAACACATGTACCTTAATCCCCGCGTCCACCAGCATCTGCACGATCTTTCCTCTCAGAGTATAACGCACATATAAGTCAATAAAAGTAAGCGCCGCCATTGTTTTCTTAAGTTCCTCTTCCGGCACTTCCCCCAATTCTGCCGTCAAATGCGCTTCCGCCACTTCCTCTACCGTCCTGTGCGGATTTGCCAGCAGATCATCGATCATGCCATAGTAAAAGGCCGTGTATTCATCGTCAATTCTTGTAATAAACTTCTCAAACGTTTTCGGCACACAATAATTCCCTACCATCATCACGTCATATTTCCTGTATGCGATCGGTACGTTCGACTTGTTCGGATATAACTGCGTCCCAGCCAGCGGCAAAAAAGGCCCACTTGCAATCTCCGGGAAAAAACGTCTCATATATTTCTCATGATTCCGGTCTATGCTGATATGATGATAGTTGCCTGGAACTTTTTCCAGGAAATGATGGTAGTACATCGGATGATCCACAACAATATTGTAACTTGGTATCGCAAGCGCATCCCACATCATCACATCATTCTCATCCAAGAAATAGGTTTCTCCGCTCATGCCATGAAAGTTAAAGTTGATCAGCACCGTATTTCCCTTTTCAAAGAACCGGAAGAACTTCTCTGTGCTGCCCCAGGGATTGCCCAGATCATAGAGAAAGACCTCATGTCCCATCTTCTGCATTGCTTCTGCGATCTGTCTTGAAAAATACCCCTGCGTCTCAATATCTCCCTCAAAAAAAAGCACTTTTTTCATACTTGTACCCGATCCTCATCTGTATCCCGATATACCAAAGCTGTAATGATAAAACTGGCCACGAATGCTGTCACGCCAACAATAATCGCTTTCGTCAGATTTCCCGGTTCTTCTATACTATAAAACATCAAGATCGAAGAAATACTGGAGAACATAAAAATATAACAGTGTACGGTCAAGATGCCCTGAACAATACCGGCAATCAGACATCCCAGAACATTTCCGATCATGGGCGTCTTCTCCTTAAAGCATACACCAAATATGGAAGGCTCTGCAATACCTGTGATCAATACCGTCAACATCGCACTAAATGTCATCGCTTTCTTCTCTCGCTTCTTCGTTCTCACGAAAACACCCAGGTCACATCCTCCAAAGGACATATTAGAAATAAAAAGCGCTGCTATAATTCCATAATCCACACCGGTAAGACCAATCTGCGTGATTGCCATCGTCATAAAAATCCAGTGCATACCAGTAGAAACCAACAGAAGCGTTGACGCCGCAAACAGCCCCCATGCCAGAACCGGTACTTCTGTCTGCATACGATTCAGGGCATCTGCCAAAGCGCCGCTGATCAGGCTGACTGTCGGTTCAACCACAAGAATCCCCAACAGGGCTGTGAGGAAAATCGCACTGGCGGCCAGAAAATAAGGCTGCAGACTCTCGCGGATCACTTTCTTAAGGCCCCGCATAATATACGACATACAATAGATCAACAAAATGATCGGAATGACACTGTAAGCATAGGTTGCCGACACTACTGGAATCCCGGCAAATGTCACTCGTTCCCCACTCTCCATCAGTTCCGTAAAGTCAGGCAGCAGCATAATGCATACGCTTACAATCGCAATCAATGGATCCGTATCAAAATGTCGCGCCGCCGAATAAGCCACCAGTACCGGGAGAAAATAAAACGGCGCCGTTGCGACAGCAGAAAGGATTGCCTCTGTCGTTCCGGATAAAATATGCAATGTGGTCAGGAGCAATATTACCATTTTAATAATACCACCTGCCAAAATAATCGGTATGATTGGGGCCATGCACTCACTGATATGATCAAATACCGCTGTACATTGTTCTCTGATCTTAGACATCTCTATGATTCTCCTTCTTTAACCGCTTTTCCCTGACCGCATCCTCTGCCATCTCATGCCCACATAATCGTATCATACTCTATTCTAAATTCCTACACAAAATTGCTGCTGTAATAAAAATAGCTACGGTATCAACAAAAGAAACCTCTGAAAAGACATCATACTTTTCAGAGGCTTGTTACTTCGCTGCTTCTTATAAGTGAACCACTGGGGATTCGAACCCCAGACAACTTGATTAAAAGTCAAGTGCTCTACCACCTGAGCTAGTGGTCCATAATAGAAAAATGCCCAGAACCGGAATCGAACCAGTGACACGAGGATTTTCAGTCCTCTGC
>CAMNSD010000043.1 GCA_946554445.1 uncultured Lachnospiraceae bacterium | reverse complement strand
CCGGTGTTGCGGTTCCCGGTGTTGCAGTTCCCGGTGTTCCAGTCCCCGGTGTTGCGGTTCCCGGTGTTGCGGTTCCCGGTGTTGCGGTTCCCGGTGTTGCGGTCCCCGGTGTTGCAGTCCCCGGTGTTGCGGTCCCCGGTGTTGCAGTCCCCGGTGTTGCGGTTCCCGGTGTTGCGGTTCCCGGTGTTGCGGTTCCCGGTGTTGCAGTCCCCGGTGTTGCAGAGTCCAGTACAATCCTTTCCTGTATTCACAATACGCAAGACTTCATCCCACGGTATTTCACGGACAATGCGGATCCTGTTGGTACAGCATTTTGTATTGTCATCTGCATAATCCACATCTCCTAAAGCAACAACTTCTGCCACTTTATTATCTGAACAGAACTTGTAATAATTGAAGCAGTCTGACGCTTTCAGGCAAAAGTGAAAGCCCTGATCACAACAGGAAGGTATAACATCTTCTTCAAAAATTTTCCCTACCTCATACTGAAAGCCCCTACACGTCCAGTCAGAATTAAATACTTTATAACCTTTAATTCCTTTACCCATTTTTCTTCCATCCTTTCTCAAACATTTACGGGGATCCCGGTTATTTCCGTGAACTTTGCCACGCTTATGAAATATGACCATTTCCCGGAAGTCTTGACCGCTGATCCAAACTCAAAACCGGGCCGCCCTTCCTGTAACCCCTGTGCAACATAGCTTTGCCGCTTGTGCATCAGTTTGGCCGCTTCTTCAACGGTCAGCGTGACCTTGTTTGTCTTGCCGGGGATAGGTTCAGCCGCCTTTGCCTCCCCGGTCAGTTCTTCAATGCCGCACTGTAAGGTTTTTGCAAGTGCCAGCATATTTTCATGTGACGGTGTATAAATGCCGTTTCTCCACTGGCTGATCGCCCCTTTGCTGAATCCTGATTTCCTTGCAAGTGCCGCACTGGTAATTCCTTTCTGATCCATGACTTTCTTCAAATTTTCTGCAAACATAAAATAACACCTTCCTTCTTTTGATGTTAAGAACTCTTAACTTTTTCTGTAAAAAAATATACAGGAATAAATTCAAATGATATGCCGAGCAATTCACAGGCTTTATTGATTTCAGACTGTGTAAAACCTGTTAAATTATTCAGCTTTGAGGACAACGAAACGCCAGATAACCCCATTGCTTTAGCAAAAGCGGACTGTGTTCCGAAAACCTCTTTGATCTTGCCTTTCAGCTTTGAATAATCAAACATCTTTCTTTCACCCCCTTTTCTAAAAGCGTATTTTTGTTATACTGTTTACGGATCCGCAACTTCAACTTTTCCCGCCTGGATCACTGAATACTGGATGCCTTTGTTGTCCAGTTCTTTCAGGTATGCGTCAACTTCTTCCGGGAAGTCAAAACTTAAAACCTGTTCGATCCATGCAAATTCAATATGTTTCATATTCCACCTACTTTCATACCCATATTTTATTTTCATTGTCAAATATCTGGCAAAAGAGAAATTCCAGCATATTGACCGCAATACTGTTTCCAGCCATTTTATACAGCTGTGAATTTGAAATACCGTTCCTGACCAGCAGATCCACGTCTGCATCATCAAAACCCATAAGTCTGAAATATTCTTTCGGTGTCAGCTTCCGCACGTCTGAACCGTTTGACACTAAAGCATCTTTCTGTACCGTGGTCAATGCGTTGAAATACTCCCGGTCAGATATTTCTATGTGCTGCCTGACTTTTCCGTTTTCGTCATATCTGCCCTTTTGTGCGGCGGCTGTAAACCGCTGATCCAGTATTTTCACTTCACGTCCCCCCCCTGTTACAGTCTTTAATGTCGGGGCCACCCCTTCCGGGGAATATACCCGGTTCATCTGATCGTTCCTGTAATGGTGAAGGTCTGCAACTTGTATCATTCTTTTCATGTTCTATCATCCTGACGCACTTTGGATCTTTATAATCCCGTGCTAATAATGTTTTACAGACCCCCCCCATTCCTGAATAGTTGTGCCACGAACCTGATTGAAAGAAGAAAATTCAATGTTTTTTAGCTTTTCCGCTGTCAGGAAGTATTTTTCAGGAACTTCATCTTCCAGCAGATCGCCCATACACCGCTTTAATTCTACTGGTTCAGGAAACTGAAAGATCCCCGTGTCAATGTCCTTTCTGATACTGACGATCAGCACCCTTTCCCGGTTATGTGGGATCTCATAGTCCATAGCATTTAAGATCTTCCAGTAGTTGTTATATCCGGCAGCTTCAAGGCTGTCTAAAACTATGCTGAACTGTTTGTTGAACTTCTTCCCCGCCAGATTCTTGACGTTTTCAGCAATCGCCACTTGCGGCTGTGTGTGTTCAATGATCCGCAATGCGTCAAAGAACAGCCCCGATCTGGTCTTTTCGCCGTTCACGTCCGTGAACCCTTTCTGTAGCCCTGCTATGGAAATATCCTGACAGGGGAAGCCGTATGTAATCAGGTCAATACCGTCTGGCAAAATCTTTTCATTCAGCTTCGTTATATCTCCGAAATTCATTGATTCAGGCACACCATGAAGCAGGGAATAGGCTTTACTGGCAAAGAGATCTATTTCACAATATCCCACCAATTCATACGGTATTTTCAGCCGTTCAAGGGCTTTTTCAAAAGCACCGATCCCGCTGAACAAACTTAAATACTTGATAATACTTCACCTTCTTTCTTTTCCCTGTATGCTGTAGCCCGCCGTTCATAATATCCATCTTCAACGTATGGGATCCCTATATCCATCTTGCATTTATCATTTAGGAATTGACATAATTCTCTGTACCCTAGCCCACCGTTTTCCCTGCTGGTGAACGCAAATTGAATTACTTTCGGTTCCGTTGTCTGTAGCCGGATAAAACGATCCTTATCATACATAAGACCAAAGCCACATAACTTACATCCTGTTCGCTGCTCACCAGTCAGAAAATAAAAATCATTATCTGTGTCATAAACCAGATCGCCGTATGCTGGCATAATAGGAATTTCTTCTTTGTCAATGAACCATAAAACTGTCTGTTCTGTCATTGGCCCTAAAGGCTTACTTTTAGGGCGTTCGCCTGTAAATAAATTGCAACCTGTTTTTCTGTACGCTTCCAGACGATCCCTGCTGTCAGCTGCCATTTCCCCAGTCACAGGAAGGAGCGTTCCCATCTCTTTTTGTGCTTTTTTAATTGGAGTTTTCTTCAAGTAGTAGCAGCACTGTTCAGATATTTCAAATTCATCATTGTCTAAAAGTGGTCTGACTGAATCGGTATAAAGTGCTGATTGCTTATCTTATTAGCAGAAGTTATCTTCGTAAGTACAAGCACCGCTTCGTCATTGAAGCCCAATTCCCGCAATTTGTCAGCCGCCGCAATTATTTCATCCTTGTGTTTTTGGGTATAGTGTTTAGGCATATACTGAACAATGTCTGTATAATGTAAATTCAGACGTTTCAATGTTTTCCGGCAATCTCTGACCATTCGTGAAACTTTTTTACTGACGAATGGAAGCCCCAGTTCATCCACCACTTTGAAATAGTTGGTATCTGGCTTTATGTCGTGGTAGTCAATTTCAATACCAAACTTCTGTTCAATCCATTCTATGAAGTGTTCTCTGTATGACCTTGCACATATAAATTCATTTGTGGTATCTGCAAAGAATACAGGAAGCGGCGGGATCTTTTCCATTCCATTCATTTCATAATACATTTTCCACGTTTCAGCCATAAGATAAAGCACCACTGCTGAATCCTTTCCACCACTGAATGATACAGCAACTTTTCCTTTTTTCCGGCTGATAGCTTCAAAGCATTTTGCTTGTGCTATAGAAATTTGTTCCGGTTTTGAACGGTTCCACATTTCCCGCACCTGTTTTTCAGTGTAAAGATATTCGTTAATATCGTTCACCATCCTTTCTTGTAGCATAGCAGCCCTTTTATAAAGATTGTCTATTGTCAGCACCTTGTAAAACTTCGGGAAGGTCTTGCCCTATCAGGTTTCACACTAAAACCTGAAAACTTGCTGTACAGCAAAGGGATTTTTCAAGCGTTGTTTCCCTTGAACCGCTTCCCCGTTTTCCCATTAAAAACCGGGCGAAAACTTGTTGACCAGCACACAATAGACAACATTTATAAAAAAAAACTGCTATTTTGTGTTTTGGTTAAGAAGTCTTAACTTTTGTATATAGTACCATCACATGAAATAGCTGTCAATACTGCTATTTAAGATTTCTTAACTTTTTTTCAAGTTCGATTGAAAAACCCTTAACTTTGCTTTATAATGTACTGTGTATTTATAAAGAAAGGAGTAATGATGTAAAGTGGCCGATACGTTTAGAAATCGGCTGATCAAGGCTATGGAAATCAGAGGGATGCGACAAGTTGACCTTGCTGAAAAGTCAGGGCTTCCAAAGGCGCAGATCAGTCAATATAAAAGTGGAAAATATGAACCAATGCAGGATGCACTTTATAAACTTGCAAAGGCTCTATCTGTCAATGTGGCGTGGCTTATGGGGCATGATGTACCTATGGAAGTTGACAGGCAACAGCTGGAAAAAGAAGTTGAAATATGTGATCTTATCAATAAGTGTTATGGGAAAGAGGCCTATGCTGTAGTAAAAATGTATCTGGATATGAACGAAAATGGGCGCAAACTTGCTTTTGACCTAATCAACAATCTACATAGTAATCCACAGAATGTCGCAAAGGAAAAGAAAAAAGAAGCTATGTAATATCAGAAAATGGAAAACTGATCACGATAAAATTTTAGTGTTACACTTGTAACAGTAAAAACGCCTATACTACTATATATTTTCTTCAATATTACATTTTTTATAGTTTGCAATATCTCAATTATAAGAACATTAACATTTAACTGTAACAACTGTAACAACCGCATAAATAAAGGCTTTTAACTGTAACATTAACTGTAACATTAACTGTAACAAAAGAAAGGAGATAAAAAATGGGATGGAGTTTCAGAAAATCAAAAAGTTTAGGTAAAAATTCACGTCTGAATATGGGCAAGAAAAGTATAGGTGTGAGTACAGGTGTTAAAGGTGCAAGAATTAGTGTCAATTCAAAAGGACGTGCTGGAATCAGCATAAGCGCACCCGGCGGCTTTAAATACAGAAAATCATTTAAGATAGGCGGTGGGGGAATTATTGCTGGAATAATATCCTTTTTTCTTGCTTTAGGATGGGGGATGGTATTGCTTACAATATGGGGATTAAAATGGGCGTGTTATATTTGGTTTGTAATATGTAAATGGCTCTATATTGGTATGCGCTCATTATGTGTTTATACATACAAAGGAATTGTTTTCTTGTTCAGGAAAATACTTGAATTTGTTCACAAAACTGAACAATAAAAAACAGAACGCCAGTAGTTACCAGCTACCAGCGTTCTAGCAACTAATCATTTACAGAATGAAATGATCAGCACTCGCACCGCTATTATACCATTTCATTCTGTTTTTCACAATGCAGAAAGGAATGATTTTATGTCAAGACGGAACCCAAACGGTTACGGATGCGTAACCAAACTATCAGGCAAGCGATCACGCCCCTATGTGGTCAAGGTCACTGTATACGATCAGGAAGGACACGCCAGACAAGCCCCTGTTGCCTATGCACCTACAAAAACGGAAGCCCTGATTCTGCTGGCCCAGTACAATGATAACCCGTGGGAGATTGACCGGGAAAAAGTCACGCTTGCGGTTTTATATCAACGCTGGCTGAAAGTAAAAGCCCCAAAACTAGGAACTTCAACACAAAGTTCCCTAAAATCTGCTTTCAAACACTGTTCAAAATATTACGGTCTGAAATACCGCAATCTAAAAGCCTACCAGATGCAGGACTGCATTGACGGCTGCGGAAAAGGGTATTCTACCCAGTGGGCTATAAAAAATCTGTTTGGACACCTTGACCGCTTCGCTTTTGAAATGAATATTATTGACAAAATGTATTCCCAGATAACCACGGCCCCGCCTATCCCGGACACGAAAAGGGAACCGTTCACGCCTGAACAGATAGCCGCCTTGTGGGAAATAGCTGATCAGCAATGGGCTGATACAGTCTTGATCTACATTTATACAGGTTTCCGGCTCACTGAACTGTTAAACATGAAAACTGAACAGGTGAACATTGCTGAACGCTATCTTCAAGGCGGCGTGAAAAGTTCTTCTGGCAAGGGGCGCATTGTACCAGTGCATCCCCGAATATGGCCATTTATAGAGAAGCGGATTCAATCAGGTGATCCCTATCTGTTCAGCTATCAGGGAAAGAAAATTTCACAAACAAAATATTATACCTTCTGGAATGAAGTCATGGAGAAGATCGGGGCTGATAAAACACCGCATGAAGCAAGACACACTTTTGAAACATTTCTTGACAATGCCGGGGGAAACAGAAAGTGTATTGATATGCTGATGGGCCACAAGTCAAAGGACGTGGGGAACAGGGTATACAATCATAAAACCCTGAAACAGCTGCGCCAGACTATTGATCTTTTATGCTAAACCAGTAACAAATTAGAAACAGAAAAAGCCGGAAACGCTGTATTTTCAAGCGTTCCCGGCTTTTAGAAAATCATTATATCATATATGTTTATTATAATAAATATATATTTTTCTATATTTATTTTATTAAATTCATAGACAAAATGATTCTTTTATAAACTCCATAAATTTCAACACATAAATTTAAAAGACAAATTCCTTCGGAGATTAACAAATCGAGCAAGTTCGATTGCGAGGACTTTCCTATACCATAAAATACGGAGAACCGTCCATCCTCCCGGTTCTCCGCATATTCACTCATCTCTCACTGTTCCATCTGCCTTCCCAGAAATCCTGCTGCTGACTGAATCAGTTTCTGTTCCACCTCTCCCATCTTGGATTTATGATCCATCTCCAGAAGAATCACCGACCCGATCACATCGCCTTCACAGATAATAGGACTGATGGCCTCATGCGCAAACTCATCCGCATCGGTGCTGACCTGGATAAAATTCCGGTCGCCCCTGGCCGCCACCAGGCTTTCCCGGTGATTGATCTTCTCCTCCAGTTCCCTGCTGATGGACTTCCCCAGCAGATTCTTCATGCCGCCGGATACCGCGATGAACTGATCCCTGTCAGAGATCATCGCAATATGTCCCGACACCTGCGCCATACTCTCCGCATACTGCTTTGCGAAGGTGCCCATCTCACCTATGGGAGAATATTTCTTGAGAATGATCTCCCCTTCCCTGTCGGTAAAAATTTCCAGCGGATCTGATTCCCTGATGCGGAGTGTCCTGCGGATCTCCTTCGGAATCACAATACGTCCCAGATCATCTATTCGTCTGACTATACCAGTTGCTTTCATATCATATAACCTCCATCTGCCAATCATAATCGTAGTGTAGTTTCGCATTTTCTTTTATCTCTGCGTTTTTACTATTATTTGTAAAGCAGGAAATTATATGCATGTAATTAAAGATTTTACAATTTTGGTTTTTGCAGTTATGCCGCCGCAGGCCACTCTTCTTTTCATCAGTTCCCGTCAGGTTCCGGCTCCAGATACTTCACAATGCTTTGAAAATAACTGCCCTCTGCAAATACTTTTACTTTCCAGTCAGACTCGCTTTCCGACTGTCTTGACATTACCCGTTTTCCTTCCTGCAGCCGGTATATGCCATAGCAATAAGATTCCGTCTCCCAATCATAACCTGAGTATAGCAGTTCATTTTCATTCAGCAGGGCAACAGCCCCTTCATCACTGTCCCCGGTAAAAATCCCATCCGGCACTCTATAGGTCCTGCTATTCCCGGTATCTGCCTCCACCAGGTCCATCCAGGTCGCTTCCTTCTCCTCATAGAACACGGCCAGATAATCCTTTTCCTGTGTCTCCAGCCATCTAAAATCCCCATAGTATTCGTCAATCTGTTTTTGATACAGTGTCTCGCCATCCCTGTTTCTCAATACGAAGCCTGTAATTCTTCCCCACACATCCTCCGAAGCATCCACTGTCTCAAACACATATCCCTGCTCATCAGGCGCATATTCCGCCCGCATGGGACCGATAAAATCATTTTCCGGTGTTGCACAGCCACAATCTCCTTCCTCCAGAGGTGGGTGAGGCTTAAACGAAGCCGTCTCAAGAAGCTTCGCCTCCCCGCTCTCCAGATCATATTCATAGAGGCCTTCATTCGTACACGCCAGCACTTTTTTCAAGTCCGTGGTGATATCACAGGCATTTTCGTACGCTCCTTTATAATATAACTGGTACAAATCTCCCATGATCTCTCTAATATTACAGATTTCATCCCGCGTCTGGAAATCCTTTGACAAATGATACAACCTGCCATCCGCCTCATAGACATAACCGTCCGGCAGCAGAATCGGACATGCCATCCGCTCATTGACACAATCATATCTGTCCGCATAATTTTCCACGACTTCGGGCACCTCTTGATAATCGTGACGGTACACCTCCTGCAAGGTAAAATAAGGCGCTTTGGCAAGAAAGAACATCTTCTGTCTCTGTAAACCGTCAAGATAAAAGCAATCTCCGGTGATCAGTACGGTCCTGTCATCCACCATAATACACTGGTCCGGCCAGCGATAACTCAATTCACCCACCAGGCCGTCTGACATCACCAGAGGTTTGGAAACCCCTACCCCTATTGGCGAGTCCGAGTCTTCATGTTTCACAACCGCCTGTTCCTGCTCTTCTTCTTTGTCCGCATTTTCCTCTGCCGGATCTGCCGCCGGACTACTCTCCTTTGTCATATCTGCCATGTCTTGCTCATCTGTCTCAGCATCCTGTCTGGCAGACATTTCCCCTGAAACATCCTGCTTAGCCACACATCCCGTTTCCTGAAGTTCCACCGAATCACTGCGGATACCTGCCGTAATACAGAAACCCAACAGAAAAATCATCCCCAGGACACTTATAATCTTCTTTCCTCTACCTGCCACTTTCATCACCCCATAAGCCACAGTTACCAAAGTTCCCTGCCAATTTGCACCCCGCTTAACAAAAATCGGCAAATTATCACATCCTCATCCATTCCCAGATGCCTGTCTTTTCTTTATAATATAACCAAGGGACGTAAAAAACAACACCAGAAGCGGGCAATCGCTTCGGAACGGGGGGAGTATTATGAACTATGGACATTTTGATGACCTGAACAGGGAATACGTGATCGACAGGGTTGACCTGCCCTGCTCATGGACGAATTATCTGGGTGTGGAGGATATGGCGGCAGTTGTCAATCACACGGCCGGCGGTTATCTGTTCTACAAGACGCCAGAGTACCATCGGATCAGCCGTTTCAGGGGTAACGCTGTACCTATGGACAGACCAGGTTTTTACGTTTACATTAGAGATAACGACCGAAACGATTACTGGTCTGTTTCCTGGCAGCCCGTAGGCAAGCCGCTTGACGCTGCCAGATACAGCTGCCGCCACGGCATGTCCTACACCGTATACGAATGTGAGTATCAAGATATCAGCGCCTCACAGACTATGGTCATCCCCAGAGGGGAAGCCGTACAACTCTGGGATGTGAAAATCAAAAACACGGGAGATGCACCCAGACAGTTAAGCGTATTCTCCTACCTGGAGTTTTCCTTCCACCACATTATGATCGACAACCAGAATTATCAAATGAGTCTCTACTGCGCCGGTTCCTCTTATGAGGACGGCATCATTGAGGAAGATCTGTTCTATGAGGAAGAAGGATATCAGTATTTTACCATGAATATGGCGCCTGACGGATTCGACTGTATGCGTGACCGCTTCATCGGCACCTACAACACCGAAACAAATCCGGTGGCTGTCTCTGCCGGCAAATGCTCTTCTTCTTATGAAAAGGGCGGCAACCACTGCGGCAGTCTGCAAAAAGATCTGACATTGCAGCCCGGCGAGGAAGTAAGGATCATTTTTATGCTGGGGGAAGGTCGGCGCGCCGAGGGCAGACGCATCCGCGCCAAATATGAAAACCCGGAAACGATGGATCAGGTCTATGCCGACTTAAGACAATACTGGGAAGACAAATTCTCCAAACTGCAGATTCAGACGCCAAGCGACGCCATGAATACCATGATCAATACCTGGACACTGTACCAGTCGGAAATTAACGTTATGTTCTCCCGCTTCGCCTCCTTCATCGAAGTGGGCGGCCGGGTGGGACTCGGTTATCGGGATACGGCCCAGGACGCCATGACGGTTCCTCACTCCAATCCGGCCAAGTGCAAGGAACGCATCGAACAGCTTCTGCGGGGGCTGACCAGCGACGGTTACGGCCTGCATCTCTTCCAGCCGGAATGGTTTGTGGAAAATAATGGGGTAAAGCCCTTCAAATCTCCTACTGTCATCCCGGAACCGGATAAAGACAGCATCATCCATGGTCTGAAAGATGCCTGCTCCGACGACGCACTCTGGCTAGTGGGTTCTGTCGTGGAATACATCAAAGAGACCGGCGATATCGCTTTTGCCGATAAACTGCTGCCCTATGCGGATACCTTCCTCTCCGGCAGTAAAGAGACAGAGACAGTCTACGAACACTTGAAAAAAATCTTAGACTTTTCCACCAGGCAGGTGGGATCGACCGGCATCTGCAAGGGACTGCGGGCGGACTGGAACGACTGCCTGAACCTGGGCGGCGGCGAGAGCGCCATGGTCAGCTTCCTGCACTATTGGGCACTGCAGCATTTCATCAGTCTGGCTTCCTATCTGGACAAGCCGGAGGATGTGTCTTACTATACGCAGATTGCAGACCAGGTCAAAGAAGTCTGCAACCGGGAACTCTGGGATGGAGAGTGGTTCATTCGGGGTATCACAGCCAAGGGCAGGAAAATAGGCACAAAGAAAGACCGGGAAGGGCAGGTACACTTGGAGTCTAATGCTTGGGCGGTGCTCTCCGGCGCTGCAGATGAGGAGAAAGCGGATCTGGCCCTGAAAGCCATTGACGAATATCTCTATACGCCCTACGGCCTGCTTTTAAACACCCCCTCTTATACAGTGCCTGATGACGACATCGGCTTTGTTACCAGAGTGTATCCGGGATTGAAAGAAAACGGGGCGGTATTCTCCCACCCCAATCCTTGGGCTTGGGCGGCGGCCTGCACCAGGGGAAGAGGCGACCTGGCCATAAAATTTTACGATGCACTCTGCCCTTACCTGCAAAATGACAGGATAGAGATAAGGGAAGCAGAACCCTATTCCTACTGTCAGTTCATTGCCGGTAAAGACCACAGCGCCTTCGGCAGGGCCAGACATCCCTTTATGACCGGTTCCGGCGGCTGGGCTTACTTTGCAGCCACCCGATACATCCTGGGCATTCGTCCGGATTACGACAGCCTCACGATCGATCCCTGTATTCCGGCGGATTGGAAAGAATTTCGTGCCACCCGCATATTCCGGGGCGCCAAATACAACATCCGTGTAAACAATCCGGACGGTGTCATGAAAGGAGTCTGTGAAATTCGCGTAGACGGACAGCCGGCAGATAAGATTCCGGTGATGCCGGCAGGCAGTGAACACACGGTTGACGTGATTCTTGGCTGAATCCTACAAAGGAAATAAACATTTCACAAGATTTGTGCTTGCGCGCTGCTTGCCACAAACTTGTAATCCCTGCATGGATAAAGCAAAGCAGCGCAGAAACGGAGAAAATTATGATACAATTTGGGACAGGCGGCTGGAGAGCCGTGATCGGTGACGAATTTACAAGAGAAAATATTCAGATTCTATCCAGGGCCATTTGTGATAAAATGAGAGAGGAAAATGTGGCTGACAAAGGCATTGTCCTGGGCTACGACAGACGTTTTCTCTCCAAAGAAGCGATGCAGTGGGCAGCACAGGTTTTTGCCAAAGAAGGCATCAAAGCTTACCTGATCAACAAATCGGCGCCCACACCCCTGGTCATGTTCTATGTGATGAAACATGAATTTCACTACGGTATGATGATTACAGCAAGCCACAATCCCGCCATTTATAACGGCATTAAGGTTTTTACCTACGGCGGCCGGGATGCAGACGAAGCGCAGACAGCGGATATTGAGAGATATATCAATGAAGTGACGGACATCCCGGTGGAGGATCTGACCTATCAGGAAGGTCTTGACCAGGGACTGATCGAAGAGATTTATCCCCTAAACGAATATCTGGACAGCATCATTGATACGGTAGATATGGCCAAAATCAAAAAGCGCGGCCTGCGGGTTGCCCTGGATCCTATGTACGGCGTTAGTGAGACTTCCCTGAAGACCATCCTCATGACTGCCCGGTGCGAGGTGGAAACCATTCATGAAAGACACGATACCCTGTTCGGCGGCAAACTGCCGGCACCCACAGCCCAGACGCTGCGCGCCCTGCAAAACTATGTGCTCGACAGGCGCTGTGACTTGGGTATCGCAACAGACGGCGATGCGGACCGGATTGGCGTCATCGATGATAAGGGCAATTTCCTCCATCCTAATGACATCCTCGTCCTACTCTACTATTATCTGGTGAAATACAAGGGCTGGCATGGCGCTGCCGTCAGGAATATCTGCACCACCCATCTTCTGGACCGGGTGGCGGAAAGTTTTGGCGAATCTTGTTATGAGGTTCCGGTAGGCTTCAAACACATCTCCGCCAAAATGTTCGCCACTGACGCCATCATCGGCGGCGAATCTTCCGGCGGTATGGCGGTCAGGGGCCATATCAAGGGCAAGGATGGCATCTACGCTTCCGCCCTCTTAGTGGAAATGATCGCAGTGACCGGCATGCCGCTGTCACAGATCATGGAGACGATTCGCAAAGAATACGGCGGCATGGCATTGGAAGAGCGAGATTATCGTTTCAGTCCGCAGCGCAAGGTGGAAATTCACAAGCAGATTCTGGAGGACAAGGAGCTGCCGCAGATTCCTTATGAGATCGACCGTATTTCCTACCTGGACGGACTCAAAATCTACTTGAAGGACGGCGGTTGGATTTCCGTCAGGTTCTCAGGCACAGAGCCCCTTCTACGAATCTTCTGTGAAATGAAAGTTCAGAGTGACGCTGCGGCATTCTGTGAATTATTTGAAACCTACTTATCCTTAAAATAACGTTAGTCAATACATCTTTTGTACTACTTTGTAATTTTTCGGACGCAGGTAGACAGGAACCAAGATATGGATATGAAAAACGAACAATATACACAGAAAAAATCACTTCGATGGAGCATGGTCAGAAGACTGCTGTTCGGGTGGTTTTTTCCGCTATTTATGCTGATACTCCTCATGATATTGATGATAACAGGCAACCTCTATCACCAGGTAGAGCATACCATCACAGCCTCCATGGAAAAGACCTCTGACATCCTGCAGATTCAATTAAAAGACTGTGAGACCGCCTCCAAAAACGCTTCCTACATGGGCGTGATCTCCAAATTATATAACACCTACCTGACCAATGAGGACGCGGACATTTTTGAGCGGGAGATTAAAAACTTCTTAACCCAGCAGTATGCTTACAATGACAACTGCAAAACTGCACAGCTGGTAATCCTGAAAGAAAAAGACAATTGTTACTACACTCTGAATAACAGCAATGGCGGAAGCTATCAGGATGTTGTTTTCTTTCAGACCAAGGCACAGGAGCCGATCCTTGAGGTGGCCCGGACTCTCGATACCGGCACCACGTTGGTGTGCATAGAGGGAAGAATGTATATGGTAAGGAATCTCGTAACTCCCAAATTTGTACCCTATGCCGTACTGGCGCTGGAACTGAACGAAGAATCCCTGATGCAGAGTTTTCCCGGCATATGGGGCTATACGGGCGTCAGTCTGTATTGGAATAACGAACTGGTAAATACTACGAACAGCGATGCCACAAAGATTCTGCCTGATAATATCCGGACAAGACTGCATGGAACCGACACTTTGTACGAACACCATCCGGGGCCTTGCTCCTATATTCATCATAAAATAAATACCTACGGCGGCACCCTGATCCTTTCCGTCAGTCTGGACAATCGGGTAATCCATGCGGAAACCAATACCATGCAGTATCTTTTTCTGCTCCTGCTCATCTTCATGATACCGCTGGTCATACAGATGATGCGCTTCTTCCATAAAAAGGTGACTGTACCTCTACGGGACCTGATTCGAGGCGCAGACGCCGTCCGGGAGGGAAACCTGGGCATACAGATCGAAAACCAAGAAGACAATCGAGAATTTTATCATGTGAAAGATTCCTTTAACCATATGTCCTTACAGCTTAAGAACCAGTTTGACAAAATTTATCTGGAAGAGATTGCCCTACGGGACGCTAAAATCATGGCCCTACAGTCCCAGATCAATCCTCATTTTCTGAACAATACGCTGGAAATCATCAACTGGGAAGCTAGATTGAATGGAAATTATAAGGTAAGCGGCATGATCGAAGCCCTCTCCACCATGCTGGGCGCCACCATGAACCGCAAGGAAGCGCAGTTTCATTCTATTGCCGAGGAGATGGCCTATGCCGACGCCTACCTGTATATCATCGCCCAACGCTTCGGCACAAAATTCCAGTGTACGAAGCATATTGATGAAAGCCTCATGCCTATCCAGGTTCCTCGGCTGATCATTCAACCCATTGTGGAAAATGCGGTGGAACACGGCATGAACATCTCCCAGAAGGGATGTCTGGAAATCCGCCTCTATAAGAAAGAGAATGGTTATCTTTGTATCGAAATTGAAGACAACGGGCATTTGACGAAAGAAGATAAAGATAAGATAAATAAACTTCTCTCCAAAGACATAATCCCGACCGGGGAAAAGAGAGTCAGCCTCGGTATCCGTAATGTTGACCAGAGACTCAAGATGATTTATGGAGATGATTGTGGATTATTTATAACAGGAAATGAACAAGAAAATACAATTAGCACAATTTTGCTCAAAACAGAGGTTCCAACCGAGCAATAAAAAGCAAAAAATGACAATCCCAACAATTACCCTTTGTTTCTTTTGCAGGTATGATATAGATGTAACCAAACAAAAGAAATCAATAAGGGAGGATGAATAATGAAAAAAAGAGTCATAGCAGCAATGCTCGCGGGAATGATGGTATTATCCGTCACCGCATGCGGTAACAGTGCAGAAAACACAGGATCCGATGCATCGGCTCCGGCACAGACAACAGAAAGCGCAGACACCTCAGGAAGCACAGAGGAGGCTCCGGCAGCCGAGACAGCACAACCTGCAGGCCCGGTGGAACTGACAGTCACTACCACCTTTGCCGGTGAGGATACCAACGCACAGAATTATAAAGATGCAGTAAAAGCTTGGGAGGAACAGACCGGAAATACGATCGTGGACACTTCCGCAACTGCGGACGAAACTTTCAAGATGAGAGTAGCAACAGACTTTGAGACCGGCTCCGAACCGGATGTGCTGTTCTTCTTCAACGGTGCGGACGCCAACAGCTTTATCGAGGCTGGCAAGGTACTATCCCTCGATGAGATCCGCGCTGAGTATCCGGAATACGCCACCAACATGAACGAAGACCTGATCACTGATTCTCTGGTGGACGGCAAGAAATACGCCATACCGGTAAATGGTTACTGGGAAGCGATGTTTGTCAACACAGAAATTCTGGACGCTGCAGGTGTGGCAATGCCCGGTGCAGACTACACAATGGATATGTTCAAGGCAGACTGCGAGAAGATCAAAGCTGCAGGTTACACACCCATCGCAGCAGCGCTTGGCAACATTCCTCACTACTGGTGGGAGTTCGCAATCTTCAATAACCAGTCCCCGGCTAACCATCTGGAAATTCCGGAAAGTGTGGAAGATGCCAACGGCCAGGCTTGGGTTTCCGGCATGAACGACATCAAAGAACTGTATGAACTGGGATACTTCCCTGACAACACACTCTCTGCAACAGACGATGAGACCTTCGCCATGTTCACAGACGGCAAGGCAGCGTTCCTGATCGATGGTTCCTGGAAAGTCGGCGGTATCGTAGGTTCCTGCCAGTCGGATCCGGAAGATCCTTCTACCCTTGACGCAGACAAACTTGCGAAATTTGATGTG
Source organism: uncultured Lachnospiraceae bacterium (assembly GCA_946554445.1). Lineage (GTDB taxonomy): Bacteria > Bacillota > Clostridia > Lachnospirales > Lachnospiraceae > UBA3282. The sequence continues at coordinate 11,814 of CAMNSD010000043.1, read as the reverse complement.
ACCTATGTGCCTGGAAAGGGCAGCAGAAAAGCAACTGACTTAGTAGGTGGTCTTTCCTCCGGTTACTACATTACAAGAAAAGCATGGGACGATCCGGACAAGAGAGCAGCGGCAGTCAGCTTCGTAGAGTATATGACTTCCGACGACGTTGTACCCGCTTTCGCACAGCATGCAGCGTCCGCATTAAAGAATGCACCAGAGGTTGATCCCGCTCAGTTTAACGAATTACAGCGCAAATCCATCGAGATGATGGCAGGAGTAACATCCCTCACAGGCGCAGTACAGGATTTATTCCAGGGCGACTGCCGCGTATCCACCTTCGACGGTATGCCTGAGATCGTAACCGGCAGAGTACAGGCCGTAGATGCGGTAGCAGAAGGTTTGGACGCTTATCACAATCAGTAATACGAAACAAAACATGAAGCAGCTGAAAGGGGCAGGGGATCACCCTGCTCCCTTTTTCCAAAACAACCGGTACTATAATGGAGGTGTCTTATGGGAGCAAATATATATCGCAACAAAAAACCGGTGTTTGTATTCTTGGTGCCCGCTTTCCTGTTCATGATCCTATATCTTTACTACCCTTTTTTTAAAAACATCATGAACAGCTTTATGCATATCAAACAGCTTGGAAGTTCCGCCACCAGCTTTAATACACCCTGGTATACCAACTATGTGGAAATGATCCACGATGACAATGTATGGACAGCCATCAAAAATACGCTGATCATGATGGTCGTCACCCTGATCGGTCAGGTTGGCATCGCCATCATTCTGGCACTGATGGTAGATAATATCGGCAGAGGCAAACAGTTTTTTAAGACCGTATTCTTCTTCCCGATCGTGATCTCGGCAACCGCTTTAGGTCTGCTGTTTAACCTGCTCTTTTTATATGACAAAGGTATGGTCAATCAGCTTCTGGAAGCGCTCGGCAAGAGCCAGTTGACCGACTGGAAAGCAGAAGGCATCGCGATGTTTACCATGATGCTTCCCGTTATGTGGCAGTATGTGGGGTTCTACTTCGTCATTCTCATCACAGGCTTAAATAATATTTCCGATGAACTGTACGAGGCAGCGCGGATTGACGGCGCATCCACCCTGCAGAGTGTCCGCTATATTTCTCTTCCGCTTCTGCACAACGTAATCTGTACTTGCAGCGTATTGGCCGTGACAGGGGCGCTCAAAGTGTTCGATCTCCCCTGGACAATGTTCCCCAAAGGTATGCCGCTTAAGTCTACCTTCCTGACAGGTACATACATGTACTACCACACCATGGAGACCAAGAATGTGGACTATGGCTGCGCACTGGCCGTACTGATCGTTGTACTGGGTATTGTATTGTCCAAAGTAGTCAATGCAATCTTCCGTGAAAAAGACTATTAAAGGAGGGATAAGATATGACTAAGAAAAGAACGTTTTCCATCGGCCGCGGCGTTGTCTATCTGCTGTTAGTCCTCTGGGCCATAACAACCATATATCCTATCTTCTGGGTACTGCAGAACTCCTTTAAGGCAAAGGATAAAATCCTGGCAGACTCTTTTTCACTGCCTTTGGGAGAATTGTTTACGATGGCCAATTACCGGAAAGCCTTTGACAGCCTGAACATTGTAAACGCCTATAAGAACAGTATCTTTATTTCCACCATGGTAGCGCTGTTCGTCATCCTGCTGGCAGGTATGGCCGCATACGCGCTCTCCAGATATAAGTTCCGGGGTTGTGAGTTTCTTCACACCATGGTCATCGCAGGTATGATGTTCCCGGTGTTTGCCACGATCGTGCCGGTGTTCTCCATGGAGTTTTCCTGGGGAATTGCTAATACAGGCAACTGGTTTCCGACGATGCTGTCAGTAATTCTCCCGCAGGTGGCCGGCAATCTCTCCTTCGCCATGGTAGTGCTGATCGGTTATATCAAGGGCCTGCCGATAGAACTGGAAGAGGCAGCATATATGGAAGGCTGCAACGCCTTTCAGATTTATTTCAAAGTTGTTTTACCACTCACAAAACCTTCCTTTGCAACCGTAGCCATCTTTTCCTTCCTGTGGAGTTATAACGACCTGTTTACACAGATGTTCTTCTTAACGAGACCTGATATGTATGGTATTACCACCCTGCTAAACAGACTGACTGCCAAAGAGGGAACCAACTACGGCCTGATGGCGTCAGCGGTAACATTGGTAATTGTTCCGGTTATTATTGTATATTGCTTCCTACAGAAGTATATTATTAAGGGGATGACGGCAGGAGCTGTCAAAGGCTAGGAGTAAATTTTCTTCGAAAATTATCTCCTCGAGCACCGCTTCGCGGGCTCGGAATAAGCTTGAGGTTTTGTTTCTTCGGAATAGGATTTGTGTTTTATATGTGAGGGATGTGGAATGTTTAGAGTAGCTATTATTGATGATGAACCTTTGATCGTGGAGGGGTTGTGCAGGACTTTGCCCTGGGAGAAATGGAATTGTCAGGTGGCCGGCAGCGCTTATAATGGCAAAGAGGGCCTGGAGATGATACGGCAGGTACAACCAAATATTATCATCACAGATATCAATATGCCTGAATTGGACGGTCTGAAAATGATCGCCGCCCTAAAATCAGAGTTTCCAGATATGCAGCTGATTATCCTGACTGGCTACAGGGAATTTGAGTATGCCCGGGAAGCAATCTCTTTGGGTGTCGCGCGCTTTCTCTTGAAACCGTCCAAAATGAGCGAGTTAGAGGAAGCGCTTGAGGAAGTAACCAAACGTCTTGCACAGTCTGACGAATTCTTCCCAGAGGTTCCTCTTCCAGACTCAGAAGGAACGGACGAGGGGGATAAAGACTTAACATATCACACGGAAGCCAACAGCTTTATCGTTAAAAACGCTCTGGAATATATTCGGGAAAACTCCCAGGAAAAACTGCGTTTGGTGGATGTGGCGGACCAGGTTTATGTCAGCCAATGGCACCTGTCCAAACTGCTCAACAAGCACACTGGCAAGACTTTTTCTGATATTCTAAACAGCGCCCGCATAGACAAAGCCAAAGAATTGTTAGGAGATCCTTCCCTGCGGATATACGATGTGGCGGAAATGGTAGGATTTCAGGACCTAGCGCACTTTTCCCGGGTATTTAAAAAAATAGAAGGGGTATCCGCCAACGAATACCGCAACACCAGATCTCGCAGCCTCTGAGATAAAGTTTTTCTTTATTACAACTAAGGCTAAAGCAACATTCTGCCGATATATAATTCAAAGTTATATTTTATATTTGCTTTTAAAATATGATTTCAACTGATTATATGACGTTTTAATGCCAAACAGGCTGGTATTATCACCAGATGACTGCACGGAGGCAGGGATATCGGAGGGCAGGATGCTTTCAGTAAAAACAAATATGTTGGCATTGAACGCCAACCGACAACTTGGCCTCACGACCAAGAAAAACGCTAAAAATACAGAACGATTATCTTCCGGTTACCGCATCAACAGAGCAGCTGATGATGCGGCCGGTCTTTCTATTTCCGAAAAAATGCGCAGACAGATAAGGGGGCTTACACAGGCAGCCCTAAATGCGCAGGACGGTATCTCTATGGTGCAGATTGGAGAAGGCGCATTGAATGAAGTACATGATATGCTGCACCGCGCCAATGAACTGGCAGTAAAGGCTGCCACCGGCACTCTCCAAGATGTGGACCGCGCCATGATCGACATGGAAATTCAGCAGCTCAAAGCCGAGATTGACAGAACCGCCAAAAACACTACCTTCAACGAAATCAGTCTTTTCCCTGAAAATGGACGTTCTCCTTTATCAGAAGGATTCATGGAGACGAAATCCTACGATATCACCTATAACCTGAAAGACGGCTCTCTGATGATCAATGGCGCAGCGGCCGCTCCCGGCGTAAACGGGGCAGGGCGTGCGGGTGTAAATGTTGTATCCAGTGGCAATGTCCTGGCGGATACCATCGCTAATGAACTAGTACCCAATGCGATCCAACAGATTATGGATACCTTTGGTCCCCTGAAGAACAGCATGGGCAATGACACGATTAAAATGTCGCTGGATGTGTCGTATATAGACGGCAAAGACCGGACATTGGCCTATGCCTCCTTCCGCTACAGTTATGGCGGTGGAAAACCTTACGGCATGGGTATTCGAGTAGATTCTGCGGACTTCACCAATGCGGATGCGAACGGCACCGGTCCTAGGGCAGAAGCCTTAAAATCTACAATTGCTCATGAATTGATGCATTCTGTAATGCAGTATACCCTGACAGACGGTATGAGCGGCCGTAAGGGTGAGAAATATCCATCCTGGTTCACAGAAGGAACTGCGCAGTTAGCAGGCGGTGGCTTTGCTACCGGATGGAATGATACTCTCACTTATTATGCAAATTACCTTGCTGACGCAGATGACACCAGCCAAGACGCTAATATCGCTAGCTACCTGAATAAATTCACCATGAATGGCAGACCTTATGGCCATGGCTATCTGGGAACTGCCTATATTGGCTACCTTGCTAACGGCGGTGGCGCAGTGACAGATGCTAACATTGCCGCAGGTATGAATAAAATCTTTACCGACCTTCTAAACGGCAAAAGTCTGGAAAGCACTATAAAGGATAACACCGGCTACAGTACCGCACAGCTGAACAACATGTTCAAAACTGCCAATGCAAGCTCAGACCTTACAGAATTTGTCCGTAGATTGTCCTATGCCTCAAAGGATGGCGCAGGTTCAGTCATTGCCGGCGGACTTAACGTGGGCGGCTCCTCACTTCTTGGCAGCAACGCCGTTTTTGATCAACCCTTCCAGATTGATCCTTTTCAGGTCACTGTCAACCTGAGCGGTCCTTCTCTCATTGGGCTGCAGGTGGGCGCCGAACCTGGACAGCACATAGAATTTGATTTGTTTCAGATGAGTTCACGAGCTCTGGGACTGGAAGATTTGAATGTAAAGACCACAGATGATGCGGATCTTGCCATCGATCAGCTTAAGTTTGCCATCGGCTGTGTCAGCAATGTAAGAAGCTACTACGGGGCCATCCAGAACCGATTGGAACATACCATCAATAATCTAAATAATATCACAGAAAACACAACTGCTGCAGAGACGCGTATCCGGGATACAGATATCGCCAAAGAAATGGTAGAATACTCCAATAACCAGATACTGATGCAGGCAGGCGCCTCCATGCTGGCACAGGCAAATCAGCATTCGCAGTTGATATTAAGTCTTTTGAGCTGATTCAGGATTGAGAGGAGTGATCCCGAATGGGTGAGATCATGAAAATACACTGCAATACCTGTAGAAAGAATTGGGAATGTATGACCGGCTGTGGATTGCAGCACGGCAGTATCGGGAATGTCATCGCTGCTTTCGGGGCTAAAGAACAGGAGCAAATCATTGACTGGTGCCAAACAAATCCGATACCGCTCTATGATTTTAGATATCAGATTGCTGTCTGTGATTTTTGCCATGACCTAGTAAGTATCCCTGTTCTCAGAGGAATCAACGACAACGCTGCCTTCATGGGAACCTGTCCGGTCTGCCACGGATTATTACAGACTCCACCGCTAGAAGCAGAAGATGTTTCTGATACCGCCTGTCCATCTTGTGGCAATACGACGCTTACAATAGAAGAAGTCGGGCATTGGGATTAAGTCCACAATGCCCGTTTTTTTATTATCATTTTTTATATATCATTTTCCTCATTATCAATAGTTACCATAGTCCTTATTTCTTTACACCCTTTGCCCCGGACAGATTGGCGCTTTGTAAAATGTTGCTGTCGAAAGATGTCATCATGTTCTTTTCTTCCCGTTCTCTCTTGAGAGCAAGTTTGACCATATCGTCTAGCAATTCCGCATATGGCTTGCCTAGCGCTTCCCAGAGATAAAATGCAAGAGAACCGGGAATCGGATTAATCTCATTGACATACACTTTATCTATATCCTGATCGATCATAAAATCAATCCTGGACACACCGTTGCAGTTGAGAACTTGGAAGGTTTTCACTGCCAGCTGACGGATTTCCTCCCGTCTCTCAGGTGTCAAATTCGCTGGCAATTCCCTCTTGGCGGTTCTCATTCCCTCGGAGCCGCTTTTACTGCCTGCCACATATTTATCCTCATAACTCAAAATCTCATCACTGGAAATAGGTTCTTCACACTCGGACGCCTCCGCCTCCTCATAATCTCCCAGCACGGCACAGTTAATCTCCCGCAAATTCGTAATGGCACATTCCACCAATACTTTAGCGCCAAAGGTGAACGCGTATTCCAACGCCTCCCGCAACTGATCCTGATCCTTCGCCACTTTAATACCCACACTGGAACCCAAATTGACCGGTTTGACAATGACCGGATAAGCAATCCTACCTTCCACTTTATGCAGTGCCGCCATCTCGTCCGCCTGATATTCCCTGACGTTTAGTGTCACACAGTCAAGTACAGGTATATCATTATCCTTTAGTACCGTCTTCATTACATATTTATCCATAGTCACAGCCGAAGCCATCACGTCACAGCCCACAAATGGAATATTATAGTGGCGTAAAAATCCCTGTAGACAACCATCCTCCACATTTGCGCCATGCACCACCGGAAACGCCACATCAATCTGCGCCACTACGGAATTTCCAAATTTCTTCGCTGGATATTGGATCAGTTCCACCTTGCCCTGCTCGCACATGAAAAACACTCTTGTGCTCTTTTTCAGCAGTTCCGGAATGTTTTTATAATTGGCAATGTCACTGACCGCCTCTCCTGTATAGAGCTCGTTATCTTTCGTGATATAGATAGCAATGGGCTCATATTTATCTTTGTCAAAGGCATTATATGCCTGCAGTCCGGAAATGACCGACACCTCATGTTCTACACTCTTGCCACCAAAAAACACACCTACTCTGATCTTCATGCTTTCCTCATTTCTGCACTGTCCTTTGCTTTATGAGAGATTTGTGCCATACAGTGCGCGGACACAAGTCCCATAACTAAAAAGCTATTGTTAACTTTTTTACTATCTCTATGCATAATTATCTGGCAGGTCATTCTCAATCAAAATTACTTTCTGCTTCTCATTGGGAATTGCCGACACCATCTGAAATCCTTCCTGCAGCGTATCCACAACAATCATCTTGGATGGTGTGAATCCCGCCTCTAAAAGGCCGTCCTGAATGGGTTTCGTCTGCTCTCTGCCAACTAATACCGCATAGTCGCATTTGTCAGCCGCATAGACACCCACCTCTTTGTTTTCATCGTATTGTTCATCTCCCAATTCTACCATACCTGGCGTCATTAGAATACGAAGTTCCCGAAACATCGCCAAAGTATCCAAGGCCGCCTTAAATCCGCTCTTATTGGAATTATAGGCATCATCCAATATAATCCTGTCCCCCTGTTTCACCAGCTGCAGCCTGTGGGGCACACTCTCCAGCTGTTTCACCGGATAAAGCAGTTTCTCCATGGGAATGCCCAGCGTATTAGCCACAGCAATCGCACCCGCAATATTCTGCACATTATGACTGCCCACCAATCTTGTATGAAATTCATATTCTTTCCCGGCACTGTCTTTCATCTTAAAGACCGAACCTTTGGGAGACACAGTGATATCATACGCTCTGTAGGCTTCACCCTCTCCGCTGATACCGTAGCTTACAACACTCTTATCTATCTTATGGTTCCTGATATAATCATTGTCATAATTTAAGAATACCTTTCCCGACTCCGGCACCGCGTCAGCCAATTCAAATTTTGTAGCAATAATATTTTCTATGGTATGGAAACTCTGCAGGTGCTGCGGCCCGATGGAAGTAATAATTCCATAATCAGGATGCACCAGATCACAAATTTCCTTGATATCCCCCACTTCCCTGGCGCCCATCTCACAGATAAATATCTCGTGAAAAGGCTTCATGCTCTCTCGGATTGTCCGCACCACTCCCAGCGTAGTATTATAATTCCCCGGTGTATGCAGGACATTATACTGGGAAGATAACAACGTGTTCAGATAATATTTTACACTAGTCTTTCCGTAACTTCCTGTTACACCGATGATCTTGAGATCCGGCATCTGTTTTAGAATACGTGCCGCATCATTGATATAATGCTGATTAATCCCTTCTTCTATGGGATGATTGATCAAATTGGACAGCAATATCATAAAAGGCTGTAACACAAATAATACCAGCAAGACAATACTCATATACTGCATCGATGGATTCCATGGCCTTTCATTTCCCGCTGGAACCGGTCCCCAGATACCCAAGCACACGGCTGCTAATGCCATAATCCCATAGAGGATAGCCGTTGTGACCAGCAGCCGCCTAACACGCGGTGTATACACAAGTGGTTTTTTAGCCTGATGCGGTTTGTTGACCAATACAGTCATTATGTTCATGACACAAGCCGCTATAAGGCAGCCTGTGTTTCCAATGATTACCAACGGCAGGGCTATCACGCCGTACAGGCACTTTCCTAACAGCCTTCCCACATTCGTGTGCACCTGCATCCACTCTCTGTATTCCCTCGGTTTATAGGAATCCTGCTGAAACATATGCATCAGATACAACACATATAAAACTGTGCCCGTCACATAAGTTATCAGCCATATTCCAAATAATACAATATACATTATGTTTCGTCTTTCCTCTCTTACAATGACCAGCCGCCAATGCTATCACATAAGTCTGACTACAATATGCCTTTTTAATCGCCTATATACCGCCGTTACATTCTGTCATTCGATTTTTCCATCAGAAAAGCCTGCAATGCGCCGTTCACCTTACCAGCCTGTTCAGCAAAAGAGAAATGCCCGGCTCCTTCACAGACCACCAGACCAGCATCCGCTATCAGTTCCTCCATCCTTCTGGCATCTGCTATCGGTGTGGCTGTATCTAGGTCACCCCAGATCAACAGTGTCGGACACTGCACCAAATGGATAAGCGGTTCCAAATCCTCATTCACTACCTTTACAAGTGTGGCACGCATGGTAGGCGTTGCGCTATTATAGTCTGCAGAACCTCTTTTGCGCCTCATCTCCTCCACCGCATCAGGATAGAGAAAATGCATCACCTTAGTGCTCATAAAAGCACGGCCAATCTTATAACACCGCAGGCTTATCTTCTGCCGGAGCGTCTTCTTAGGCAATATTCCCGCGCTGTCAATCAAAACTGCCCTGTCCACTATAAAAGGAAGATCCTCTCTGGCGTTCATCTTAAAAAACACTCTGCCACCAAAAGAATGAACCACAATACTCAGCTTTTTCAGATCAAAAGAGGCTATAAATTTGAGGACAAAATCTACGTAATCATCCACACACCATGGATAGTCCGGTTCCGGTGTCCTGCCAAATCCCGGCATATCAAGCGCTATCACCCTTCTCCCACGTTTCAGGGTATCAATAATCCCCTGATACAAGGTGATATTGGCACCCCAGCCGTGTAATAGAAGTACTACATCGCCTTTTCCTTCATCTATATAGTTGACCGCAATATTATCTATCTTCCTGATCATAAACGCTCCGTCTTGCTACGAAAGATTTTTATATTCACACGCTCCTGCCTTATCATATACCTATGTCCTGCATTTGGCAAATATGTTTTAAGCCAATTACTGTGCAAAAACTGCTCTTTTAGTATACTGTATCTCACCCTTTTCTATCAACCACATTTAAAACTATGCCCATTAATTCGCGATATAGTCCTCATAATCCATCTCGCTGGCAAATAACATATACACGCCATCCACATATCCCATATAACCGCTCTCAACTGCATATCCTTTCATAATCTGCTTCTCCTTTCTTGAATCGAACTTTTGTTCTCTAAAAGGATAGCATATACAGAGTCCTATATTTGGGACTTTGAAATTTATATTAAGTCATTTACTTTCACATATACATCAGAGAAAATCGTAGCAGAAAGCTAAAAGATAACATCCTCAGACAAAAACCGGGCTCCAGCAGATTTTCTTACTTATTCGCCCTCAGCTTACCCATATTGTTCTTTCATTTCCCAACAGTATGGCATCATTCTCCCATACAATATCATATTTCAAGCCCCGGCCATATTTTGGCCCCAGACAATATTGCAAACTTACCGTATTCTCGTCCAAAATCTCAAATTCAAAAAGCGCTCTGTCATAATACATGTTAGAGATAACCGGTTTAGGAATCAATATATCTTTTTTCTGTGCACACAATTCGTTTTTCTCATATTTCCAAATACTGAGTGTATTTCTGGCATCCGATAATTTAGTTCTGCCCTTTACAGTGACATACTGTTTGATATAAGCAGTTTCCGGGCATCTGCCGTATACACTCGCATCATCCCGTTTTGCATGAGATCGTATTTCATTAAAAACAGCTATGCATTTGTTCACAACCGCCATAGTAAGCCGCTCTTCCAAGAATTTACCCTCCTTTTCAATGCAAATGGAAATCAAATTCCTCGCAGCTTCTCCACAATCCCAGACAATGCCTCTACCGCCATATCCAGTTCTTCCATGGTATTCTCCGCACTCAATGTAAGCCGGATGGAACCCCTCGCTATCTCCTCCGGCACACCAGCTGCAAGCAGCACATGGGACGGTCCCGGATCTCCGGTGGTACACGCGGAACCACTGGAAGCACAAATACCCTGCATATCCAGCATAATCAGTGCAGACTCCCCCTGTATTCCTTCAAAACAAAAACTGACATGTCCCGGCAGCCGCATGGTCCGATGACCGGTCAATCTCGCTTCTGGAATCTCTGTCTCAATACGGTCAATCAGATAATCCCTCATCCTGCACTCTGTTGTCGTTCTCTCTTCCATGCAAAGCGATGCTCGCTCTGCCGCCGCCGCAATCCCCACAATACCCGGCACATTCTCCGTACCTGCCCGCCGTCCTCGTTCTTGCCGGCCGCCGTGCACAAAAGGACTTAATTTTGTTTTTCTATTTACATAGAGAAAACCGACACCTTTAGGTCCATTAAATTTATGTCCGCTGGCAGAAAGCAAGTCGATATGCATCTTTTCTACTGCAATTGGCAGATGACCATATGCCTGCACCGCATCTGTATGAAAAAGAATACCATGCTCATCTGCAATTTCACCAATCTTCTCTATCGGCTCAATGGTCCCAATCTCATTATTGGCATACATTACAGAAATCAGGATTGTATCAGGACGAATTGCCTTTTTTAACTGTTCCAAGTCAATCATTCCATCCTTATCCACATCCAAATAAGTAATCCTAGCGCCACACTCCTCCAGATACTTACAGGTGTGCAAAATGGCATGATGTTCAATCTTCGTGGTGATAATGTGTCGGCCCTTATTCTGACAAGATTCATACGCTGCCTTAAGCGCCCAGTTATCCGATTCTGTACCGCCTGCCGTAAAATAAATCTCATTGGCCTGGGCTCCAATTGTCCCGGCTATCGTCTCCCTTGCCATAATAAGAGCCTTTTTGCTCCTGCTCCCCAGTCCGTAAATACTGCCCGCATTGCCGTAATATTCGCTAAAGTATGGCAGCATCGCCTCCACTACTTCGGGCAACGTCCTTGTGGTTGCCGCATTGTCCAGATATATCATACGAATAATCCCCTTCAAAATTCTTCTGTTCTGTCTCTCAGAATCCGGTTCTTATATATGCAGATGTGTGCAGATACATATATTAGTCCTTCATCTGCCCGGAAGCAATCCGCTCAATGACAGATATTTCTTCCTCAAGTTCTTCCGCAATTTGAGAAAGAGTTTTTCCCTTGGAAATCTTTTTTTGAACCTGCTCTCGAAGTTTCTTTTCTAAAGTGTACCCCTTGTCAAGGACAAATTAAGAAGAAGGGATTGTTCTTTTT
>CAMNSD010000042.1 GCA_946554445.1 uncultured Lachnospiraceae bacterium | reverse complement strand
GGGGAGATTTTATTTTGTCAAAGTTCAAATTTCATTCTCTATAGGAATGCTTTTCATTGATTACCGAGAGGTATTTTCTTTTCTGAAATCAGGATATCAAATAAGGAGGCCGGCATCCATTGATTTACCTTACAATTTGTGCACTGTAACTTACAATTGTGTAAGATTAGAATCTTCCGGTCCATACACATAGCCAAGGGGCTGTCGCAAAATCATCAAATCAGATGATTGAGCGGCACCCTCGTTCTATGTGCAGTAAATCCGGAAAGTATCTTTTGGTGTTTGGGAGATTTCCCTGATTTTTGGCGTACTTTAATAATGCTTCTGTTTTTCTATGGTCTATGCGGTCTCTTTGACTGGAAAGAAATAACTCCCTGTACGGTCTTTTTGTATTTTTCCATGTAGTTTATTGATGTTATAGCCCATGCACAGCAAAAGGATCTCTAGTTTTACCTTTGTTTTTCCCCGGAGCAGAAATCTTTGGAATTCATAGTCATTTTTCAGAACGCCAAAAGCTCCTTCTACTTGAATAGAACGATTCATCCGATATTTGATCCCCGTTTCACTCAGGATATTTTCGTAGGATTCCTGCCGCTTCTCCAGAAAACTTTTGGAAATATATAACCGTTTATTGCCCTTTGCTCTGGTGCATTTTTCTTTATAAGGACAGTCCGTACAGTCTTCACATTCGTAAACAGTTACTTCCGATTCATAGCCGCTCTTACTTTTCTGCTTTCTGATAAAAAGAGGGGACAATGATCTTCCGGCATGGCAGGTGTAGGTATCCGTTTTTTCATCATATCCCATGTTCTCGCGTTTGCTGATATCCTTTTTAAAGCTACGCTTTTTCCATTTCTCGTAGGTCTGGGGTTTGATATAAGGCTTCTGTCCATTCTCCCTTAAAAAGCTGTAGCCTTCCTCGCTTTCGTAGCCTGAATCTGCTGTTACACTTGGATAGCAAAATCCCAGTTTTTCTTCCATTGTTTTCAGGAATGGGACCAGTGTCCATACATCGTTTCTGTCCTGAAAGATATCAGCTGCCACGATATATTCACTGTCTACCGCAAGTTGTACATTATATCCTGGTTTTAACTGGGCGTTACGCATATGGTCATCCTTCATGTGCATAAAGGTGGCATCCGGGTCTGTCTTACAGTAATTGTTCCTACCCTGAAAACTTGCCGTATGCCAGTCATAGACAGTCTGGCGTTCCAGAAACCTGCGGAACAGTTCCAGATACCTCTGGTTCCTGCTCTTCCTTTTTCCACGTCCTCGGACAAAGACCGTCCCCTCTGTCTGGCACCGTTCTTCCAGAAACTGGCATATCTTCTGCAGTTCCTGCGTCCTTGTTTCTTCGCCTACTGAAAAATCCTGTATGTATTCATGATTCAGAAGCTGTACTGCTTTCTGTATCTTCTGGAACATCTTTTCTTCCCATTTCCCAACAGACTTTTTCCACACAAAGGTATACTTGTTGGCATCGGCTTCTAACTTTGTTCCATCAATGAACACGGTCTCCTTTGACAGTTCATCCGCTTCTTCCAGCTTTTTTACCATCTGATAGAAAAGACTCTCACAGGCGTCTAAAAGAAATCCTGTACGGAAACGGGCAATGGTGCTGTGGTCCGGCACTTTCTGTCCGGCTAACAGCCACATAAAGTTGATGTCGCGCCTGCAGGCGGTCTCGATTTTTCTTGAAGAATAGATGTTTTGTGAATAAGCATAGGTCAGTATCTTGAACATGGTTTTTGGGTCTACTGCCGGATTTCTGCCTTTGGCAGAGTAAGCCTTGTACAACAGGCTGTAATCTAATCCCTCCAATTCGTGGCTCAGCAGTCGGACAGAATCATCTTCAGGAACCAGACCTTCCAAACTTAATGGCAAAACCAGTTGATAAGGCTCGCCAAATTCGGTATAATTTTTATGGTATTTTAATTTACTTGACATATCTTATTATACCACGGATGGCAGGTTCTTCGGAGCCTGCTTTTCTGTTTTTAGATACAAAAACGGAGCTGTTGCTCCGGTAGATTATTCATCTACTTTTGCAACAGCCCCTTTTTCGGTCCTAGTGATTGCAACAGCGGACATCCCAGTAGAATTTTTGGCGGGGTTGTTATGTTGAGGGTGTTTGATACAAAATTCTTCAATTGAAAGTCCAGCGCTGTATCCTTCTGCAAGAATTATGCCATAATCATCCACATTATAACTGTTGCTTACGACGGTTTGAAAAACGAATAGTTTGGATAATAGAGTAGAAGGAATGGAGAGATGCTGTTTGCGGAGGCGTGCCACAGGTGGTGTTTTTTTACGTGCCATACAGAATTTTGAAAATTTCGTAATTTAATTAAATTACCTATTGACAAAACAGTTAAAGAGAGGTATTGTTATATTGTAATTTAACTCAATTACCAAGAAGGAGATCTGATGGAATCAATATCCTTAAATGAAATTATACAATTCACATTAGGTAAAAATCCTACACGAATAAGAGCACAGGCTGATATATTATATACCCCAGAGGATTTTGAGAAAGACTTACACTGTATTCATTCAACGAAAGAGGGTAGGGGCTGCATTATTAATTTGATAAAATCAAAGTGCTCTCCGATTTCAGAACAGACAGAAGGGAAGTGTATTACATCAAATTTTTTAAGGTGTGATTTTGATACTGAAAAAATCTATCCATGGTATTTCTGCTATCAGTTTAACGAAGGAAAAAGCTTTGAACAGCAGATAGAGATGTATCATCAGGGAACAACTTTGAACGTCAAAAAATTGAATATAAAAACAATTGGAGAACTAAAGATTGTTTTGCCGAATATAGAAAAACAGATGACGGTGGGTAATTTATATAGGCAGTCAATTATACAAAATGATTTAATGGTAAAGCAGGCAGAAGATATAAGAAAATTTACGATAACGTTGATACGCAGGATGGAGGAAGATTAGCTATGGCCGAAGGAAAAGATTTATTGCAAGTACTATGGAGCGGCGCGGATGTACTCAGAGGAAAAATGGATGCAAATGAGTATAAAACGTATCTTTTAGGATTGGTTTTCTATAAATATTTGTCAGACTCGTATCTGGCAAAAGTCTATGATCTCATCAATGACGAAAACCCGGATAGTTTGGAGGAAGCACAGCGTACATATGAAGAAGTAATGAAATCAGATGACGCTGAAGAATTGTTGAGCGAAATAAAAGAATCAAAGCATTATACGCTCGATCCAGACATGACATATATAAATATGTTAAATGATGCTAAAAACAATTCTTTTAACAGGGAAAAACTGCAGGCGGCTTTTAACCGTATAGAGGAGTCGGATGAACTATTCAACGGCTTATTTGCAGATGTGGATTTATATTCAAATCGGCTTGGCACCGGTGACCAGAAACAGAGCGCGACGATTGCTGAGGTTATCAAAGTATTAGATGGTGTGGATATTATCCATACAAAAGGAGATGTCCTCGGTAACGCCTATGAGTATCTGATCGGTCAGTTTGCGTCTGAGACAGGAAAAAAGGCGGGAGAATTTTATACGCCGCATGGCCCGGCACAGATCCTTTGCAGGATTGCTATGTCTGGGCAGGAACAGAAAAAGGGATTGCAGGTATATGATCCTTGTATGGGCTCCGGCTCGTTAATGCTAAGTTGCAGGAACTATTCAAAGGAACCTGATTACATAAAGTATTATGGGCAGGAACTTATGCCGTCAACCTATAATCTGGCGCGCATGAATATGTTTTTGCATGGAGTCCTGCCTGAAAACCAGCACCTGCGCAATGGAGATACCCTTGATGCAGACTGGCCCACAGATGAAGAGACAGAGTTTGATGTTGTAACGATGAATCCACCCTATTCTGCGAATTGGTCTGCAGCGGAGGGGTTCAAACAGGATGAGCGATTTATGGATTATGGAGGAAAACTGGCCCCTAAGTCAAAAGCGGATTATGCTTTTTTGTTACATGGATTTTATCATCTAAAGCAGACAGGCACGATGGCGATTGTCCTCCCCCACGGTGTTTTATTCAGGGGAGCGGCAGAAGGGGCGATCAGGGAGACACTTCTTAAGAATGGCTCAATCTATGCCGTGATCGGGCTCCCATCCAATATGTTTTATAATACTTCTATTCCGACTTGTATTGTAGTATTGAAAAAGCACAGAGAAGGACGGGATGTATTGTTTATTGACGCGTCTAAGCTGTATGAAAAGGAAAAGAAGCAGAATGTCATGCGAGAGGAACATATTGACAGGGTATTGGAGTTGTATACTGCCAGAGAATCAGTCGATAAGGTGTCTTATCTTGCATCTTTTGAGGATATCAAGGCAAACGACTATAATCTGAATATTCCCAGATATGTGGATACCAGTGAGGAAGAACCGGAAGTGGATATCCGGCAGCTTTCCGCATCTATCAGAGAGACAAACAGGGCCATCAAAGAGGAAAATGGAGCCTTATTGAAAATGCTAGGGGAATTGACCTTTGCAGATGAGGAAACGAAGGATGCTGTGGAAGAATTTATCAGTGTTCTTGGGGAGGTGTGATCGTGGCAGATACACCGAAGATAAGGTTTAAGGGATTTACGGATGAGTGGGAGGAACGTAAACTAATTGAAGAAGTGTCTTCTATTGATACAGGTAAGAGCAAATTTGTAGTTTCAGAATTGGGTAATTATGAAATTCTTGGTTCGACTTCTGTAATTGGGTATGATGATTCTTATGATTATGATGGGGATTTTATATTAACTGCTCGCGTTGGAGCAAATGCCGGAGAACTTTACAGACATTCGGGAAAGGTGAAAATTAGTGATAATACGGTGTTTATTCAGGGTAAACAGCTTGAATTCATTTTCTACACTTTGCAGAATTTCAATATAAAAAAACTTTCATTTGGAACTGGGCAACCTTTGGTAAAAGCAAGTGAATTAAAGGAGCAAAAAATTGCTATGCCTGTTTTTGAAAACGAAAGAAAGCAAATTGGAACTTATTTCTGTCATCTCGACCATCTTATATCTCTTCACCAGCGTAAGTATGATGAAGCGAAAGAACTGAAAAAATATATGTTGCAAAAAATGTTCCCACGGAACGGAAAGAAAAATCCAGAAATTCGGTTTGCAGGATTTACTGATGATTGGGAACAGCGTAAGGCATTAGAACTTGCTAAGTATTCCAAAGGCAATGGCTATTCTAAAGGGGATTTGACAGAGGTGGGAACGCCTATCATCCTGTATGGCAGGCTTTACACAAAATACCAATTCACTATTGATGAAGTGGATACTTTTGCTATTCCCCAAAGCGGCTCAGTTTATAGTCAGGGTAACGAGGTCATAGTGCCTGCTTCTGGTGAAAACGCTGAGGACATTGCAAGAGCGTCAGCGGTTGAAAAATCAGGGGTTTTACTGGGTGGAGACCTCAATATCCTCCGGCCGTTTGATTTCGTCAATCCGCTGTTTTTGGCTCTTGCTATTTCAAATGGCGAACCGCAAAAAGAACTCGCTAAAAAGGCACAGGGAAAATCCGTTGTTCACATTCATAATTCGGATATACAAGAGGTTACTATATCGTATCCGTTGAGGGCGGAGCAAGACCAGATTGTTGCTATTTTCTGCTACCTCGACCACCTCATCACCCTTCACCAACGCAAGCACGATGAGTTAAAAGAAGTAAAGAAGTTTATGCTACAGAACATGTTCCCGCAGAAAGGATAGCTTATGGCAGAATTAGAATCTGTAATGGAAAAGAGATTGATAGACCAGCTTTGCTGTGACGAGTCCCAATGGACCTACAGACCTGATATCAGAACAGAGGAACAGCTATGGAATAACTTTAAATATATTCTGGAACAGAATAACAAAGCGAAACTAGGCGATATTCCTCTCAGCGATTCCGAGTTTGCAAAGATCAAGAATGATCTGTCCCATGCTTCCTTCTATGATGCCGGGAAATGGCTGTCAGGTGAAAATGGCAAGGTATATGTCCATGTCCAGCGTGGGAATGAGACCTTGCATCTTATGGTGATGAATAATGAGCATGTTGCCGGCGGGACAAGTGTGTACGAGGTCATCAATCAATATCAGGTTTTTAAGGCAGAAGATGCAGAAGGGGACAGGGACAGGCGTTTTGACGTAACGCTCCTGATCAATGGGATCCCTTTGATCCATATTGAACTGAAAAACAAAGAACATTCCTATATGGATGCCTATCGCCAGATCAAGAAATATATTGCAGAGGGGAAATTCCACAGCATTTTTTCCAATGTGCAGATGTTTGTGGTAAGTAATGCCGTAGATACAAAGTATTTTTCTGCGGCGAGGGATACAGAACTAAATAAGAAATTTATCACAGGATGGCTTGACGAGGAAAATCAGCCTGTCTGTGATTATATTGAGTTTGCCAAGGCAGTCCTTAAAATACCGGAAGCGCATGAGATGATCACCAGATATACGGTCCTTGATAACGATAAAAGGAAACTTTTGATACTGCGTCCCTACCAGATTCATGCGATCGAAGCAATGAGGGCAGCATCGAAGCTGGGAAAATCAGGATTTATCTGGCATACGACAGGTTCCGGGAAGACGATGACTTCCTACAAAGCTACAAGAAACCTGCTGATGGACATTCCGGCAATTGAGAAAACAATATTCCTCATTGACAGGAAAGACCTTGATATGCAGACCAAAATGGCTTTTCAGTCCTATGCGGATAATGATACGATTGATGTGGACGATACGGATTATGTTGATTCGCTCATAGAAAAGATGGCGGATGACAACCGCCAGATGATAGTGACTACTCGTCAGAAAATGCAGATCATGGTAAATCGGCGATTGAAGGAAGGAACAAAGCGATATGAAAAAATCAAATCCTTGAAAGTCGCTTTTGTTGTCGATGAATGTCACAGGGCTGTGACACCGCAGACCAAAAGAGAGTTGGAGAGATTTTTTGCCAATTCCTTATGGTATGGTTTTACAGGTACGCCTATTTTTGAAGAAAATAAATATGAGCAGAAAGGCGATCTGCCACAGACCACGGAGCAGATGTATGGTGAGTGCCTGCATAGTTATACCATTAAGGAGGCAATCCATGATGAGGCAGTTCTAGGGTTCATGGTTGAAAATCTTGGGGCAAAGGATTTAAGTGACGATGAGGCAAAAAAGGTATATGACACGGAAGAACATATGCGGAAGGTACTGAATGTCATTTTGAATCAGTCCTATGATAAATTTGGGATGAGCAATGACAAAGGCAGAACCTATGAGGCGATATTGACAACCAGTTCAATTGAAAGGGCGCAGAAATACTATGATTTGCTAAAAAGAGTGAAAGCGGGGCAGGATGAACTGAAGATTAGCGATACTGTACATAAGGCGCTGCCTGATTTCCCGAAATTTGCCATAACCTATTCGCTGTCGGAAAATGAAGAAATTTCCACGGTCAACCAGGATAAAATGAAGGAAGCGTTAAAAGATTATCAGGAAATGTTTGGCAGCAGTTATCAGATAGATACCATAAATGCCTACAATAATAATCTCAATGACCGTCTGGCAAGAAAAGAGAAAAAGTATCTGGATCGAAGCCAGCAGCTTGATCTAGTGATCGTGGTTGACAGACTTTTAACCGGGTTTGACGCACCGTGTCTGTCTACGTTATTTATTGACAGACAGCCTATGGCGCCGCAGAATATCATTCAGGCATTTTCCCGTACTAACAGATTGTTTGATACCAATAAACAGTATGGGCAGATCGTGACATTTCAGGCTCCAAAAGAATATAAAAATGCGATCAATTTGGCGCTCAAACTGTATTCGCGTGGAGGTGACGGCAATCCTATTGCGGAGGATTGGGATGATGTGAAAACATCTTTTTCCACATCCCTTAAAACAATCCGCAATCTGGCACAGACACCTGAGGACATAGCAGGGCTGTCCCGAAAGCAGAAGAAGGCATTTGTCCAACTTTTCAGGGCTTTAGATCACGATTTTGCGCATCTGAAATCTTTTTCGGTTTATGAGCCGCATATACTTGATACATTTGGATTTTCCGAAGAAGAATATGAAAATTATGCGGCAATGTATAAGAATGTGATGGAGGAATTGAAAAAGCCGAATGATGACACAAACTCGGATGAAGAACCCGTATGGGATGATTATGATCTGGTAGCTTACAGCAAACTGCGGATTGATTTTGAGTATATTGTTGAATTACTGCGGGGAGTTGTGGAGTCCTTAGACCAGTCACAAAACGATTTTAACGAGACTGAATTTGAGACCAGAATAAGGACCATCAAAGAGATCATAACAGAATTTGCGAGCGATAATCCGAAGTTAAGTGCATTGCTTATGCAGGTTGTGGATGAGATAGAAAAGGACAAAGAAAAATTTCTGGGACAAGATATTTCTGTTATTATCAATCAGATGCGTTATGCTGTTATTGATGCAGAAGTCAGGAAATATGCCGAAAAATGGTATCTGGACTTTGAAGATGTGAAGTATGAAGTTTTTCAATTCAGGGACGGCGAACTTGCAAATGAAAATAAATTGAAGGACAGAGCAGATTATGCGGCTTATAAGGAAGAAAAGGAAGATGCCCTGCCTAAGTTCAAATTTAGAAAACTGATGATTGATGAGTTTAAGAATGTTCTTATGTTGGAGATCGCTCCGTTAATTGATTGACATCTGTTAATGTGCATTTTATAAAAAAGTACTTCCAGATTGATAAATACCCAAGGAGAATTGTGTTAATGAAAATTTTCAAAAGAATACAGGAAAGAATAGTTAGAAAGAATTTTCCAAAGCATAGGCGGGTGATTTTGAATCAGCCAATTGACGATGAAACAAATGATTGGATAGGAGTGAAAGCTTATGTTGATAAACTAGAAGACGCTATAAATAACGGGGCTAAAATAATCGCTGTGACTTCTGATTTTGGCTCGGGGAAGTCTAGCTTATTGGCAATGTACAAGAAACGTATACAAAAGGGAGTTGTCCATTTTAGACCTAAATTAATGTATATCGTTAATATGTGGGAAGTGCTAGAAAAAATGGACGATAATACAAGTTCGGTTGTTGAATTGCATAAATCATTTCTTTTTCATATAATTAATCAGTTGAGTCCTTCTAAGGGGAGCTATATAAGCAAACGATTAAGTAAAAACTATGGTTTGTTTTCAATACAAAGTGATAGTTGGATCAAGAATACTATATTAGTATTGGCAGTTATTGCAATAGCAGTGGGTGAAGGGCTAAGACAATTTGGTGATAGAATTGGGCGGATTGTACAGATTGATGCAAGTGAGTTGCAGATGATAATGTTTGGTTCTTATTTCGTGGGCATTGCATGTGTTATTGTAGTTTTGTTTAGAGCAGATTTTATTTTTTCATCGGTAAAATCGGAGGGCAAAAGGGAAGTTGATGAAAATGTTTTAATTGACTATTATAATCAAGAGGTTTTGTATAAAAAATTTTTTAGACATTACATATTTGTGATTGAAGATTTGGATAGAACCAATAATATTATAGCAGTAAAAAATTTCCTGAAAGAAATTAGGAAATATTATTTAACGGACCAAAATATCAGAAGTAGATTTCATAACAATAGAGTTACATTTATAGTAAATATAAAACCAGAATCTCAATTAAAGAAAAATAATACAGATAAGGCTGATTATGAAGAAAAGCTTTATGATAAGTTTTTTGATTATATTATAAATCTGCGAAAAATAAATATTGATAATTATGATGTTATTTTAGATGGTTTACTTTCAGAATCAAGAGAAGAATTACTGTATTTAGGATTAATACAAGGAATAGAAGAGGTTTCCATAAATGATATTGCTGGTATGCAGTGGCTTATTAGAGGGGATAAACTTGGGATTAGAGAGATTAAAAACAGATTAAATATGTCACTTGTCTTATATGAAAATCTTGAAGAAAAATTTAAAGGGAGAGGCATTACATATGAAAAGTGTGCTGTGGCAACGTATTTGATGACAGAATATGAGGAGGATTTTTATAAGGTTGCCGACAGGGATTTTGAAAAAATTATTGAGGAATATATAGAAGGAACGCTGGATTATGATATAAATAATTGGGATGGTGTAGTAGGAAGTTTGTCGGAAGGATTTAAAAAGACATTGCTGGAACTTGTTGTGCTGAAATTGATAGATGCAAACTATCGAACATATTTTTACAATTATCCCAAAGAAAGTAAATTATATGATATTAGTGAGATGATTGTATTTAATAGTATAATTTACAATGAAAGGCCTAAAAATATTGATGATTTTGAAAAACATTTAGAAAAAATAGATGGCAGAGTGATTGTTGATGGATTAAATAAAGTGAACCAATTAAATATGGACTTTCCGAAGTTTATTATTGAATTCGAAAAAATATATTGTATTGCTATTAACGAATTTAGAGAAAAAGTGTTAGATATTGTGAGGGAATTTAGATATGACCAGGCAAATTATTCTAAAACTATGAACAATATTGAAATGATAATGCGATATAGAAATATTGATAACAGAGATAAAGTATGGAAGGAAATGTCTGAGATATTTAATGATGCTTCCGAGGATAAGAAAATAATTAAACAAATTAGAGAAAGAATTATGAGAGTATGTCCGAAAGAGGCGTTGGTCTTTAATGAATTATTTATAGGAGAGAATGAATTTCTTTCTCAAGAGGAAATAGACTCCATAGGTAATATATCAATTATTATGCAACTAATCAACTATTCCCAAATGAATAATTGCTTTGATGAATGTGCCTTGGTGCATAAAAAAATAATTGAAGATGGCACGAATAAAGATGAATATATTAAGTTTTATCTTACAATGATAGAATGGTTTGGAATTGAAAAATGTTATGATTTATTATATGAATATTGTGTCAAAATTAAAGAACTTCCAAATCAATTTGTTAAAGTGCTAGAAACAGAAGTCAATAAAAATAAACTGTCAAAAAAGAAATTTGTAGATTTCATGGAAAATATAGAAAAAATAGATGATGGTGCAATAGACGCTCTAGCTTCAATAGGATGGGTAAATGGACTTTCAGAAAACCTATGTAATAGATTGGCAAATAGTGGGAAGTGGATTTATTATGTTTGTAATATGGCAGTGGAGCGATTGAATAAAATAGATTTGACGAACAGTAATGTAATTCAAGCAATTAATGATAACGCAATGTGGCTTTATAAATATGATAATTTAGTATGGTTAGATTTGCGAAGAGAGGTGTTAGAAAGAGATGAATTCATATTGAATTATATGATATTATTTAGTGAGGATTTTCCTATAGTATCTCAGCAGGAAATTATGCTGATTGCAAATATTGAAAGTGCTATAAAAATTTTAAACGCAAGCGTTGTCACACAGAACGAAACGGATTATATAGTTAAATATTTTAACTATAAATCCCGGAATTCAACGGAAAGCTATAGGATATTTCAATATATTTTGGGTTTAGAAAAAGATATTGCTAAGCAAATATTTTATGCACTTGATATAAATGGAAATATTCAATACCGAAGAATGTCTAAAGTGAGAAGAAATGAAGTGAGTACGAAATTAGTTTCTCTTTTAGATGTTCAAACAGCTAATGAAAAAATTGATTTTATGAGATATATCGGCATGCCGATTAGTATGTTGGAAAAAGATTTGTATGAAGACTTAAATGATGATGAAGATCTTTTAAACAGGTATGTATCATTTATTAATTCTTTAGATAAAATTGAATCGTTTACAATGCAGAATATCTTAAAGTTGAAGAGTATGCAGATATTTAGTCCTGTTATTAATGATAAATTATTCGAAATGAAGGAATATAGAAAATATGTTTCTTCAAAAACAAGGGGAATGCGAAAGTTTGAAATAGAGACGGACAAGAAATCTGTATTATGGGAAACATATAAGAAAATGTTTAATGGTTTATATCCGAAAACACGAAAATATATGTTGGAGAATAAGGAATTCCTGAAAGAGATTGTAGAGGATTGTGCTTATGAAAAAGCGGGTACTCAGATTAACGAATATACCCATGTAATGCAAACTCAAGGTTTATTAAGATATGTTTTTGACACTTTGCCGCAAGAGAAATTAGTAACATATTTGTCTAGTATTGAGGGGTTTGACTCATATGACGCAGCAGGATATTTTGTAAAAAGGATTATTGAAGATAGCGGATTGTTAAATAGTGAGCAGGTTTATAATAATACCCATGATAAATTAATTGATCCAGTATTGAAATCAAGATATACGAGGGCGCGGAATAAATTAGTTCCTCCAGTGTAGAAAAGGCATCCTTCTGTTGACAGAATTCATATTAGTCCTGTTCCAGATGTTCCTTGACAGAGACATGTATGATATTTTAAAGGTAGATAGAAGCATGATAATGAGAATAATACAAAAACATAAGAGATGAATAAATATATAAATACTAACAGTATAGTGTACACATCAAGGGGTACTATAGATTAATTAGATTGAAAAGGAGGATTTACTATAGTGAATATGAATAAGAAAGTGGAAAAGATGAAAGTAAATAGAGAGTAGGATTGAGAATAGGTGTGTAATTAAAATATTCAATTGTGAAATAAAAAGAGCAGGGTTATAATAAAACCATAAAGTGTCTACGAAGTATAGGATATTTCCGGAGGTGTAAAAATGCTATTGGATGTGATAAAGGAAGAATTGGTGCAAGGATTAACAGCAATTTTTCAAAATAATATTTCTATGATTATTTTATATGGATCAGTGGCAAGAAATGAGGCAACGAACGAGAGTGATATTGATATTGCGATTATTTTAAGGAATCCGATAGATTATCAGATAAGGCGGAAGTTTTTTGTTTGGGCTGCTGATTTAGATATACGATACGACAGAGTATTTTCCATTGTGGATATACAGGAAGATAATATGAGAAGATGGGGAAGTGTTCTTCCGTTTTATCAGAATGTTCAAAAGGAGGGAATTGTACTATGGAAGGCAGCTTAAAAGAATTGGCTGTATATCGTTTGGCGAGAGCAAAAGAAATGTTGTCTGCAGCAGAATGTAATTTAGAAATAGGACAGTACAGAACTTCGTTAAACAGATCATATTACGCTGTTTTTCATGCTATGCGTTCAGCTAATGCATTAAAAAGCTTTGACTCGTCTAAACATTCAGGAGTAATAGCCTTTTTTACGAAGGAATATTTAAAAACAGAAATTTTGGATAGAGATTTGGCTGCGATTATAAAAGAAAGTTCACTTTGCCGGGAAAAGTCGGATTATGATGATTTTTATGTTGCAGGACATGGGGAAGCGGTGGAACAGCTTAAAAATGCAAAATATTTTGTGAAGAAAATAGAAGGGTATATTAATTTGATAAAGGAATAGTTATGAATCAATAATATTGATAGCAAAAGAAATGTTAGGAAAAAATATATTAGTCAATATAAGGTCATAACCCCTCAAACCACTTCATACAATGTAAAAAAGTGTTCTGAGGGGTTTCCTTTTGAAAGATTATATTGAGGAACGTGCAATTCAGATTGCCAATTATATCATTGAGAATAATGCTACGGTGCGGCAGACGGCGAAGGAGTTTGGAATCTCAAAGTCCACAGTACATAAAGACG
This sequence comes from uncultured Lachnospiraceae bacterium, assembly GCA_946554445.1. Taxonomy (GTDB): domain Bacteria; phylum Bacillota; class Clostridia; order Lachnospirales; family Lachnospiraceae; genus UBA3282. The sequence goes on along the minus strand of CAMNSD010000042.1, from coordinate 16,241 downwards.
TAACCGACCGCCTCACCCAACTCAACCCAAGCCTGGCAGCGGAAGCAAGAAAAGTGCTGGATGTCAATAAATCAGAACGGCATATCCGCGGCGGACTGGCAACCAGAGAAAAATATCTGCATCAGCATATGAACTAGCTTTACATTCCCATAAAATGAGCATAGAATATTCTCAGTATTCTTAAGCTAAGAGTCAGGCTTAACTTTAACAGGGAATGTAACGATGAAGATGCAGGAGATTACAAGGGAAGAAACACAGGGAACTTTATATAGCAACGCGGATCTGAGGAGACTGATCCTGCCATTGATCATGGAGCAGCTTCTCGCTATTTTAGTGGGGATGCTGGATACGGTTATGATCTCCGGCGTAGGCGAGGCGGCGGTGTCCGGCGTTTCCTTAGTAGACAGCGTTAATATCCTGGTGATTAATATTTTTGCGGCGCTGGCTACGGGCGGCGCCGTTGTGGCGGGGCATGCCCTGGGACAGAAAAATAAAGAACAGGCGGGCAGGTCTGCATGGCAGATGGTGCTCTTTTTACTCTATGCATCTTTTGTCACAACGATAGTGCTCCTGGGCGCGCATAAGGTGATTCTGAGGGCGGTGTTCGGGCAGGTGGAAGAGGCGGTGATGAGCAGTGCGACTACATATCTGATCATCACCGGGCTTTCTATCTGTCCGCTGGCGCTTTATAATGGATGCGCAGCCCTGTTCAGGGCCATGGGAAATTCGCGCACGACCATGTATATTTCCCTGTTGATGAACTTGATCAATCTGGTGGGCAATGCCGTTCTTATCTTTGGATTTGGGATGGGCGTCGCTGGGGCGGCAATCGCTACGCTTGTGGCGCGAACGGTGTCGGCGGTTCTTATTTTCAGGTTGATGCTTGATGACAAAAGGGATATTCACTTCAGAGGGCGTCTCACGCTGCGGATGGATTTTTCACAGGTAAAAAGAATCCTCTTTATCGGCATACCCAACGGACTGGAAAATAGTCTGTTTCAGTTGGGAAAAATCCTGCTCTTAAGTCTGGTGTCCACTTTTGGCACTTCTGCGATCGCGGCGAATGCAGTCTGTGGGACCATCACGAATTTTAATATCCTGCCCGGGATGGCCATTGGTATGGCGATTCTTTCGGTGAGCAGTGTCTGTATTGGGGCGGGAGAGATTGGACAAGTCAGGTATTATACCAAGAAAATGATGCGTCTTACTTGGCTTTGTATGAGCGGCGTATCTGTGATCATGATGGTAGGCGCGCCGCTATTTTTGAAGATTTACCATTTGACACCGGAAACCACGACACTGTCCCTGCAAGTCATCCGATTCCATGCAGTCATGTGTATGATTTCCTGGGTACCTTCTTTTTCCCTGCCCAATACCCTGCGGGCAGCGGGAGACGTGGTGTGGACCATGATCATAGCGATTCTGTCCATGTGGACTTTCCGTATTATCACGGCATATATTTTCAGTTATGTATTTCAGTTGGGATTGATGGGGATATGGATTGCTATGACGATTGACTGGACATTCCGGGCAATCTGCTACACGCTGCGTTATCGAGGCAGCAAGTGGGAGACGATTATGCATAAGCGGGAAGCAATAGGGAAGTAAAGGGTGTGTGCGGCCGGGCGCTGGAAGGAATCTGAGGGTTACTTTTCACACGTTAGCCAGAAGTGACGCCTGAACGGATAGAAAATTCTGCGTCAGCTCGCTTTCGCTCCTTTCGCAGCACAGCAGGCACGCGCTTCTTGCAATACAGATGGGTTAATAGTATACTTTATGGGCAGGATAAGCTATTTACAGACAGAGAGAAAGGCATGGTTGACAACATGAGTAGAGAAACCGTCATAGTGATTGACTTTGGTGGTCAATACAATCAATTGGTGGCGCGCCGCGTCAGGGAATGTAATGTTTACTGTGAGATTTATTCTTATAAGACAGATTTGGCGAAGATAAGGGAGATGAATCCGAAAGGTATTATTCTGACAGGAGGCCCTAACAGTTGCTATGAACCCGGAGCGGCGAGCTGCTCTCCGGAACTTTTTGAGATGGGGATTCCAGTGCTGGGCCTTTGCTATGGCGCGCAGCTTATGATGCAGGTGCTGGGCGGTAAGGTGGAAAAGGCGCCTGTCAGAGAGTACGGTAAGATAAGGGTTACGGTGGACAACGACAGCGTTCTTTTTCAAGATGTATCTCCGCAGACAATCTGCTGGATGAGTCATAATGATTATATTTCTAAAGTGGCGCCGGGCTTTACTATCTGCGCCCATACGGCGGACTGTCCTGTGGCAGCGGCGCAGAATCCTGATAAAAATTTATATGCGATTCAGTTTCATCCGGAAGTCCTTCATACGGTGGAGGGCACGAAAATGCTGTCTAATTTCGTTTATCAGGTGTGCGGCTGTGCGGGCGACTGGAAAATGGATTCTTTTGTCCGGCAGTCGGTAGAGGTTATTCGCAATAAAGTGGGAGATGGCAAAGTTCTCTGCGCCCTTTCCGGCGGTGTGGATTCCTCTGTGGCAGCAGTGCTTCTTTCTAAAGCGATCGGCAGTCAGTTAACCTGTGTTTTTGTAGATCATGGACTTCTTCGTAAAGACGAAGGCGATGAGGTGGAAGCCGTTTTTGGGCCGGCAGGAAATTATGATTTAAATTTCATTCGCGTCAATGCGCAAGAACGCTTTTATCAGCAGTTGGCCGGGGTGGAAGAGCCGGAACGGAAGAGAAAGATTATCGGGGAAGAATTTATCCGCGTGTTTGAGGAGGAAGCCAAGAAAATCGGCGCTGTGGATTTTCTGGTACAGGGAACCATCTATCCTGATGTGGTGGAGAGCGGCTTGGGCGGTGAGAGCGCCGTTATCAAGTCTCATCACAATGTGGGCGGACTGCCTGACTATGTGGATTTTAAAGAGATTATTGAACCGCTTAGAGATCTTTTTAAGGATGAGGTGCGTAAAGTTGGCTTAGAACTGGGCATTCCGGAGTATTTGGTGTACAGACAGCCGTTCCCCGGTCCGGGACTGGGTGTTCGGATTGTCGGTGAGGTGACGGCCGAAAAGGTGCGGATCGTGCAGGAGGCGGATGCGATCTATCGGGAAGAGATTGCAAAGGCAGGACTCGACCGGGAGATCAACCAGTATTTCGCGGCGCTCACGAATATGCGCAGTGTGGGCGTTATGGGGGATGAGCGGACGTACGATTATGCGGTGGCGCTGCGGGCGGTGAAGACGATTGACTTTATGACGGCGGAGAGCGCAGAGATTCCTTGGGCGGTATTGCAGGGAGTCATGAACAGGATTATTAATGAGGTGAAAGGTGTTAATAGGGTGATGTACGATCTGACCAGTAAACCGCCTGGGACGATTGAATTGGAATAACGTTTATTTAAATGTGTTAAAACGAATATTCAATATGGATTATAATTTGCGCTAAGAATATTTGAAGCAACAGAATAAGAAGAAAATTTCAGGATCTTGCAGGATTTATTCTTACAAGGTCCTCTTCTTTTCCTCTGCCCTTCCCACAGCATAAAGAAGCAATATTTTGGCGTTTCAGATGGAGGCGACAAGGTAGAAAAGAAAAAGAATGGCACCAAAAAGAAAAATGATGCAAAAATGATGCAAGCGGCATGTAAAATAATGGTGTAAAATGAGGTTATGAGAAATGGAAAAAGAAAAAGTTTTGTGATGAATCTTGATTTCATAAAAGGAGGGCGCAAGTCAAAGCGCTTGCAATGACAAAACAATATGGGCTCACAAAAGAAGAAAAGAAAACAGAAGAAGCAGCAACAGAGGAAACAGCAACAGAAGCAGCAACAACAGAAAAAACAGCAGCAAAGGAAGCAGCAACAGAAAAAGCAGCATCAAAGGAAACAGCAACAGAAAACGCAGCAGCAAAAACAACAGCAACAACCAAAAGAACAGCATCAGAAAGAGCAACAGCAGAAGCGGGTGCTGCAAACCGTACAGGCACCTATAACAAAGCCGGTACAGAAGCAATCAGAGCAGGCCGTACAGACTGTCCCAAAGAAATCTTCCGCAGCAAAAGTGAAAGATTCATGGTCGTGGGGCTCTGTACGTCTGGCTGTTTTTCTGGCTCTTTCCTGTTTTTATATGGAGATTGTTTTCAAGCTGTCAGTCGAAACATTGCATACCGGAAGCTCCTTTGTATTTTTGGCCTTATTCTCCCTTAGTGTGGGATTGGCTGTTTCAGGCATTATATCGCTGCTGCCGAGAAAAGCAGTGCAGATTTTGGCACCATTCTATCTGGGATTGTTATCCATCATTTTCATTGTGGAATTTCTGGTATATAGACAGTTTAAGGTGGCATATGACTTAAATACCATACTGAATGCCGCAACTGACGCCCTGGGCGGATTTGGGGCTGACATCAGACGGCTGATCTTTTGCTTTGATGGGATCAGTCACATTACGCTTCTTTTGCTGCCGCTTATCTTGTGGTTTGTGCTAAGAAAAAGGATAATAGGGCAGTTTCACCCAAAGGGCATCTGGCGGGGATGTACAGGGCGGAGAGTTTGTTTTTCGCTGGCACATTTGGCCGGTGGAGCTGTCTGTTATGGAGCAGCTTTGTTCCTTATTTTGTACTGCGGCCTGCATAAAGATATTTATACCAATCAATATAATTTTGAGTCGGCAGTGATGCAGTTTGGGTTGGGTGAGGGGCTGTGTCTGGATATCCGGAATCTCGTTTCAGCCCAAACGTCCGCTCAAGTCTTTGAAAGTACGGAGGTGGGAGCCGCGCAGGGCACAGTGGGTACAGTTCCGGAAGATACCCTTGTAAGCGGCAGGGAGAAAACCGTATCCGATGGCATGACTATCGTACAGGCAAAAGAGCCGGCCAGCGCGCAGGAGGTAGCCATACTGCAGGAGGAGCCTCCCCAGAGTACGGAAACTGTGCAGGAGGATGAGGAGGTAACACCTGTTGTATATGGTCAGAGCGTGTTGTCTTCTGTTGATTTTGCTGCGCTTGCTGCCGAAGGTGGGAACTGTGCCGATATTGACGCTTATGTTTCTACGCTCACGCCGTCCAGCCAAAATGCCTATACAGGCACTTTCGCGGGGAAGAATCTGATTTTGATCTGTGCGGAAGCATTTTCGGGCTTTCTCATTGATCCGGAACTCACGCCGACACTTTACAGGCTTTCCACAAAGGGTATTAATTTCAATGATTATTACCAGCAGTCGATTGCCGGAACAACCGGCGGGGAATATCAGCTTTTATTTGGTTTGCTCCCAACTTCCGGCGGCAGCTCTATCAAGAAGATTACGCAGAATGGAACGCATACCAATATGGGCGCGCTTTTAAATGAGCAGGGATATTTTGGTATGGCTTTTCACAACAGTACCTACACTTATTACGACCGGCATGAGACGCATACAAAGCTGGGTTACAGCGGGGGATATATGGGCGTGGGAAATGGTCTTGAGGAGCTTATCAGTCCTAAATGGCCGGCAAGCGATTTGGAATTGATGCAGGAAACTCTGCCAATGTACATTGACAAGCAGCCTTTTAATGTTTATTACATGACAGTAAGCGGTCACAGTGTATATGCTTTTGGCAACAATGCCATGGCAAGGGATAATAAAGATGCCGTAGATGCATGGTGTGAGAAGAAAAATCTCTCCTATACAGAGCCTGTACGTGCTTATATTGCGGCAAACCTTGAACTTGAAAAGGCGTTGAGTTATCTTGTGGAAACCCTGGAAGAAAAAGGTATTGCAAATGACACGGTCATCTGTATTGCGCCGGACCATTTTCCCTATGGACTGGACGCCGATGCTTCTCTGGGAAATATGCCGTATTTATCTGAGTTGTATGGTTATCCGGTGAACACCTATGAGGAGCGGGACAGAAGCCGTGCGATTATCTGGTGTGGAGCGCTGGAAGAGAATGAACCGATTATTGTTGATACGCCGGTTTCTTCCATAGATATGCTTCCGACATTATGCAATCTCTTTGGTGTAGAATGGGATTCCAGGCTTTATGTGGGAAGGGATGTATTCTCGGATGCTCTTCCGCTTGTTTTCTTTGGAAATTATGACTGGAAGACTGATTTAGGGCATTATAGCGCAACGAAAAATGTTTTCACGCCCACAGATGAAAATGCCGACATTCCGCAAGACTATGTGAAGCAGATTTCCAGTGTGGTGAGAAATCGGATGACATTTTCTAAGTCTGTGCTCAGCCATGATTATTATTCCCATGTTTATGAGGCGGTGTCAGTGTCGGAATGATGTTTCCAACAGTGAAAAAGCGACGTGTTTGGCGGCGCTTCAGATAGAAGGAGAAGGCGTAGAAAAGAAAACGGAATTTTCAAGCATAGGAGGGAAACAAATGGACAGCAAGATTGTGGCAAGAAAGATTGCGGCGGAAGCAATTGTATTGTTAAAAAACGAGTCACAGCTTCTCCCTTTTTCCAAGGGGCAGAGAGCCGCTTTTTTTGGCAGGACGCAGATTGATACGATCTATTCGGGGAACGGCTCGGGTGCAGCCCATAAGACTGGCTGTAAAAACATCCTGGAGGAATGTGAGAAGAGTGGTATCTGTGTGGAGCCCGGTCTGAAAGCATATTATCAGGAAAAAGTTTCGGCGGAGGAGACTACAAAGGAAGATGCGTTTGACTGGGCAGATGTCGGCAAGATGATCACCAGCGGCGTCATGTATGAAATCTTCGGGAAATATCATGCGCCCATGGAGGAATATGGGATTTCGGAAAAGATGCTGCAGGCAGCGGGAGCGTACACGGATACGGCTGTGTTGGTACTTGGGAGAAATGCCGGTGGGGAGGAGTGCGACAGACATTTATATGGAGATTATTATCTCACGGATTCAGAAAAAGAACTGACCAAACAGGTATGCAGGACTTTCAGTAAGGTGGTCCTTATTTTAAACATCAACGGCCTGGTCGATCTGTCCTGGGTGGAGCGGTTCCCGAGTATCCGGAGCGTTCTCTTTGCCGGGATTCTGGGAGAAGAGGGAGCGTCAGCGCTTGCCGATATCCTTGTGGGGAATGTGAACCCCTCCGGGAAACTTGCGTTTACCATAGCAAAGTGGTATGGAGATTATCCGTCTGCAGAATATTTCTCATGGGATAAAGACAGTGAGGAAGAACTGCTTACCTATGAAAGTTATGGATTGAACGCTGCACAAAACGGCAGCACAGGCTATGTCAAGAGTCCGGTCACGTTTTATCATGAGGATATTTATGTCGGATACCGCTATTTTGATACCTTTGATAAGGAACCGTTGTTTGCATTCGGGTATGGATTGTCCTATACGGAGTTTGAGATTGTATGCACTGGCGTGGCAAAGAAGGCGGAGGGCATCGAGGTAAGAGCATGTGTGACAAATATAGGCAAAAGAGCAGGCAAAGAAGTGGTACAGTTATATCTTGCCGCATACGGTGCAAAAGAACGGGCAACTCAAGAGTTAAAAGAGTTTGCCAAGACAGGACTTTTGCAGCCTGGGGAGGAAGAGAAAATCTGTTTTGTGGTGCCGTGGGATGCCCTGGGCTGTTATGATGAGAAGCGTGCGGCTTACGAGATACCGCAAGGCGCATACCGCATTTTGATTGGCAATTCTTCAAGAAATAGAAAGGCGGCCGCGCTTGTGCGTGTGGGGCAGGATATTTTGCTCAAACAGTGCACAAACCGCCTGGGTATCCGGGAATGTAACAGGGGAAAGATAGAGTTCCTGGTGCAGGAAAGAGAACGGGTGACGGAAGAAAATACGGCGGGAGAAAAAGTGTTTTTGCCGGAAATTCTGCTGGAACAGAAAGATATCTCCGTGCCGGGCGGCAAGTCTACAGATTCCGACACTATTTTGGCGGGCAGCGATCATGGTCAAAGCGCCAATTTGGGTGCGGAAGACAACAGGCACAACGGCGATGACAGCAGGCTAACAACGGTCAGGAAACTGTCGGTGGAACAGCTGGCAGCTCTCTGTGTCGGCTATGGGCCGGGAACACCTTTTGCGGCATTTAGGGATGGGAGCGATCCGGAGACAATCTGTGACTCGAATGGAGATCCGCTTACGACCAACAGTCATCCAGCAGGTTATAACGGTTATGTGTCGCCGGCGATCAAAGAGGCTGGCATCTATTCTGTGTCATATAAGGACGGGCCGGCGGGGATTGGTGAGATGGCATGGCCGTCAGAAATGCTGATTGCCTGTGCGTTTGACAGAAATATCTGGTATGAATTTGGAAATGCGGTGGGAGAGGAATGTGAGAAGCAGCAGGTGGATGTATGGCTGGCTCCTGCGGTGAATCTGCACAGAAATCCTCTGTGTGGGAGAAATTTTGAATATTTTTCCGAGGATCCTTACCTGACTGGTGTCTGTGCCTGCGAGGTAACCAAAGGAGTTCAGGAGAATCATCCGGTGCTGGTATGCCCGAAGCATTTTGCGGTAAATGAGCAGGAAACTTTCCGTAGGGGCAGCAGCAATAGGCAGTATGATGCCGTGGATTCCATCTTAAGTGAGCGGGCGGCAAGGGAGCTTTACCTGAAACCCTTTGAAATGCTGGTCAAGGAGGCGGATATCGCCTGCCTGATGACTTCCTTTAATAAGATAAACGGTACATTTACCGCCGGAAACAAGGACCTCTGTACCCATATCCTGAAGGAAGAGTGGGGCTATCAGGGCGTGGTGGTCACAGATTGGGGCGACATGGATGTGGTCGTGGATGGTGCGGATGCTGTGGCGGCAGGCAACGATATTGTGATGCCGGGCGGACCGCCAGTGATCAGGCAGATTTTAAAAGGTTATAAACAAGGCAGGGTAGCAAGAGACGCTATGGAAGAAGCGGTAAGGCGTTTGTTGTATATGGTGGAAAAGACAAAGAGAAATGCAAATGGGAGCAAATAGGAGGGATGCATTCATAATCAATATAAGAAAGGTCTTTTCAAAAAAATTCTCTATGATATAATATCCAAGAAAGCAATGGGCAGGCTTTCCGAGTTTGCACTGAAGTTATGCTATAATATTCCAATATCACTTGAGAATGGAGAGGTAACAGATGGAAAAGACACATATGAAAGAGGGCAGGAGAAAAATCAAGCGTATCGGGAAAAAGGTTGGTAATGTGGTAGTGATTATGCAGGCTATTTCTGTGGTTTTTGCGGTGGTGATCTGCGTAAGCATGTTCAATTCCCTAGTCAGAAGTATGCAGGAAAAGATTTGTACGGATGGAACAAATATGCTCGCGTATGAATTGAGCCGGACTTCAGAGACGGAGGATATGAATCAGGTCTTGGACGGCTTGAAGGAGCGTATGGGGTGTGAGTTTACGATTTTTGAAGGAGATACGAGAGCATACAGCACGGTGACGAAAAACGGAGAACGTGTCGTGGGCACCAAGCTGGCTGACAATCTGATAGATATTGTATTAAAGCAGGGACAGGCTTATGTGGGAGAGGCGGATATTCTGGGATCTACATACCTGTGTTCCTATGTGCCCACAAAGGGAGAAGACGGCAAGATTGACGGACTGATTTTTGCGGGAATATCTATGGCGGACGCAGAGCAGGAGACTGCAAGAATCATCAATTATGCCATAGTGGTCAGTGTGGCGGTGATCATTGTCTGCATTATTTTCCTGAGTGTCTATTTGAAAAAGAGAGTATCCGGTCCGCTTGGCAGGATTACGCAGGCGGCCATGCGGTTGGAAAAAGGAGAACTGGGGCTGGCTGACGGCAAGGAAGTTGAAATTGGTGTCAGATCCAATGATGAGATTGGTCTATTGGGAGAGATATTTGAGGAGACCATCGGGAATCTGCGCGCTTACATCGGAGAGATATCAGACGTGCTGGGTGCCATTGCCAAAGGTGACCTGACACAGAATACCCAGCGGGATTATACAGGGGATTTCCAGGCAATTAAGAAGTCTCTGGAAAGTATTCTTGGTGCATTGAATCGGACCATGGGGCAGATTGCAGCAAGTGCCGGACATGTATCAGACGGTTCGGAACAGGTGGCTGCAAGTGCACAGACACTGGCCCAGGGGGCTACCGAGCAGGCCAGCGCCGTTACGGAAATCTCAACGACGATCACGGATATTTCGGCAGGTGCAAAACAGACTTCCACTGCGGCAGCAGAGGTTGGTAAGATTACCAATCAGGCCGGTGCCCAGCTTAGTATCAGTATGGAGAACGTGAAAGAACTGAGTGCGTCGATGGAACGTATTTCTAACGACTCTAAACAGATTGGCACTATCATTGCAACGATAGAGAATATTGCCTTCCAGATTAATATTCTCTCGCTGAATGCGGCTGTGGAAGCGGCCAGAGCTGGCGCCGCAGGCAAAGGCTTTGCTGTGGTGGCGGAGGAGATCAGTAATCTTGCGTCAAAATCTGATGAGGCTGCCAAAGCGACAAAGGAGTTGATTGAAAGTTCTGCCGCAACGATTGTGGAAGGCGGCAAAGCGATGAATCGGGTATCAGAGGCACTGGAACGCACAGGAGAACTTGCTGGCAATGTTACGGCCAAGATGGATCAGGTCGTAGATGCAGTCGAAAAACAGACGCTGGCGATGGACCAGGTGGCTACTGGCGTCGAACAGATTTCAGCGGTGGTGGAGAACAATTCAGCGACCAGCCAGGAGTGCGCGGCGGCCAGCGAAGAATTATCGTCTCAGTCCAATACGTTGAAGGAACTGATCGGTTCTTTCCGGCTGAAAAATATCGGCAGGTAGGGGCTGCCATAAAATATAAAGACACAGGGCTAATGAAGTTTTTATACATCCTTAAGCCCTGTGCTTTTTACTTTAGACCTCGCCTAACATCATTTCAGGATCGTCCGCTGCTTTTACCTTATCGTTTGCCTTGATGATAACACCCTCCTCGTCTATCAGATAGGTGGTGCGTACCACACCCATGGATACCTTGCCGTAGTTCTTTTTCTCCTGCCACACATCGTATGCCTTGATGGCCGTCAGTTCCGTATCTGACAGGATGGTGAAAGGCAGGGAATAAGTCTGCTCGAATTTCTTATGGGATGCCACGCTGTCCTTGCTGATGCCGATTACCACAGCGCCTTTTTCCTCAAACTGCGGATAGCGCTCGGCAAAACCACAGGCCTGTTTGGTACATCCGGGCGTATTGTCTTTTGGATAGAAATACAGGATTACCTTCTTGCCGCGGTATTCCTCCAGAGTGTGTATGGTTCCGTTCTGGTCCGGCAGGGAAAATGCCGGTGCCTTTGTGCCAATCTCTAACATAGTTGTTCCTCCGTTTTCAATGTTATTTGGTTGTGTTCCCAATTTTATTAAAAGCTGTCTGTTGACAGTGATTATTCTTATTATATCCAAAGATATTCCGGTCATCAAACTTAAATATTTATTCCAGTAAAAAGAGATTGCCACCTTTTTATAGAAAAAAAGTTGTTCCTATGGTAACATATAGGGGCAAAAAATAAAACAAAGTCCTTGGAGAGGGACGATAAACACTACTACTTTATGATACAGGATGGTATATGACAATGAGTATGATCGAAGAAGTGCGCGCTCAGATGATGGAGGCTATGAAGAAAAGAGACAAAGATAGGAAGGACGCGTTGTCCATGCTGCTTTCGGCCCTTAAAAACAAGGCGATTGATAAGCGGGCAGATCTCACGGAGGCAGAAGAGTATGAGGTAGTCAAAAAAGAGATCAAACAGACCAAAGAGACCATGGAACTGGCGCCTGATGATAGAGAGGATATCAAGGAAGCCTGCCGGATCAGACTGGCAGTCTATCAGGAGTTTGCACCCGAGGAGATGAGTGAGGAGGCCATTCGCGAGCAGGTGAAAGAAGTGCTGGAGACGCTGGGCATCACGGAACCCACAGGGAAAGATAAAGGAAAAGTGATGAAAGAGTTGATGCCGAAGGTAAAGGGCAAGGCAGACGGCGGACTGGTCAATCAGATTGTCGGGGAGATGCTTGGCTGATTATGAAAAGCAGACTTACCACTCTGTGTTACATCGAGAGAGACGATCAATATCTGATGCTGCACAGAATTTCTAAAAAGAATGATGTGAACAAAGATAAATGGATTGGTGTGGGCGGGCACTTTGAGGAGGGTGAGAGTCCGGAAGACTGCCTTTTGAGAGAGGTGTTGGAGGAGACCGGACTAACACTTACCACATACAGGTTTCGGGGAATCATTACTTTTCTCTGTGAGGATTATCCCACGGAGTATATGTGCCTTTATACCAGCGATGCTTTTGCGGGAACCTTGCGAGAATCCGACGAGGGAAAACTGGAGTGGGTGGATAAGAGTGATGTCCGCAATCTCAATCTTTGGGATGGTGACCTGCTGTTCCTGGAACTTCTTCGGCAGGAAATACCCTTCTTTTCCCTAAAACTCTGTTACCGCAAGGACGGCAGTTGGTACAGCGGCGCGCTGAATGGAAAGGAACTGGAACTGTTTGATGTTTGCAGAGAAGACGGCGCCCCTACAGGTCATGTAAAAGAAAGAAGCATGGTGCATCGTGACGGGGATTTACATCGGACCGTGCATATATGGGTGGTCAGAAAAAAACCGGATGGCGGGTTGGACGTGCTTTTGCAGAAACGCAGCAGGAATAAAGATGCTTATCCGGGATGTTATGATGTTTCCTCTGCCGGTCATGTGCGGGCCGGGGATGATTTTGCCTGCTCTGCGGTGAGAGAATTGCAGGAAGAACTTGGCATTGTGGCGAAGAAAGAAGCGTTAAGGTTTATCGGGTTCCACGAGGGATATGTGGAGAACAATTTCTGGGGACAGCCGTTTAAGGATTGGGAAATCAGCGCCGTGTATCTTTATGAGGAGCCTGTGGAGGAAACCTCTCTCAAGCTTCAGGAAAGTGAAGTGGAGAGCGTTACCTTTATGGAATATGAAAAAGTGCTGGAAGGGATACAGAAGGAGACCTTTTCTACTTGTATTTATCCCAAGGAGTTTCTGATGATCAGGGAGGCTATGGAACCTGGATTTTGTGCAGAGGGAATTTGGGTGAAGGAGATGATTGATTGATGATAATTTCATTGCTTTTCCCAAGAAGATTACTATATAATTAAGAGGAAGCGGCATATTACATATGCATAGGCAGCAGGATATAAGACAACGAAACAGCAAAGCGAAGGATAAGGAGGCTTTACCCTATGAAACAAGATTTGATTGTCATTTTGGATCTGGGCAGTACACAGAATACCGTACTGGCTCGCGGGATTCGTGATCTCGGCGTATATAGCGAAATACATCCCCATGATATTACGGTGGACGAGTTGAAGGCTTTGAAGAACGTAAAGGGGATTCTGTTAAACGGCGGGGAAAACCGCGTGGTTGACGGACAGGAAGTGGAAGTCAGACCGGAACTTTACGATATGGGTATTCCCATGATTTCCATAGATTATCCCCAGTCAAAATGTGAGACGAAACTCACAACTTTTCCCAATCAGGAGACCTTGAAAAAGTTTGTTTTCGGGGAATGCAGAGCGGAAGCAAACTGGAATATGAAGAACTTTATTGAAGACCAAGTGGAACTGATCAGACAACAGGTGGGAGACCGGAAAGTACTTCTGGCGTTGTCGGGCGGCGTGGATTCTTCTGTGGTGGCGGCAATGCTGATCAAAGCCATTGGAAAACAGCTTGTCTGCGTGCATGTAAACCATGGCCTGATGCGCAAGAATGAGTCTGAAAGCGTGGTAAAAGTGTTCCGCGATGAACTTCACGCAAACCTGATCTATGTGGACGCTTCCGAGCGTTTCTTAGGCAAGTTAGAAAACGTGGCGGATCCGGAACAGAAGCGGAAGATTATCGGCGGCGAATTTATCCGGGTGTTTGAGGAAGAGGCGCGGAAACTGGAAGGAATCGATTTCTTAGGACAGGGCACCATTTATCCGGATATCATTGAGAGTGGCACAAAAACTGCGAAAATGGTAAAATCCCATCACAACGTGGGCGGCCTGCCGGAGGATTTGAAGTTTGAACTGGTAGAGCCGTTAAAGCAACTCTTTAAAGATGAGGTGCGCGCCTGCGGCGTGGAACTGGGCCTGCCTCATGAGATGGTATACAGACAGCCCTTCCCGGGACCGGGACTTGGCGTCAGATGTCTGGGAGCCATCACCAGGGACAGATTGGAAGCGGTCCGTGAATCGGATGCGATTTTGCGGGAAGAGTTCGCCAGAGCCGGATTGGATAAGAAGGTATGGCAGTACTTTACGGTAGTTCCGGACTTTAAGTCTGTGGGCATGAAGAATAATGCGAGAGTGTTTGAGTATATGGTAATCATTCGTGCCATCAATACGGTTGACGCGATGACGGCATCGGTCGAGAAGGTTGACTGGGATGTGCTGGAGAAGATTACGAAGAGGATTTTGGCGGAGGTTGAGAATGTGAACAGGGTTTGTTATGATATGAGCCCTAAGCCGCCGGCTACGATTGAGTTCGAGTAACGGATACAATTCCGGAAACGCTGATAAAATGGGCGTTTCCGGGATTGCTTTATGCTTGTTGGCTCTAAAATGGCTCTAATTATTTGATGAATACTGGATTTGGGGCGGGTATCGTGATACCTGCAAACAAATTTAAAGAACTAATTGCCATTCATATATCTTCGTGTTACAATACATCTACGGAAAGTACCCATGACAGGGTGGTAGCCTCCCGAGTTTATGAAAACCGGCGTGCCGGAATACATAGGAAGGGAGGTGGTGCCGATGACAGCTTTTGAAATCATTTCGATTTTCATTGGAATATTAGCATTGCTGATGTCCTTTGGTAGCTTAATTGTTGCGTTGCTTGCCTTTCTCGATAAGAGAAACAACAAGCGAAAATAAAAATGCCTATCCTGTCTGATCCACAGGATAGGCGGTGTCCGTAAGGACAATCATTAACCTAAACTCGGAGCATCCACTTTGGAGTGGGTGCTTTCCCTTTGTATTGTTATAATACCATTGAATGTGAAATGTTTCAAGGGATTTCTGCTAAAATCTGTAGATATTGTTCAGTAAATTTTGATTTCCCCCTCATAATTATCGGCTCTTTCCAACA
Organism: uncultured Lachnospiraceae bacterium; assembly: GCA_946554445.1. GTDB lineage: Bacteria > Bacillota > Clostridia > Lachnospirales > Lachnospiraceae > UBA3282. Next base: position 1,221 of record CAMNSD010000042.1, on the reverse strand, counting down.
GGGGACCGGTTGCACCCATTGTAAAAGCTATATCACTGCTTCGGATAGACAATAGTTCCATTCCAATCTTCAGATTAAGAAAATCTAATATCTGCTGATTAAGCTGAATTACACCATTCTCTGAAATATTTACCCAACAGTATGACCGCCCTTTGTATTTGACAAATTCGCCCTCTGCGGTCTGATAATTCAGTAAAGCCGGATTATCAGTAAGAATGTGTCCTAACTTTGATGGTTCTAACAATCCTTTTCTTGTCACACAAAAGCCGCCAGTGACCTTGCTTCCAGTAAAAAGATAGACTTTTCTCTCTGCTGCGGCGTTGTACTCTGTAAGAGCCTGTGTTGGAAGATGGATTGTCAAATCATCTCGTATCAGTGATTTTCCGAAAATAAATTTACCGCCTTTATTCATCTGTGGCATATATCATCAACTCCTTTTCTTAAAAGTGGAAGTCCACTATACCACAAGAAAATTCAAATGTCACTAAGGCTCTCTAAAGTGTGGCAAATATTTTTCGGTATAGTGAGAATGGCTAATTTTCGGGATAAATTTTTACAGATATACCTCTAACCCCTTTTTTCACAATCTTACTGTCATCAAGAATACTCTGCTTAACAGCGTCCAAATCTTTTGAGAGTGTTTCAATCGCCCGTTGGTGTTCTTCCTCTGACGAGAAGCGTTCCGCATCATTCAAAAGGTTCTCCTGCAATTCCCTTGCTTTCATGTATACGCCCAGCTTATGATTGAGCAGGGAGTTCTGAAAGGATATTTTGATTGTGGCGGGATTGAAACTTCCGTCCTCGTATCTCTCTGCTTCAAAGTTCATATCTAATTGTTCGTCCATTTTCAAAATCAAAGACAATACATCTGACACTGTTTCTATATCAAAATCCATGAAAACATTGATACTGATACCCAAAGCATTTGCAATTTTCAGCAGTTGGTCGGGCTTGGGATTGCGGATGCCATACTCATATTTTTTTATTGTGGCTGAATTGATGCCGGAAAGCTGACCGAGCGTTTCCTGTGATATGCCGCGCAAATTCCGAAAGTGTTTAATCTTTTCCCCGGTAGTCATGCCAATACCTCCGATTATTGTGATTTTCGTTAGTGCTTAGTTCAATTCTATCACACTAGGTCACATATGTGTACCTAAAGTAAAAAGGGAAAGGACAGGACTATATGGAGAATGGAAAGAAAATGTATGTAACGGCAGAGGA
>CAMNSD010000041.1 GCA_946554445.1 uncultured Lachnospiraceae bacterium | reverse complement strand
CCGGATCAAGGGGCTATTCTGTCTGTCCTATTCCTACAATAAACTTACGCTATCATGTATCCGCTTTTTGATTGCATAAAAATGCAATCTATAATAAAATGTTTATAAAAAGTAGATGTGTTGAACAGTTAGTGACTAAATCTTTAATTAGGGGAAAGGAACAAAAATGGACAACGATTACAATCAACAGACCAATGTAAATTCTGATCAACAGGGAAATGCTTACCAGCAGGGAAATTTTTCACAGCAGGGAAACGCCTATCAGCAGGGGAATAGCTATCAACAAGGTAATGCCTATCAGCAGGGAAATCCCTACCAACAGGGAAATGCCTATCAGCAAGGGAACCCTTACCAACAAGGCAACGCTTATCAGCAAGGGAATCTTTACCAACAGGGCAGTGGCTATCAGCAGGGGAATCCTTACCAACAGGGCAGTGGCTATCAGCAAGGAAATCCCTATCAACAGGGCAGCGCTTATCAGCAGGGGAATCCCTACCAACAGGGCAACGCCTACCAACAGCTTCATCCCTACAAAAGTAACGGTTATGGGAATCAGGGCGGTTCTTATAATTATGGCGGTAATTCTGAGCAGCAGAAGGCACCTAACATATTACAACAGTTTGGCCTTTCTTTCATTCCGCCTAGGTATGACGAGTTGACGAGGGTAAAGACCGGAAGTATGATCGGGTTCGTGACGCTTCTGGCGCTGGTGGCGACCATTATTTCGTTTTTGAGTCTGATGATCGGCTTTTCACCCAGCGATATGAAAGAAGTGGCGGGATATCTGCCGGATTTTGAGATCAGCGGCGGACGACTGCATTTGGAAGAGGATTTCGTATATGACGAAGAGCCGATAGTGATTTATATGACAGAGTATATCGAAGAGTTTACCTATGAGGATGCAGCAGAACTGGCAGACGAAGGCTATCAGGATATTCTGCTGGTAGGACGGGATAGGATTTCTCTCATGCAGAATGGAGAATATCAGCAGCTGGATTTCGCTGATTTTGGAAGCGAGCTGGAGATTAGCAGAGACTGGATCATTGAACAGTTGATACCTATTATCATGGTGGTGATCGTGATAGGATATATTTGCTTCTTTATAGGAAGAATTTGCTGGTACTTCCTGTGCGCGGCAATTTATATGTTGTTTGGGATGTTGATTGCTTCCGTTATGAAAAAGCAGCTGTCGGCGGGAGCGCTGTATCGGACAGCAGTATATGCTAAAGTATTGATGCTCGTGATAGCGACGCTTCTCAGTGCGGTTCCTTTTGTTGTCCTATCGGTGCCTTTTATGTTCAGGTTTGTTATTACTATGGTATTTATGGGATTTGCAATAGCAAAACTGCCGGATAATTGCTGACGGGCATCTTACCATAGGAAAATTTGTTTCAACATAACAGTCATACGGCAATCATGTTAGTAAAATATGGTAATCCGTAGTTAAAAAGTACCGCTTATGGCGGTGCTTTTTTTGTGATAAATTGTTGAAATAAAATAACAGCTATGCTACAATTCTTTTATGACCATATTCCAGTTTCACTTTATGGCAGGATAACCCCAATACGGCTATGTTACCATGGGAGTAAAGCTGGTATTTTAGTATTAAAATTTTTTTTGCGGCTTTCTTTAAAGACATAAAACAATGGAAGGAGAATAAAATGCGCAAAAGTATCAAAATAATGGCGGGTCTTAGGATAATAGCGGCATTTATAGCAGTTTTGCTGTTCAGCTGTCTTACGACCAAGAATATCATGAGGATGGAAGCTTCCGAAGAATATAATATTGAGGTGAATGCCCTTTTGCAGAGAGCTCAGAAAGCGGAGGCGGCGCATTACAAGTGGTCCAGTAATCTCAGTAATGCTCTGTATGCAGGGAAAGAATTTACTGGTAGTACAGACCCTACCGGCTGTGTGTTGGGGCAGTGGCTTTATGGTGAGGCTGGAACAGATGATGAGACGATTCTTGGGTTGCGCAGTCAGTTGGAGCCATTACATAAAGAACTGCATGAGTCTGCTATCTATGTACTGGAACTGATGCAGACAGATCCAGAGCAGGCACAGGCATATTATCAGGAGACGATCACGAGTAATCTTGGGGTTTTGGTAGGCCTTTTGGAGGAAGTGGTGGAACGTGGCGTTACACTGAATGAGATTAGTCAAGAAAACATGCATAATACGGTAATGACCATGCATTATGTCACGATTGCAGGCTTAAGTCTGACGATTATCTGCCTTTTGAGTCTGGTCATTTATATCATGGGGCGTGTAGTGAAACCGATTCTTACCATCACCAACAGGACGAAACCTTTGCAGGATGGTAATTTGAAATTGGAACTGACTTACAATGCCAAGGATGAGATTGGTGATCTGAGCAGGACACTCAGAAACTCCATAGAGCAGATAAGTCAGTATATAGAAGATATCAACCATATGATGTCAGAACTTTCCAGAGGGAATTTCAATGTCAGGACTTCCGTACCTTTCATTGGAGATTTCAGTTCCATTGCAACATCTATTGAAAGTTTTACGGATTCGCTCTCAGCGGCTATGGGCAATATCAATAATGTGGAACAGAAGGTGTTCGGTCATGCGAGGACGCTTTCCGATGGCTCTCAGATGCTGGCACAGGGCGCAACGGAGCAGGCAAGCGCAGTAGAAGAACTTTCTTCAACGCTGGATGAACTGGCAAGAAGTGCTAAGCAGAATATTCAGAAAGCTTCCGAAATGCGGGACAATGCGCATCTTACCGGTAAACAGGTGAACTTGAGCAGTCAACAGATGGATCAGCTGATCAGCGCCATGGATAATATCAGTTCCACATCCCAGCAGATTGAAAAGATTATTTCCACGATTGAAAATATTGCATCTCAGACCAATATCCTGGCCCTGAATGCAGCCGTGGAAGCAAGTAGAGCAGGTGAGGCAGGAAAAGGTTTTGCAGTGGTGGCTGTGGAGGTGCGTAACCTTGCTGCACAGTCTGACCAGGCAGCTAAGGCATCCAAGGAGTTGATCGAGAACTCCGTACAGGCAACGGAGCGGGGAAGTAAGATCGTGAAAGAAGTTTCGGAGTCCTTACGCAAGACACTTGATCTGGTAATGAAATCCAACAGTGCCATTGATGAGATTACAGATGCGGTAGAAGAGGAAGCAACATCTATTGAGCAGGTGGCCGAGGGTATCGGGCAGATTGCCAGCGTGGTACAGACGAACTCCGCGAACAGCGAGGAATCGGCGGCTGTCAGCGCAGAGTTGTTTGAGCAGGTGAACCGTATGCAGGATCAGACCAGCAAGTTCCAGTTAAAACAGAAATAAACGGCATATATAGCTGTTATGAGAAATGAGCATCCAAGATATTGGGTGCTTATTTCTTTTTTTTGTAAGTTATCGCTTGTTATGTGCCAGGTTTTATCATATAATATATAGTCAGGAGCATAACAGAGATTATAAAGGGATGTAATTGGAGGAAACATGAGAAGAGGCGAAAGAGGAATGAAAAAATTTATGAAACTGGCGTTTGCCGCGATATTTGCTTTTGCGGTGGTGATTGTGCCCGGCCATGGACAGATGGGTGTGCAGGCAGCAGGGCGTCCGGTGGAAATCAGCAGCTGTCTGATTTCTGGCGATAATGTACTTTGTATGCTCAAGGCTAAAAGCGTGCCGAGTAGTGATGATGGCAAATATTATGTCTTTGCCAACGAGGTATTTGAGGACGGGCCGGAAGGTGAGATTGTGGCTACAGTCGATGCCAAGTCTTCGGTTACGGCAAGTTTTCCGTTAAATTATAATACGGAAGATTCCAATCTGAGCCGCAAGTTCCTGGTGGCAGTAAAAAGAAATGGTCAGATGATGCAGGTCAGTGACGAGCATTATATTACGAATCCTGAGGAAGTGGCGGCATTTACTTCCCCGCGGATGGCTGCTGGAATCAAGGGAATTTTGTTAGATACGACAAGAGTTCTTGATGGCGACTTAGAGGATTTGGGCGTTCAGCAGGTTATTTATAATCTCAGTGTGGATGAACTTTGTTCCGGTGCGGATGTTCCGGGGGCAATTTCTTTTGACTATAATGGAAAGACGTATTATTTTGATAATTCCATAGTGACACACTATGATCTGCTGTTTAAACTTTTAAATGAAAAAGGTATTCAAATAACAGTTGTTCTTTTAAATAGAGGCGAGGGCGCTTACTCTCAGGATCTGGTGCATCCGATGGCCAAAGAGGGTGATGTGGACTGTCCGGGTTACGCGTTGAATGTGGCGGATGAGGATGGCGTCAATCACTTGAAAGCAGTATGCGCTTTCTTGGGACAGCGTTACTCCGGCAGGACAGACTGTGGACAGATTGATAACTGGATTGTGGGTAATGAGGTTAATGCCAGAACAGAGTGGTGGTACATGAACTCTACCTCTTTGGATGTTAACGTGAATGTCTATGTGAAAGCGTTCCGTATCATGTACAATGAGATGAAAGCCATGAATGGTAACGTACAGATTTACAACTCCATTGATCAGGAGTGGAATCGAAAGTCTAATCCGGGAAGTTTTCTGGCGAAAGAGTATCTTGATAGATTCAATTATTATATGAACCGCGAGGGCAATGTTGATTGGGGACTTTCCTATCATCCTTACAATTCGCCTCTCTATGATCCTTACGCCTGGAATGGTCCGGCAGTGTGGGTGAAGCAGAATCTTTCTACGCCTTATATCACTATGCAGAACGTGGATATTCTGATAGATTATATGCATGAGGATAAGTTCTTAAATCCCTCCGGAGAGGTGAGGAGTATTTCCCTGGCGGAGATTGGTTATACCTCTTATTTCGGGGATTCCAAACAGGAAGCATCGGTGGCCTATGGCTATCTGAAAGCGGCTTCCCTGCCGGATGTGGATGCTTTCATGCTCTTTAGGCTGACGGATGATGCTCATGAGATGGAGAGCAAGCTGAGCCTTGGTATCGAAGACCAGGACGGGAATAAGAAGCCGGCTTATGATATCTATAAGAACCTGGGAACGGCAAACGAGGGCGAGGCAAAAGAGAGAGCCTCCGAGATCATTGGTATGGATATAGACGAGATGATCCGGGATAATATTGTTTGGACCAGAGGCGGCGATGGTGTTGTTCAATAGTTACGGGGAGAAAAAGTGAAGATTAGGACTGCAAGGAAGAGTTATGAGCAGGTAATCGCCCTGCCGGTGCCGGCGCATTTAAAGCCAGTCAGGCAGCATATATTGTTTCGTATTCTATTAAGGGTGTTGTCCACATGGGATTTGTGGGCAACACACTTTACTTACCGTAAAATCGGTATGGAACGTCTGCAAAAGGGGGAACCTTGTCTGGTTCTCATGAATCATTCCAGTTTTATTGATCTGAAAATTGCCATTACGATCTTATTTCCCCGGCCTTTTCATATTGTCTGTACTTCGGATGGATTTGTGGGTAAGAAACGGCTGATGCGTAGGATTGGCTGTATTCCTACGAGAAAGTTCATGAATGATGTGGCGTTAGTGCGGGATATGGTCTATGCGCTCAGAGAACTGAAAAGTTCCGTGCTGCTGTATCCGGAGGCCAGCTACAGCTTTGACGGGACGCAGACGCCTCTGCCGGAGAGTATCGGCAAGTGCCTGAAATTGTTAAAGGTTCCTGTAGTTATGATCCGCACGCAGGGAGCGTTTGCTAGGGATCCCCTTTACAATAATCTACAGCTTCGCAAAGTAAATGTATCAGCGGAGGTGGAATACCTGCTTTCACCGGAGGAGATTGCGCAGAAAACACCGCAGGAGTTAAATACTATCCTGCAGGAAAAATTTACCTTTGATTATTTCCGCTGGCAGCAGGAAAACAAAGTTAGGATCAGTGAATCTTTTCGGGCGGACGGACTGAACCGGATGCTGTATAAATGCCCCGAATGTCTGACAGAAGGTGAGATGAGAGGGCGGGGGATTAGCCTGACATGTGCCCACTGCGGAAAGACCTATGAGTTGACGGAGTATGGTTTTCTGCGGGCCAAAGAAGGAGCGACTATATTTGACCATGTTCCGGACTGGTATCGCTGGGAACGGGACTGTGTGCGGGAAGAACTGTTACAAAATACATATCATATGGAAGTGCCGGTGGACATCTATATGATGGTCAATATGAACTATATCTATCAGGTGGGGGAAGGCATCTTAACCCACACAAGCGAGGGATTTTCCCTAAATGGCTGCGATGGAAAGATTCATTATACACAGGCACCCTCTTATTCTTATAGCCTGTATTCGGATTTTTACTGGTATGAGATTGGAGATATGATCTGTATCGGGGATGAAAAGGCGCAGTATTATTGTTTTCCGAAGGATAGCCGGGACATCGTAGCGAAGACCAGACTGGCGGTGGAAGAGTTATATAAGGTAGTACGCCAGACGAACGGGAGTAGGATATAGTGGTGTGAGGTGATAGATAAAACCGCCATTTCTGCGAGGATTCCTGCAGAGATGGCGGTTTATTTTGCATAAAGATGTTTGTTAATGCCAGGCGTTTGTTGTCTAAGAAATGTCTGTTGAAGCCAGGCATTTATTGTCTAGGAAATATCCAGTTCAGGCGGAACGTCCAGTTCATGGGGAACGGGGGCGCCGTTTTTCTTTCTCTGTCTTACACATTCTGTCAGTAGATACTCTATCTGACCATTCACAGATCGAAAATCATCCTCTGCCCAGGCTGCGATGGCGTCGTAGAGTTTCGATGACAGACGCAGGGGTATTTGTTTCTTGCTGTTGTCAGCCACTTAATAGAGACTTCCTGAGTTAACTATGGGCTGGGCATCCCGGTTGCCGCACAGGACCACCAGAAGGTTGGAGACCATGGCGGCTTTGCGTTCTTCGTCTAACTGTACCACTTCTTTGGCGGAGAGACGGTCCAGAGCCATTTCCACCATGCCGACAGCACCGTCCACGATCATCTTTCTGGCATCAATGATGGCGGAAGCCTGTTGCCTCTGTAACATAACGGCTGCTATTTCCGGTGCATAAGCCAGGTAGGTGATTCGTGCTTCCAGGATTTCCAGACCGGCTTTGGAGACTTTGTTCTGGATTTCCTCACGGATACGTTCTGCCACTACTTCGCTGGAACCGCGCAGGGAGCCTTCGTCAGCCTGACCGTCTCCGGTGGTGTCTACGTTTTCTGCCACATCGTAGGGATATATACGGACGATGTTGCGCAGGGCGCTGTCGCACTGCAGGGACAAATATTCTTTGTAATTATCCACGTTAAAGACCGCTTTGGCGGTATCCGTCACCCGCCACATGACTGCAATGCCGATTTCGATGGGATTTCCCAGACAGTCGTTTATTTTCTGTCGGCTGTTATTTAATGTCATGATCTTTAAGGAAATTTTTTTGCTTGAGCCTGTGTTTACAGAGGCGCTTTCTTTTCCTGTACCGATTTGAAAAAGGCCGTTTCCGTTGCTGCCCACATCACCACTTTGTTTTAGCTTGGTTTCGGCCGCCGGATTTAAGGCGGTGCAGAAAGGATTTACCCAATAAAAGCCGTCTTCTTTCAGGGTGCCGATATATTTGCCAAAGAGTGTCAGCACCAGGGCTTCCTGGGGACGCAGCACCTTGAGGCCGCCGAACAGGATCCAGCCGAGACAGAAAACGATCAGGCCGATGACAAAGAGCGCGATGCCCCAGGGGGCTTTCGGTCCGGTTTCATCCAGTCCATTAATGCCGCCGATGATGGCTGTGGCAATCGCCGCTACAAGGAGCGTCAGGGTGAATAACAGCATGAACATACCATTTTTGTTTTTGTTTAAAATTTTTTCTTCCATAAAATCTCCATTCCGCCGCCACTTTGCTGGCGGCTTAGATTGTAATGAGAGCCTGCTTTCTTTCGTAAGAGGTTTCATTATTGTTTGTTGATATATTGATGATATCATTATGATATCAGAATGTCAAGAAAAATTTAGAGTGAGAAATATGGAAGGAAAATATGGATAGGAAAATATAGATAGGAAATAAATAAAGCCGGGTATGCAATGGATGACATATCCGGCCTTAAATGAAAGAATATATTTGCTTATCTGAGACTGATTGCCAAATCTGTGAGGCCAATCTACGAAAGTTTTTAGTAAGCAGATGTTTTTGGGGAATCTCTTACAGCTTGTGTCCCGTCAGAAGTTCGTATCCCTGCAGGTATTTATCGATTGTCTTTTGGACGATGTCTTCCGGGAGCGTCCAATCATGACCGTCGTTAGCTTTGAGCCAGTCCCGGGCGAACTGTTTGTCGAAGGACGGCTGGCTGTGGCCGGGCTCATAGCCTTCCGCAGGCCAGAAACGGGAACTGTCCGGAGTGAGCATTTCATCGCCCAGAACGATGTTGCCTTCCTCATCCAGACCAAATTCAAACTTGGTATCTGCAATGATGATGCCGCGGGTTAATGCGTACTCGGCACATTTCTTGTACAGGGCAATGGTGTAGTCCCGGAGTTTGGATGCATACTCCTCGCCTTTGTCTGGGAATCTTTCCTCTAAATAGGTCACACTCTGTTCATAAGATATGTTCTCATCATGGTCGCCAATCTCGGCTTTGGTGGAAGGGGTATAAATAGGTTCCGGCAGTTTGTCGGATTCCTGAAGCCCCTCCGGGAGTGTAATACCGCAGACAGTGCCGTCTTTCTGATAGCTTGCCCAGCCGCTGCCGGTGATGTAGCCGCGGACGATACATTCGATGGGAAGCATGTTTAGTTTGCGGCAGAGCATACTGTTGCCGTCAAACCTTTCCTGCCTGAAAAATTCCGGCATATCCTTGACATCTACGGAAATCATGTGGTTGGGCAGGATGTCCTGTGTCATGTCGAACCAGAACTTGGACATCTGTGTGAGGACAGTGCCTTTTTTCGTTACTTGGTTGTTTAAGATTACATCAAAACAGCTGATGCGGTCTGTGGCGACCATAATCAGACTGTCGCCATTGTCGTAGATTTCGCGTACTTTTCCTTCTTTGATCGGTTTTAGTGCAGTCATTGGTTTCCTCCATATCAGAGCATGATTGTTGTTCATTACTTTTATATCTTATAACAGTGCAGACAGATTTACAATACTTAGTTGAGCGGGAGTCCTGTGTTCTGTTTCTATGTCTTGATGAAAATCGACTTTTACCCGGTTGTGGATCTGCTTCGGTTTAACGGATTCTGATTAAGAGGAAATTTTTCTGTTTATATTGAGAAGAACAGGGAAAGATTCGGGAAAAAATGGCAATACTGTAAAGAAAAACAGGTCGGCTGGTAGAAATGGTGCAGCATTCCAGAGGAATAACGACCGGTAAAAGGAGGAAATTACATGGAGTTAAAAGGATCGAAGACGGAGAAAAACCTGCTGGCGGCTTTTGCGGGGGAAGCGCAGGCTTATACCAAGTATACTTATTATGCGTCCAAAGCCAGAAAGGATGGGTATGTGCAGATATCCAATATTTTTGCGGAGACGGCGGCCAATGAGAAAGAACATGCAAAGATTTGGTTTAAGTATCTCAATGAAGGGGTAATCCCTCCCACCAACAGGAATTTGGAAGACGCCGCCGCCGGGGAGCATTATGAGTGGACCGATATGTATGCGGAGTTTGCCAAGGATGCTAAAGAGGAAGGGTTTGAGGAACTGGCAATGCTCTTTGAGGGCGTGGCGCGGATTGAGAGAGAACATGAGGAGCGTTATCGGAAACTGATTGAAAATCTGGAAGATGGTCTGGTATTTTCACGGGACGGAGATTGTATCTGGCAGTGCTTGAACTGCGGTCATCTGGTGATTGGTAAAAAGGCTCCCATGGTATGTCCGGTCTGCAAGCATGAGCAGGCATATTTCCAGATTAAGCCGGAGAATTATTAAAGACGGTTATCGGTTGACAGCCTGTCTTATATCAGCCTGGTTCACGACAGGCGGCGGAGAAGCTGGTACAGGGAAACCTGTATCGGCTTTTCATTATATTTCCTTATATCCATATCAAAAATATGCAATTTTGCGGAGCAGATTACTTTGTATATTTTCAAGGACAAAACTTGTCAAAGAAAAGTTGATGTGATATGATGACACCGTATTGTATCTCGTATGAGAATAATAACAGGAGGAATTGTACCATGAAAAATGAAAAAACCTATGAACTCGTGCTTACGGCACTGTTCACTGCCATAATTGTGATTATGGCATTCACACCACTGGGATACATCCCGCTTGTAGTCATCAACGCGACGATTATTCACATCCCGGTAATCCTTGGAGCGCTATTTCTTGGTCCGAAGAAAGGTGCATTTTTAGGATTCGTATTTGGTCTCACCAGTTTCATCAACAACACATTTAAGGCGGCTACGGCCTCGGCGTTTGTGTTTTCGCCGGTCTTAGCTTTCAACGTGGTCGGCGTATCCGGCATTTTTAAGAGTCTCTATATCTGCTTTGTACCGAGGATTTTAGTTGGCGTGGTTCCATATTTTATCTATGTCCTAATCCGTAAGGCTGCAGGGAACGAGCAGAAGACAGGCAGGATTGTCGTCAATGCCATAGCGTCTGTTATTTTATTTATATCTGTCAGGGCGTTTCTGATTCGCTTGCTGCCGGATGCTCTCAGCGCCATGGTGTGCACGATCATCGGACTTGTGGCCGGCGCTGTGCTCATGGCAGTGCTGACCGTCAGCGGCAGTAAGAGAGGATCTGCGGACATTGCCCTTTCCTATGCAGGGCTGGCAGGTGCTTTTACCAATACTCTGTTTGTTATGAGCGGTATCTTCATTTTGTATAAGGATGCTTATGCCCAGGCAATGGGAGTGGCAGGTGATGCGGTGCTGGATGTTATCATGGGCGTGGTGGCGTTTAACGGCGTCGTGGAGGCCGTGGTGGCGGCAATCATCGTGACTGGTGTTGGATTAGCTTTAACCAGGGTGAAGCCGGTATATACGAAGGCGCAGGAAGAGGCGAAAGATGTACGCTTAGCGGCTAAGAAGGCGTGAGAGACGCACAGGCATAACAGGCTGTCCGGTAAGGTAATAAGAAGACATTAATAGATATAAATAACATATAATATTTATTTAATAAGAGAACAATACAATGTTGAGAGAGAACAGGGCAACGAACCGGATGGATGGAAACTTGCGTCTGTCCGGTAGTTGTTCTTGAAATTATATATTGGGATTTCATAATGAAATTGAAACAACAATATAAGATATTTATTGAGAAAGGCAGGACAGAGGGTATGATCTTGGCGATTGACATTGGAAACACCAATATTGTCATCGGGTGTATCGAGGGAGAAAAGGTAAACTTTGTGGAAAGAGTGTCCACGGACCTCTCGAAGACGGAACTGGAATATGTGGTGGAATTTAAGACCTTATTTGACCTGTATCAGATTGGACTGGAAGACATCACTGGCAGTATCATTTCTTCTGTCGTGCCGCCACTCAACAATATCATGAAATCATCCTTGGAAAAGATGCTGCATCGGGCGCCGCTGGTGGTAGGGCCCGGCGTCAAGACAGGGTTGAACATCCTGATGGATAATCCGGGACAGTTGGGTTCCGATCTGGTGGTCAATGCGGTGGCGGGACTGCATTATTATGGGGCGCCAATTATTATGATTGACATGGGAACGGCTACTACTATCAGTGTGGTGGATCAAAACCGCAATTACATAGGCGGTATGATCCTGCCGGGGGCGAAGGTCTCCCTGGATTCTCTGGTGAATCGTACCTCCCAGCTGCCGCGCATCAGTTTAGAGCCGCCGAAGAAAGTGATCGGTACGAATACGATTGACTGTATGAAGAGCGGTATTGTGATGGGACAGGCAGCCTGTCTGGATGGGATGATCGAGCGGATTCATGAGGAACTGGGATATCGGGCACCGGTGGTGGCTACCGGCGGTTTGGCGGCAAGTATTGTGCCCTATTGCAAGCAGGAGATTGTCTGCGATAATGAACTTACCCTTAAGGGACTGGGTTTGATTTATCATAAAAATGTGGAGAGTTGACCGACATAGTCATCCGTATAACGGCAGGTGAAACGGAGGAATAGCAAATGTTATTAAAAGATAAACATATCATACTGGGTATAAGTGGCAGCATCGCGGCCTATAAGATAGCATCTTTGGCAAGTATGTTGGTAAAGCAACGGGCGGATGTAACGGTGATCATGACGCAGAACGCCACGAATTTTATCAATCCGATTACGTTTGAGTCATTGACGGGCAATAAATGTCTGGTGGATACCTTTGATCGTAATTTTCAGCATAGTGTGGAGCATGTGGCTCTGGCAAAACAAACAGATGTTGTGCTTGTGGCGCCGGCTTCTGCCAATGTGATTGCCAAGGCAGCCCATGGGATTGCAGACGATATGCTGACCACAACGCTGTTGGCTTGCCAGTGTCCGAAAATATTTGCCCCGGCTATGAATACCAGAATGTACCAGAATCCCATTATGCAGGATAATCTGCGGATTCTTGAGAGATATGGAATGGAAGTGATTACGCCGGCCAGCGGTTATCTGGCCTGCGGAGATACCGGAGAGGGTAAGATGCCAGAACCGGAAGCTTTATATGAGGCGATTGTAAAGGCGTTGACGCCGAAAGATATGACAGGGACGAAAGTGCTTGTCACAGCCGGTCCCACGCAGGAAAAACTTGATCCGGTGCGTTATATCAGCAACCATTCTACCGGGAAGATGGGATATGCCATCGCCAGGGCAGCTATGTTGCGGGGTGCAGATGTGACGCTTGTGTCGGGAAAAACGGCAATACAGCCCCCGGCAGGGGTGAAAGTGGTGCCGGTGATATCGGCGGCAGATATGGCACAGGCGGTCAAGACGGCGGCAGACGAGCAGGATATCATCATCAAAGCGGCTGCAGTGGCGGATTATCGGCCTGCCCAGACAGCAGATGAGAAGATGAAGAAAAAGGATGGAGAATTGAACATCGCCCTAGAGCGCACGGAGGACATTTTGGCCTATTTGGGAGCCCATAGAAGAGAAGGTCAGTTTATTTGCGGCTTTTCCATGGAGACAGAGCATATGCTGGAAAATTCCAGAGGGAAGCTGGAAAAGAAAAATATTGATATGATTGTGGCTAACAATTTAAGACAGGAAGGGGCTGGCTTTGGAACAGACACCAATGTGGTGACACTGCTCACCAAAGAAGAAACCCTGGAACTGCCCATACTCAGCAAGGAAGAGGTGGCGGACAGACTGCTTACTTTTATTCTGGAGAAACAGGGAAAGAAGGCGTTTGTATGATTCAGGATCTAACGGTGGGAGATTCGCAGAAGACATTGATTGGGTATACGGTGCCCATGTTTATCAGTGTGGTGTTTCAACAGCTGTATAATATTGCGGACAGCATGATTGCTGGTAAATTTGCGGGAGAGGACGCACTGGCGGCGGTGGGAGCCTCCTATCCGATCACCATGATATTTATGGCGGTGGCGGTGGGAAGCAATATCGGCTGTTCGGTGGTCATCTCCCAGCTTTTTGGAGCCAAAGCCCATGAAAAACTCAAGACGGCCGTATCGACTACGTTGATTACAGGGTTTGTGCTGGCGGCATTTCTAACTGTGACCGGTCTTATAACCACACCGGCGATGATGCGTATGATACAGACGCCAGAGAATATCTTCGCGGATGGCGCTCTTTATTTAAAAATTTATATCGGCGGTTTTATCTTTTTATTTTTATATAATGTAACTACCGGCATGTTCAATTCCCTGGGGGATTCCAGGACACCCCTTTATTTTCTGATCGGTTCGTCCGTGGGGAATATTGCGTTGGATATTCTCTTTGTGGCAGTGTTTCAATGGGGCGTGGCCGGTGTGGCCTGGGCCACCTTTATTGCCCAGGGAGCGGCCTGTATCTTGGCGCTGATTTCCTTTGGCGTGCGGATGCGGGAGATTCAGACACAGGGACGCGTGGCAGTTTTTTCCTTTTCCCTGTTAAAAAAGATTAGTATGATCGCAGTTCCCAGTATTTTACAGCAAAGTTTTGTTTCTGTGGGTAATATTTTTATACAAAGTCTGGTAAACTCTTATGGATCGGGTGTGATTGCAGGATATTCTGCGGCGATAAAGCTCAATACCTTTATCATTACCGGATTCACAACGCTAGGGAATGGCGTGTCAGGTTTTACAGCCCAGAATCGCGGCGCCGGGAAGAGGGAACGGATTAAAGACGGTTTTATGGCGGGATTGAAGATGGCTGTCTGTGTGGCAGTGCCTTTCTTTGTGGCATATTTCTTCTTTGGAAGAACGATGGTGCTTCTGTTTATGGATGATACGGGGAGTGATGCCCTGCGCACAGGGATTACTTTCCTGAAAATCGTGTCGCCGTTCTATTTCGTGATAGCAGTCAAACTGGTTGCCGATGGGATGCTTCGCGGTGCGGAACGGATGAAAGAGTTTATGGCTTCTACTTTTACGGATTTAATCCTGCGCGTTATTTTGGCATTTGTGTTTTCTGCCAGCATGGGTTCTGTGGGCATCTGGCTATCCTGGCCGGTGGGCTGGGGGATTGCCACTGTGATGTCCTGGATGTTTTGCAGGAAGGAACTTGGGAAGAAGAATAGAGACGGGGAATAAGATATAGAAGAATAACATGCGTTATGTAAAAACATAAATATATAATAGAAGCTGTATAGCAGGAAAGTGAGGAAGTAATGAGGATTGGAATGGGGTATGACGTACACCGGCTGGTGGCAGGAAGAAAGTGTATCATCGGGGGCGTAGAGATTCCCTATGAGAAGGGACTTTTGGGACATTCTGACGCGGACGTGTTGGTGCATGCGGTGATGGATGCGCTCTTAGGAGCGGCGGCGTTAGGGGATATCGGGAAGCACTTCCCGGATACGGATCCGGCCTATGAGGGAATTTCTTCTATGAAACTATTGGAGCACGTGGGAGCCCTTCTGGAAGAGAATCTGTTTCTGATTGAAAATATTGATGCCACAATCATTGCGCAGGCGCCGAAGATGCGTCCCCATATTGATACCATGCGGGCGAATATGGCGAAGGCTTTGGGGATTGATATTTCACAGGTCAATGTGAAGGCTACCACCGAAGAAGGGCTGGGATTTACCGGCAGCGGAGAAGGGATATCCGCTCAGGCAATCTGTATGCTGGCAAGTCCCAGCGAGATTTACAGTGAGGATGTGCAAACGAGAGGCTGTGAGGGCTGCCCGGGATGCAGCAGAGCGGGTGATAAAAAAGTGAAGAGAGATATATAGTGAAGAAAATAGCAGGGGAATAGATGAAAATTAGAATATTCAGCGCAGGGATTCTGCTTGTGGCGTTGGGGTTCATGCTTGTTGGCGGCAGGCAGATGGATGGGATGGAATCTGGGAAGAGCCAGGAAAGTGACTGCGGTGCAGAGAAACAGCTGACGGCTAATGCGGCACAGAATCAGGAAAAAACAGAGAAGAGCAGTGAGAAAGCTGGAAGTACGGATGCCCAGCAAAGTACTGCTGATGTCGCTATGGAAGAATCTGAAAAGACAGATAACCCGGAGATAGAAAAAGACGGGAATTACTGGATGTTGAAGATGCAGGCTGAAGCCACTATAGATTATGGCGGAGAAACAGTTCCGGTCAGGAACAGTGATGAAGCAATCCATGTCGAGTATACGGATGATCTGTCCATATTGGAGCGTGCGGATGTGACCGACCATTACTATGCATATCTGGACGGCAAAGTATATTATCGGCAGTATCATACGGATTCCTTTAAAGAAAGCGGTCTGTGGGCCAATTATGATCCGATATCGGGGACAGAGAAAGAAATGGTCTGTATCGATCAGGCAGGTGTGAAGATGGAACTTTTTAAGGATGAGGGATATGGAGAATTCTATCTGGCTGGCGGAAGATTCTATATGAAGGAAGTCGGGAACTTATATTCTGTGGATATGTCTGGGCGTAATCGGATTGATTACGGGCCTGGAGAGATCAAGGCAGTTGATGAAGTCGAGCATATTATTGTGTTGGAACTGCATGACGAAGAGTACAGAGTTGATTTTTATGTGTTGGATTATGATACCGGTGTGTGTAAGAGTCTGTCATCGCAGGAAACGGTTCGGGATGAGACAGGCAGTCCTTTGGAATTTTGTGCTTACCAAGATGGATGCGTCTATTTGCAGAAACCTGGGAGTACGGCAGGGACAACGGAGGTTTATGCAGTGTCCCTGGAGGGAGAGTGGGAAAAGATTGTAACCCTGAAACCATATGGGGAACATTATTATGCGGATATGATAGTGCAAATGGAAGTTTGTGGAGACAGACTTTTCTTTCTATATGGCGGTTATGACGGATCAGCCATTGTGTATCAGGGAGGCATGATCACTACCGTGAAGAAAGATGGTTCGGATTATCGCTCCATAAAAGGGCCGGGTGACAGCGAAGCTTATTCGGCGGATCATTTTTATCTTGGGCAGGATGCAGGGAAGACATTGGTATATTATCCGAATACATATATCGTAGACAGGGGCAATGATGAGTATCAGGATTATTATGTGACTGTGTGGGATATCGATGCTGGAACCCTTGCTCCGGCTGAGATTCCGGTGGAGATTATTTATGCGTGGGATTTTTATATAGATGAGGACAATAATGTCCTGATTATGCCCGATATGACGGGCAGAGTTTTGAAAGTTGTGGATCATTTGGACGATTTCATAGAGATATTGCCCGATGAATTGCCTGATAAAGAGGACGGAAAGAGTTTACATACGGAGTTTTCTCATTTATATTATAGAGACGGGTACTTGTATTTTAAGGCGGAGTACAGTGTATGGAGCAAGGAAGACTGCATTGGCTGGCGGGATGGATACCGCAGGATGCAGACACAGTATTATCGCCTGAAACTGGGGGAAGATAAGGCACAGAAGGCGGAATTGCTGTATACTTATTAGCATAAGGACGTTTGATGAGTTTGGGTATCCGTTGTTAGATGACACTGGATGGGAGGCAGCATTGAAAGAAGATTATAGCCGGTATACGGATGAGGAACTTTTGGTGAATCTGCGGGATGGAGAAGCAGAGATTACGGATTATATCATGAATAAATACAAAAATCTGGTCAGGAGCAAGGCCAAGTCCATGTACATTCTGGGGGCGGATAGCGAGGATTTGATCCAGGAGGGCATGATTGGGCTTTTTAAGGCTGTGCGGGATTATGATACCGGGCGGGACGCCAGCTTCTCCACCTTTGCCGATCTGTGTGTTTCCAGGCAGATGTATACGGCGGTACAGGCTTCCCGACGCAAGAAACATATACCGCTCAACAATTATGTGTCCCTCTATGGCAACGTGGCAACAGACCATGAGGGGGAGGAAGAGGAACTGGTCAATGTGCTGGCGGACAGGTTTGAGCAGAGTCCGGAGGAGATGGTCATCGACCAAGAAAATGTTGACAGGATTGAGATGATCATTGATAAGGAACTGAGCAGCTTTGAAAAGCAGGTGTTGGATCTGTACCTGACGGGAATGGGATACCAGCAGATTGCCAAGGTTTTAGGCCGGGATGATAAGTCTACGGACAATGCCCTGCAGCGGATTAAGACCAAACTGAAGAAAGCGATCAGAAAACAATAGGCGGGTATTGACAAAGCTAAAAAAGCTGTGATATACTACAACACGATGGCAAAAGGGAAACTTTGCTTGTCAGGCTGCTGTGGCTCAGTCGGTAGAGCGTCGCATTGGTAGTGCGGAGGTCACGGGTCCGATTCCCGTCAGCAGCTTTTGAAAAGTCTAGAAAATCTAGGCTTTTTCTTTTTGGATAAATATCTTTAAATAAACCACAGGCTAAGCAGGTGGTGCTGATTTTGTGAAGGGGCTTAACTGAATTTCAACTGATATTCATAAAAAACTTTGGTTGAATATTATTTGGACGACTGATAATAAGATTAATGGCAGAGCACAAAAAAAGAAGTAATGAATTCGACTTTGGCATATTGGGCTGTGTCAAATAGTCAAGATTCTATTACTTTACAAGAATTTTTAGAATTGATATAGTAATTGAAAAGACTATTTTCAAATAACTATCATGAAGGCATATTGCTAACTATTGTGTAAGGTTGAATGATTGTTTCTAAATCTATAAATATTACGAAGTGTGGTGAAGTGAATGGAACTAGAGTTTAATATAGAAGATTTATTAAATAAGCGTAGAGTTGAATCTGACAGGATTGAATTTAAAGCTTCATGGAATCCGGATGATATATACCATAGTATTTGTGCATTTGCCAATGATTTTGATAATGTTGGTGGTGGATATATTTTGATTGGTGTCGAGGAGAAAAACGGAGTTGCGGTTCGTCCGATAAAAGGTTTGGAAGAATACGAGTTGGATATCATACAAAAGGAACTTTTGGGTTACAATAATACAATGATTCCGGCATATTTCCCACGTGTAATTATTGATCAAACCGATGGGAAAAATGTTATTATATTGTGGGTGACTCCTGGAGTGCAAAGACCGTATAAAGCGCCGGAACATGTTACTGCTAAGAAGGATAAAAAGTATTACTATTATATACGTTACTCAACAAGTTCTGTTCGTGCAAATGCAGAACAGGAGCGAGAATTAATCAATATGACAAACTATGTACCGTTTGACATGAGGCCTAATTTTGAGGCTTCAGAGTCGGATATATCGGTTGCATTGCTAACGGATCATCTCAATACAACCAAAAGTAAGTTGGCTAAGCAGATTGGAAAACGTGGTGTTATGGAGGTGCTTGGAGATATGCAGCTTCTTGTAGGACCACCGGAGCAACAATGCATATCCAATGTGGCATTGATGATGTTTTGTGAGCATTTGGATAAATTCTTTCCATATACACAGGTTGAAATAACAAAATTTCCGGAAGGTAGCATTAAGAATCCCAATAATTTTATTGAGGTGCCGGTTATCAAAGGTTCTGTGCCAACAATGATTAAAAGAACCATGGAAAAGTTACAGGACATGGTGATTGAGGAAAAGGTCACGAAAGTAGATTATCAGATGGAATCCATTCGACGGTTTAGTTATCCGTATCAGGCACTGGAAGAAGCGGTGGTCAACGCTTTCTATCATCGTGATTATCAATCCCATCAAGCAATAATCATTGAGATTGAACCTGATTGTATCCGAATTATCAGTTATCCGGGCATTGACCGTTCAATCTCGCAAAAGACAATTGCTGAGGGAGAGAGGTTCAAATCTCGTTATTATAGAAACAAACGGTTGGGAGAATTTTTGAAGGAATTGGATTTGACTGAAGGAAAATCTACAGGAATTCCTACTATACAGGAGGAACTTAGAGACAACGGTTCTCCTAAGGCGATATTTGAAACGGATGATGAAAGAAGGGCAGTTACTGTCGAAATACCTATTCATCCAGATTTCTTGACAGAACAAAATGAACCCCAAAATGAACCCCAAAATGAACCCCAAAATGAACCCCAAAAAGTAGGCACTGTGGAAGATGCTATTTTGCATTTGATACGAATGAATAAGCATGTAACACGAGATGAAATGGCAAGTAAGATGAATGTTTCGCTAAGTACAATTAAACGTTCAATAAATAAATTGAAGGCCGGTGGATTAATAGAATATGAAGGCTCAAGTAAAAGTGGGTATTGGATTATTAAACAATAATAAAATCGGCGCCACCAGCTCTTTGCGGTTGATGAAAGTTTAACAAGATGGATTGACAGATGAATTACCTTGATTTATAATTTGCATTATATATAATTATAACTATATATAATGCAGATTATAATTGGAGGTGCAAATATGCCGGCAATCGCAAAAGTTACGAAAGAAATGATCAAAGATGCAGCTTTTGAAATTGCAAAAGAAATGGGAGCAGACAGCATAAACGCCCGGACAGTTTCACAAAAACTTGGC
Organism: uncultured Lachnospiraceae bacterium; assembly: GCA_946554445.1. Taxonomy (GTDB): domain Bacteria; phylum Bacillota; class Clostridia; order Lachnospirales; family Lachnospiraceae; genus UBA3282. Next base: position 12,248 of record CAMNSD010000041.1, on the reverse strand, counting down.
TGTTCAACGCAGCCCGTTTTATATCATTTTAAAACAATTGAAGATGTCCGGATGGCAGCACATAAAAAAGCAAGCGAATTTCATCTTAACTATGTGACAAATATAAGTGGCAAATACGAACGACCTATGTTGGAAGTGGGTATGAGACATATTCAGTTTGCCGTAGAAGAAACAAATCTTTTTCGTTTTCTATTTCATTCAAACTATTATACAGGCGTTTCCCTTTCTGATTGGCTTAAAGGGGAAAATTTTGATTCTTTATTTCCTATTTTGAAAAGACAGGCAAAGGCAGACGACCGACAGGCATATAGCATATTTTCTCAAATTTTTTTAGTGACACATGGGATAGCCAGTCTGCTTGCCAATAGTGCAATGGTTTATGACGAAGCATATTGTAAAAAGACATTGTCTAATGCTTATTATGGTGCAATGTATCTGATAAAAGAAGACGGCTTATTGTGAAAAAACAGATCTGAGGTACAGATATGACTAGCTTTTTAAACGCGGGCACGGAGGAAAATATAATGGTTCTCATGGTTGATACAACAAGGGTACATATCGGAAAAAGAATAGCAGAGGAACTGAGCCGCAGTGGTGATAATGCAGACGGATTTGAGTTGATCGACACCACTGGAATGCACATTTCGCACTGCGTTGGATGTAATTACTGCTGGCTGAAAACGCCGGGAGTATGTGCCATTCAGGACGATTATGAGCCGATCTTGAGAAAAATGAGCAAAGCTGATCAGGTTTGGTTGATTTCGGATACGCGCTTTGGATTTGTTTCCTGGCAGACCAAAAACATTGTAGACAGAATTATGCCGCTTGTCACCATGTATCTGAAATTCCAGGACGGGCAGATGCGTCATGTAATGCGCTATGATCACCAGCCGGATCTTGGGATTATCTATACTGGAGACGGAGATCAGGCTTATCTCGAACGGTGGTGTCAGCGTACTGCGCTAAATATAGGGAGCCGTTCGCTGGGAGTCTATTCTGAAAGCAAAAGAAAGGAGGCGATTTCATGCATGTTGTAATCATCAATGGAAGCCCGCGGATACGCAAATACAGTAACACGGAGAAGATCATAGCTGCCTTTGCAAATGGACTGTCAGAAAAAGGAAGCACCTTTGAAACATATGCAATTTCCGATCGAAAATCATGGGACATCATTCGGGATGCTTATATCAAAAACGAAGAAATCCTCATTGCGCTGCCCTTATATGTAGAGTGCGTGCCGGGACTTCTTTTGGAATTTCTGGAAACGCTTCCCAGGAAGGATGAGCATACAAGGCTTTCTTTTCTTCTGCAAAGTGGTTTTGCGGAGGGGTGTCAGCTTCGCTGCGGCGAGGAATTTCTGGCAAAATTACCGGAATATCTGGGCGTTCGGTATGGCGGCTGTCTGGTGAAAGGAGGTAATTTCGGAATCCGGATTTTGGATGAGGCGAAACAGGCTCAGGCCACAAAACCGTATCAGGCGATGGGTAAGCTGTTTGCGGAAGGAGACGGCTTTTTCCGTGAGGAAGCCCAAAAATTTACCGGCCCGGAATATTTTTCGCTTCCAGTGCGTCTGATAGTGGGATTGATACAAAAAACTCTTGCGAGAAAGATGTTCCAGAAGGCGGCAGTATCATGGGGGTGTCGTGTGCCGCTCGATGAAAAAGTCTGAGAAACCAGATAGGAAAAAATTAGCGTGGAGTATATGAGTTGTAGTTATTTTATAAGGCCTTGCAAAAATCGGGAAAATGTAGTATATATAAATAGACCGTAATGCAACAGAATAACAGGGGCGCTGGACACAAGTCCGGCTGAGATGTAGAGGTGTAATGTCACTTCCGGTCCCTTGAACCTGATCCGGGTAATGCCGGCGTAGGAAGAATATTCGACGTAACAGTCTGCTTGTAAACAGGCTGTGACTATTTGAGTAACAGAATAGATGTCGTCTTTTTCGTACCGCGTTATACCTGAATGTATTGCGGTACATTTTTTATATGGAGGAGACATCTATGACACAAAAGAACAAAATCCGCGCTCTGACAGAGGGCGCAATCATGATTGCCGCAGCAACGGTATTGGGGTATTTTCGGATATTCCGCTTTCCCTTTGGAGGCTCCATTGATTTGGCGTTAGTGCCAATCCTGGTCTACTGTCTGCGCTGGGGCCCAAAGTATTCCCTGCTGTGCTGTTTTGTCAACGGCGTGCTGCAGTACTTTCTGGGCGGCGGTATTGCAATTTCCTGGCAGTCCATGCTGCTCGATTATGTGGTGGCGTATATGCTCGTATTTTTATGCGGATTCGGTTGCGGGAAAAGACTTGGCTGGTTGTGGGGCACTGTTTTAGGCTCTTTCGGTCGCTGGGTGTCATTAACATTATCCGGCGGATTGCTCTGGTACATGTATATGCCGGAGGTGTTTTTAGGGATACCGATGAAAAATCCATGGATTTATTCGATGCTGTTGAACGGTGTGCTTGTATTGGCAGTCATGGCCGTGGACTTGGTGGTGCTTGGCATTATGCAGAGTGTCCCGGCACTGCGAAAGATTGTGCTGTCCAGCCAGATAGAAAAATAAGTCTGCTATAAAACAGCGTCTTGCGTTACTGAGGCAAGGCGCTGTTTTTGGATTCCAACATAGCATAAAAGGCGTTACCAAGTTTAGTGGTATGTATTCTTTGTGCATTGGTATCGGATAATTTTACTCTTTCCAGAAAGTCAAAATGGACATAATAGGGAACGATATGATTGAAGATATAAATTATTTCATCAGGGGTTCCCGATCCGTTTGATATTCCGATAATAAATAAATCGTGATATTCTTTATAAAGGTCAAGCGCACTTATGTGGACATCGGTATCAGTATGGGCAATCTTGGCTGGAATTTGAAAAACTTTATTGCTAAATAAATGAATGATGTCGTCAAACGAATAGCGTCCAAGTTGTTCGTTGTTCTTTTCCGCTATTTGTCTTTGTAGTTCTTGCACTTGTCGGTTAAGCGCATTGTTCTTTTCAAGAAGTTCATTTTTGTCTTCTAGAAGTTGAATCAGTTTGTCTTCATTGGTGTCACGCACCCATCCAATCAAATTATAATTATGGATAAATTCATTGAGCGTGGCATGGACTTGAATCTTAATATCCTTGCAGTCATCCACTTCCCTGACGATTTTTGACATGACAAATGCCTTGAAATCTCTGTGTTTTTCGGGATACACCTGTTCCGTCACCTTGTCATATCCCATGGTGTTGATTTTGGTGGTTAAAAAGGATTGACTGACAACAACGGCAAACACAGGGATATTTTTTGACAGGGCATATTCATATTCAAGCTGTGTATAGCTTTTGCCTGACTTGGCTTCAACGGAACCATAACGGCCGCCAAGAATGAGCATATATACATCAGACTCGTCAATCCATTTATATATGGTTTTTAGTTGGGAATCGTTTCCGGCCTTAAATAATTCCATGCCGGCAGGAATATGACCGGCATCGAGAATGGCTTCAACAGCCGCCTGGCGTTCTTCTTTTAGATCGGTATAAGTAGATGAAACGAAAACCTGTAATTTTTTATTCATTCTTATTGTCCTCATAAGTTTGATAGACAGATTATAACATAGAGGAGGGATGTAGTAAATATTAGGGGGGTGATTTGCATTGCATGGTGATAGGAATTGTGAAGTTATAAGTCATTGATATTAAAATGGCTCAATAATTCTACTATGTATGCGCTTAATTCGTTTTCGTAATACACGATGTTGTCATTCAGATGATAGAAAAGCGCTTTGTCAATGATTCCCATTTCTTCTAATTTCATAAAAATCATAAAGTAGAAAAAGAATCCGGGGTGAGTGGATGTCAGCCCCAGGATATCTTTTGCAAAATCAATGTCTGAATGGGTTGCAAAATATTCATCTACAATTTTTTCTTCTTGGCTGTCATGGATAAATGTTCTCTTAGATTCCAGTATGTTTATAAAAAAATTTGAATTGTCGGTGCAGTTGGCAATCAGGGAATGATTGGAATTTAGGATGTGGGAGATTTGTGGGTGGGTGGATAAAGTGTTGGTAATTAACATCTGAAGTTCTTTCAAAGTCATAGTATTCCTCTATATATAATATGATAAAAATGTATCTATGCATATATTATAGATACATTTTTATGTATATTCAAGAGGTGTTTTCTGCATCATAATTTGTATATGTATGATGTGGAGAGTAAAAATGGTCAGTTATGAACCTTTATGGGAAACAATGGAAAGAAAAGGCATAACAACATATGCCCTGATTCATAAAAATAATATTAATCCAAGAACGGTTACCAATTTGCGGCATGACCGGGGGATTACAGTTGATACATTGGAGAAACTTTGTAAAATATTAAACTGTACTCCAAATGATGTGTTGAAATTTGTTGATTAGAAAAGGATTAGGTCAGTTTTTGACTTAATCTTTTTCGTTATATGTAGGTAAAAAATGGAGGAAATCAGGAGCCGCCCAAATGAAAAAATCAACCTATAAACTGATTGAAAATTATATGAATGACTGTATGACAGACAGTGCCCATGATAAAGAACATGTCTACCGGGTATTGTATAACGCATTATCTATTGCCGATACCGAAGATGCTGTTGACTATGATGTGCTGATAACAGCATGTTTATTACATGATATAGGCAGGGAAGAGCAATTTGAGAATCCAAAGTTAAATCACGCTGAGGTTGGAGCCGAAAAGGCTTATCAGTTTTTGAGAGAACATCATTTTCCGCAGGAAATGGCGGCTCAGGTCAGGGAATGTATCCGCAGTCACAGATTTCGAGGAGAGGCGCGTCCTCAGAGCCTGGAAGCAAAAATCCTCTTTGATGCGGATAAAATTGACGTATCTGGTGCGGTCGGTATTGCCAGAACTTTGATTTATAAGGGACAGGTCGCTGAACCGTTATATTCGCTAAGGCAGGACGGAAGTGTCTCTGATGGCACAAACGATGAAAAACCTTCTTTTTTTCAGGAATATAAGTATAAACTGGAGAAGATATACTCCCAATTTTATACGAGAAAGGGCGCACAGATGGCCAGAGAAAGGCAACAGGCTGCGGCTGCGTTTTATGACAGTATTTTTCATGAGGTAAGTGCGGCGTATACGGATGGAATAGATATATTGAGGCGGCAGATGGAGGAGTGAGATAAAAAATGGAGATGCCGAAACATCCCCATTCCCTAAACTACCGCTTGAAAACTAAAAGTGGATAGTTTATAATCAGTATAGAAGGTAACGGAGATTTTGGAACGTCCCCATTACCCCAGACGGAAACTTATACAAGATGATTTACAAGTTGCACAAGCTATCCCCTATGGCGAGTAGGGGATAGCTATTTTCCTGTCTATTTGCGGTTGTTGTGATTATCTATGTAAGCTAAAGCGGCAAATATAAAAAATGGAAGCAAAGGGGCTCGAACCCTTGGCCTCCCGCTAGTCAGGCGAGCGCTCATCCCAGCTGAGCTATGCTTCCATAAGTTATTGTTAAACCTGCATCTATTATACCATGAGAATTTGATAAAGCAAACAGGATTTTGAAAAAGCAAAAAGGTTGAAAAAGCAAAAAGGTTGGAAAATATTATGATTACAAAAACCTATAAAACACCTAAAGGGATAATTCATTACTGGACTGGGAATAAAGTAGACGGCAAGAAGATGACATTGGTCTTTCTGCCGGGGCTGACTGCGGACCACCGGCTGTTTGACAAACAGATAGCATATTTTGAGGATAAGTACAATGTTTTAGTGTGGGATGCGCCGGGACATGCCTCGTCTTGGCCATTTGAACTGACTTTTAGTTTGATGGATAAGGCCAAGTGGCTGGATGAAATATTGCAGGTGGAGGAAATCCGCAGGCCAATTATTGTCGGACAGTCAATGGGCGGGTATGTGGGGCAGGCATATGCACAGTTATTTCCTGATAAGATGGCAGGATTTATTTCCATCGATTCGGCTCCGCTGCAGAGAAAATATGTGACAGCGGTAGAACTTTGGCTTCTCAAGAGAATGGAACCAGTATATCGTTATTTTCCTTGGAAGTGGTTATTGAAATCAGGAACGACAGGTGTGGCAGCTTCTGTGTATGGAAGAAAACTGATGCGTGATATGATGATGGTTTATAGTGGAAATCAGAAAAGATATGCGAAATTGGCCGGGCATGGTTTTCGTATACTGGCGGAAGCGATGGCGGTGGACCTTCCTTATCGGATTAATTGTCCGGCTCTTTTGATATGTGGGGAAAAAGATCGGGCTGGCTCTTGTATCAGGTATAACAAAGCATGGCATAAAAACACCGGGATCAGGCTTGTATGGATAAAGGGCGCCGGTCATAATTCTAATACAGATGAGCCGGATATGGTGAATGCGTTGATTGAGAGGTTTGTATGTGATATAGACTAAATGCAAATGATCTAAATATGCATGGATATAATGGATATAATCGATGAAATCTGTTCCTGTAAATACTTGACAAAATCCCCATCTTTGCATATTCTAAATACTATAGGCAGTGAAGGAGAAGAGTACCTTTTATCTAAGCGTCAGAGAGAATCTGTCATTGGCTGGAAGCAGGTTCCGCAGAGGAGAAGGGAAGTGCGCTCCGGAGTCAGACGAGGGGAAATGCCGCCTGCGGTTTAGAGTATCTTCGTCCGGTCAGCCCCGTTATAGGCTTTGAGTGAAAAACTGCAGGCAGTTTTTAAGTAGAGTGGAACCGCGGATCAATTCGTCTCTATTTCCCACAGGGAAGGATGAAGGAACCGCGTTTTTTGATGTCTATGGAGGAACAGTATGGGATTTGTCAATAATATAAAGGAAGAGATCCGCGTCGTGCGAGAACGGGATCCGGCTATCCATTCTAATATGGAAGTCTTTCTTTATCCCAGCTTTAAGGTCATGCTTTATTATCGCGTGGCCCATAAGTTGTATTTGAAAAAGCATTATTTTCTGGCCAGGTGGGTATCCCAGAAGGGAGTGCGCAAAACCGGTATTGAGATACATCCGGGGGCGCAGATTGGCAAAGGATTTTTTATTGACCATGGCAACGGTGTCATCATCGGGGAGACCACGGTCATCGGAGACAATGTGACGCTCTACCAGGGTGTGACTCTGGGCGGTACGGGGAAGGAACAGGGCAAACGCCATCCCACCGTGGGCAACAATGTGATGATCAGTACCGGCGCCAAGGTACTTGGCTCTTTTAAGATTGGCGATAACAGTAAGATTGGGGCGGGCAGCGTAGTACTCGAGGAAGTACCGCCTAATTCCACGGTGGTGGGTGTGCCGGGACGTGTGGTCAAGCGGGACAATATGAGTCTGCCGCAGGAGGAATTGGATCAGACGCATCTGCCGGATCCGGTGCGGGAGGATATCATACTTTTGCAGAGAGCCAATGCGGAACTGACCAACAGGCTGCTTGATGTGGAAAGGGAACTTAAGCTGCAGCGAAAAAACAAAGGTAAGGAGGAAGAACATGAAAGTATATAACACATTATCCAGAAAGAAAGAAGAGTTTATTCCTTTAGAGGAGGGAAAGGTCAGCATGTATGTCTGCGGGCCCACGGTATATAATCTAATACACATTGGCAATGCCAGGCCCATGATCGTCTTTGACACAGTGCGTCGTTATATGGAGCACAAGGGCTATGCGGTGAATTATGTATCCAACTTTACGGATGTGGATGATAAAATTATCAAGAAAGCCAATGAGGAGGGAACGGATGCTTCCGTAATCTCGGAGCGCTATATTGCAGAGTGTAAGAAAGATATGGAGGCTTTGAATGTAAAGCCTGCAACTACCCATCCCAAGGCAACTTGTGAGATTGACGGTATGATAGAGATGATCAATACCCTGCTGGAAAAGGGGCATGCTTATGTGGCGGAGGATGGCACCGTGTATTTTAAGACCAGAAGTTTTGCAGAGTACGGCAAACTTTCCCACAAGAATCTGGATGATCTGCGAAGCGGCGAGCGCTCCCTGCTGGTATCAGGGGAGGACCAGAAGCAGGATCCGTTGGACTTCGTGCTGTGGAAACCGAAGAAGGAGGGAGAGCCCTTCTGGACCGCGCCTTGGTGCGAAGGGCGTCCTGGGTGGCATATCGAATGTTCTGTGATGAGCAAGAAGTATCTGGGCGATGAGATTGACATTCATGCAGGCGGCGAAGACCTGATCTTCCCCCATCATGAGAATGAGATTGCACAGTCGGAGGCAGCCAACGGCAAGCCTTTTGCCAAATACTGGATGCATAATGGATTCTTAAACATTGATAATAAGAAGATGTCCAAATCCTTGGGTAATTTCTTTACGGTGCGGGATATCAGCGAAAAATATGATCTGCAGGTGTTGCGTTTCTTTATGCTCTCGGCTCATTACAGGAGTCCGTTGAACTTTAGTGCGGAACTGATGGCGGCGGCCAAGAATGGTCTGGACAGGATTGTGACCAGTGTAGTCAATCTGAACTTTCTTTTGGAAAATGCAGGCGATGGCGCGATGAGCGAGGCGGAGGAGAATCTGCTGGCAGAGGCGGAAGGGTTTGTGGACAAGTTTGACGAGGCCATGGACGATGATTTTAATACGGCGGATGCTATTTCGGCTATTTTTGAATTGGTTAAGTTTGCCAATACCCATGCGGATGCAGAATCCAGCGGCGCGTTTTTAGAGGCTTTGAAAGAAAAGATTGTGATGCTTTCCGATATCTGCGGCCTGATTGTGGAGAAAAAACAGGGGATGCTGGATGAGGACATCGAGGCGCTGATCCAGGAGCGGCAGGAGGCCAGGAAGGCAAAGAATTTTGCGCGGGCGGACGAGATACGGAATATCCTTACGGAAAAGGGTATTATCCTGGAAGATACGAGAGAGGGCGTCAAATGGAAGAGAGCGTAACGATTTTAGAGGCAATCAAGCGGGAGTTTTGCTGTAAAGAGATTGATATCAGGACCTATTCCCCGCTGACACTGGCCTATATCGGTGATGCGATTTATGATCTGGTAATCCGCACGATCGTGGTGGAGCGGGGGAATACATCCCCCAACAAACTCCACAGAAAAACGGTGAAATATGTCAGCGCCGTGGTGCAGGCGAAGCTGATTGACGGGCTTTGGGAAGAACTGACGCAGGAAGAGCAGGAAATCTGCAGACGGGGGCGCAATGCCAAGTCTTATACTACGGCGAAAAATGCTTCCGTCATAGAGTACCGCAAGGCTACAGGGTTGGAGGCCCTGTGCGGCTACCTGTATTTGTGCGGCAGACAGGAGCGGTTGCTATGTCTGATAAAAAATGCGATTGAAGGACTGGGTATGGAAATCTGAAACAGTTTATGGCATGGAGGAGAGGAATGAAAGAACAGAACAGGAAAGAACGAAACAGAGAGGAATCCCCAAGAGAAAATTCCCCAAAAGAAAACTCGGAATTTACCATAGAGGGAAGAAATGCCGTGATTGAGGCTTTTCGTGCCGGGAAGACCATAGACAGGCTGTATATTTTAGATGGTTGCAAGGACGGCCCCATCATGACCATTAAACGGGAGGCGGCCAAACAGGGCACCATGATCAAGTACGTGGACAAAGAACGTCTTGACCAGATGTCAGGGACAGGCAAGCATCAGGGAGTGATCGCCAATGCCGCGGCCTATGGATATGCAGAAGTGGAGGATATTTTACAAAAGGCCAAGGAAAAAGGAGAACAGCCCTTTATCCTTCTGCTTGATGGTGTGGAGGATCCGCATAATCTGGGGGCGATCATTCGGACGGCCAACCAGGCGGGTGCGCACGGAGTCATTATTCCCAAAAACAGGGCAGTGGGATTGACAGCTACGGTGGCGAAGGCATCGGCAGGAGCGTTGAATTATACGCCGGTGGCAAAGGTGACAAACCTGGGACAGACTATTGAGGAGTTAAAGAAAGAGGGATTGTGGTTTGCCTGTGCGGATATGGACGGTACGCCTATGTACCAGTTGGATTTGAAGGGCCCGATCGGGCTTGTGGTAGGCGGAGAAGGAAACGGCGTGGGACGTCTGGTCAAAGAAAAGTGTGATATGTGTGCTGCAATTCCTATGCGCGGGGATATTGATTCCTTGAATGTATCTGTGGCAGCAGGGGTGCTTGCCTATGAGATTGTAAGGCAGAGAATGTTATGAGACGATTGAATGATATTTTAGCAGTATGTATATTGGTGTTGACAGCGGTTTTATTGGCGGCTCTTGGTTTGAAAGCGTATCATACCCATGTAGAGTCAGTAGAACTGGAACGCCAGGAAGAGGAACTGGCCATGGCCGAAGTGTATGCCAGGAATGTGGAAGCGCATGATCGGGTGCTGGAGATGCAGGCGGAAATCCAGGAAATGACACAGGATCATGAGAAGCTAGAAGCGTTTATCACACAGCTTCAGGAGGAGAGCGCTCTTAGAGATGAAGAGTTAGCGCGCGCTGAGGAGTCTTCCATCGAGGAAGGAATGGGGCTTCGGGGCGAGTGGGACGAAGCGGAAGGAGATTTCTTCGGGGAAGAAAGTGTGTCGGACAATGGCAGTATGTCGGGCGAGGAAGATGAAAGCGGGAGTGTGTCCGGTAATGGAAGTGTATCCGGAAATGGGCGAAATGAAGAGAGCGTGTCTGGCAATAGAAGCGTATCCGATAATAGAAGTGTATCTGCTAACGGAAATGTTTCCGGCAACAGCAGTGTTTCTGAGAACCGTGGGATATCTGACAGCAGCAGGACAGTATCCGGTAATGCCTCCTTTGGTATAACATTGGAGGAACGGCGTTCGGTCTGCAGTTCCATGAAAGAAACGCTTACGGTGAATCGAAAGGACCGGAGGCGTATTTTAGACAGTGAGATAGATTTTACAGGGAAAAAGATTGCCTGCCTAGGGGACAGTATTACGGCTGCGGCGAATCTGGAATCGGAGGAAGATTACCAGCAGTACGCATATCCTTCCCGGTTAAAGGAACTTTTGGATGCGGAGGAGGTCTATAATCTGGGAATTGGAGGTTCTTCTATAGGGCGATATTGGGCGGATGCCTTTGTGGAGCGGTATCAGGATATCCCGAAAGATGTGGATATAATCATTGTCATGGGTGGTACTAATGATGGTTTCTGTCTCTCAGAGAATGAACTGGGTAATCTGGATGAAAGAAAACCACGTACCTTCTGTGGTGATTTGGATGAGTTGTTCAGAGGACTCAAGGAAAACTATCCGGATGCAGATATCTTTTTTGCAACGCCGCTTCCCAATATTTTGCAGGATTATCTGATGCGGGAGCGCAGTTATCTACTGCCGCAGAGACGGATTGTCAATGTGATGTTGAGGCTGGCCCAGGAATATGACATTCCTGTCATTGATATGTATAATTCCAATATTCTGGACTCCCATGATGTGAACATCGTGGAGGAGTATATTCCAGATGGCGTACACGGCAATAAAGAAGGTTATCAGATCCTGGCGGAACATTTTGCGGCGGAATTGGTACGTTACTATGAGGACGGCGGATGGGAGTCCGTGTCATGGAATTCGGTTTCTGAGAATTCAATTTCTGAGAATTCAATTTCTGAGAATTCAATTTCCGGTAATTCGATTTCCGATAACTCTATTTCTGGCAATTCGGCATCTGCGGATGACGTTTCAGATGAGGATAGAGAAAAGGACGCCATCTCGGATAATTCGACAGCAAAGAGGTCTTCATCGGACAAAGAGAAGGCAGAGACGTCTCTCTCCGGCAATTCTTCCCGCTGACCTTGCGGGGCATGATAGAAAGGTGTACAATGAAGAAAAGCAGAATAGGAGGAAGGGCATGGATTTCTTAGATAAACTGGGTGAAACTATCACAACGAAAAGCAGGGAAGTGTCTGGTAAGGCAAAGGATATAGCGGAGATTGCCAGTCTGAAAAGCCAGATCAATACTTGTGAGGATGTGATTAAGAAAAATTACATTGAGATAGGCAGAATCTATTACGAGCAGCATGCATTGGAGCCGGAAGAAGACTATGAGGAGGCTTGCCGTGCTATCACGAACGCGAAGAACGGAATTGCGGATTTAGAGCAGAAGATTAGGGATGTAAAGGGTATCTGATGTAGAAAGTTAAAGTTGCAATAGAAAAAGAGGTGTCGCTTGCGGCACCTCTTTTTGAGTTATAGAAAATTCGTCGCTTATTCCTGCTTATCCGAGTTCGCGAAGCGGACCTCGCAAAGTTAATTTGCGAAGCAAATATTATAGGGAATTCCGCTTATCCGAGTC
>CAMNSD010000040.1 GCA_946554445.1 uncultured Lachnospiraceae bacterium | reverse complement strand
TGATGTGGAGAAATATGAGAGAACCCTGCGGAGTGAAGGCTGGGAAAATGGAAGAAAAGAAGGAAGAAAAGAAGGGGAGTTAAAGATAAACAAACTGGGCACGTTGTTGATGGAGGCCGGCCGGAGCGAAGAATTCCTAAATTCTTTGTCTGATCGGGAACTTCAGAAGCGACTGCTCATGGAGTTTGACAGGTTCCTAATGTAAGCATATGTTGACAAAGCCCTAAAATAACTGTTATGATTGAACAGAACAAAGACGTTCTTACTGTGATAACACAGAATAAGAATGTCTTTTTGCGTATATGGATTCGGGTGTCAAAAGGTGTAAATGATAAATCGAGATGGCAGATTGCATAAAATGTTCACTTGCATCGGGCTTCATCATATGGATTTTCTAAAATATTCCGGCGAAGTTATGACAGCGAACGAAACCGCCCTCTATTCGCCATCCGGACTCATAACGGGCTTTTCGGGACATCCGTGTCCCGAAATTTCTGACAATTGCACGGAATATTAAGAAAATCACATATTCTTGCGCAGGATAACTTCGTGAACATTTTGTGCAATCTGCCAGTTGAATTTTAGGAAAGCACCTTTTGACACCCTGATCTTATAGGGAAATAAAATGGACAGATCCGCAGGAGGATCAGGCTGGCACATAATAACAGTGTAAACAGGAGCAGAGAACAGGAAAGGCAGGTAAATTATGAGGAAAAATTACAGCAAGGAAGATATCATGCGGTTGGCGGACGAGGAGGATGTGGAGTTTATCAGGCTGCAGTTTACGGATATTTTCGGCAGCTTGAAAAATGTGGCGGTCACATCCAGCCAATTGGAAAAAGCCCTCGATAATGAATGTATGTTTGACGGCTATGCGATAGAGGGATTTGCTAAGATTGAGGAATCAGACATGTATCTGTATCCGGATTACAGCACCATGGAAGTATTTCCCTGGCGGCCCCAGCAGGGAAAGGTGGCGCGGCTGATCTGTGATGTGCACCGGCCGGATGGCGGGCCTTTTGAGGGGGATCCCCGGTATATTTTGAAAAGAGCGATTAAGGAGGCGGCTAATCTGGGCTATGTTTTCAAGGTGGGGGCGGAGTGCGAGTTTTTCCTGTTTCATCTGGATGACAATGGGATGCCCACGACAGTCACCCATGAACAGGGGGGATATTTTGATGTAGGCCCTATGGATTTTGGGGAAAATGCGAGACGGGATATGGTGCTTACTTTAGAAGATATGGGCTTTGTGGTGGAGGCCTCCCATCATGATGTGGCGCCGGCCCAGCATGAGATTATTTTCCGCTATGACGAGGCTTTGGCTACAGCTGACAATATTATGACTTTTAAGCTGGCTGTCAAGACCATTGCCCGCAGACATGGCCTGCATGCGACGTTTATGCCTAAGCCGAAGTACGGGGTGAATGGATCGGGGATGCATATTAATATGTCGCTGTCTAAAGATGGCAGAAACATCTTTGCGGACGAAAAGGATAAGTTGGGATTGAGTCTGGAAGCATATTATTTTATCGGCGGGATTATGAAGCATATGAAAGGGATGACGGCGATTACAAATCCCCTCGTAAATTCTTATAAAAGATTGGTGCCGGGATATGAGGCGCCGGCCTACATTACCTGGAGTGCAACGAACAGAAGCCCATTGATCCGGGTTCCGGCTGCCCGGGGCGCAGGGACCAGACTGGAACTGCGTTGTCCCGATCCTTCCGCGAATCCTTATCTGGCGCTGGCGGTATGCCTGCGGGCAGGCTTGGACGGGATAAAGAATCGGATTCTGCCCCCGGAGAGTATCAATCAGGATGTATATGGGATGAGTGTGCAGGAGAGATATAAGAAAGGAATTGAGGAGATTCCCGGCACATTGCTCGAGGCGCTTCATTATATGGAAGAGGACGATTTTGTGAAAGAGACGCTGGGCGAGCATGTTTTTGAAAAGTATATTGCGGCGAAAAAGGAGGAGTGGAATCGTTACCGCTGTCAGGTGACAGATTGGGAAATGAATGAGTATCTGAACAAATATTAAGCCTGCCGGGATGACCGATGCATAAGTACGTAAGAGGGGAGGTGTGCGTGTGATCAATATCATAGTAGTTTTGCCAAAGCCGGAAGATGCGAAAGGCATCCGTGCCCTGCTTATGAAGAACGGTTTTCGGGTAAACGCAGTCTGTACTACTGGCGCCCAGGCACTTAGCAAGACGGATGAATTAAATGACGGGATTGTCATTTGTGGTTATAAACTGCCGGATATGATGTATTCCGAATTGCACGACTGCCTCCCCAAAGGTTTCGAGATGCTATTATTAGCGTCCCGCGGAATATTAAATGAATGTGTTGGTAATGACATCGTCTGTCTGGCCATGCCGTTAAAGGTTCATGATCTGATCAATACGGTGGATATGATGAGCCAGGCCATTGAACGCCGTCGCCGTCGCGCCAGATTAAAGCCCCGGGAGAGAAGTCCCGAAGAAGAAGCGTTGATCAGGGAAGCAAAAGAACTTTTGATGAACCGCAACCATATGGATGAGGAGGAAGCCTATCGGTACATTCAGAAGTGCAGCATGGACAGCGGCACGAACATGGTGGAGACAGCCCAGATGGTGCTTGTGATGATGCGCGGATAGAAAAGAACGGCAGATTTTGCGTAGCTATGCGCATATATTGTGCTTTTTCTGTAGGATTTATGTGGTATGCTGTTACTGATAGATGAAATGCAGACATTTGGCGGCAATGAGCGGAATAGGAAGAAAGTTTCATATTCCCTATCGTATCTATGGAGTATAGGAAAGGAAGGGCTGCGGTATGAAGTTTACGAAAATGCATGGCTGTGGGAACGATTATATTTATATTGACGGCGCGAAGGAGAAAATCACGCAGGAAGCGAAGGAGGATTTTGTGCGCCGCGTCAGTGACCGGCATTTTGGCGTGGGCGGCGATGGAGTGATTTTTATCAATGCTTCTGACGAGGCAGATTTTGAGATGGAGATGTATAACGCGGATGGCAGCAGGGCGGAGATGTGTGGCAACGGTATCCGCTGTGTGGCTAAATTCGTGTATGATAAGGGACTTACCGATAAAACTGACATAAGCGTCATAAGTTGCGGCAAAATAAAGTATCTGCAGCTTTTCTTAAAAGACGGCAGGGTGGATACGGTGCGCGTCAATATGGGAGCACCGGAACTTAAGGCGGAATTGGTGCCGGTTGTCTGTGAGCGTGAGCAGGCGGTGGATGAGCCGATCTGCGTGCAGGGACAGAATTATAAAATGACATGTGTGTCAATGGGAAATCCGCATGCGGTTGTATTTATGGACGGCGTCAGGGAACTGGATATTGAGAAGATTGGTCCTTTTTTTGAAAATCACGAGAGATTTCCCAGAAGGACAAATACGGAGTTTGTGGAAGTGATAGACAGACAGACGGTTCTCATGCGTGTGTGGGAGCGGGGAACGGGCGAGACGCTGGCCTGCGGCACAGGGGCTTGCGCTACGGTTGTAGCCTGTATTTTAAATGGTTTGACGGACGAGACAGTTACTGTTAAACTGTTAGGAGGTGAACTCTCGATTACCTGGGACCGGGAGGCGGATCTGGTTTATATGACGGGGCCTGCGGTTACGGTTTTTGAGGGAGAGATATAAGAAGAGAGGAAAACACTATGGTTAAGGTGAATGACAACTATCTGAAATTGCCTGGCAGTTATCTTTTTTCTACAATTGGAAAGAAAGTGAACGCCTATACGGAGGCAAACCCGGATAAGAAGATTATCAGATTGGGCATCGGGGATGTGACGCAGCCACTTTCCCCAGCAGTGATCAGTGCGCTCCACAGTGCTGTGGATGAGATGGCGGATGCGAAGACGTTTCGCGGCTATGCGCCGGATTTGGGCTATGAGTTTTTGCGGACGGCGATCGCGGACAATGATTATAAGGCGAGAGGCTGCCAGATTGCAGCGGATGAGATTTTTATCTCTGACGGCGCCAAATGTGATTCCGGCAATATTCAGGAGATTTTTGCACTGGACAACAAGATTGCAGTCTGCGATCCGGTGTATCCGGTGTATGTGGACACCAATGTGATGGCGGGACGGACAGGGACTTATGATGAGACCACAGGGAATTGGAGCGATGTGATCTACATGCCCTGTACCGCGGAGAACGGTTTTGCGCCGGAATTGCCGAAGCAAGTGCCGGATTTGATCTATCTGTGCTTTCCTAACAATCCTACCGGTTCCACCATCACCAAAGCACAGCTGCAGGAGTGGGTGGATTATGCCAATAAGAATGGTTCCGTGATCATTTATGATGCGGCTTATGAAGCATATATTTCCGAGACGGATGTACCTCACACCATCTACGAGTGCGAGGGCGCCAGAACCTGTGCCATCGAACTGCGATCCTTTTCCAAGAATGCGGGCTTTACCGGTGTACGTCTTGGCTTTGCGGTGGTGCCTAAGGAGTTGAAGGTGGGTGCCGTTTCCCTGCATGCGCTCTGGGCGAGAAGACACGGCACCAAATATAATGGCGCGCCCTACATCATCCAAAGAGCCGGCGAGGCGGTCTACAGTGAAGCGGGCAAGAGAGAGACCAAAGAGCTGGTTGCCTATTATATGAAAAATGCAGCTTATATCCTGAATGGCTTAAAAGATGCAGGCTACAATGTTTCTGGCGGCGTCAATGCGCCCTATATCTGGCTGAAAGCGCCTAATGGCATGACTAGTTGGGAGTTCTTTGATTATCTTCTGGAAAAGGCCAGTGTAGTGGGGACTCCGGGTTCGGGGTTTGGTCCCAGTGGTGAGACTTATTTCAGGTTGACGGCCTTTGGCAGTTACGAGAATACGGTGGAGGCCGTGGACAGAATTAAGAAGTTATAGAAGGTAGAATCATCAAGGCCGTAGCTGACGGTATATATTTAGTTGTAGTTTATGCTGTCCGTTGCTTAGATTGTTTTTTTTCAGATACAATATCTGGGTTTTGAAAAGCAACGCTTGTATTTTGAAAAGAATTATGTTATACATGTATACAACAACACAATATAGTAAATCATAAAAAGGAAATGCGATGAAGGAGACTCACCTTAGCGAACACGACAGGAATACGGCGTCACCGACTGAGAGCGCTGTTTGTGGGGAATAAGGAGCGGGAACACTCCGGAGCAGACTGTCTGAACAGCCTGGAGATGGGATTGACAACAGAAATGACACAATTGTCACAATATCACATATACAGGAGAGTAGGACAGTACGTAACACGCGTTAAGTGAAAGAGTGGGCAAAAGTTAATTTGCGAAGGCAGCGAGAACGCAGACGCAAATTACGAGGCCGCGAAGCGGCACTCGCAAAGTTAATTTGCGAAGCAAATTTACTTTTTTGCCAATGGCGGGTGGTACCGCGGATACAGCATATCCGTCCCGGAATACAGACAATGTATTCCGGGATTTTTACGTTCCGGGATACGAGACACAGGGAGGAAACTATTATGACAGCCAAAAACATTTACAGGGACGTAACATTACAGGAAATCAGTGAGAGTGACATCGGCAAGGAACTGCGCGTGGCAGGCTGGGTGGAGAACATCCGGGACCACGGCGGCGTATCTTTTGTGGATCTGCGGGATATGTACGGCGTACTGCAGGTCGTTATGCGGGATACCTCTTTGCTGGACGGTCTGACGAAGGAGATGAGCGTTTCCATCGCGGGACTGGTCGAGAAGCGGGATGAGGAGACTTACAACCCCAGAATCCCCACGGGCACCATTGAGTTGGAGGCCCATCAGGTGGAGGTGTTGGGCAGGGTGTATAGACAGCTGCCCTTTGAGATTATGACCTCCAAGGAAACCAGGGAGGATGTGCGCTTAAAATACCGTTATCTGGATCTGCGCAACCAGAAAGTGAAGGATAATATAATTTTCCGTTCTCAGGTGATCGCCTATCTGCGGCAGAAGATGACGGAACTGGGATTTTTGGAGATTCAGACGCCGATTTTGTGCGCGTCCTCCCCGGAGGGTGCCAGGGATTATATTGTGCCTTCCCGAAAGTATAAGGGTAAGTTCTATGCTCTTCCCCAGGCGCCGCAGCAGTATAAACAGCTTTTGATGGTGTCGGGATTTGATAAATATTTCCAGATTGCACCCTGTTTCCGGGACGAGGATGCCAGGGCGGACCGTTCGCCGGGGGAGTTCTACCAGTTGGATTTTGAGATGAGTTTTGCCACCCAGGAGGATGTGTTCCGGGTGGGAGAGGAAGTGCTCTCGGCCACCTTTGAAAAGTTTGCGCCGGAGGGCTTTGCAGTGACGAAAGCGCCCTATCCGGTCTTCAGTTATAGGCAGGCCATGCTCCAATTTGGCACAGATAAGCCGGACCTGCGCAATCCTCTGCGGATTATGGATCTGACGACGTTTTTCCAGGAATGCAGCTTTAAGCCTTTCCATGGCAGGACCGTGCGAGCCATCAAGGTGCATGCGGAAATGTCCAAGGGCTTTCATGAAAAGCTGTTGAAATTTGCCACGGATATGGGCATGGGCGGTCTGGGATATCTGGAAGTGGATGAGCAAATGCGTTACAAAGGTCCCATTGATAAGTTTATTCCGGATGAGAAGAAAGGGGAACTGGCGGCGTTGGGCGAGCTTACGCCGGGAGATACCATTTTCTTTATCGCGGACAAGGAAGAGCGGGCGGCCTACTATGCAGGGCAGCTTCGCACGGAATTGGGACAGAAGCTGGATCTTTTGGAAAAGAATGCTTACCGGTTCTGTTATATCAATGATTTCCCTATGTTCGAGTTGAATCCGGATACAAAGCAGATTGGGTTTACCCACAACCCCTTTTCCATGCCCCAGGGCGGGCTGGAAGCCCTTACAACCAAGGATCCCCTCGATGTATTGGCGTATCAGTACGATATTGTCTGCAACGGCGTGGAATTGTCTTCTGGCGCGGTGCGTAACCACGATATGGAGATTATGGAGAAAGCGTTCGCTATTGCCGGGTATGACGAGGAGACGTTAAAGAGTAAATTCGGGGCCCTCTACAATGCCTTTCAGTTCGGGGCGCCGCCCCATGCCGGGATGGCGCCAGGCGTGGACCGCATGATCATGCTGCTTCGGGGCGAGGAAAACATCCGAGAAGTCATTGCTTTCCCTATGAGCGGCTCAGCCCAGGATCTGATGAGCGGTGCGCCGTGCGAGGTGACGGAGCAGCAGCTGCGGGAAGTGCATATTAAGATAAGAAGTTAAGCCGGAGACGGAAACAGAATAAAAAGCGGCGAAAAGAAGCGAAAAAAGCGGGAGTGGTTGTAGGAGATGCAGAGCGTAGGATGGAGGAACAAGGTCGGTTATGGCAAATATAATCAGTGACGAGACAATCGAATATGTAGGAATTCTGGCCAAACTGGAGCTTTCTGAGGAAGAGAAGGAACAGGCGAAGAAAGATATGGGCCGGATGTTGGACTATATTGATAAGCTGGGCGAATTGGATACTACGGGAGTCGAACCCATGTCCCATGTGTTCCCGGTGCAGAATGTGTTCCGGGAGGATGTGGTGACCAATGGGGACACCAGGGAGCAGCTGCTCTCCAATGCGCCCCAGGAGAAAGACGGCATGTTTATGGTGCCGCGCACATTTTAGTAGAAGAGAAGTGCGGGAAATGCGTTGGAATGGAATGAATAATGGAGGAAATTACATGCATATAGCAGACATGACAGCCGTCTCCCTGGCGGCGGCAATCCGGGAAGGCAAAACCACCGCAGTGGAGGCCGCGGAGGCTATGCTGGCCAGGATTGCAGAAAAAGACAAAGAATTAAATTGTTATGTGACAGTTGACAAAGAAGGAGCATTGCGGAAGGCAGCCGAAGTACAGGAGAAGATTGAAAAGGGAGAACTGACGGGGCCGTTGGCCGGTGTGCCGGTGGCGATTAAGGATAATCTGTGCACGGAGGGGCTTTTGACCACCTGTGCGTCCAGGATATTGCATAACTTTGTGCCCACCTACACTGCAGAGGCAGTTCGGAATTTGCAAAAAGCCGGGGCCGTGATTTTGGGCAAGACCAATATGGATGAGTTTGCCATGGGTTCCACCACGGAGACTTCCGCTTATGGGGTGACCAGGAATCCTCATAATACGGAACATGTGCCGGGCGGTTCTTCCGGCGGTTCTGCGGCGGCGGTGGCGGCCGGGGAGTGTTTCTATGCGTTGGGTTCCGATACCGGCGGTTCCATCAGGCAGCCTGCGTCCTATTGCGGCGTGGTGGGCATGAAACCCACCTATGGCACGGTGTCCCGCTATGGATTGATTGCCTATGGTTCTTCCCTGGATCAGATTGGGCCGCTGACAAAGGATGTGCGGGACTGCGCTACCGTTTTGGAAGTCATTGCCTCCCACGATGATAAAGATTCCACCTCGCTGGTCAGGGAGGATACGGATTTTACCAAGGCATTGGTGGAAGATGTGAAAGGGATGCGGATCGGGATTCCCAATGATTATCTGGGAGAGGGTTTGGATGCGGAGGTGAAAGATGCCATCCTGCAGGCGGCCAAAGTGCTGGAAGCCCAAGGCGCAGTGGTGGAGCGGTTCGATTTAAGTCTGGTGGAATATGCCATTCCCGCTTACTATACCATAGCGGCGGCGGAGGCCAGTTCCAATCTGGAACGGTTTGACGGCATCAAGTACGGTTATCGAACCGAGGAATATGCTGGTCTTCATAATATGTACAAGAAATCCCGATCTGAGGGGTTTGGAGAGGAAGTGAAGCGTCGTATCATGCTGGGTTCTTTTGTCTTAAGTTCCGGTTACTATGATGCTTATTATCTGAAAGCGCTGCGGGTGAAGGCGCTGATTAAGAAAGCTTTCGATGAAGCTTTTGCTAAATATGATATGATTCTGGGACCGGTGGCGCCTACCACGGCGCCCAGGCTTGGGGAGAGTCTGGCGGATCCGATTAAGATGTATCTGGGCGATATCTATACCATCGCCATCAATCTGGCGGGCCTGCCGGGCATCAGCGTTCCCTGCGGGCAGGACAGTAAGGGATTGCCTATTGGGATGCAGTTGATCGGGGATTGTTTCCAGGAAAAAAAACTGATTCGGGCGGCCTATACTTACGAACAGTATGAGAAGAAGTAAATGCCCACGATACGGGCATTCTCCGCGGATTTTATAGCGTGGGATTATGGAGGTTATTATGAGTAAACAATACGAGACAGTTATCGGTTTGGAAGTGCATGTGGAACTGGCCACAAAGACCAAGATATTCTGCGGCTGTTCCACTGCCTTTGGGGCCGGCCCAAATACCCAGACCTGTCCGGTCTGTACCGGTATGCCGGGTTCTTTGCCGGTGTTAAATAAACAGGTGCTGGAATATGCCATTGCAGTGGGACTTGCCACCAACTGCGATATCACCAGATACGCGAAGTTTGACAGGAAGAATTATTTCTATCCGGATAACCCGCAGAATTATCAAATTTCCCAGCTCTATCTGCCTATCTGCCGAAACGGCGGCGTGGAGATCGAGACAGAGGATGGCGGCGTAAAGACGGTGGGCATTCATGAGATTCACATGGAGGAGGATGCAGGCAAACTGATCCATGACGATTGGGAAGACTGTTCTCTGGTGGATTATAACCGTTCCGGGGTGCCCCTGATTGAGATTGTGTCCGAGCCAGATATGCGGAGTGCGGAGGAGGTTATCGCCTATCTGGAGAAACTGCGCCTGATCATTCAGTATCTGGGGGCTTCTGACTGCAAACTGCAGGAGGGCTCCATGCGCGCGGATGTGAATCTGTCCGTCCGGGAAGCGGGAGCGGAAGCGTTTGGCGTGCGCACGGAGATGAAGAATTTAAATTCTTTCCGAGCCATTTCCAGGGCCATCGCAGGCGAGACGGAGCGGCAAATTGATCTGCTTGAATCCGGGGAAAAAGTGGTGCAGGAAACCCGCAGATGGGATGACGCCAAGGGAGAATCTTATGCCATGCGCAGCAAGGAGGACGCCCAGGATTATCGGTATTTTCCGGATCCGGATCTGGTGCCGATCAGCGTCAGTGATGAGATGCTGGAGGAGATTCGTCAGAAACAGCCGGAGTTTCGGAGCGACAAGATGAAACGCTACAAAGAAGAGTTCGATATTCCTGATTACGATATTGATATCATCACGCAGTCCAAACATATGGCAGACGTCTTTGAGGCCACGGTGGAACTGGGCGCAGAGCCCAAGAAGGTGTCCAACTGGTTGATGGGGGAGACGCTGCGCCTGTTGAAAGAAAAGGAAATGGATGCCCAGGACCTGCGTTTTTCTCCGGAGCATCTGGCCAAACTGATTGGTCTTGTGGATGCAAAGGCCATCAACAGTTCTGTGGCCAAGGAAGTATTTGAGGTGATGTTTGAAGAAGATGTGGATCCGGAACAGTACGTCGAGGAGAAAGGTCTGAAGACAGTCAATGATGAGGGGGCGCTTAAGAAGGCGATAGAGAAAGTGATTGCCGCGAATCCCCAGTCTGTGGCGGATTATAGAGGCGGCAAGGAGAAGGCTATCGGGTTCCTGGTAGGACAGACCATGAAGGCCATGAAGGGCAAGGCGGATCCGGGGGCTGTCAATAGGATGTTGAAGGAACTTTTATAGCAAGGATGCGGGTGTCAAAAGCTGCAAATGATAAATAGAGATGGCAGATGACACAAAATGTTCCCTTGCATCGGGCTTCGTCATATGGATTTTCTGAATATTCCTACGCAGGATAACTTCGTGAACATTTTGTGTCATCTGCCAGTTAACTATTATGTAAGCACCTTTTGACACCATAATTAGCATCTCAAAATAAATGACGCAAGACAGCATCTGTGATAAAATAGAGGAGAAGGTTTTTCGGGGAAAGTGTTTGGAATGAAAATCAAATCGGAAAGGATTACAGGGCATGAAGAAAAAAGCGTTATTTATTGGGGGAACAGGAGTTATCAGCACCGCTATCGTGAAGCGGCTTGCCAAAGAAGAGGGCTGGGAGGTCTGGCTTCTCAACCGGGGGAACCGTAAAGATGTTGTTCCGGAAGGGATTCATCAGATTATTGCAGATATCAACAATGAGCAGGATGTGGCGGAGAAGATTAAGGATCTTACCTTTGACGCCGTTTGTGAGTTTATCGGCTTTACGGTGGAGCATGTGGAGCGGGATTATAGGCTTTTCAAGGGAAAGACAAGGCAGTATATCTATATCAGTTCCGCATCCGCTTATCATAAACCGGCGGCCGGCTATGTGATCACGGAGGGAACGGCTCTCGCCAATCCCCACTGGCAGTATTCCAGGGATAAGATCGCATGTGAAGATTTCCTGATGCAAAAATACCGGGAGGAGGGATTCCCGGTCACGATCGTGAGACCGAGTCACACCTATGATGAGAGACATATTCCGCTGGGGGTGCATGGAGATCAGGGATTCTGGCAGGTGATCAAACGCATGATGGAAGGAAAACCCGTCATCATTCAGGGGGATGGTACTTCCCTGTGGACGCTTACCTTTAACGAGGATTTTGCGACCGGTTATATTGGCCTGATGGGGAACAGACACGCCATCGGGGAAGCGTTTCAGATCACCGGCGATGAGACACTGACCTGGAACCAGATTTATGCTACCATCGCGGACGTGTTGGGTGTGGAGTTGAAAGCCTATTATGTGTCATCGGCGTTTTTGGCGGCTGTGGGGAATCCCTACGGGTATGATTTTGAAGGAAGCTTGATTGGGGATAAGGCTGTCTCGGTTGTCTTCGACAACAGTAAACTCAAGAGAACGGTGCCGGATATGAGGACCACGGTGCGCTTTGACCAAGGGGCGAGGATTGCCCTTGACTATGTATTGTCCCATCCGGAAGAATGTCAGCAGGAAGATCCGGCGTTCGACGCCTGGTGCGATCGGGTGATCGAAGTATTGGAGACTGCGAAAAATGCCATGTCCCAGAAGTAATTGTAAAATAGATTAAAATGTCACTGGGCTGACGATGCAGCGCCCAGATATTCCAGGAACTTCAGCGCAAGCTGGGGTTCCTGATTGCTTATGGGGATTCCCAGTACCGGTTGAGAGGGATGGCACTGGAAGGTTGCGTTGTTATCTTTCAGATAGGTATAGTAACCGGCATCTGCCAGTTTATTGCCTTCTAAAGGGATACAGATACCCACAGCCACGGGAGTTGTCATGGAAGAAGGATCCATATGGTCGATGTCCTGATCGTAGAGAGCTTTCTGCGCTTCTTCACGATAAAGGATATCGCCGTCCTCGCGCTCTACGGTAGCAAGGTCAGTGTAGTAGAGATAGTCCTGGTAAGGCGCCAGTTCCTCCGCCGTAAAGATGGATTCCAGATCATAGAAATATTCTACCTGGGCGTAGCTTTCAAAGGTTTCGGTGTCGGCGATGATGGCGTTGATTTCGCCTACCTGCATCATGGCCACCATTTTTTCGCGGTTGGAGGCTGCGTAGGGAGTTCCCGTATCTTCGGATATGACAACGGAAGTATCAATATAAACCTGATAATCATCCGGATTAAGACCGGCAAATTCCAGAAACTCGTCGGCCCATATGACAGATGTGTCATCATTGATATCAGGTGTCATGGCGTTGATGAGCGTTGCGTAGAAGCCGTAGTCCTTGTGTGTCACATAAGTTTGGATGATAGAGATGATGAAAATGGTCACCAGGACGGCGGCGATGGTGTGTATCTTATAATAGTCCCAGAAATAAGATAGTTTTCCTTTCAAGGTCATATCTTTTGTTTTCTGATGTTGTTCTTTGATTTCATCGTGCATGGACATTTGTGATGACATGACAAGTCTCCTCTTTCCAGTAATATCGTTGTTATAAAAATAACAAGCGGATAGTGATACTTAGACAATCATACTTTTTAAGAGAAGTTATGTCAATGAAACGTTTGTAAATCTTCCTTAAAAAAATATAAAAAAGGGGACGTCTATTTTGTGCCAGCATTCTCTTGAAACTTTTTCTGATTTGTTATATGATATTTTTAATATTCGCGAGGGGGATATCAGAATCGTAAACACGGAGGTAAGAGATGAGCGAAAGTTATGTAGAATGTCTGGTGGCAAGAAAGTCTTCCACGCTGATGACCTTTTTAAAGATACTGTTGATTATGCTGACGGTAGTTTTTGTGATTATAGGAATTCCGTTTATTCCGGGGCTGCTGGTGGCGATCGTGACAGGGGTAGGCGCTTATTTTGCTTACATGAATGCGGATATCGAGTATGAGTACCTGTATGTGGACAGGGAGTTGAGCATTGATAAGGTCATGGCCAAGAGCAAGAGAAAGAAAGTGGGCAATTACCTGATCGACCAGATGGAGATCATGGCTCCTTTAAATTCCCACAGACTGGATTCCTATAGAAACCGTAATACGAAGACACTGGACTACAGTTCAGGCATAGAGAATCGTCCGGAGAGACGCTATATGATGGTGTGTAACGGCGACGTGAAATTAATCTTTGAGCCCAATGAGGAGATGATCAAGGCAATACAGAGCATTGCTCCCAGAAAGGTGTTTCGGGATTGATGATAGAATAATCAGCGCAAAAGAGATTTTGCGCTTTTTATGTAACTAGAAATAAATATTTAACAACAGGAGGAGAGAAAATGGGTCAGATTATTGGTGAAGGGATTACTTTTGATGATGTGCTGTTGGTGCCGAGTTATTCGCAGGTGATTCCCAATCAGGTGGACTTGACAACCTATCTAACAAAAAAGATCAAACTCAACATTCCCATGATGAGCGCTGGGATGGACACTGTGACGGAACACAGGATGGCGATTGCGATGGCGAGACAGGGCGGTATCGGGATTATCCATAAGAATATGTCCATAGAGGCGCAGGCCGAAGAAGTGGATAAGGTCAAGCGTTCAGAGAACGGCGTTATCACGGATCCTTTTTCTTTGACTCCAGATCATACCCTGGCCGATGCCGATGCGCTGATGGCCAAATTCAGGATTTCCGGCGTGCCGATCACCGAGGGCAGAAAGTTAGTCGGGATCATCACTAACCGGGATTTAAAATTCGAGACAGATTTCACAAAAAAAATCAAGGAGTCCATGACATCAGAAAACCTGATCACAGCCAAGGCGGGTATCACGTTGGATGACGCCAAGCAGATTCTTGCTAAGGCGAGGAAGGAAAAACTGCCTATTGTGGACGATGACTATAATTTGGTGGGACTGATCACCATTAAGGATATTGAGAAGACCATCAAGTACCCCCTTTCCGCCAAGGACAGCCAGGGGAGGCTTTTGTGTGGGGCCGGCGTAGGTATCACGGCCAATGTGCTTGAGAGAGTGGAGGCGTTAGTCAATGCCAAGGTGGATGTGGTGGTCCTGGATTCGGCGCACGGACATTCGGAGAACGTTCTGCGCTGCCTTAAGATGATCAAGGAGACGTTCCCAGATCTGCAGGTGATTGCCGGTAATGTGGCTACCGGGGAAGGCACAAAGGCGCTGATCGAGGCGGGAGCGGATGCAGTCAAGGTAGGTATCGGTCCCGGTTCTATCTGTACCACCAGAGTGGTGGCAGGTATCGGCGTACCCCAGATTTCAGCGATTATGGACGCCTATGCGGTGGCAAAGGAGTATGGGGTGCCGATCATTGCGGACGGCGGCATCAAGTATTCCGGCGATATGACTAAGGCCATTGCGGCAGGCGGCAATGTCTGCATGATGGGAAGTATGTTTGCAGGATGCGAGGAGAGCCCCGGCACCTATGAATTGTATCAGGGAAGAAAATATAAAGTATACCGCGGCATGGGTTCCATTGCAGCCATGGAGAATGGCAGCAAGGACCGTTATTTCCAGAGCGATGCCAAGAAACTGGTGCCGGAGGGCGTGGAAGGCCGAGTGGCTTACAAGGGAAGCGTAGAAGATACGGTATTCCAGCTAATGGGTGGTCTTCGTTCCGGTATGGGATACTGCGGTACTGCTTCTATTGAGGAATTGAAGCAGAAAGGACGGTTTGTGAAGATTTCCGCAGCCTCCTTGAAGGAGAGCCATCCTCACGATATCCATATTACCAAAGAGGCGCCGAATTACAGCGTAGATGAATAAGGATTGAAAAGCAGGAGCCTTAAGGTGTCTGACCGATGTTTTGTATGGAGAATGGTAAAGAAGAAAGTGCATGGACGGTATATATAACAGAATTATTGAGCGAGATGTATTAAAGAGATTACAGGACAAGTTTTGTGTAACCGCAGGCATTTATGCGATGTGTCTCAATAGCGAGGGAATGGTTCTTACGGAGTTGTCAGGGGAACGGGCGGATAGAAGACGCCTGGAAGCCGTTGTCTCAAGGGAGAGGATGTATTCCCTGGGCAGCAGGGTGTCGGGCAGCAGTCTGGAGGACCAGGCGGTGGAGGACACGGAGAACGAGGCCGTAAAATATGCGGCTGTCTGTATCAAAGATCAGGGCAGACCGGTCATTACCTGGCTGGTCTGTGCAGTGCTGTCAGATGCGCCCTCCGAGGAAGGGAGGGCGTTTGCGGCGCAGTTTGCCTGTCAGACTACGCTGCCTAGGTTTAATCTGGCGTTAGATCTCCTGCGGGAGGCCAGTCTGCAGATTGTGTGCAACAAGGTATCGGTGGAGAACGCATGGGCCCAGAGCAGACGCAGCCAGTATTCCCGGGAAGAGACTGAGGCTGTGCTGCGGCGTATGGAGGCCACTACGGAAGTGGTGCAGATGTTGGACAGCGATGCACCGGTGGAGGAGGTCCTGACGGCCATCCTCACGATCGTGGGCACCTTTTTAAAAATTGATAATGCTTATCTTTGCACGGTGGAACAGGAGACATCCGACACAGTTAATGTGGTGGCGGAGTGGTGCAGCCATGGCGTGACATCTTCCTTTGAACAAACCAGAAACCAGCCTAGACCAGCATATTTGTACAGGGAAAGACCGCTTGTCATATCTTCCTCCTCTAACAGGGAGGGATATGAGGGAGAGTTGAAGAAGGCAGGACTTTTCGCACTGGCAGCGATGCCGGTCAGGATAAAGGACAAGATTAAGATGTATGCCTGCTTCGAGGTAAAAAGGCACAGCCACGACTGGAACCTGGATGAGATCAGGTTTCTGAATGATTCCGTGAGAATACTGCAGAGCATCCTCACCAGGCGGATACAGAAAAATTCTTTGGAAGATTCCTATTCTGTGCTGGAAGAGATACTCAACAATGTGGGTAGTTCCATTTATATCAGGGACAAAGGAAGCGGCAGGATTCTATTTGCTAACAGGAGTCTGCGGCAGGAGTTTCAGGAGGAATTGGAGCAGGATAAGCTGGCGGAAATCTTTGAGCATTGTATTCCGAAGGATCAAGACAGCGGAATCCGGGAGATTTACAGGGAAGACCGCTGCTGTTGGTATGATCTTTTTTATCAAAATATTGCCTGGCTGGACGGCAGTAAGGGACTGTTATGTTCCATTTACGATGTGACAGAGAAAAAGATGTATCAGCAGAAGATTGAAAGGCAGGCATATATTGATTTTCTGACTGGGCTTAATAACAGAATGTGTTGTGAGAAGGACCTGGCCAAGTATGTGGACACGGCGCGCGCTGAGGGAGGCGAGGGTGCGGTTCTCTATATGGATTTGGACGATTTTAAGCACATCAATGACAGCCTTGGGCATCAGTACGGGGACATCCTGCTAAAGTCCATTGCTCAGGGAATACAGAATATACAGGGAATCAGCAGCCTGTGTTACCGTATGGGCGGGGATGAGTTTGTGGTCATCGTGCCGCCGGATGAGAATAAAGCCCTTGACAGGATTGTAGAAAACATCCAGGCTGTCTTTGAAAAGCCTTGGATTTTAAGAGAAGCGGATTGTTATTGTACGATGAGCATGGGAATCGTGCATTTCCCCTCTGAGGGAGAGGAAGTGGAAGACCTGATCCGTAAAGCCGATATTGCCATGTATGAGGCGAAGAAGACTGGTAAAAACCGGGTGGCAGTCTATTCGGATAAGATCTTGTCTGATTCCAACAGGCGTCTCGATATGGAGAAAAACATGCGGGAGGCCGCGGTCAATCATTATCAGGAGTTTGAAGTATATTACCAACCAATCATAGATATTCAGGAGAATAATAAATGTACAGGCGCCGAGGCGTTGATCCGTTGGAACAGTGAAAAGATGGGATTTATGTCCCCGGTGGATTTTATTCCCCTGGCGGAGTATCTTGGTTTGATCAATCCCATCGGCAGGCATGTGCTGCGCAGGGCCTGTGAAGCTTGCAAAGACTGGAACGATCACGGACATCCGGAGTATAAGATTAATGTGAATCTTTCTGTGGTGCAGCTTTTGCAGGCGGATGTGGTGGACGTTATCGCACAGACGGTGAAAGAGACCGGCATCACCCCACGCAATCTGACGCTGGAAGTGACGGAAGGGCTGGCGATCAACGATATGACGCGCATGAAAAAGATTCTTGCGCAGATCAAAGCGCTGGGGGTGCGGATTGCGTTGGATGATTTTGGAACGGGATACTCTTCCTTAAGCCATATCAGGGAACTGCCTCTGGATGTGATCAAGGTGGACCAGGCCTTTGTCAAAGATTTGGCAGAGGATGCCTACTCCAAATCGTTTATCAGGATGGTGGCGGATTTAGCGGACGCTATCGGAGTATCCATCTGTGTGGAAGGTATTGAAACGAAGAAACAGTATAAGGTGTTAGAGGGCATGAAGGTCAGGATGATACAGGGATATTATTTTGATAAGCCGATGCCGCAGACAGAGTTTGAGAAAAAGTATGTGAAATGAGGAGGAAAAGATGAAGAAAATTTCATTAGCAGAAGAATTGGCAGGGAACGCCTATCCGGGACGAGGTATCATAATCGGGAAATCGGCGGATGAAAAGTATGCCATAATGGCATACTTTATTATGGGAAGAAGCAATAACAGCAGGAACCGTGTTTTTGTGGAAGACGGGGAAGGCATTCGCACACAGGCGTTCGATCCATCTAAACTGGAGGATCCCAGCCTGATCATTTATGCGCCGGTGCGGGTGCTTGGGAATAAGACAATTGTGACCAATGGCGACCAGACGGATACGATTTATGAACTGATGGATAAACAGCAGACCTTTGAGCAGGCGCTGCGCACCAGGACCTTTGAGCCAGATGCGCCAAATTATACGCCCCGCATTTCCGGTATCCTGCATATTGAGAACGGCAGTTATAATTATGCCATGTCCATTTTAAAGAGCGATCAGGGTGATCCTTCCTCCTGTAACCGCTACACCTTCGCCTATGAGAATCCCAAAGCGGGCGAAGGGCGCTTTATCCATACATATATGGGAGACGGCAATCCGCTTCCCAGCTTTGAGGGAGAGCCCACTCTGGTAGGGATCGAGGGCGACATCGACAGCTTTGCGAAGATGGTCTGGGACAATTTAAATGAGGAAAATAAGGTGTCCCTCTTCGTGCGCTATATTGAGATCAGCACAGGAAAATACGAGACTAGGATTATAAACGCGCGAAAGCAATGAGCAGTGCGCACACTGCGGTGAAACACACTGCGGATGAAATCTCATTAATAGAAAGGACAAATATAATATGAACGAATTAGAGTTAAAGTATGGCTGTAACCCCAATCAGAAGCCATCAAGGATCTATATGGAGGACGGCAGTGAACTGCCCATCAAAGTGCTGAACGGCAGACCAGGATACATCAATTTCCTGGATGCTTTTAACGGCTGGCAGCTGGTAAGAGAGTTAAAACAAGCCACGGGACTGCCAGCGGCAGCTTCTTTTAAGCATGTATCCCCTGCTGGAGCCGCGGTGGGATTGCCATTGACGGATGTGGAACGCAAAATTTATTGGGTGGACGATTTGGAGATGGAGTTTACTCCGTTGGCAAACGCTTATGCGAGAGCCCGCGGTGCAGACCGGATGAGTTCTTTTGGTGATTTCATTTCCCTGTCGGATGTCTGCGATGTGGCCACCGCTAAGATTATCAAGAGGGAAGTGTCCGATGGCGTCATTGCGCCGGGCTATGAACCGGAGGCTCTGGAAATCCTGAAGGCCAAGAAAAAGGGCGCCTATAACGTCATTGAGATTGACGCATCTTATGTGCCGGCTCCCACGGAAGTGAAGCAGGTTTATGGGATCAGCTTTGAGCAGGGCAGGAATGAACTGAAGATAGATGAACATTTCTTTGATAATATCGTAACACAGTCAAAGGACCTGCCGGAGCAGGCGAAGATTGACTTGGCCATTGCCATGATCACCCTGAAATACACACAGTCTAATTCCGTGTGCTATGTTAAGGGCGGACAGGCTATCGGCATCGGCGCCGGGCAGCAGTCCAGGATCCATTGTACCAGACTGGCTGGCTCCAAGGCAGACAACTGGTTTTTACGTCAGTCTCCCCAGGTGCTGGGATTACAGTTTGCGGACGGCATCGGGCGCGCCGACAGAGACAATGCCATTGACCTTTATATTGGCGAGGACTATATGGATGTGCTGGCGGAAGGCGCATGGCAGAAGACTTTTAAGGTAAAGCCAGAGGTGTTCACCAGAGAAGAAAAACGGGCATGGCTTGATAAAATGACAGGTGTGTCACTTGGATCAGATGCCTTCTTCCCCTTCGGAGACAATATCGAGAGAGCGCATAAGAGCGGCGTCAAATACGTAGCGCAGCCGGGCGGTTCCGTGCGGGACGACAATGTGATTGAGACCTGCGATAAGTATGGGATGACCATGTGCTTTACGGGCATCAGATTGTTCCACCACTGATCGGCTGGGATTTTTTGACTTTTTGCCTTGATAGTGGTATGATTCTATGGGGTATTCCGAGGCCGTGAAGCGGTTCTCGCAAAGTTAATTTGCAAAGCAAATTTACTTTTTTGAAAAAATAGACAAAGGAGCGTGCGGTAAAATGAGCAAAAGTTTTAATGATTTGTTATCTAAAGTATCTGAGTGCAGCGTCAAAAAAGTGGCTGTAGCTGTAGCCCAGGACAGTGCGGTCTTGGAGGCCGTAGCGGCGGCGAAAGAGCGAAACATCGCGGATGCGATTCTGGTGGGCGATGCGGATAAGATCAAAGAAGTGGCTGCTTCCATCAACATGGACTTAAGCGGCTTCGAAATTATTGATGAAAAAGATGACTATACGGCGGCTTTAAAGGCAGTGGAACTGGTACATACAGGTAAGGCCAACATGTATATGAAGGGCCTGATTGACACAAAATCTTTCTTAAAGAGTGTGCTTGATAAGGAAGTGGGCTTAAGGACAGGCAAGACACTCTCCCATGTATGCGTATTTGAGGTAGAGGGTGTGGATCACCTGTTGTTCTTATCGGATGTGGCTTTCCTGACTTATCCTTCTCTGGAGGAAAAAGTGCATATCATCGAGAATACGGTGGATGTATGTCATGCCTGCGGTATTCCGAATCCCAAGGTGGCGCCGCTTGCAGCAGTGGAAGTAGTGAATCCGAAGATGCCGGTTACTGTGGAAGCAGATGAACTGACGAAGATGTGTGAGGAGGGCAAGATTACGGGCTGTATCGTGGACGGACCGCTTTCCTTGGATTTGGCCATCGATCCTGCGGCAGCCAAGCATAAAGGCGCAGAGGACAGAAAGATCGTGGGTGACGCAGACGTACTGCTCTTCCCGGATATCCATGCGGGTAATTTGGTGTACAAATGTCTTGTACACACGGCCAAAGTCAAGAATGGCAATATCCTCACAGGTACGAAGGCGCCGGTCATTCTGACGTCTCGTTCCGATGAATTTGAGACCAAGGTAAATTCCATCGCTTTGGGCGCTGTAATGGCGGAAGCGATGTCCAAAATGAATTGATTCCATATAATAGGAGGACAATAACATGGCAGTGAAAAGTTTGATTATCAATCCCGGTTCCACATCCACTAAGATCGGTGTTTTTGAGGATGAGACCTTATTGTTTGAAGAGACGCTTCGTCATTCCACTGAGGAGATTGCGCAGTTTGAGAAGATTGTGGATCAGAAGGATTTTCGCAGAAATATCATTGAGAACCTGTTGAAAGAGAAGAATTTCGATATTAATTCCCTCGATATGGTGGTGGGACGCGGCGGTATGTTAAAGCCGATTCCGGGTGGTACTTATGCGGTTACCGATGATTTGTTAGAGGACTTAAAGATTGGCGTGCAGGGACCTCATGCTTCTAACTTAGGCGGTATTCTGGCAAGAGAGATTGGCGATTCTATCGGAAAACCTTCTTACATCGTAGATCCTGTGGTGGTGGATGAATTAGATCCGATATCCAGATATTCTGGTGTGCCGGAACTTCCCAGAACCAGTGTATTCCATGCTCTGAATCAGAAGGCGGTAGCGAAACGCTATGCCAAAGAATGCGGCAAGGCTTATGATACCCTCAATCTGATCGTGGTTCATATGGGCGGTGGCGTGTCCGTAGGCGCTCATAAGATGGGCAAGGTAGTGGATGTGTTTAATGCCCTTGACGGTGACGGCGCATTCTCACCCGAAAGAGCGGGCGCAGTACCCAGCGGCGCCTTGATTAAGATGTGTTTCTCCGGCAAATACACCCAGCAGGAAGTTTACAAGAAATTTGTGGGCGGCGGCGGCTTCAATGCTTACTGTGGCACCAACGATATGAGAGATGTGCAGAAGATGGTAGATAACGGGGACAAGAAGGCTGAGGAAGTGAGAGAAGCGTTCATTACTCAGGTGGCCAAAGATATTGGTTCCATGGCGTGTGTCTTAAACGGTAAAGTGGATCAGATCATCATGACCGGTGGTATCGCCTATGATAAGGCGGTGACCACGGGCTTGAAAGAGAAAGCGGGCTGGATTGCGCCTGTGACCGTTTATCCTGGTGAGGATGAGTTGATGGCTCTTGTACAAGGCGGTTTGAGAGTATTGAACGGCGAAGAGAAGCCGATGGTATACTAAAAACATGAGAATGCCTGAAAAGAGGCATTTTCTGTGCGGAATCGCTAATTGATTTAATTTAGAGAGATGAGGAAACCATGAGCGTAGTACAGAAAATATTTGGAACGCATAGTGAGCGGGAGATCAAGCGCATCAGTGGTCTGGTGGATAAGATCGAGAGTTTACGTCCTGCGATGATGGAATTGCCTGATGAGCAGTTGCGTGACAAGACGAAAGAGTTTAAGAAAAGACTGACACAAGGGGAGACTTTGGATGACCTGTTACCGGAAGCGTATGCCGTGGTCAGGGAGGCGGCCAGAAGGATCCTCAACACCGAGCATTACAGGGTACAGCTGATTGGCGGTATCGTCCTGCATCAGGGACGTATCGCAGAGATGAGGACTGGTGAAGGTAAGACACAGACCTGTCTTCTGCCGGCGTATCTGAATGCCCTGGAGGGCCGGGGTGTGCATGTCGTCACGGTCAATGATTATCTGGCAAAGCGTGATGCGGAGTGGATGGGACAGGTCCATGAGTTCCTGGGCTTAAAAGTAGGTGTTGTCCTAAACGATATGAAGCCGGAGGAGCGCAGGGAGGCCTATAACTGCGATATCACCTATGTGACCAACAATGAATTGGGTTTTGATTATCTGCGTGATAACATGGTTATCTATAAAGAACAGCTGGTGCTGCGGGAACTGCACTATGCAGTGATCGATGAGGTGGACTCCGTATTGATTGATGAGGCGCGGACACCCCTGATTATTTCCGGACAGAGCGGTAAGTCCACAAAACTGTACGAGGCATGTGATATTCTGGCCAAACAGCTTACCCGCGGCGCTGATATGGAAGAACTGACCAAGATGGATGCCATCATGGGTGTGGAACGGGAGGAGACCGGAGACTTTATCGTTAATGAAAAGGATAAGGTCGTGAACCTGACAGCCCAGGGCGTGAGCAAGGTAGAGCGCTTCTTCCAGATAGAAAACCTGGCGGATCCGGATAACCTGGAGATTCAGCACAATATCATTTTGGCGTTGCGGGCGCACAATCTGATGTTCCGTGATCAGGATTATGTGGTGAAGGACGATCAGGTCTTGATCGTGGACGAGTTCACCGGACGTATCATGCCAGGCCGCCGTTATTCCGATGGTCTGCATCAGGCTATCGAGGCGAAGGAACATGTAAAGGTGAAGCGGGAGAGCAAGACGCTTGCCACTATCACCTTTCAGAATTTCTTTAATAAATTTGAGAAAAAAGCAGGTATGACCGGTACGGCCCTCACGGAGGAAAAAGAGTTCCGTGATATTTACGGCATGGATGTGGTGGCGATTCCCACCAATAAACCAGTGGCCCGTATCGATCATCAGGATTCCGTCTATAAGACAAGAAAAGAGAAGTTGAAAGCAATCTTACATGCCGTGCAGGAAGCCCATGCCAAAGGTCAGCCTGTGCTGGTGGGTACGATCAATATTGATGCTTCCGAGGAACTAAGTGGTATCTTAAAGAGAAACGGTATCGAACATAAAGTGCTGAACGCCAAGTTCCATGAGATGGAGGCGGAGATCGTGGCGGATGCCGGTATCCATGGGGCAGTGACCATTGCCACCAATATGGCTGGCCGTGGTACAGATATCAAGTTGGACGACGAGGCGAGAGCGGCAGGCGGTCTGATGATCATCGGTACGGAGCGGCATGAGTCCAGGCGTATTGACAATCAGCTGCGCGGTCGAAGCGGCCGTCAGGGAGATCCCGGTGAATCACGGTTCTACATTTCTCTGGAAGACGACCTGATGAGGCTTTTTGGTTCCGACAGGATGATTTCCATGTTCAATGCCCTGGGCATCCCGGAAGGGCAGGAGATTGAGCATTCCGCCCTGACCAAGGCCATCGAGACAGCCCAGAAGAAGATTGAGAACAATAACTTTGGCATCAGAAAGAATTTGCTTGAGTACGATCAGGTGATGAACGAACAGAGAGAGATCATCTACGAGGAGAGAAGACGCGTACTGGACGGCGAGAGTATGCGGGATGCCATCTACAAGATGATCACGGATATCACAGAAAACTGTGTGGATATCTGCATCGGGGATGACACAGATTTTGAGGACTGGGATTTCAACGAGTTAAATACCCTGCTTCTGCCCACCATTCCTCTGCAGCCGGTGACTGCCGCGCGGGTAAATCACCCGAAGAAAAACAGCTTGAAGCAGCAGTTAAAAGAAGAGGCCGTGAAGTTATATGAGAGCAAAGAAGTGGAATTTCCGGAGCCGGAGGCAATCCGTGAGATTGAGCGCGTTATCCTGTTAAAGGTGATCGACAGGAAG
Source organism: uncultured Lachnospiraceae bacterium (assembly GCA_946554445.1). Taxonomy (GTDB): domain Bacteria; phylum Bacillota; class Clostridia; order Lachnospirales; family Lachnospiraceae; genus UBA3282. Next base: position 13,699 of record CAMNSD010000040.1, on the reverse strand, counting down.
TGGATGGATCATATCGATGATATGGATCAGCTCCGTCAGGGCGCAGGCCTGCAGGCATACGGGCAGAAGGATCCGCTGGTGGAATATAAACTGAACGGTTATGAGATGTTTGATGATATGACGCAGAACATCAAAGAGGAAACGGTAAGGCTTCTCTTCCGTGTGCGGATCGAGCAGAAAGTGGAGAGAGAACAGGTAGCGAAGGTGACTGGCACGAATAAGGACGATACCTTACAGAAAGGCCCTGTAAAACGTATGGAGGCTAAGGTATATCCTAACGATCCCTGCCCTTGTGGAAGTGGGAAGAAGTATAAGCAGTGCTGCGGTAGAAAATAGAAAGAAGGTGACGTTAGGTGGTTGAATTGGATAATATGAAATCCGAGCTTTTAAGTTATGAAAGTCCCTTAGCGGAAGTGAGGGATTCACTTTGACCTCGCTGGCAAAGTGAAGCGGATTGAAGAATTAGAGATGGAGATGCAGGCCCCCGGTTTCTGGGATGATCCGGAGAAGTCCAACCAGAAGATGCGGGAATCTAAGCAGCTCAAGGACGTGGTGGAGACCATGGACGGTCTGTCCGGTCAGTATGAGGATATCCTGACGCTGATTGAGATGGGGTATGAAGACAACGATCCGGCGATCATTCCGGATATCGAGGAGGAACTTACTTCCTTCAAAGAGACCTTTGAAAATATTCGGATCAGTACGCTCTTATCCGGAGAGTACGATAAGAACAATGCGATCCTTAAATTAAATGCTGGCGCAGGCGGCACAGAAAGCTGTGACTGGTGCAGCATGCTTTACCGCATGTATACCAGATGGGCGGAGCGCAAAGGGTATTCTCTGGAAGTGATAGATTATCTGGACGGCGATGAAGCGGGCATCAAATCCGTAACTTTCCAGATTAACGGGGAAAATGCCTATGGATATCTGAAATCGGAGAAGGGAGTACACAGGTTGGTGCGGATCTCGCCTTTTAATGCGCAGGGTAAGCGGCAGACATCCTTCGTGTCCCTGGACGTGATGCCGGATATCGAGGAAGATGTGGATGTGGAAGTAAAAGATGAAGATATTCGTATTGATACCTATCGAAGCAGCGGCGCGGGCGGTCAGCATATCAACAAGACTTCATCGGCTATTCGTATTACGCATTTTCCAACGGGAATCGTGGTTACTTGTCAGAATGAGCGTTCCCAGTTCCAGAACAAGGATAAGGCGATGCAGATGCTGAAGGCAAAGCTTTATATGTTAAAGCAGGAAGAGAACGCGGAGAAGCTGTCGGATATCCGCGGAGATGTGAAGGAGATTGGCTGGGGAAACCAGATAAGATCCTATGTGATGCAGCCCTATACGATGGTAAAGGATCATCGGACAAACGAGGAGTCCGGCAATGTGGATGCGGTGATGGACGGGGCAATCGATCCGTTTATCAATGCGTATCTGCGGTGGATCAATAGTTAAATGTAAATATGGGTTGTTGCTGTAAGTTTTGCGGCAGGATAGGCCATATTTCTCGAAAATAATAAATGAACAAGAAAGGCATTGCAGAACAGATGAAAATATCTGTTTTGCAATGCTTTTATAATAATCACTTTAGTGATTGTTGTAAGAATTGATATGCGCGTAAAGATTAGTTTTGCTTATTCTGAATCAGATCCAAGAAGAACTCCGTCTGCGTCGCATTGATATAGGGAACCAACCACAAAAGTCCAATACCGCAGGAAAGGATTGCAACCAAAAATAATGGAACAAAGCTGACATATATATAGAACAGTCTTCCCTTATGACCGCGCATCAGATGACGGCTTTTGGCAAGCAGTTCTCTGGTGGAATATTGTGGAAAATCGTGGAGCAGATAAAAAACCAAGGCATATAAAAGGCCTAGTATTGTAGAGACTACGCCTGAGAGAATGATACATAGTGCATAGGGGAGCATCAGTTTCAGAAGTTCTGATTCAGAAGCATTAATAAAACGGTAACTCAAAACGATCATCGGGATATTTGCAATATAGGTGATCAGAGAAATCCATCCCTGCATGAGGATCGTTTTGTTTGGGCAGAGAGTGAAGCCATAGAAAACATCTCTGACAGAGACCGGTCTGCCGCAGATAATTTTTAGGTACAGATATGTTGTGCCGGAGGTAAATAAGCCAGACAACAGTGAAATTAAAAATGAGATGGCATAATAAATGACAATGCCGGCTACGGTGGTTATATCTACCAGCCATTCCGTCATGCCTGTGAGAGAACCAATGATACACATAATGATAAGGACGGCCCCTACGGCAGTACCGTAATGGCCGAACATTTTTTCTTTTGCAGAAGCCTTCAGTTCTGCAGAGGATTTGAATGTATTCATATAAAACTCCTGACTCCGATGAATGTTAACATGCAATATCCAGGTTCATACCCCGGTATTTGTTAGCTGCATCGGAGGATTTCATTTCTTTTTGATAAGGATTTTCTTCATTATAATATTTGATCTGTGTGGCGGTAGTGCCGCCAGACACATAAGTGCGCCCACATTCCGGACAGATGTCCGTGCGGATGGACACGTTACAGGACATTACTTTACCGTTATTTTCAGCCGCCTTTTTATAAGCATTACTCACATGTTCCTGCTCGTGGCTTCTCACACGGGAAGCTGCGGCGTTGGGATCTATGTGCGATGGGCTTTTAAAAGACACGTCTTCATCGGAGCCGTCTTGATATTTCCGGTTTTTGCAGGTCTCACATTCCGCGGGGGAAGACTTCTTGCCTGCCTGTTTTTTGGTGGACTCACCGGGATTACGGATAATGACGCGCCCCTCTTCTTCCGGATTGGAAGATACGCCGGGCATAGCAGCGGATGCAGCTTCCTCAGCGCCTGTATTTTGTCCCTGACTAGAAGCAGAAACTGAAGGATTTGTGTAAGCGGTATATGCGTTATATAAATAAGGGTTTGTAATCTGACCAATCATCATATGATTCATAACCTCCATTCTTGATATGGGAAGTCCAAGTTTCTTCGGTATACTCGGCCATTAAGGTTCAATATCCCACATTTCATATATTTCATCCATCAGTTCTTCGTAGGTCATACCATATTGTTCTTCGCACATCTTGTTGACTTCATCTACCATTTCCGGCATGATGTCCGGAAGGGCAAATACCAGATAAACGCTGAAAACACAAAGGGTAACGTCTAATGCAAGTCCGGTGATACAGCAAATGAGACCAGCTTTGGCTTTGCCAATCATTTTTTTGGCCTTGCCTTTGGACAGGACAGCCAAGATAATGCCAACGCCGCCAACCAGAAAAGGAATGTAAATGTGCAGTAACAACAGACTGATCAAACTGATGATACCCAGTATCATTGCCGCCGTTGCCATGCCTTCTCCTTTAGTCTTCTGGGGACTTACGATTTTTGCACCGATACTGCCATACGGATTCCCGTTGTAATAGGGATTGGGGTAGGGATTTCTGTTATTGTATGGATTATGATACGGGTTCGTATTATTGTATGGAGAATTTCCATATGGATTTCCGTTATTGGCAGCATTTCCATAGGGGTTCTGTCCATTGGCCATATTATTGTACGGATTCCCGTTGCTATAAGTATTGTTTCCATACGGACTGCCATTGCTTGCGGGGGCATTGCCGTATGGGTTTCCATTATTTGGCATGCCGCCGTAAGGAGTGTTATCATTCTGTAGATTGCCATAGGAATTCCCGCTCTGACGGGAGTCATTATCATATGACGCAGTGGTATTTGCTGAGGTATCGCCATACGGATTCTCATTGTTGACAGGAGTGTCATTGTAGGGATTCCCGCTGTTAGTTGTATTATTATAAGGCGTTCCGGTGTTTTGCGGATCGCCGGATTGATTATTTGATTGATAATCCATAATAATCTATAATGCCTCCGGTTGCTTTGAAGTTGTTGTGTTATATAGACAGATCCTGTAAATTTTTAAATTGCGTAAGAAGCAGATTGCTAAGTATGCGTCTATTATAACACGGTTGCAGGGGAAAGACCAGATAAAAGTTGAGGGGATGCAGGAAGGGTGTTGTAAATTGTGCTTGACAAGCTGGAATATCCCATCTATAATACTCTCAAAGCATAACAATTTCTAGATAACAATAATGTGTCAAATCAAACATTCTTACTTTTCAGAAAATCTATGCTTTTAAATTCAAACCAATTACATTTAAAAGCAGGAGATTCTGAGACGGGCGGTTCTTTGGCAGACTTGAAATGTTTTCAGGCAGACGCATGAAAGTACCGAAGGCGATTCTAAAGTACCTAAGTTGGTTCTGTTCGGACAGAGATGCAGGTGTACAGACAGAAACATTACACACAAAGGAAGCTGGTGGTAAGACAGATGGGACTGATCAGGACATTGCGCTGGATATATGATGATTATTGGCGGGCGAAGAGAGATCGTTGGGACGAGGACGAGTATGTGAGGGATGAAGGTATTGCCATTGGTGAGGCGAGAGGACGGAAAGAAGGTAAAGCAGAGTCCATTATACAACTATTGAAACATATTAACACCAACAAAAAACTCCCGCAGGACCTCACAGACAAAATAAAATCCGAGAAAAGCAATGAAACCCTGGACCGCTGGTTTCAGACAGCGATGAAAGCGGAGAACATTTCAGACTTTCGTGAAAAAGCAAATCTGTAGGGAGGAACATCGACTAAAATAAGGCGGCAGAATTAGAAAAGGCTTACCGAAAGGAGGCCTTTTCTTTTACCCTGTCATCCGTCTGCGGAAGAAATAAGCCCCAAAATAATAAAAATGTTAAATTTTAGGGAGTTGCGGCTTTGGCATAAATCCTGTATAATATTAACGTTAGTGTAAAAATGAGGGCAGTATGCTCTTGATTTTATCAATGGAGCAGTTGCAAGATGTGCCGGAGTATTTGAAATGCATTAGCACTTTAGCACAGCAGAGTACTGAACTATTAAGAACAAATTGGAGTTAGGTTATGGACATTATTCTTAAGTTAAAGGAAGAGTTGAAAGTTGAAAAATGGCAGGTTGAGGCTGCGGTAAATTTGATCGATGAGGGCAACACCATTCCCTTTATTGCCCGTTACCGGAAAGAGGCTACAGGCTCTTTGAACGATGAGGTGTTGAGAGACCTTCATGAGAGACTGACTTATCTGCGCAATTTGGAGGAGAAAAAAGAGCAGGTATTAAAGAGCATAGAAGAGCAAGGCAAGCTGACGGACGAGTTGAAAGAGAAGATCGTGGCGGCAGAGACCATGGTGGTAGTGGAAGACTTATACCGCCCTTACCGGCCCAAGAGAAAAACCCGCGCCAGTGTGGCGAAGGAGAAGGGGCTTGACGGTCTGGCGGAGTTTATCCTGACGCAGGAGACTACAGTGCCTATTGAAGAAGAGGCGGCCAAATATATCCATGAAGATGAAGATGCGGCCAAAGCAGTGAAGACCATAGAGGAAGCTGTACAGGGCGCGAAGGATATCATTGCGGAGATGATTTCTGATGAGGCGGATTACCGTATTTATATTCGTGATATCACCATGAAAGAGGGCAGTCTCACCAGTACGGCTAGGGACGAGAAGGCGGAAAGCGTCTATGAGATGTATTATCAGTATGAGGAGCCTATCAGTAAAGTCGCTGGTCATAGGACGTTGGCGATCAATCGCGGAGAGAATGAAAAGTTCCTGACAGTGAAGGTGGAAGCGCCCAGGGAGCGGATTTTACAGTTTTTGCGGACGAAGACGATTAAAAATGACAATCCTGTCACATCACCTCTTTTAGAGGAAACGATTGCCGACAGTTATGACAGGCTGATCGCGCCGGCTATTGAACGGGAGATCAGGAATGATCTGACGGAGAAGGCGGAAGATGGCGCCATATCCGTATTTGGTAAGAATTTAGAGCAGCTGCTCCTACAGCCGCCCATCAAGGGGAAGGTGGTTCTGGGCTGGGATCCGGCGTTCCGTACGGGATGTAAGCTGGCGGTGGTGGATGAGACAGGCAAAGTGCTTGACACCAAAGTGATTTATCCGACAGCACCCCAGAATAAAGTAGAGCAGGCCAAGGCGGAACTGAAAAAACTGATCAAAAAATATAATGTGTCTTTGATCTCCGTGGGTAACGGTACGGCATCGAGGGAATCTGAGCAGGTGATTGTGGAACTGATCAAAGAACTGGATGTACCGGTGCAGTACGTGATCGTCAATGAGGCGGGGGCGTCTGTCTATTCTGCCAGCAAGCTGGCTACAGAAGAATTTCCGAATTTTGATGTGGGCCAGAGAAGCGCGGCGTCTATTGCAAGAAGATTACAGGATCCGCTTGCGGAACTTGTGAAGATCGATCCTAAGTCTATCGGCGTGGGACAATATCAGCATGATATGAATCAGAAGAAGTTGAGCGAAGCTCTTGGCGGCGTAGTGGAGGACAGTGTGAACCGCGTCGGCGTGGATTTAAATACGGCTTCCGCATCTCTTCTCGAATATGTTTCTGGCGTGACCAAGGTGATTGCCCGGAATATCGTGGATTACCGGGAGACCAATGGCCGTTTTAAGAATCGTGCACAGCTTTTGAAAGTGGCGAAACTGGGGCCGAAAGCTTATGAGCAGTGTGCTGGCTTTATGCGCATCACGGATGGCGATAATCCGTTGGATGCCACCAGCGTTCATCCGGAATCCTATGAGGCGGCTGAGAAACTGTTAGAAAAACTTGGCCTTACCATGGAGGATGTGAGGGAAGCCCAGAAGAAGGCAGCCGCGCAGAAACAGAATGGTAAGAAGGCAGCTCCTGTGAAAGAGAAAAAGCCTCGGCAGTCCAAGATTGTGATTCGCAACACCAATACGGCCATGGGGAAGGCGCTGGCGGCGGCTATGGGCGGTATGAATCTGGAAACACAGGAAAGTGACACTAATGTCAATAATGCAAAAACACAGGATACAAAAGAAGCTGCGGTGAGCAGTTTGGCTAAGAAGATCAAAGATAAAAAGAAACTTGCGGAGGAACTTGGCATCGGTGAGATTACGCTGATGGACATTTTAACAGAACTTGAGAAACCGGCCAGGGATCCCCGTGACGATATGCCTGCACCGATCCTTCGAAGTGATGTGCTGGATATGAAGGACTTAAAACCCGGCATGATCTTAAAGGGAACGGTACGTAACGTGATTGATTTCGGCGTGTTCGTGGATATTGGGGTGCACCAGGACGGACTGGTACATATATCCCAGATTACGGACAAGTACATCAAACACCCGTTAGAGGCAGTCAGTGTCGGCGATGTGGTGGATGTACAGGTGCTGACAGTAGACTTTGCCAAAAAGCGGATTGGTCTTACCATGAAGATTGGGCAGGAAGCGGCAGGCGCAAAGAAGCAGTAAAGACGGCAGGCGCGGTGAAACGGCGGCGCGCGAAATTGTTAGAAAGGAAGTTTTAGCATGGCGAAGTACATTGTAAAGAGAATCTTATTGGCGATCGTGACAATCTGGGCGGTTGCCACACTCACCTTTTTCCTTATGAATCTGGTGCCGGGCGGCCCGTTCTTATCGGAAAAAGCGATCAGCCCCCAGGCACAGGCGGCGCTGGAAGCGAAATATGGCCTGGATAAGCCAATGTTCCAGCGGTATTTAAATTATGTCACATCTGCGGCACACGGAGATTTCGGTGACAGCTTAAAGCAGAGAGGCCGTACCGTTATGTCCATCATTTCCATGAAGTTCCCGGTATCGGCAAGAGTGGGGGGGCTTTCCGTCTTGGTGGCCCTGACTCTGGGAATTCCGCTGGGATGTGTGGCAGCTTTAAATCGCGGCAAGGCGGCAGACAGTGTGATCAGCGTGGTGGCTACCTGCGGTATTGCAGTGCCAAGTTTCGTAATTTGTACGGTGCTGATGTATTTCTTCGGTGTAAAGCTGGGAGTACTGCCAACGATGGGGTTGGAGACAGCGAAGCATTATATTATGCCGGTGATAGCGCTTTCCTTCTACCCGACGGCCTATATTATGCGGCTGATGCGTTCTTCCATGCTGGATGTGCTGGGACAGGATTACATGCGGACTGCTCGCGCCAAGGGACTTGCCGGCGGCAAGATTTTATTTAAACACGCACTGCGTAATGCAATCCTGCCAGTTGTTACTTATGTGGGACCGATGCTCGCCTACACCATTACAGGAAGTTTCGTGGTGGAGAAGATATTCGTAATCCCCGGTCTGGGCGGCGAGTTTATCAAGGCGATCAATGGACGTGACTATACACTTATCATGGGGACCACGATTTTCCTTGCAACTTTAGTTATTATCATGAACGTGGTTGTGGATATCGTCTATAAGATTGTGGATCCTCGGATCAAGTTAAAATAAGTAGATGCAAACTGTACAGATATTTAAGAAAGGCATGATGCAAAAATGAAAGAAAATCCTTTAAGTTTTCAGTTAAAACTCAAACCGGAAGATTTCCTGCCGGCAACGGAGGAAGAGAAACAGAGCCAGGTTATCATGCGCGAGAGCGTGGGGTTCTGGAAAGATGGTTTCAGACGTCTTCGGAAAAATAAGGTGGCCATGGTTTCTTTGGTAGTGATCATTCTGGTGATGATATTCTCCTTTATTGTTCCGTCATTTTATCCTTACACCTATAAGGAACAGATTAAGGGAGCCAACAACCTGGCGCCCATGGAGTATTCCCAGGAGGAACAGGCCAGGATTGATGCGGGGGAAAGCGTATTTCCCCATGTCTTCGGCACGGATAAGATGGGGCGTGACTATGCAATCCGTGTGATGATGGGAAGCCGCATCTCCCTGTTAGTAGGTCTGATTGCTACAGCAATCATCCTGGTCATCGGATCTGCATATGGTTCCATTGCAGCCTTTTTCGGCGGCACGGTAGATCTGGTGATGATGCGTATTGTGGATATCATATATACGGTACCCGATATTCTACTGATTGTTCTGTTGTCTTTTACATTAAAGGTGCCGTTGACCACTCTGGGAGAAAGTGTACCAGGATTCCACTGGGTTAATGTAGTGGGTGAGAACCTGATCAGTATCTTCATCGTGTTTGCCCTGCTCTACTGGGTAGGTATGGCGAGAATGGTGCGAAGTCAGGTACTTATGCTCAAAGAGAGTGAGTATGTGACGGCGGCAAGGGCCCTGGGTGTAGGGAACGGCAGAATTATCAAGAAGCATCTTTTGACCAACTGTATCGGAACTCTAATCGTAACCACGACTCTGCAGATTCCTTCCTCCATTTTTACGGAGAGTTTCTTAAGTTTCCTAGGTTTGGGTGTGGCAGTGCCGCTTCCTTCCTTGGGCAGTCTGGCCAGCGATGCGATCAACGGTATGCAGACCTATCCGTATCTGCTGTTTATTCCGGCTCTTTTGATCAGTTTGATTATTCTGAGCTTTAACTTGTTTGGTGATGGGTTAAGAGATGCTTTTGATCCGAAGCTGAAAAATTAGAGAAGGGAGTATGAGAAGATGGCAGAATACCTTGTAGATATTAAAAACGAAAGACTTTCTTTCTTCACTCCCGCAGGGGAGGTAAAGGCCTTAAATGATGTATCCATTCAGTTGAAAGAAGGAGAAGTGCTGGGAATCGTGGGCGAGAGCGGTTCCGGTAAGTCTGTTACAGCTTACAGTCTGATGGGGCTGACGGCGCATCCGGGTAAGCTTCTGGGCGGAGAACTGCACTTTAACGGACATCAGATTGAAAAAATGACGGACAAGGAGATGCGGAAAATCCGCGGCAATGAGATTTCCATTATTTTCCAGGATCCGATGACCAGTTTAAATCCGGTGTACACCATTGGCAATCAGATCACGGAAGTGATTAAGCTGCACACGGATAAGGACAGTAAACAGGCGAAGGCCCGTGCGAAAGAACTTCTGGAACTGGTGGGAATCAATGAACCGGATAAACGTTTAAAACAGTATCCCCATGAATTGTCGGGCGGTATGCGCCAGCGTGTGATGATTGCCATTGCCCTGGCCTGCGAGCCGAAACTTCTGATTGCAGACGAACCCACCACCGCCCTGGATGTGACCATTCAGGCACAGATCCTGGAGCTGATGATGGAACTGAAAGATAAGCTGGGTATGGCGATTATTATGATCACCCATGATCTGGGCGTGGTGGCAAGCATGTGTGAGCGTATTGCGGTTATGTATGCCGGCCGGATTGTGGAGTATGGCACCACAGACGATATCTTTTACCATCCAAAACATCAGTATACCAAGGGACTGATCCGTTCCATCCCGAGATTGGATACGAAGGAGCATGAGAGACTGATTCCCATCGAGGGAACGCCGGTAGACCTTTTAAATCCGCCTGAGGGCTGTCCTTTTGCACCCAGGTGCGATGCGGCCATGAAGATTTGTCTGCGGGAAATGCCGCCGGTATCTGCTTTTGGGGATGTGCATTATACGCAGTGCTGGTTGAACCAGAAAGAAGAGTTTGAGAAAGGAGCGTCCCATGAGTGAGCATTTGATTGAGATAGAACATCTGCGTCAGTATTTCCCGGCGGGAGGATTTGGCAAACACAAAAAATTTGTCCGGGCAGTGGAGGATGTTTCCTTCTATATAGATAAGGGAGAGACCCTGGGGCTGGTAGGAGAGTCCGGCTGCGGCAAGACCACCACCGGACGTACCATGTTAAGGCTTTATGAGCCTACGGGCGGCAGATTCACCTTTGACGGCGATGTGGTTTTTGATGTGGAGAAGAAGCAGTATGCAGATATGCTGCCTTACCGGAAACGGATGCAGATTGTGTTCCAGGATCCCTATGCGAGTTTGGATCCCCGTATGACGGTGGGCGATATCGTGGGAGAAGCGATTGATGTCCATAAACTGGCGGCGAATAAAGAGGAGCGCTTTGAGAGAATCATCAGTATTCTGGAACGAGTAGGATTAAATTCCGAACATGCAAACCGTTATCCCCATGAGTTCTCCGGCGGACAGAGACAGCGTGTGGGTATTGCCAGGGCATTGGCGGTACATCCGGAATTTATCGTCTGTGACGAGCCAATCTCAGCATTGGATGTGTCCATCCAGGCGCAGGTCATCAACATGTTTGAGGACTTGCAGGAGAAGATGGGACTGACATACCTGTTCATTGCCCATGACCTGTCGGCGGTGAAGCATATTTCCAACCGTATCGGCGTCATGTATCTGGGGAGAATGGTGGAACTGGCGGACAGCTATGAACTGATAGACCGCCCTTTGCATCCCTATACCAAAAGCCTGATTTCCGCAATCCCTATTGCAGATCCTAAACAGGCCAGAGCCAGCCAGCGTATTGTGCTGGAGGGAGATGTGCCGAGTCCCTTAAATCCGCCTTCCGGATGTGCCTTCCGTACCCGGTGTCCTTATGCGGATGAACGGTGCGCGGCCCAGGTGCCGGAGTGGAGAGAAGTGGAAAAAGGCCATTTTTCCGCATGTCACCATATTGACAAGTGCAACTAGATGTGGTAAACCTTTAAAGTGAGTTATTAAAATTATATACGAGGAGGAAACGATTATGAAAAAAAGAGTAATCGCGCTTATGATGGCGGCTGCTATGGTCGTTGGCCTGACAGCGTGCGGTGGTTCCGATAATAATACGACTACCACACCTGCCACAGAGTCCGGCGATACAGCGGGCGATGCTGCCACAGGAGACAGCGCAGGTACAGAAGCACCGGCAGCAACCACAGAGGGCGGCAAGGTTCTGTCTGTACAGATCGGCCCCAACCCTGAGACCATTGATCCGGCACTGAACAGTGCTGTTGATGGCGGTAATATGATCTTACACACATTTGAGTGCCTTTTGACAGTAGCTGAGGATGGAAGCCTTGCTCCTGGTCAGGCGGAAAGCTGGGAGATTTCTGAGGACGGTCTTACATGGACATTCCATTTAAGAGACGGTCTGAAGTGGTCTGACGGTTCTGCCCTTACAGCAAATGATTTTGTATACAGCTGGCGCCGTGTCTGCGATCCGATGGTAGCAGCACCTTATGCTGAGACTGTTCTTGGTATGGTAGACGGCTATGCGGATGCAATCGGCGGAAACCTGGAAGCACTTGGTGTGGAGGCTCCTGATGATTCCACTTTCGTGGTACATCTTTCTTCTCCCTGCTCTTACTTCGGTTCCCTGGCAGCATTTGCTACCTTGAGCCCTGTACAGCAGGCAACTGTAGACGCTAACGGTGACGGTTGGGCAGTAGCAGCAGATACTTATATCTGTAATGGGCCCTTCTATATTTCCGAGTGGGTTCCCAGTTCTTATATCATGTGCACCAAGAACCCTAATTACTGGAACGCGGATGCAGTGAAGCTTGATGCTATTAAGTTCAATCTGATTGAGGATCCCGCCGCTTCTTACAGTGCATACCAGACTGGTGAAGTACTCTTTATCAAGGACGTTCCGACAGAGGAGATTCCTTCCCTGACAGGAAATCCGGAGTTTTATGTAGATCCGATCATCGGTACCTACTATCTGAGTCTGAATACACAGAAAGAGCCTTTCACAGATGCGAAGGTTCGTAAGGCATTAAGTCTTGCAATCGACCGTGAGTATGTGGCTAACACATTGATGCAGGGTACTTACTCTCCGGCAAGCAACTTCATGGGCCCCGGCTGGATTGATACAGACGGTTCACAGTTCATGGACAATGCAAACGGCGGCAAGCCTTATATTGACACAGCAAACCACGAGGCAAATGTTGAGGAAGCAAAACAGCTCCTTGCAGATGCAGGTTATCCGGATGGCGCAGGCTTCCCGACCATCACCTATTCTACTAATGATGCAGGTTACCACAAGGTAGTGGCTGAGTATTTACAGCAGGCATGGGCTGAGCTTGGTATCGAGCTGCAGGTAGATATCGTTGAGTGGGCAAGCTTCACACCTATGAGACGTAATGGTGATTACGAAGCATCCCGTAACGGTTGGGTAGGTGACTACAGCGATCCTTCCAACATGCTGGTTCTGCTTTACTCCAGTAACGGTAACAACGATGGTAAGTTCAACAATGCAGATTACGATGCAGCAATGGATATTTCCAGAACAACCTTGGATACGAAAGAGCGTTCCGAGGCTCTTCATAAGGCAGAGGACATTCTGATGGAAGAGGGCGGATGTATTCCGGTAGCTTATTACAATGACTTCTGGTTACAGAGTGATAAGATCACAGGAATGTGGCATTCCGCATATGGTTACTGGTATTTCATGTATGCTGATATTGCAGAATAATAAGGTGAAAAGTACTTCTAAAGCTCAGCAGCAAAGGCTGCTTCGCTAAGAAGTACTAGAAGTTGCAAAGCAACTTCCTTTCACCTGAGAGAATGCCTGGAAAGCGGCATTCTCCGAGTGTATAAAAAATAAGATGGGGCGTGGCGTAAGCCGCGCCCTGTTTCATACGAGGTTATCTATGAGTAAAAACAGCGCCAGATATTTCTGTAATAAAGATTGCGAATATTATCCCTGCCATCCCGTGGGAGAGGAAGAGGAGTTTAACTGCCTGTTTTGCTATTGTCCGCTCTATGCGCTGGGAGATAAATGCGGCGGGAATTTCCGGTATAACGGAAAGGGAATCAAGGACTGCTCGGCATGTATGATCCCGCATAGAGAAGGCGGTTATGAGTATGTGATGGAAAGGATTCGGGGTTAAGAGATTCGGAATTATTCCCAAAAGAAAGCTAGGGTAAAGTTTTTGTAGGAAAAAAGAATAGAAGAAATAGGAAAGCACCTTT